>CANQPD010000004.1 GCA_947625655.1 uncultured Dysosmobacter sp.
CCGCCGCTCCACCGCCACCGCCGCGAATCCATCCGCCTCCCCGCTGACAAGATCCATGGCGAAATACCGCATCTCGTTTTCCCATGCGGCAGGCCGCATGGGAGCCCTTTCCATTTCACTCAAATCGCCAGGCAAAGCCCGGCGATTTCAAGGTTTTGCTCCGCAAAACACTTGGCGCGGCTCTGCCGCGGCTCACTGTGTTCGCTCATGGCCGCCGCTCCACCGCCACCGCCGCGAATCCATCCGCCTCCCCGCTGACAAGATCCATGGCGAAATACCGCATCTCGTCCATGGCGTGGTCGTTTTCCTTCCTGGGCGCATCTCTGCCGCTTCGCTGGTCCCAGCAGTAAAGTCCCATCTCCCGCAGGCAGTCCCGGCACCCCCGGCATATGGCGATCCGCCCCGTCCGCAGCAGGTCCGCCGTCACCCGGATGCCGTCCGCCACAGCGTTGTCCGCCCGCACGACGTGGAATCCCCTCCGCCGCAGCGCTTCGATAAAGCTGGCCGCCGACGGGTCCGCGATGACCCGCCGGATGTCCCGCCCATCCGCCAAGCGCTCCAGATCATCGGCGTATTCGGCGTCGGTCCGCTGCCGTCCGGCCTTGTGGGAATCGTAATAGTACTCCGCCACCCGATACCAGATCCCGTTCCGCCGCCCCCAGAGTCCGAAAGACGCCGGATTTGCCGTCCCGTAATCCACCGACACACGCCACTCCTGAAACCCGTCCGCCGGCGCCTCCACCGCGTCCCGCTCCGGGTCGAAAAAGTCGTACACCAGCCCCTGGGCGGCAGTCCACTCCCCCAGCACGAACCGGCGGTAAAACACCCCGGAATAAGCCCGCTCATACCGGGCCCGGATGGAGGGCGGCAGCGCGGGATTATCCGCCATGGTGAAGTGCAGGCGCAGCGCTTTCCGCTCCTTCGCCTTCAGGATCCACTCCTGATAAAACCAGTGCTGGGGCCCCTCCGGATTGCAGTTGAACCACAGCCTGCTTCCCGGCACGCTGCACCGGGCCACGGCCTGCTCCACAAAGGACCGGGGCATCAGCGCCGTCTCATCCATCAGGATCCCCGCCAGCGTACTGCCCTGGATCAGCGCCGCGCTGGACTCGTCCCGGCCGCCGAAGAGCAGATAGCGGTTTTCATGCCCCCAATACCGCACCACCAGCAGATTTTCCGACCGCCGTTCCCGCACGGTCATTCCCAGCCGCCGCAGCCAGGGCACCAGCTCCGCCAGCAGATTCCGCCGCAGAGCGCCAATGGTCTTCCCGCAAAGCCCCAGCTGTTTTCCGTGGAACCGCGCCTGGGCCCACAGGAAAAAGGACGCCCCCATGGAAAAGGTCTTGCCGCTGCGCACCGCGCCGTCGCAGATGACAGCCTCCCACTCGTCGCAGTACCACCATGTCAGGACCCGCATCTGCTTGGGGGAAAAATGGACCTCCCTATTCATCGCCCCAGGCCCCCTCCATCTGGCCGGCAGCCTCTTCCAGCGCGCGGTACAGCTCCGCCGCGCCGCCCTCACCGCCGCTCTCCAGCAGATTGAACAGCGTCTCCAGCGCCCGCACCCGGTCCACCAGCTTTACCTCCACGCCCTTTTCCGTCACCTTGAACTCCGCCACCGCGGAGAGATCCAGCGCGTCAGGATCCGCCTCGCCGGGCCGCAGCGCCAGCCGCACCGCGTCGTTGGCCCGTCCAAAGGCCAGCTGCGCCAGCCGCCGGACGGCGTCCTCCCGCCGGATCTGCCCCGCCGCCCCGGAGCGCATCCTGTCCAGCCGGTCCTGGACCGTCTTTTTCCTCAGCAGCGCAAACCCGTCCGGCTGTCCGCTCTCCGCCGCCGCCAAATCCGGATCCATGGTCCTGAGATACGTCCGGCAAAACCGCCTGCGCTCCTCTCCGTGTTCCAAGCCGCCGCCCCCTTTCCAAGTCTCTGCACCTTCTCCCCCTCCAGCCCCCGAATTTGCCCGTTCCCGTGCAACAGGGCAAAAATTTCTCCGCGAAAAAGCGGATGCCCCCCAGCCGGCGGGCGGTGCGGTTTTGGAAAGGTTTTTTACCGGCCGGCGGGCCTATTGCCCCCTGTCCGCCGGAAACCTGCCCGCCCGATGCCATATATCATCTCCGCCGTTAAGACGGCATAAATTTTTTTAGCGGCAATTTAACGCACCATCTGTTATAATGAACAGGGATTTGTAGAACCAGAAAGGAGACGCCTGCCTTGCGTCATCAAAAATCACTGCTTCACCGGCTGTTCCCCTTCTCCCTGCGGGATCTGCTGCTCACCGCCGTCATTCTGATCTGCGCCGCCGGGCTGTGCTTCCTCCTGCAGATAGCGGACAGCATCGCCGGCTTCGCCTCTCCCGTCTTTGTCCTGGCGGTGCTGCTGGTCTCCCGGCTGACCACCGGCTATCTCTACGGCCTGATCGCGGCGGTGGTGGGGGTTGTGTGCGTCAATTTCATCTTCACCTATCCCTACTGGGCGCTGAACTTCACGATTTCCGGCTATCCCCTGACCTTTTTGACCTTTCTGGCAGTCTCCATCATCACCTGCGCCCTGACCACTCAGGTCCGGCAGCAGGAGCGTCTGCGCAGCGAAAACGAAAAGGAAAAAATGCGGGGCAACCTCCTCCGCTCCGTGTCCCACGATATCCGCACACCCCTGACCTCCATCGTGGGGGCCACATCCGCCGTGCTGGAAAACCCCGGCCTCTCTCCCGGGGAGCAGCAGGCGCTGCTGGAGGACGCCCGGAATGAAGCCCAGTGGCTGATCCAGGTGGTGGAAAATCTGCTGTCCATCACCCGCATCGGGGATGACCAGGCCCGCATCACCAAGTCCCCCGAGCCCGCGGAGGAGATCATGGGCGAGGCGGTGCGGAAATTCCGCCGCCGCTTTCCAAGCGTCACCGTCTCCGTGGAGGCGCCGGAGGACCTGCTGCTGGTGCCGATGGACCCCATTCTGATCGAGCAGGTCTTTCTCAATCTGCTGGAAAACGCCGCCACCCACGGCAAAACCACCACCCAAATCCGCCTCTCAGTCCGGGCGCGGGACGGCTTTGCCCTGTTCACCGTGCAGGACAACGGCTGCGGCATCCCCGAAAAGGAGCTGCCCAGCCTGTTCGACGGCACCTTAAAGCACAGCGAGACCTCTTCCGGCGACGGAAAGCGCAACATGGGCCTGGGGCTCTCGGTGTGCCTGGCCATCGTCCGGGCCCACGGCGGCAGCATGGAGGCAAAAAACCTGTCAGACGGCGCGGAATTTACATTTTCTCTTCCGCTGGAAGCATAACTGTGTATCCATACCCGCTGTCAGCGGCCAACCGGATACGGCGTGGATACCGACTTACAAGGAGGGCCCTTCATGAATATTCGAGAAAAAATTCTGGTCATTGAGGATGAGAAAAGCATCTCCCATTTCATTTCCACCGTATTGAACAACAACGGCTACGAGGCCATGCAGGCCCGCTCCGGCAGCGAGGCGATGTCCATGATCTCCTCCCACTGCCCGGACCTGATCATCCTGGATCTGGGTCTCCCGGACATGGACGGCCTGGACATCCTGCGCCAGCTGCGGGAGTGGTCCAGCCTTCCGGTGGTGGTGGTCTCCGCCCGGTCCCATGAAAAGGACAAGGTGACAGCTCTGGACCTGGGCGCGGACGACTACCTGACCAAGCCCTTCGGCACCGGCGAGCTGCTGGCCCGTGTGCGCACGGCCATCCGCCACACCCGCACCGCCAGCGGAAACGATGAGATCGCCCAAAAGGGCACCTATACCGTGGGAGACCTGACCATCGACTATAACAAGCACCAGGCCCTGGTCCGGGGGGAAAATGTAAAACTGACCCTCAGCGAATTCCGGATCGTGGCCCTTCTGGGCAAACACGCCGGCAAGGTCCTGACCTACGACTTCATTATTAAAGAGCTCTGGGGCCCCCGGGCCGGGGGCGACAACCAGATCCTGCGGGTCAACATGGCCAACATCCGCCGCAAGATCGAAAAAAATCCCGCCGAGCCGGAGTACCTCTTCACGGAAGTGGGCGTAGGCTACCGTCTGGCGGAAGGTGAATAAAGCGAGCCGGGCCTGCTTGTCAGGCTCGGCTCGCTCAGCTTGTCGAAAAACCTCTGTTTGGAGAAAAAGAATTCCGTTTTGCAGGGGGAGTACGAGGGGGCGGGAGCCCCCCTCGTGTTGAATCGAATGCCTGCAAAAAGCCTGCGGCAGCAGGTGTTTGCGCCGCGAAGCGGCAGGCTGCACATCTCTCCGTGCAGTCTGCCGAGGCCCGTTCCTTTGGGCCGAGGCAGCTTTTTGGGCTGCGAAGCAGGCAAAAAAGCGAGGCATTGTTCAGGCTGTTGAAAAAGTCCAGCGGACTTTTTCAACAGCCTGAGAGAGCCGGGCCCGACAGACAGGCCCGGCTCTCTTTAATCTCTGTTAACGGTTTATTAACATTTGTCTGAAGATCCATGACAAGTTCTGTATTCCCGCTCCGTTTCCTTAACACACGCGTGATCAAAAATCTGCTATGGTAATACTGTAATCTGTGACCTTAGGGGCTTGTCCCTGAAACGCCCCTGGGGCACAAAAGGAAAAGGAGTGTGTGTAAATGACAACATTCATCATTGGTCTCGTGATCCTTTTCGGCGGGGCTGCCCTGTACGGCAAGTTCTGCGAAAAGGTCTTCGGGCCAGACGACCGGGAGACCCCCGCCTACTCCAAGCAGGACGGCGTGGACTACCTCCCCATGCCCAAGTGGAAGAATATGCTCATCAACCTGCTGAACATCGCAGGCACCGGCCCCATCTTCGGGCCGATCCAGGGCATTCTCTTCGGACCCATCGCGTTCATCACCATCCCCATCACCAACATCATCGGCGGCGCCATGCACGATTATTTCTCCGGCATGATCTGCCTGCGTGACGGCGGCACCCAGATGCCCGACATGATCCGCAAGTACTCCAACAAGGGTGTCTACGGCGTGTACCAGGTCTTCTGCTCCCTGCTGCTGCTCCTGGTGGGCGCCGTGTTCATCTACACCCCCGGCGACATCTTCGCCACCCAGATCTGCGGCTTTGACGGCGAGCCCACCTCTGTCTCCACCTGGGTCATCTACGCCGCCATCTTCGTCTATTACCTGGTTGCCACCGTCTTCCCCATCGACGCCATCATCGGCAAGATCTATCCCATCTTCGGCGCGGTGCTGCTGTTCTCCGCCATCGGCGTGTTCATCGGCATGTTCGTCAAGGGCTATCCCCTGCTGAACATCTGGGACGACTGGCAGACCCCCGCCATGGCCGCCTTCACTCTGGCCGAGGACAAGGTCACCCAGATCCCCTTCAGCTACGGTGACTATTTCAGTGCCAAGCACTTCATCCCGGTCTTCTTCATCACGGTTGCCTGCGGCATGCTGTCCGGCTTCCACTCCACCCAGACCGCCATCATCTCCCGCACGGTCAAAAGTGAGAAGGAAGGCCGCATGACCTTCTACAACATGATGGTCCTGGAGGGCTTCATCGCCATGATCTGGGCCGGCGCCGCCATGGGCGTCTACAACCTGGGCCTGCAGGCGGCCGATGCCAACCTTGCCACCGGCACCGTCGGCGTCGTCTGCCGCAACATCCTGGGCAACGTGGGCGGCATCATCGCCCTGATCGGCATTGTGGTCCTGCCCATCACCTCCGGCGACACCGCCCTGCGCGGCCTGCGTCTGGCCATTGCCGAGTCCTTCCACATCGACCAGAGCTCCGCCAGCAAGCGCGTGGGCCTGTCCGCCGTGATCTTCGCCCTGGTGGCCGTGATCCTGGTGTTCGCCAAGTTCAATTCCAACGGCTTCAACATCCTGTGGCGCTACTTCGCCTGGTCCAACCAGACCCTGTCCCTGTTTGCCTTCCTGGCAATCTCCATCTGGATGTTTGAAAACGGCAAGTCCAAGTACGTCTGGATTCCCCTGATCCCCGGCGCCTGGTATGCCTTCATCACCATTACTTACATCGCCAACGCCAAGATCGGCTTCAACATTCCCTGGGGCGGCGCTTACGTCATCGGCGTCGTGGCCGCTGTCGCCTATGTCGGTGTCATCCTCTGGTACGGCAAGAGACGTTCCGCCAACCGTCTGGCAAAATAAACGGTTATCTTCTCCCTCTTATCCGGCCCGCCGCGGGAACTCTCCCGCGGCGGGCCGGCCTGTTTGAACCGCTCCCATCCGTCGGCGGGGCGGAACAGCGGCGGGGGACAGGAATTCTCTCACCCCCGCGTAATGACCATCCCCGTCACCATGCCCACCACGGCCGCCAGAGCCGGGGCCCTGCTCCTCCAAAGCTCCTCCGCCTCCGGCAGCAGCTCGCCGAACACCACATACAGCATGGCCCCGGAGGCAAAGCTCAGCGCCGCCGTCAGTGCCGCCGGGCCCATGGTCCCCATGCGGTATCCCGCCATGGCCCCCAGCATCGTGGGGGCCCCGGTGAGGGCCGCCATCCCGGCGGCCCGCCAGCGCTGCTCACCCCCGGCGGCCAGCGGCACCGCCACCGCCATTCCCTCCGGGATGTTGTGCAGCCCGATGACCGCCGCCATAGTCCACCCGCCGCCGGCACCGCCGGCAAAGGACGCCCCAATGACCATCCCTTCCGGCACATTGTGCAGGGCGATGGCCGCCGCCATCACCACACCCGCCAGAAACAGGCCGCTTCTCTGCCAGCTCCGCCCCCGCTCCAGCAGAAGATTCAGCGCCGCCGTCACGCCGTATCCCGCCAAAACGCCTGCCGCGGCCCGGAACAGCCCGCCCTCCCCGGCGGCCTCCTCCAGCAGGTCAAAACACACCACCGCCACCATCACGCCCGCCGCAAAGCTCAACAGCAAACTCACCGCCCGGCTGGAATCCCGCCGGAACAGGCAGCCCAGCCCGCCGCCCAGGCCCGTTCCTCCAATGCCCGCCAGCCCGGTGATCAACACGACCTCTCCCAGTTCTCCCATAACCCCTCCCGATAAAATCGCGAGCAGGAAGCCGTCCCTGGCTTCCTGCTCGGTTTTCGTCACGTTGCCTCTGTGTCAGCGCGTCCCGCCGGGACCAGCACCATTCTATTCCGCCCGGCGCTCATCCAGAACCCCATCTCCCGCTCCGCCGGTCCACATACCGCCGCACATACTCCATAAAGTTCCGCGTCACCGGCGATGCCGTCTTCACCTGGGACACGCCCATGCCCAGCATCCGCTCCTGGGGCGGGTCCATGGGCAGGGCCACGGCGTGGTGGCTGTAATTTCGCAGCAGCAGTTCCGACAAAACCGATACCCCCAGCCCCTCCGTCACCATGTTGATGATGGCGTAATCGCTGCAGGTGGAAAACAGGATGTGGGGCCAGTGGTCCAGCTTGTCCAGAATAAACCGCACCTCGCCGTCATAGTCCGGCATTGGCATAATAAATTCCTCCGCCGCAAGGTCCTCCAGCCGCACCGCCTCCCGGGCGGCCAGCGGGTGGTCCGGCGGCACCAGCGCCAGCATCCGGTCCCGGCACAGGGGGACCCACTCAAAGCCCTTCCCCTCGCCTCCGGCGTAGATGCACAGCTCCGCCTGCCGGTTTTCCATGATCTCCTCAATGGTGCCGGAGCCCATCTCCGTGATCTGGATCTCCACATGGGGATAATCCTTCTGAAAGTCCCGGATGATCTCCGGCAGCCAATAGGTGGCCACGCTGGGATAGGCGGCGATGCGGATACGCCCGGTATCGGCGCCCTTGATCTTGGCGATATACTGCTCCAGCACCTCGCTGTCACTCAGCAGCTGGCGGATGACCGGCAGCAGCATGGCCCCCTCGCTGTTGGGCTGGATGCCCGAGGAGGTCCGCACCATCAGGGGAAACCCCACCTCTTCCTCCAGGGACTGCATCATATGGCTGATGCCGGACTGGGTATAGCCCAGCTCCTCCGCCGCCTTGGAAAGGCTCCCCAGCTCCACCGCCCGCACAAACGCCTCGTATTTCCGAATGTTCATCCCTTGCCCTCCATCAGCCATTCCTTTTTCGCATGGCAGCCATATTTTTCTCTCATTGCCCTCATGGTATCTCAGAAAAGCCCAAAAGGCAAG
Organism: uncultured Dysosmobacter sp.; assembly: GCA_947625655.1. Taxonomy (GTDB): domain Bacteria; phylum Bacillota; class Clostridia; order Oscillospirales; family Oscillospiraceae; genus Oscillibacter. Next base: position 8,061 of record CANQPD010000004.1, read on the forward strand.
GAATTTTTCAGGCGTTTCCATCCCAAAAGCGCATATGCCCTTCCCCTCCCGCATAGGATGGCGGAAAGAGGTGATGTCCCGTGACGATCCATGTCGTCCAGTCCGGCGAATCCGTCGGCTCCATCGCGGCCTATTACGGGGTGGACCCCGCCCGTCTGGCTGCCGACAATACCGTTCCCCCCGGCGGCGCCCTAGCGGTGGGCCAGACGCTGGTGATCCGCTTTCCCCGGCAGATCCACGCCGTAACCGGCGGCGAAACCCTGTCCTCCATTGCCGCCGCCTACGGCGTCACGGTCCGGCAGCTCTGGCGGAACAACTGGTCTCTTGGCGGCGGCGAGCTGCTCTCCCCGGGCCAGCCCCTGGTGATCTCTTATTTCGACGAAAAGCTGGGCTCCGCCGCCTTCAACGGCTATGCCTACCCCTACATCAGCGAGGATCTGCTGGCCGCCCAGCTCCCCTATCTCACCTACATGGCCCCCTTCACCTACGGCATCACCGCCGCCGGCGGCCTGCTGCCCCTGGAGGATGGCGCCATGCTCTCCGCCGCCCGCCGCCGGGGCACCCGCCCGGTGATGCATCTGTCCACCCTGACGGAATCCGGCCAGTTCGACACCCAGCGGGCCGAGCTGGTCCTGACGGACAGCGCCGTCCAGGAACAGCTGCTCTCCCAGGTCCTGCAAACTGTTCTCCGCAAGGGCTACGCCGGTCTGGACGTGGATTTTGAATACCTCCCCGGCGCCCTGGCGGAGGCCTACGCCGCCTTTCTCGCCCGCCTCCGGCGGCTCCTTCACTCCCAGGGCCGCTTCCTCTGGGCGGCCCTGGCCCCCAAGACCTCCGCCGCCCAGCGGGGCCTTTTGTACGAGGGCCACAGCTACCCCGCCGTCGCCGCCGCCGTGGACGCGGTGCTTCTCATGACCTACGAATGGGGCTATACCGCCGGGCCGCCTATGGCCGTGGCCCCCATCCCCAACGTCCGGGCGGTGCTGGATTACGCCGTCACGGCGATCCCGCCGGAAAAGATCTTCCTGGGCGTCCCCAACTATGGCTACGACTGGCCCCTTCCCTTCGTGCAGGGCGTCACCCGGGCCCAGTCCATCTCCAACCAGCGGGCCATTGAGCTGGCGGTGGAGCACAACATCGCCATCCAATACGACGAGACCGCCCAGTCCCCCTTCTTCCACTACACTGACGCCGCCGGTGCCGTCCACGAGGTCTGGTTTGAGGACGCCCGCAGCATGGACGCCAAGCTGCGCCTCATCGCGGAGTACGGCTTCCGTGGCGCGGGTTTCTGGAACCTGATGCGCCCCTTCTCCCAGACCTGGCTGGTGCTGGATTCCCTGTACGACATCATGGACGGCTGACTGCCGTACCGCAAAAACTCCCGTGCCCTCAGGCACGGGAGTTTTTTATTCGCCTTGCTCCGCCTGCCGCTTCAGTCTCCGGCACAGCGGGATGACACATCCGCCGCAGGCGTTGCCCAGGGTCATCACCAGCATATACAAAAGCGCCTTCCCGCTCCACATATTGGCGGCGGAAAAGTAAAACATATTCGCCACACAGTGCTCAAATCCACACAGGATGAACACGATGACGCCCATAAAGATCCCGATGTACTTCCCCACCTCATGGGGATTGTTTTTAAACCCGTCCACCGCAATAAACATCAATATATTGCAGAAAACAGACAGTATAAAAATCGAAACCAGGCTGTCGTCCAGCTTTGCCTGGCACAGCGCCGCCGCCTTTTCCGTGATTCCGGCGATGCGGGTCAGGCGGATGCCGTAGCCCACCAGGGCGGTGCCCGCCAGATTTCCCAGCCACACCGACAGCACAAAGCCCGTATAGGCCGGCGGCTGCTCGAACACATACCCGACCTTCCCCGTAAACAGGTTGAATCCAAAGGTGCAGATGGCAAACAGCCCCAGGCAGAAAAACACCGCCCCAGTCACCTTGTTCTCGCAGGAGAGGAACACCGTCCCTCCAATGCCAATACAGACGCCGCCTAAAATGGAATACAAAAAAGAAGCCGCCGCTTTTTTCATCCTGTTCTCCTCCCTCACAGTCCGTTGACGATCCGGTTGGGCCGTTTTCCCGCCATCAGCAGCCCCAGGTCCTCGAACAGCATCCGGTACACATTCTCAAAAGACGACTGGGTAAGCCCTCCCTGATGGGGGCAGAGCACCACCCTGCCGGGGCACTCCTCCGCCAGCCGCACCAGCGGATGGTCCGCCGGCACCGGCTCCGGGTCATAGGCGTCCAGCGCCGCCCCCGCCAGATGGCCGGAGCGGATGGCCTCACACAGCGCCTCATCATCGATAACGGCCCCTCTGGCGGTATTCACCAGATAGCTGCCCGGCTTCATCCGGGCCAGAAAGGCCCGGTCCACCATGTGGATGCTCTCGGCGGTGGCTGGCAGATGCAGGCTCACGATATCGCACCGCTCCGCCAGCTCCTCCAGGGGCAGATACTCCACACCGTATGCATGCTCCGTCTCCGGGCTTTTCCGGTGCCGGGCATAGTAATAGACCCTGCTGCCGTTGGCCCGCAGCCGCAGCGCCGTGGCCTGGCCGATGGCGCCGAAGCCCACCAGCCCCACCGTGGAGCAGCAGAGGTCCTTGGGCACGTCCCCCTCCAGGGCGCGCACCGCCTCGCCCTGCCGCCCGCACCGGACCATCCGTTCGCCCCACAGCGTCCGGTGCAGCAGCATGGACATCATCATCACCGCCTGCTCCGCCACGGGACCGGCGTTGCACCCGGCGTTGTTGCACACATAGATGCCCCGCCGCCGGGCGGCCTCCAGGTCGATGCGGTCAAAGCCCACGCCCTCGCTGTGGATCATTTTCAAATGGGGCATCCGGGCGATCAGGCTCTCCCGCACCCAGGTCACCGGCGTCACGAACAGCGCCTCCGCGTCTCCGCCGGCGGCCAGCCATTCCTCCTCCGTCCCATCCCGGTCACAGAAAATCAGCTCCGCCGCCTGATAGGCCGGCGAATCCTTGGGGGCAAACCGGTCATAGCGGCCCTTGTGGGTCAGCACCAAAACCTTCATCTGTTTTCAGTCCTTCTTCTTTGTGGTCTCTCTGGGGTCGCCGTAAGGCGGCGGCACAGCCCCCTCTTCCATGCCCCTGGCCGCCAGCACGTCCACCGGCGTAATTTTCATCAGATCCTCCCGCGTAACGCGCTCCATCCCCGCCAGCCGGTTGGCCTGATGCACCAGGATCTGTTCAAAAATATTCCGCACGCCCCGGGCGTTGCCAAAGGAAACGGGGTCGGTATTCTCCTCCCGGATAAAGTCCCGCACCATCTCCGCCGCCTGCCCGTCCAGGGTATAGCAGCCCTTTTTGCACTGCATCTGGAAAATGCGCATCATCTCGTCGGCGCTGTAATCGTCGAAATGCAGAAAGCGGTTGAACCGGGACTCCAGACCGGGATTGGAGTGGATGAAATCGTCCATCAGCCCGTCATAGCCCGCCGCGATGACCACCAGATCGTCCCGGTGGTCCTCCATGGCCTTCAAAAGGGTGTCGATGGCCTCCTGGCCGAAGTCGTTCTCCGCCCTGCCGTTCAAGGCGTAAGCCTCGTCGATGAACAGCACGCCGCCCAGGGCCTTCTCGATGACCTTGCCGGTCTTGATGGCCGTCTGCCCCACATACCCGGCCACCAGTCCGCTGCGGTCCACCTCCACCAGCTGCCCCTTGGACAAGATGCCCAGGCTGTAGTAAATACGGGCCATGATCCGGGCGATGGTGGTCTTGCCGGTGCCGGGGTTGCCGGAGAACACCATGTGCAGGCTCAAGTCCGTGACGGGTAGCCCGTTCTTCTCCCGCATCTGGTGCACCGTCACCATGTTGATGAGGTTCCGCACCTCTTTTTTCACAGCGTCCAGACCGATATACCCGTCCAGCTCCGCCTGCAGATCCTCGATCTTTTCAGGCGGCGGCGCCTCCGTCTCCGCCGCTCCTCCGCTGCCGTTCCCGGTGGAGGCTGCGGCATCGCCGACCTTCTTTTCCGGCGCCGCCGGCTTCGGCGTGCCCTCGCCGGCTCCCGCCGTCACATCCCCCTTCGGCGCCAGCGGCGCTCCCCAGAAGTCCGTCCCCATCCGGTTCAAATTGTGCTCCGTCATGGTGCGGATAACCTCCAGCTGCTGGAGGATGATCTCGTCTTTCTTGCTGATATGCTTCGGGTCCATTGCCTTCACCCCTTCATCAGATCCGTATGGCTCAGCGCCCGGAACAGGCACGATGCCACCAGCCCCGTCAGCGCCCCGGTAAACAGGGATACCACCAGCAGCACCGGCAGATAATAAAGCGGCGCCCCATTCCCCAGCGTCAGGACAGCCGCCGCCACCTGGCCGCAGTTATGGGCCGCCGCGCCGCCCACGGACACCCCGTAAACGGAGAGCCGCCGCAGCCGGGACAGCCCGATCATCACCGCCATGGCCGAAAAGCCCCCCAGCAGGGAAAAGAGCATGGCGTTCATATTTCCCGCGAACACCGCCCCCAGCACGCACCGGGCCAGCAGGATCAGCAGCGCCTGTCCCGGCCCCAGGGCGTACAGGGCAAACACCGTCACAATGTTGGCAAGCCCCAGCTTGATGCCGGGAATGGGGATGGCAAGCCCCAGCGGGATCTGGTTTTCCATCACGGACAGCGCCAGCGCCAGGGTGGTCAGCACGCCGCACAGCGTCAGCTGTTTTGTCGTCAGTCTCATGGCCGCCCCCTATCCGATCACAATGTCCGGGGCTTCATTGTCCGCTGTTCCGCCCTCCAATTGAACAATAATCCGTCCCGGCAGGCACACGATGCTCTGCCCGCTCCGGGTGATGGTCCCGGTGTGGACGCAGTCCTGGGTGGGGCAGTCCGCCTCCCGGACCCGCACGCCCTCCGGCCCGAATTCCACCGTCAGCGTATAGCCGTTGCCGGAATAGACCCGCTCCCCGGCCCTGCCGTCCAGCGGGATGCGATCCGCTTCCGCGCCGTCCACGCTCACAACAGCCGTCAGCGCTTCCGTCCCGCCGCCCCGGCCCCAGACCGCCAGTGCGCAGCCCGCCGCCAGCAATATCACCGCCAGCACCACCAGCGCGTCCCAGCCGGTGGGCCGCAGTTCAGGAGACCGTCTCATAGCTGTACCCACTGGCCTCGTCCGGGGCAAACACATCGGCGATGCCCTCGGTCACCACCACGCGCCCGTCCGCTGTCACCAGCACCAGATCAAAGTCATAGCCGCTGGTTCTCCAAAATTCCAGGGCCTTTTCCTCCCCCATGACAAACAGGGCGGTGGACAGGGCGTCGCACATGGTGCCCTGTCCCGGCAGGCCGCCGTTCCCCTCCCGGTCACAGTCCGCCACCACCGTGACGGAGGTCAGCCCGCTGTCCGCCGGATACCCGGTGGCCGGGTCAATGATGTGGTGATACCGTTTGCCGTTTTCCTCAAAATACCGCTGATATCCGCCGGAGGTCACCGCAAACGCGTCCTTCAGGCTCAGATACCCCGCAAACCCGTCGGCCATGTCCGGCCGGGCCGGGTCCTGGATGCCCACCAGCCAGGGCGTGCCGTCAGGCCGGTCCCCCCAGGCCAGCACATTGCCCCCCAGGCTGACGGTGGCCCGGGGAACGCCGTTCTCCTCCAAAATCTCCGCGATCCGGTCGGTGACATAGCCCTTGGCGATGCCCCCCAGGTCGATCCGGGTCCCCTCGTCCAGCCACGCACTGTCCGCGGTTTCGGCGTGGACATGCTCCATCCCCACATGGGTCAGCAGCTCGTCCAATTCCGTCTGGCCGGGCACCCGGTACGCGTCCTCCGTAAAGCCCCAGGCGGAGACCACCGGGGCGATGGAGATGTCAAAGGCCCCGCCGGTCACCTCGCTGTACAGCCCGGCGGCGTTCAGCAGCCGCAAAACCTCGCCGTCCACCGTCACCGGCTGGCCTCCGGCGTCATTCAGGGCGGACACCTGGCTGCCCGCGTCCGTCCGGGACAGCAGCGCCTCCAGCCGCCGCACCTCGTCCTCCGCGGCATAGGCGGCGTGGGTGCTTTTCTCTCCATAGATTTTGAAGATCATCACCGTGTCCATGGCGATGACCTGGATGCTCTCCTGGGCCGTATCCGGGTCGGCGGGCTCCATCCCGCAGCCGGTCAGCCCCGCCAGCACCGCCAGCGCCGCCACCAGCGCCATCAAACGTCTCATAGCCGTATCCCGCTTTCTTTTTTCACATAATAAGGTAGTATAACACGCCCCGCGCCACTTCTCAACCTGGAATCCGCCTTCCGGGGGAAAAAGTTAAAAAGCCCTCGCAGTTGCCCTTGCAAATGCAGTGAAAGTCTGCTATACTATCAAGGAATGTCAGCGGTGGAGCCTTCCGCCGCCAAATTATCTTCAAACGAACACCACCTTGGAGGTCATTATAATATGGCGAAAAATTCAAACAGCAAGGCCAAGCCGGTCAAGCGGGACGAGCCCATGAACAGTGCCATGAAGCTCTTCCTGGCCGGATGCGTCGCTGAGTTATACCTGCTGGTCATCCGCCGCTGCTACGCCAACGGCACCGCCCAGCAGCAGATCGATTGGTATGACAAGTATCTCAACATCCTGATGGGTGCCGGAGCGGCGGTTTTCGCCGTTGGCGTGATTCTGAGCCTTCTGTGGAAGGCCGACCGCAAAAAGCGGGCCGCCGGCTGGTCCGTCACCGCCGCCGGCGCCTTTGTCGCCCTCTCCAGCTTCCTGATCCGCTGGAACGTGGGCACGCTGACGCTTCTGACCGTGGCGGTCCCCGTGGCCATGCTGCTGGGGGTCCTCTGGAGCCTGTACGACCGTGAATGCGCCCTGTCCCTGACGATCCTCGGCGTTTCGCTGATCGCTTTGTGGGTCTGCCGCCGGGAGGCGGGCAGCATCTACCTGGGGACCTATGTGAAGCTGGCCGCCGGGGCCTATATCATCCTGCTGGCCGTGGTCGCTTTCCTGACCAAAAGCGGCAGGCTGGGCAAGCTCCTCCCCCCCAAGGCGGATCCCCTTCCCGTCTACGTGGCCTGCGGCCTGTCCGCCGCCGCCGTGGCCGCGGCCCTCTTCAGCACCGTTATCGCGTATTACACCATGTGGGCGCTGGGCATGGTGGTCTTTGGCCTGGCTGTGTACTACACCGTCAAACAGCTGTAAACCGTTCAAAAAAGCAGGACCGTCTCAGACGGTCCTGCTTTCAGCTTATCGAAAAAAACCTGTTTGGAAAAAGGCGTTCCGATTCGCAGGGGGAGTACGAGGGGGCGGGAGCCCCTTCGTGTTGAATCGAATGCCTGCAAAAGAGCTGCGGCAGCAGCCCGTTGCGCCGCGAAGCGGCTGGCTGCACATCTCTCCGTGCAGTCTGCCGAGGCCCGTTCCTTTGGGCCGAGGCTGCTTTTTGGGATGCGAAGCAGACAAAAAAGCGAGGCATTGTTCAGGCTGTCGAAAAAGTCCGCCGGACTTTTTCGACAGCCTGAACGCAGGACCGTCTCAGACGGTCCTGCGTTTTTTATATCTCCGCCAGCCGCTCAACGGCCTCCCGCTCGTCCGCGGTAAACAGCACATCCGTGCCCCGGCGGTTGCTCTCCCGGATAAAATCCTGAAGGGGCTTGCTGGTATAGTGGCTGAAGTCGCCGTAAATAGCGCATTTCACGCCGTAATTGGTAAACTTTTGCAGAATCTCTCCCGCAAGGCCGGTGCTGAGGATGAAAAAATCCTCCGTCAGCGCCTCCTTTTGCACGGCAATGCGCTCTGTCCCGCACGCATATTTTGCTGCCATCATCGCATCCAACGCCGACTGCGCATCCGTGATGACCGCCGTCTTACTCCTGATCACCGCCACGGCCCTGCCGTTGGCGGCGGCTGCTTTTTCATACATATGAAAACTCCCTTATCGATAATAGATCCCCCACACTTTTTTGTGGGGCTCCGTAAACGTCCCCAGCCGGATGTCCATGCCGATCTCAAAGGCCCGGTCCCAGGGGAAGCGGTAGTTGTCCAGCTCGATGCCGCCCCAGCCCTGTTCCTCATAAGGTTCCAGCGAAGAGATCAGATTGCTCCGCTCCAGATTTTCGATCACGCCCGCCGCGGCCTTGGCCATGCCGCTCTCCAGCCGCTCCTGAACGGCCTCCCGGTCGATCTCCGGCGCCCAGAAGTTGTTGGGATCGCCCCCCAGATCGTTCCGGATGTATCCCAGCAGCTCCTCCCGCACCACATGCTTGTAGCAGAAGTCCTTGATGATACTGTCCGCCAGTGTCCGGGCAAAGGCCCGCTCCGCAGCCTCCGACTGTTCGCCGCTCTGCAAAAACGCGTACCTGGCAAAGCCGTGGCTCAAAGCCGTGCCGGTGACGATGGCCATATCCAAAAATCCCGCGTAGCTCAGCAGATACCCCAGCTCCGCCTCTTCGGTCAGTGCCTGTTGGAACTCGTTCCCGTAAGCGCCGTTGCTGGCGTCGATCAGGATGACGGGCACATGCCCGTTCCGGAACGCCTCCAGCCAATCCACCAGATTGGTATACGCGTTTTTCTTCCACCTGTCCTGCTCCGCCTGGGACATCCCCGCCGCCTCATAGGCCTCCGTGTCCGGCTGGGTCAGCACCAGGATCTCAATGTCCGCCGCGCCGCTTCCGCCGGAGAGCTGGGAGACGCCGAAAAATTCCAAATGCTCCTCCACGATCTCTTTCAGCGGCTTGTAGTCGTAATCGCAGGCAGGCTGATCCTCCGTCCCGCCGAAATAGGTGACGCCCGCATGGACCAGCCGGTCGTCCCAGCCGCTCTCCGCCATATACAGCTTCGCCACCGCCTTGAAGGCCAGGTCGTCCACGCCGGACAGCAGGGCGTCGCCCTCCCGCAGTAAACTCCGCAGATAGGCGATCTCGTTTTTCTGGATGCTGTCCTCCTCGGAGGAGTCGTCGATGCCGATGAGCACCCGGAAGTTCTCATAGCCGCCGCATTCCACTGTCTGGAGCATCCGCTCTGACAGTGCCAGCTTCCGGCTCCGGGCGGTCAAATACTCTGTCACACGCTCCTCTGTCAGGCCGAAATCCACCGGGACCAGCTTCGTGCCGCCGCTCCCCAATTGATAGAGTGCCTGGACATCCGATGCCTGGATGTCCCTGTCCGGGAGCGCCGGCCGCCCCGCCGCGCCATAGGCCCGCAGGGCGTTGTACTCCTCCAGCGTGCCGCCCTCATAGCCCACCGTGGGTGCCAGCCGCATCACGCTGTCCAGCAGCCAGACCACGTTATTTTCATCCTCGGCCAAGGCGGCCAGCAGATGATCCACCAGCTGGGACGCGGATGTGGTCCCGCCCCCCGGCAGTTCAAGTTCGTCCCCCGTCATGGACCGGGAGCTGACCAGTCCGCCGGAGTGGAGCTGATCCAGAGAGAGGATGTAGCGGTCGCAGCCCGCCGCCTCCTGGTCCAGCACCCAGGTGAAAAGGGACCATGGCTCCCCCCGCTGGAGGCTGTCAAAGTTGCGGGGCTGGCCGTCCAGCTTTGTGCTGTACAGCACCGCCTCCGGCATCGCCAGCTGATACCCCAGCGACTCCGCCAGATACACCACCCGCTCCACGTTGTCCGGCCGGTCGTCCAGGGGCACATAGGCGATGACCGGCGCATCCACCCAGGCCGTCTCCTGATCCAGCGGCTCTGTCCGCTTTGCGCCGCACCCGGCCAGCAGCAAGCAGGCCAGCGCCGCCGCCAGTACCTTTTTCACATTCACGTATCGTATACCTCCCTTTGGGCGGCCTCCATTCAGGGCACAGGTGCCGTCCCTGTTCCGCCGCCGGTGTTCTCTTTACACGTCTGCGGCCCCTTGCTCTTTGTAGGGCGGGGCGCCCCCGCCTCGCCGCGGCCACCTGTTTTTAAAAAGAGCGGAGCTTCCAGCCCCGCTCTTCTTTTGGTTCCGATCCACAGGGCCGGCCGTTCCCCACCGGGGCACAGCGCCGCCCGCGTTCTCTCACAGCCCGAACGCCCCCAGGTTCAGTCCCCCGGTCAGGCTGTTCATGCTGTTCTCCATGGCGTCTCCCGCCTGGCGCAGCGCCTCGTTGACAGCGGACACCACCAGATCCTGCAGCATCTCCACATCCTCCGGGTCCACGGCCTCAGGCTTGATGGTGACGGCCAGCACTTCTTTCTTGCCATTGACCCTGGCCTCCACCGCACCGCCGCCCACGCTGGCGGTGAACTCCTGGGCCTCCACCGTCTCCTGAGCGGCGGTCATGGCCTCCTGCATCTGGGCGATCTTCTGCTGCATCTCCGCCTGACGCGCTGCGCCGGACACCTTTCCGTTGGTAAACCCACGGCGTGCACTGTATCCCATATTCGTTTCTCCTTTACTTGATCTCAATGTTGTCAAACTGGCTGCCGAATTTCAGCAGGCTTTTCAAATTCTCCTGGGGCGTCGCCTTGGGCGCCTCGCCGACGCGGAACACCAGCCGCACCGCCGTCCCGGCGGCCCTGGCGGCCTCCTCGCCAAGTGCCCCCTTTACCCGGTCGTTGTCCAGCCGGCCCAGGGTGATCTCATCCGGCGCGTAGACCGTCAGCTGATCTCCCTCCAGCGCGCCGCTGCACATGTCCAGAAACGCCCGGTACATGGGCGGCAGCCGCCCCTTGCAGCTCTCCGCCAGGGCCCGCCACCAGTTCCCGTCCGCCGGCGGCACAGCCGCCGCAGGCGCGCTCTGCGCCGCCTTCGGCGGCTCCCGCACAGGCTCCGGTCTCCTTTTCACAGGCTCCGGCGGGATGTCAAACACCCGCTCCCCCGGCTCGTCCGCGGCGGGCGGGGCCTCTTCCGGCATGGGCGGCAGCTCTTCTCCCCGCGCGGGCGGCGCGTCCCAGGGCGGCGCGTCCTCAGCCTTCGGCGCCGGAACGGGGGCCGCCTTCTTCGCGGGGACCTCCTTGGCCGCGGGCCCTGCGGCGGCCGTGCTCTGGGTCACCGCCTCCCGGACGATCTGCCCCCGGGCCGCCCCCTCTTCCAGCCGCTGGATGCGGGCCTCCAGCGCCGTCAGGTCGCCGGAAAGGCTCTCGTCGCACAGCCGGATGAGGCACAGCTCCGCGTCGGTGCGGCGGTTGGAGCTGTAATACAGATCCGCCGTTGCCTTTTGCAATGTGGACGCCAGATACAAAAACCGATTGCCGGACACGTCCCTGCCCAGCCGGTCCAGCGTGGCGGTGTCATACCCGCCGGACAGCAGCGCCGCGCCGCCCTCCGGGGCGGTCCGCCGCAGCAGCAGATCCCGCACCAGGGTGGACAGCTCCCCCAGCACCGCGCCCACGTCCTTGCCGCCGGCGTAGAGCTGATTCAAAAGCAGCAGGGCCGCCTTGGCGTCCCGCCGCAGCACGCACTCCAAAAGCTGGGCCGTCTGGAGATTCCCGGCAAGGCCCAGCACCTCCAGCACAGCGGCGCTGTCGATGGTCCCCCCCGCCGCCGCGCACTGGTCCAGCAGGCTCAGCCCGTCCCGCAGGGCGCCGTCCGCCAGCCGGGACAGGATCTCCGCGCCGTCCGGCGTCAAGTCGATATGCTCCTGTCCCGCCACATAGTTCAGCCGTTTCGCAATGTCCGCCGGGGTAATGCGCTTGAAGGAGTAGCGCTGGCACCGGGAGAGGATGGTGGCAGGCACCTTGTGCAGCTCCGTGGTGGCCAGAATGAACATCAGATGCTCCGGCGGCTCCTCCAGGATCTTCAGCAGGGCGTTGAAAGCGGGGGTGGACAGCATGTGGACCTCGTCCACGATGTAGACCCGCTTTTTCACATTGGCCGGGGAGTAGATGGCCTCGTCCCGCAGGGCGCGGACCTGATCCACGCCGTTGTTGGACGCGGCGTCCAGCTCCAGCACGTCCAGAAAGCTGCCGCTCTCGATGCCGAGGCAGGAGGGGCACTGGCAGCAGGGGTCGCCGTTCACAGGGTGCTCGCAGTTGACAGCCTTGGCCAAAATCTTGGCGCAGGTGGTCTTGCCGGTGCCCCGGGTGCCGGTGAAGAGGTACGCGTGGGAGGTCCGGCCCTCGGCGACCTGCCGTTGCAGGGTCTCGGTGATATGCGACTGCCCGATGACGTCTGAAAACACCTTGGGCCGCCACTTTCGATACAGGGCCTGATACATGATGACCTCCTTGGAACATGCAAAGTCCTCCGCATGCAGCTGCGGAACCGGCACCCTCGCGGCACATGGAACATCCCGCTTAATGCTGCTCGGTTCCCCGCCTGACATGATTCGCGGGCCTCCATTGCGCGAGACCGGCTCCGCAGCTGCATGCGGAGGACTGTTTAATTAGCTTATTTATTGTACTATATCCTTTCCGAATAAGCAACCAAAAATTTTAAGATTCTGAAAAAAACGGGCTTTACAAAGAGAAAAATTATGGTATAATATCATTTGTCGCCAGTAGCCTGGCAGCAGCCGGGGCATATATCAGCCGGGAGCGCGAGCGCCCCGCCAAGCAGGCCCCCAAAAATCTAAAAACCTCATATTTGGGCCTATAGCTCAGTTGGGAGGAGAAGCGGTTCGGTTATAGCACCTCTTTTCCGGTAGTCCAACTCAGTTGCGGGCAAACAGTTCACATCACCAAAAACTTCATACACGGGCCCATAGCTCAGCTGGGAGGAGACCCGGTTCGGTCATAGCCCCTCTTTTTCCGGGGCCTAACTCATTTGCTGGCACACGGTTCACATCTCATTAAATTTCATACCCGGGGGCGTAGCTCAGTCTGGGAGAGCGTACGGTTCGCATCCATAGCGAGACACATCCGACCCAATGTCCAGTTCCCTGTTTTCCCGTCCGATTTGTTGGTCTTTTCCCTGAAAATCGCATATTTTAGAAATCCAAATTTCGCGACTTTTTCCGCATAAAAAGTGCCAATTTGGGCCTGTAGCTCAGCTGGGAGCGCAAAGGGTTCGGTTTTCTGCCACACTTATAACTTCATATTGCTTTATTCTTCTGTTCCGCTTTTGGAACTGTTGATTTGGGCCCGTAGCTCAGTCTGGGAGCGCAAAGGGTTCGGTTTTCTGCCACACTTATAATTTCATATTGCTTTATTCTGCTGTTCCGCTTTTGGAACCGTTGATTTGGGCCCGTAGCTCAGTCTGGGAGAGCGTACGGTTCGCATCCGTAAGGTCGAGGGTTCGATCCCCTTCGGGTCCACCATGCTCGGGAGATCTCGTTTTGAGATCTCCCGAGTTTTTTCATACCCTTAGGATGCGTGATAGTACACACTCTTGTCCCCTTCCGGGTGTAGGAAGTCAAAAAACTGTGTGACACTGATTTTAAATTCCACTTCGATTTCAAAGTTCTTCCCGATATTTACCCGTTCAATGAGCTGCCGCAGGATCATCTTCTTTCCCTCGATACTGCTCCCCGCATACAGGTCGGCCCAGGACATGATCTTGTCATACTCCTTTTGGACGGCAACGGCAGATCTCTTCAGATCAGCCGCTTTTTCCTTGGCATGTTCCAATTCCTGTGCCAGTGCCGCCAGTTTGCTTCGGGTGTCCTCTATCATCTCGCTGAGGATGTCCGCTCCGAAACTACCGGTCCCGTTGATGGTCTTGATGATCTCTTTCTTGTAGCTCTCCAGTTCCCGTTCTGCGGCGGCATGGAGTTTCTCCAGATTTGCCACCGAACTGTTTGCCATTTGGAGTTCTTTTTCCCGCTGCTTTTGAATGAGCTGGCTCCTGGGTGCAGTCTTCATCCGCTCAAAGAGTTGAATGACGATCTTATCAATAATGCCGTCCAGTTTCTCACCGGAGTATCCGGTCTGACCGTCACAGTCCTGAGGATGGCGGATCTTGTAGTGGCAGGCGTAGCGGATGCGGGTTTCCCGCTTGGGCTCACCCTTGGCGCGTCTGCCGCTGCTGGTGGTCAGCACCAGCTTGGAACCGCAGTGGGCACAGTAGACCATCCCGGAGAGCAGCGACTTCCCTTTGGAGTTAAAAGGCACCTCATCGTGGTGCATTGTCCTGGCTTCCATCAGCCCCTGTGCGCGTTCATACAAGTCTGGCGAAACAATTTGCAGCTCCGGAAAGATTTCCGAGCGTGTTTCCCCGCTGCGCAGGATGCCTACGTACATGATGTTCTTCAGCATTTTGATGATGGTGGTATTGGCGAAGTTTGTTCCCTTACGGTTGAGATAGCCGTTGTTATACAGCCACCGGGACAACCGCTGTGCGCCAAATCCCTCATAGACATATTTCTCAAAGATGATACGCACCACCGCAGCTTCATCCGGGTCAATCAGAATCTCGTTGACTTCGTGATTCTTTTTATTAAAACGCCCTTGCTTTTCCAGGCGGTATCCATAGGGAACAATCCCGCCGCGGAACCGCCCCTCCTGCACAATTTGCGACAGACGGGTTTTTGTTCGGGCAGAGGTTTTGAGACTCTCACCGGAGGCCTGCCAATATCGAATGTAGTTCAGCAATTTGTCGATATGATCATCCATCCTCTGCTGTCCTTCCATTGCGCTCCACACTTCGATCCCGTTGCGGATGAACCACTCCACCACGAAGGGCGTCTCGTCATCCCGCCGTCCCAGGCGGTCAAACATGAACACCAGCAGAATGTCAAACTTCTGTTCCTCGGCATCCTGGCGAATCTCCTGAATGGCATCGCGGTCAGCGGCAGCTACCTTGAAACCGGAGACACCCTTTTCCGCAAACTCTTTGGTGATTACCCATCCCTGGTTCTCTGCAAATTCACGGCAGTATTGTTTCTGCATAGGGATATCATCCTTTTCTACCTGTCCTTTGGTAGAGACTCGATAGAGGCAGTATACTCGCTTACTTTTTTCCATGATTGCAACCTGTCCTTTCTGGTGTAGGACTGCGGTGCATATGGCTTGCTGATAATTCAATTGTCAAGGTTCATATACACACAGTATCCCACACCATTGGCAAAAAGTCTACTGAATCAAGCGGACCTGTTCAGATTTTCAAAGTTCTGTGCCATTAACAGCGTCTTCTCAATTTCAGACACTGTGTCAGGATGTGTGATGGTGTTTTTGAAGCGGAGGGCAACAATTAGTCCGTCCACTTCCATCGTGATGAACTCTGTCGGCTCAGAGTATCTGGGATGCTCCCGATCATACAACGCCTGCTGATAACTCATGTGGTCGTCCTCCTTTACATGGTCTGCTGCCAAGTCTGTTCTTCTTCGTGATCGTCCACAGCATGGCCCTGGGCAATTTTCTTTCGCTGTTCCTTACGGAGCGCCTTGTTGTCTGCATGATGGTGCATGGTGGTGCTGTCCGTCACAGGCTCAGCAGACTGAGATTGTTCCAGTCTCCGACCCAGGCCCACCACAGCAGAAACAACGCCGCCAGCGCCATCAGCAGGACTACCCACGTCGGACCATCCAGGTGCGGCAGATGCAGCCTGGGTAGTCTGATATTGGGCAGAGAAAAACGCTTCTCTTTCGGCTTCCCAGCCTGTTCGCTCATCTGCTCCAGATGCTTCAGCACTTTCAGCAGCTCGTCCATCTGCGTCCGGGTCGGGAGCTGCTCCAGCAGTTCGCTGACCTTTTTCAGATAGCCGGTCTGTCTCTCGGCGTGGTAACCCAGCGTGTAGAGGTCGCTCTGCAGATCCTCCCAGTCCTCTTTCGTGGGATGCACTTCGGGAGTAGATGTCTGCACCTGTGCCAGGGGTTGCGGCATGCTCTGTGCTGTCAGCTCTGGTGTAGGCTGTACGGTCTGCGTGGGATGGTTCTTCTCCAACAGCTCGTCCATAGATAATTTCTTCTCTGATCCTGAATTCATATTCCATGTTCTCCTTTAGATATTTGTTACCGAACAGCAGACGGTCCCGACACTGCCAGCCGCTCGGCGTGGTATAGGTGATATTCTTTCGGGACTTTTCCCAGCGGACTTTGTAGCCCTCACTCGCCATCAGTGTAATAAACTCCTCCCGGTTGGAGGCGTGGCGCATACAGTCGTTGATGATATTCATGAGCTGCAGCTTCTTGCTCTGACCACGGGCCGCTGTGTGATACTCACCGATGGTCATAGTCTTCGTTTTCTGAGTTCTCTCCTTGGGCTTGAACACAGGAAGGGAAAATTCCATGCAGACCCGATCATTGCACTGCCGCAATTCCTGGAGCTGTTCCTTTGCGATGTGGAGTTTTCGGCCTGTATCGAAGTTGACCGAGTTGATAAGGAAGTGAGAGTGGATATGGTCACGGTCCGTGTGGGTGCAGACCAGGACTTCATACCCCTCATAGTACTCAGCCAGCTTCAATGCGGCTGCGTGAGCAGTGACCGGATCGACCGCTTCGTCTTTGGGGAAGCTCTGCACCATGTGGTAGAACAGCACGCCATCCGTCTTGTGATATAACCGCTTGGTCGTCATGAAGTCTGCGTAGACAGATTCCGGCTGGCAGTTGATGCCTGTAACCAACCGCTGCCCCTCGAACTCGGTCTTCTTATCCTGCATGGTGTACCGCATCACGGCGCCCATACACCCGGTGGTCTGGTCTCGCTTGTAGTTGGTGAAGCTGATGATCGCCATAGCTCACCAATGCTTTCGCTCCAGGATCATCCGGACGGCATCACAGAGTTCAGAGAACACCTGAAGCACACTTTCCAGATTGATCACGGTCACTCGACCCATGTGAGCCAGTGTAACGAGCTGATTCAGATTTCTGCCGATGGACTTCAGTTCCTTCAGCACCTCTTTCAGTCCGTCAATGATAACGACCTGCTTTCCCAAACAGCAGGCCGTCACATAATCACTCATGGACATGCCGGAGCGTTTCGCCAATTCCTTGATAGCCTCCCGGTCTGCGGAAGCCATACGGGTGCTGAATTTGATATCTTTCTTCATGTTGTTTCCTCCAAATCGTAGATAAAGTGGGTCCGGGCTTCTGCCCGGAAATCGTGCGGAAGTCGGGCAGCGGCGTTGCCGCAGACCAGACAAACGCGATGCTGGCCACCTCCAAGGAGGTGATTTTCCTGCGCCGAACACTCGCGCTCCGCTTTCGGCCATAAATGGCCACAAACGGCGTTTCTTTTCCCCTGCGGAAGTTTACTCGCCACGCCCGGGAACCTCCCGCAAATCGCCGCGCAGCGCCCCAACAGGGTCAACAGGGTCGACCTCCGGGACACCCTGGTTATCGTCACTTTCGGCACGGCGAAGCTCAATGAGTCGCTTTCCGTTGCTGCGGCGCACTACTCCGGAAATACCGATTT
This sequence comes from uncultured Dysosmobacter sp., assembly GCA_947625655.1. Lineage (GTDB taxonomy): Bacteria > Bacillota > Clostridia > Oscillospirales > Oscillospiraceae > Oscillibacter. The sequence continues at coordinate 25,222 of CANQPD010000004.1, forward strand.
TGTTTAGTGCGTCAAGGTTTTGCAGGATCAGGCGGGACACTTTTTTGGGCGAGATACGATCCGTACCGACAGGGTCGATTTTTTCAGACAGCTCCGTGGGAGTGCCGATAAATTCCGTACGGTCGCGCATCAGTTCAGAGATAAGATAGACGATTCGGTCGCCCAGCAGCTCCGGCTGTGTTCTGCTGTCCGCGACCATTTCCCACACATTTTCAGCGTTTCGTTCCAGTGTCAGTTCACGGTACTCAATGTCACGACCAATGCAGAAGAGCTTCGCTTTGCCGCTGCCGCGCTTGTCCTCCACCAGCGTGAAGCTGGAATCCACCGCGCCGCTGATTGCCGTCGTACCAGAGATGCGGTTGAACACATCATCGGCAGTTTCCTTTCGCAGATGATGGATCAGCAGGATGGCGATACCGTGGGTATCCGCAATCCGTTTCAGAGCGGAGAGGTCGCGGTAGTCGTTGGCGTAGGTGTTGTCATAGTTGGTGCCGCGGATCATCTGCAGCGTGTCGATGATGACCAGCACCGTGTCGGGATGCTCAGTGAGAAAGGCTTCCAGCTGTTCCTCCAAACCTCTGCTGAGAATACAACTCTCGGTGCAGAAGTGAACGTTGGACGGAGCGTCCTCCGTGATCTCGAACAGTCGGTTCTGAATACGGAGCGTGGAGTCCTCCAGGCAAAGATAGAGCGTGGTGCCCTGCTTCACGGACATCCCCCAGACGGGTTCGCCCTTTGCCACCATGACGGACAACCACAGCGCCAGCCAAGACTTACCCACCTTGGGAGAACCCGCGAGGATGTGCAGTCCCTGGGAGAGCAGCGTGTCCACCACAAAGTTCAGCGGCGTGAGTGGAAGGCTCATCAGCGACTCTCCATCGATAGTGTGAAAGCGTTTTTTGTTTTCTGTGTTCAAATGAACACCTCCAGATAAAAAGATAAGGACAGAGATCACGCAGCCACCGTGGCTCTTGTCCTTTCACTTGATTATTCTTTGAATTTTGATATAATGAGATTGTCGCAAGACAGTCTTAAAAAAGATATGGGACAGGAGGACAGAGAAATGCCGCTGGGGATCAAGCAGAACAACAGTTTCCTCAGACTCACCATAGATGTCTGGCAGGATAAGGTGTTCTACAATGAGCAGGAATATCCGGCGGGTTACTTTGCTTCGTCCATTCTAAATATTTCTGTGGATGAGATCATGGAACTGATTGGCGCTGGAGGCGTTATCCTCCAGCAGTTCCCGACGATCGCCAATGCCAACAAGAGAAAGCTGGGCGCCATGCTGCCATCTTTAAAAGAACAGGTGCTGACGCTTGCGGAGCTGCTGTGGAAGTACCCTCCCTTCTGTTTCAACGACAAAGAGCAAGAACGGCATCTGATTGAAGTGATGCTTGCGCCGGAGACTCTGAACGACATCTCCAGACGGGAATCCGAGGCCAGGAACTTTTTTCTGCGCTACCTGAACGCCATCGTCCGTATCCCACCGGCAATCTATCACTTTGCTTTTGCCGGTTGGTTTTTTGAACTGGATTATCTGCGCCGCCTTGGGAAACGCAACGAGACCTTTTTTGCCGTCGCCGCTCACGACTGTTTCAACAGTGAGCTGTTCTGGAAGGAGATGTATGACCTTCAGGTACAGGACATTGAACCATTCACCATCACACCGGAACTGAAATCCTCCTATGTATTTGCCCGACATCCGAAACAGGAAAAGGAAACGGTTTTTGTGAACCGATATTTCTTTGACAGCGCCATCAGTTTCTATACATTCGACTTGATGAATGGACTGCATCACGGCCATGCTCCCAGCCAGTGCCGGGGCTGCGGAAAGTACTTCCTGACCACCAACGGCCATATGCCGAAATACTGTGACGGCGTCGCACCGCAGGACAGCCGCATGACCTGCCGGCAGTACGGCGCCATGATGCGGCAGAAGGAACAGAATAAACAACACCCAATTTACCGGTTATTCTCCACCCGCACCAACACCATCCGGAAACACCATCAGAGAGGTAAAATCTCCGATGAGCTGCGCCGGGAGGCGCTCTATGTGGCGGAGTGCTACCGGGATAAGGCACTGATGGATAATGACTACGCCGCCAACGGCTATGAGCAGGACATGGAGCAGGAACATGTCTATGCGGAAGCCAGAAAACGCTTGAAGTGAGAAAGGGGGGCTGTCCCGTGTCAATGAATATGTACGTCGTTGCCGGGGACTGCCCCAGCAATGAAGAACTGGCCCTGCGAATACAGGGTGGAGATAGAAAAGCCGCAGAGCTGCTCATCTCGCAGAACGAAGGGTATCTCACGAATCTGGCGCTGGACCATGCTGAGTGGTGCGAGTTGGAAGATCTGAAGCAGGAGGGCGCGATGGCGCTCCTGGAGGCGGCGAAGCAGTTTGATCTTTCCTATGGGACGAAGCTGCTGACCTACGCAACGCCAGCCATTGAATCGGCCATGATGGATTATGGCTCCCACGGTTCGCTGACTATCAGCATCCCGTCCAGCCGGTACCATCAGCTTCGTAAGGTGGCTTATGTCTGCGCCGAAGCACAGGATGAGTCAGAGACTGCGATCATCAATGCTGTCTGTGAGGAATTAGAGGTATCGCAAAAGGTAGCGGCGGAGCTGCTGAGGGAATACCGGTCGCTGTTCCATGTCCGGCAGTTGGGTGACGATGTATTTTCCATCAGCTACGGCGGAGATCCGGCCAAGGCCTATGACCGTTATATGCGCCGGGTGCTGCTTCTCCAGTTGATGGAGGAAGTACTGAAACCCAGAGAGTTGAATCTGGTGCGCTACTATCTCGGCATCGGCCAGCCGGACGAGGAAGGGATGACTTTTCAGGAGCTGGCGATCCGGCTCAACTACAATGATCCCAGTGGTGCGGAGAAAGCATACAAGAGCGCGCTTCGCAAATTGAAGAAGGAACTCCACTCTGGCGCCTACGGTCAGTGGCTCTCCATCCAGAAAGCCATTCACCGGGCCAGAGCGGAGGCAGAAGCCGATCCTGGCTACTATATGCCGCCGCAGATGACTTGGCTGGACGAAGAGAGTATTGTCCAGGGCTTTTTATGTAAGGTCTCCACATTAGTCCATGTGCATCGCATCCTCCATGAGGTACATTCAGTAACCGAGCCATAATTTGCAGCAAGGAGAACAAAATGGATAATAAGCTTCAAACGAGCTATACAACAGAGCAGACCTATCATTCCATCCGCCATTCTATCGTGTCGGCACAGCGTAGTTTGGGTATGGCAGTAAACTCCGCAGTGGTGACGGCTTATTGGAAAGTCGGTGAACAGATCTACAAAGCCTGCGGAGAAAATGACCGTGCGGGATATGGCAAGAAGCTGCTGCAGTACCTGTCTGTACACTTGACAGCGGAATTCGGAAAGGGATTTGACGAGTCAAATTTACGAAAGATGCGCCAATTCTATTGTGCGTATCCAATTCGAGACACACTGTGTCCCGAATTGAACTGGTTACATCTTGTAACCAGTTCAAATGACTGCCGCTGATGTGAAAAAGAGGTTGTCTGATGTAGAGCGGATACGAAACAGTTCCTTCGAATCATCCAATCCACCCCAATGCCACCAAGGAAAATCTAATCCAGCCAGAACTGCTTGCCCGGCAGGTTTCGCTGATCTATCCGGAATTTCAACCTGCCAATTTCGATGGGTGACGGGTTTGGAACGCTGGCATGAATAACATTATGATGACAATATAGTGCTTAACCATTTTGTTTTCTGCATATACTCTTATTACTGGGGCAGTGATGCCGAGTTTAAAGTTTTATCGCCAAAAGGTTGACAAACTGAAAACTCTACGCTATACTGTTTCCAGTGAATAGGTTGCAGAAGCTTGCGGGGCCTGTGACCGGGGGAGTCCCTGCGGGGACTCCCTTTTATTTTAAAAATATGAATTCTTATCTTCTACTTGCAGTAGCCGGGGGTGTCCCAATGCCAAAACCATTTATGACATATGATCAACAGATACAGAAACTGAGGGATAAACACCTGATTGTTGCAGATGAAGATAGTGCCAAAGATATACTTCGGCAAATTGGATATTTCACTTTGATTACTGGCTATAAGGATCTTTTCAAGAATCCAACAACAAAAAACTATCGGGATGGAACTACTTTTCAAGATATTCTCACTCTGTACCGATTTGATCAGGACTTGCGGCAGTTGACATTGAACCATCTTTTGCATGTCGAACAGCACATTCGGTCAGCACTTTCCTATGCGTTCTGCGCCTCTTTTGGCGAGAGTCAGGTTGCCTATACGACAGTTCAAAATTATCAGTACACTTCAAGAGCGAATCAGACTGCCATTAATACTCTGATACAAAAACACTTGAACCGCCTGCTCAATAATCGGACAGACTATCCCTATATAGAACACTACAAAACGATACATCAGAATGTGCCCTTGTGGGTTTTGGTAAATGCCCTTACGTTTGGAACAGTTTCCAAGATGTATGCCTTGTTTAAACCACAATTACAGACCGTAATTAGTCGGGAATTTGATGGAATTAACGAGAGGCAGCTGGGACAAATACTGGAGGTGTTGACGGTTTATCGCAATGTGTGTGCCCATGGGGATCGGCTCTTCTCATATCGATGCGCTAAAAAGGACATCCCGGATTTGGTTTTGCATCGTAAGTTATCGATTCCACGAAAAGGTACACAGTACATCCAAGGCAAACGTGATTACTTTGCAGTAGTAGTTAGTTTTCGGTATCTGCTTTCTGGTGAGGAGTTCCTCATATTTAAGAAACATTTATCTAAGCTCATTGATCGGGCTGTTCAGAATAATAGCCAAGTCAATGAGGGAGAACTACTTTGGTTGATGGGGATGCCATCCAACTGGAAACGTATTACGGCATGCAAAAAGACTGCTTAACAAAATGAGTATTAGCTCCAATGGGCATAGCACGATTTGAAGATGATACTGACTCGTGAGCTCTATGTCTATCCGTCCCTGACATATTGCCTCAAAGCGATTTAATGCCAGAACAAAAAGTTGTAGAAACATGTGTAAGGAGAAAACTCGAAATATCGAAATCGTTGCGGCACAGGGCTTTCGCATGCGGGGTTCAAGATTGTCACCCCCTGCCAGTAGTAAGGCAAGCGTCATGCTTGCCTTACTTTTTTGTTTCCATTGCCAGAATTGTATTTGTTCCGGGCCTTTTTGCCTCTTCCGGCTCCCCCTCCAGATATAATGCTTGAAATTCCTCAAACGACACATTGAACTCTATGTCGATCTCGTAATCGCGCCGCACACGGATGGCCTTGACAAACTTGGCTAAGGTCGAAAATCTTTGAAAACATCCGTATCCTCCGTAACTCAATCATATACGATAACTGCCGCTTTGTGTCATGTAATCGTTCTACAATGGTCTACGATAAATGCCGCTTAATGCCATCAAATGTCGCCTTTTGCAACTTTATGACCGACTTGTATATAAGAAAACCGCAAGGAGACTCCATGAAGGAGCCGCCTTGCGGTTTCTGTTATAAATTCTTTGATGACGGCTCGTTACCGTCCTGTTTTTTACTTTCCTTGATAGGTTCGATACAGGAAGGTCACGATCTGCGCTCTTGTGCAGCTATTGTCCGGCCCGAACAGGCCATCACCAATGCCGTTGGTCACGCCGTTCTCCACGGCCCATGCCACAGCGTTTGCATAGTAGCTATCGGTGGGAACGTCGCTGAACTCAGCCTTGCTATCGACCAGCTTACCAATGGCACGGAACAGGAAGGTCACGCTCTGAGCACGAGTGCAGGTGGCGTCAGGACTGAATTTGCCATCGCCCGTTCCTGTGGTGATGCCGTTCTCCACTGCCCACGCAACGGCTTTGGCATAGTAGCTATCTGTAGAAACATCAGAGAAGCTGCTCATGCTCTTGGGTTCTGGAGAACCGGCAGCACGCCACAGGAAGGTGACGATCTGTGCGCGGGTGCAAGGTTGGCTCGGCTCAAAGAGGCCGTTGCCGATACCGCCGGTGATGCCCTTTTCAGCGGCCCATTTGACAGCCTTATAATAATAGGAATTATTAGGAACATCTATAAAATTCATGACACCATTTGATGTAAAAATATCGGGCATTTGATTAGACAAAGTTTCTTTAGGTGTCGCAACGCCGTCAACACATAAAATTGCATTCTTGGTGTTGCACCCATATAATTTTCCAGAAACTTGAGCAAATGAGGTTTGCCCGCCTGATATAGTTCCCGTAAGCCGAACCTTTCCATATTGATTTGGCAAAGTTGATTCCAACTCAATATCGTATTCGCTGCCATTCCCTTTGACAGACACATAATTCGCTTTGGTATTGTCATCTACGAAAAGCGCTATAGTGGGAGCATTCGTTGAAACTGCAGCTGACTGATTCAAATGAAGCATAGTAATTTCGGCATTAGAATGTAAAGTATCTTCATTTGTAATTAAATATTCACCCGCAGGCATCCATAGGGAAATTTCATCGTTTGTCTGGTTGGGAGCATCTGTAATTGCTAATGGATAGATATCTGTTCGGTTTGCCTTTACCTCTCCATCCACAATTTTAGCAATAATAGTTCCATCACTACTTGTAATAGTTGCATTAGAAATATTTGTATTGACAAGCACTTGCTTTGAAGTTATCCCATTTGACATCTCCTCCCATACGCTGGAATAGGCTGAACACGGCGCATAGGTAATCCAAAAATTTCCGTAGTTACTACCCCAATGCTCACGGTTGTTCAAATAATAATGCCACCCAGTATATTCTCCTGAATTGTTTTTTGTCAAAGTAATATATCTTTCTTCATTTGGAAAGTTTGGATCATATACCATTAAGCGACTTTCGGAGTTGCTTATATTGATAATCTCATATCCCAGCAGAGAATGCCCACCCATTTCCGAGTTTGATATCTGATGGAATATATCGATTACCGGCGGATTTTTGCCCGTATTTTGATAGTTGATGGCCAGTTGACATAATTCATTCAAATCATTTTTATTATTTGTGCGATCGTTTTGTATTAAGCTATCATATTGGGCAATATGCATTGCTTCGATAAACTGAGTTAGCGTTAAGTCCCATTCGCTATTTTTATCAGATGGCGAAAGATCATACGGAACATTTGCTGTGTTTTTGAACGCCACGGCAGATACATCATTCCCGGTGTTTGCAAATAACCCGGCTGATGTTGCCATGCCGAAGCAACTCCCCCCCCAAGCTGAAGCCCTATTATAAATTGCCTTTGCATATGTGTTATCTCCAAATACAAATTGATATCGTTCATAGGGAATCTTATAATTATTGGAATATCCAAATCCATTTCTACTATTTGCAAAGGAATAGCTTAACCCCGATATTCTTGACACTTCGTTCTTTTCCCAGTGGGCATAAAGCACTTGGTCATCAGACAAATTGACAATTGTTGACTCTACTATTTTTGTTCCGCCAACAATAGCCGTATACCATCCCAAAAATTGATAACCCCTTTGTGTCGGTATAGGAAGGCTCCCATATTCAAAACCATTTATGACACTCTTATTCGTGGGACTTACCGATCCACCATTTGAGTGAAAACTGACTGTGTAAGTTTTCGGCGTGCTCCAATGTGCATATAAAACCTGATCTGATGTCGGGGTTGATGTGCTGTCTATGCGCGCTCCGTCAATTTCCGCTGTATACCAGCCATCAAATATATAGCCGCTGCGGATTGCGCTGGGAATTTTTTGGTATGTTTCATTTTTTTCAAATAAAAATAGATATCCTGTTTCTCCGTTTATTGTCCCTCCATTGGCATCGCAGTAAACTACATACGAGGATACAGAAGATTCTTCTTCCTGACGAACAGTTGGCTTTTGCTCCAACCACTGCATATCAAGATAACCACTTTTTCCGCCGGTCATCTCTACCCAAGCATATGACTTTCCTGATGATTTGCTACCATTAATGCTATTCAATACCACCGACTTTTCAGGGTATACCTGCACACTTTCTCCAAATTGAACAGAATCAACCTTATATTTACTACCACCGACCGGAGACGAATATACAGTTGCTCCGTTAGTATATGGCACATTAATAGTCGTAATATATATATCTGCACTTTGACCATTCTCCAAATAAGGCCATTCTCTGGTTAAAAAGTGAGACAGTACATAGCCGCTTCCGTAACCACCCTGTTCACCACTTGGGACAACCCAAGAAATATTGCTTCCATCTAAATAAGATCCCTTCTTGTCTATGACGGCAGCTTTGTCGGCATAAACCGTTACTTTCTCACCGTGATAGGTTATGCCGGCGTTGGAGTCTGTCCATTGGGGATTACTGTTCAAGTTGCAACTAAGAACCTTGTGTCCATTGGATGACTCATGATTGAAATATGCTTGAAAAGTATTTGGCTCGCTGGCAGCGGCGGCAATCGATTCAAATGATATGCCCGATATGGCAATCCACACCGACAAAAAAACACTTAACACTCTTTTTCCCATGGTAATTCTCCATTTCTCTAATTTGATTTCATATTTTAGTCAAGCCCCTTTGATATATGACGTATCGACAAAACGCAAAACTGCCTAATACAACACCTCCATATACAATCATAAATATCTGCTCTTTAATAATTATATCTTGTTAGATATTAAATATCAACCGTTCTCTGCCATCTAATTTTAGTTTTCCTGTAGGACTACAATACATATTGGACAAGTGAATAAAAAGATATGAAGGATAAGGTCTCATGGGTTATCGTTAAGTTACCACACCAAACCAGCCCGAAAGGAGACCATATCCCTCATGAGCAAAAGTATAACACAAGACATGGCCTATCGGCAATCCCTGATGAAGTACACAGAGAAATACGGCGTCAGCCGCTCACTCATCAGCACGATTGAAGCGCCGAACATGGCTCACGGCTTCTCGCTGGATGTGTTCTTCGATATTGCCGATGCGCTGGAGGTCGATCCCGCTGACCTTATCAACGCTTCCGTATTCCCGGACAGGATCATAAAATCGAAATAGCTTTTAATGCGTCTCAAACTGAGACGCATTTTTCGACGATTTGTGCGCCAAGCCCCGTATCTGACTTACCTCTCATTTTACTGCATTGTGGGTATAATCACAATATGGTTTTCTCAGAATACCACATATAATTTCTTTATCAGACAGGAAATGTGGTGATGGAGATAGTCGATTACGGGCCGCTGTGGGAAACCATGAGACGAAACAATGTGACGCAATACCAGCTTTTGCAGAGCGGCATTGATAATCACACGCTCGACTCCCTCAAAAAGGGTGGAAACATCACCATGCTTACCTTGGAGAAGCTGTGCAAGATCATTGGCTGTACTCCGAACGATGTTGTATCCTTCAAGTAGCGGTTACCGGCATTTTTGTTGGCAGCCGCTATTGTTTTAGAGCAAAATAAAAACAGGCCCACACCGCCCGAAAAGGCAGTGTGGACCTGAATAATAATGAGTCTCAATTTGAGACACATTTCGACAGTGGGTTGTTCTCTTACTATTTTCTACAATCCTCGACAATACCTCCAAATGCCTTTACATAGCAGACAGTTTTCCATATAATAATGCAAACAAAGCACAAAGGAAGGTGCTGTTATGCCGATTGATAAGCAATTACTGAGGCAGCTGTTAGCCACTGAAAAATTCAAGAAATGTGCGGATAGCCCGGACAGCGCCGCTGAGTTAGGCTCTACATTGTCAGATACGGAGTCGCTGGTTCGATCCTGCCAGAATGTTCAAGCAATTCCATTTATACTTTGGAACGACTTTTATAATTCCGCCGGCATCCTTGCTCCTAAAAGCAAGAAGAAATCTTACCGTTATAAGTGGGGAGATAGGTTAATTCCTCCTATACGTTATTCTCAGTTGGATTTGATACCGTGCAGCGCTGCTGCCGATCTCAATCGGATACGCGGTCAAGGTCGGAACGATTGACCGAATTTTTCCCTCGTTGATCGTCGGGAAATTGCGCTTTGCGTTCTGCTCCAATACCCATGCCACGATTTCGTCATAAAATCCTAAGTTTGCAAGGTTTTGTTCCACGTCAGCACCGTAGCTTTCCTTACTCGCAAAGATAAAATTCACTGACTGAATATCGTTCGGAATTTCCTCGCCCAGCACGTTTTGGTGGTAACTGAGCTGGGACGGAACCGCGTAAAGCGCGTATTCCGTAGGACTTTCAGAGAGATAGTCCATACGAAATCTGTTGGCATCAGAGATAGCCGGACAACTCCTGAACCATTTTCTAAGCTGTTCGGCGTTATTTAATTCCAGCGGCATCTTTAGCCTCCTGTATGATGTCCTGTAAGTGATCCGCTTTCATGCGTTCAAACCAAAACGGCCCTGCAAGCGGGTTTACGTCTTGACTGTATTGCAACTCCCGCCCGGTAGGGTGTTTCTTTTGTCCGGGCGGACTGAAAAAACGGGTGGGAACTCCGCTGTCATCCTCGAAAACGGGGATGTTCGGGCCATAGACTTCACCATAGTACATATAGTGCGCATAGGGGCCGGGATACCTGACTTGACCGCTTCCAATCTGCGTTGCAGCGTAAGCGCTCTTTGCCATAGATCCCGTTTCCCACGGCGCGTACTGTAGGTTGTAGTCAATCACGGACTTGTCGATAACTTCCTGAACTCGCCCGCCCTTCTGCAAATTGAACTTGCGAAGCAGCTCCGCTGTATCCTGCGGCATAAAAGCCTTTTTGACGGTCAGCGTAATCATGCCCCCACAACCTTCCAATGTGGCGCGTTCGGGGCGCGGCGATTGTCTGTTACCCCTAAAACGGTGAATGCCTCATAGAGCTTGTGAAGATCAGCCGGTTTGACGCCGGAAACTGTCACAGCACCACGTACCACGATGTCACCGTTCTTCAAAGTGAAAAGATTGCTCGCGTCCTCTGTTTCTGCGTACTCCAACGGAGAAACGTAGATTTTTCCGCCGAAATCAGCGTTTTCAGGGATGCGAATAGTGAACTTGTTTGCGGCCTTTAGGCCAGCCGAATCAACGTTTGCCACGATTTCAGAATACCACGACGCGCCGTTTATGACGCTGCCGTAATACCTGTCAAAACCGCTTTCCTTGTCCAGCCGCGCGTTGAAAACCGTTATCGTCTCGTTACACAAATTCATACTTCAATCCCTCTGTACAGCAGGGGAACGTCGTTGTCGTCGGTCTCATCCCACAGCATAGAGCGAATAGACGCGGACATTGCAGCGTCCGCGTCCGCTACGCTCAGCGCTTTGCCGTAGGTTTCGGAGTACCCGTCTGTGTTGAACGACGTCACCACGGGTTTATCAACCTGCGCTTCGGCTCCCGCTTTGCTGTCAATCCCTATAAGGGACATCATGCAGAGCTTGACGGCCTCCGGGACTTTCGCCATGCGCTGTACCCGAGAGGCCGTCAGCCGGTCAATTCGCTTGCGCGCCCGAAATTCAAGCATCGTGAAGTCCTGTTCGGAAGCCGTACCGCCGTATTCTTTGTACTCATCGTAGGTCAAATACGTCATACACACCCTCCTTATCAGGTTTTCGTCACAGTTACCGTATATCGGGTCGTCAAACCGTCAACGCCGGACACGTCGATACAATCTCAGCTCAAAGAAATAGAGACGGCAATCAACAATCTCATGCGGGCCATTGAAGCCGGTATGCCTCTTACAGAAATGACAAAAAACCGCCTGTCAGAGCTGGATGTACAGAGAACAGCTTTAAGCTCTGCCCTCGCACAAACGCAACTTGACGGCGGTTTCAAACTTCAAAAAGAGCATATTCAATTTTTCATAACGCAATTCAGAGAAATGGATTATGCTGATCCAAAATGCCAACAACGGCTTATAGATGTTTTCATAAACTCTATCTACGTTACCGATGAGGAAATAACGATAAACTTCAATTTCGGCGGAGATAGCACGACGTTAAAATTCTCGGATTTTGAAAAAATCCAAGAATCACGGGGCGCGGGAGTGTTCGAATGCCGCGCGCTCGCGTCCGCCACAACGCGCAAATCCCTTTTCGCGGAGATAGGCCCCCCGGGCCCCGGCGGCGGAGGGCATGTCTCCCATCAAACACCCCTGGAGGGCAAGCCCTGCAAACGCGGTCTCCCCATCCTGGTCAGATCTTTTAGATAGCACGCCGTGCAGCCGCCGACGCTTTTTCCGACAGGATTGGGGGTTATATCTGCAAAACAGCTCGTTTCCATGGGTATAATCCTCCAGCTCGTCCCATCGGTTATCCGCCGCGTCAGATTGTGTAAACCCGCATTTGACAAGGCGGGAAATCAAATAAATTCCGTGATCACGCATCACGGATGACCTCTTTTCCCGGTCTCAGCATAATAAAAACACGGGCCCACTGTGTCGCGTTCAGTGGGTCCGCGTTCGCTTTATGTCGGGTTATTTCCGGTTGAGCCGCAGGGCCGTGTTTTCCGCCTTTCGGAGGATGCGCGGCAGTCTTTCGAACACCGCAGACCGCCCCATCCCAATTCCGCCGCAATCTCGGTCCGCGGCCATTGGCCGATGAGACAGCGCCTTGCGATAAGGGTATCATCCCGGCCCAAATTGGCTCTGGCGGCCTCCGTCTCAGATTCTGACCAGCTCGTATTCCCGGCTGCCCAGGCCCAGCTTTTCGGCGTGCTCCAGGCAGACCGCCCACTCGGTGTCCGGGTGGGCCTTTTTGAAGAAGTCGCCCTCGTTGCAGGCGCACTCCTTGTCGAACAGCACGGAGCCGGGCACGGCGGTCTGGGCCAGCACCGCGTCGGCGCAGGCCTGGTCCAGGGCAACGGGGTCGAAGGAGGCGAACATGCCCACATTGGGGACGATGGGCACATCGTTCTCCCCGTGGCAGTCGCAGTTGGGGGACACGTCCAGCACCAGGGACACGTGGAAGCAGGGACGGCCGTCCACCACCGCCTTGGCATACTCGGCGATTTTCTTGTTCAAAATGGCGGGAGCCTCGTCGTACATGCACTGAATGGCGTCCTTGGGGCAGACGGCCAGACACCGGGCGCAGCCAACGCATTTGTTCGTATCGATGGAGGCCTTGCCGTCGGCGCCGAACTGGGGCGCGCCGTGGGCGCAGATCCTGGCGCAGGCCCTGCAGCCGATGCACGCCTTCTGCTTGACAAAGGGCTTGCCGGAGTTGTGCTGCTCCATCTTGCCCGCCCGGGAGCCGCAGCCCATGCCAATGTTTTTCAGGGCGCCGCCCATGCCGGCCTGCTCATGGCCCTTGAAATGGGTCAGGGAAACGAACACATCCGCGTCCATCACGGCCCGGCCGATCTTGGCGGCCTTCACATACTCGCCGCCCGCCACGGGGACCTCCACCTCGTCGTTGCCCTTCAGGCCGTCGGCGATGATGACATGGCAGCCGGTGTTATAGGGGTTGAAGCCGTTCTGATAGGCGGACTCGATGTGGTCCAGGGCGTTCTTCCGCCCACCGATGTACAGGGTGTTGCAGTCTGTCAAAAAGGGCTTGCCGCCCTGGGACTTCACCAGATCCGCCACCACCCTGGCCCAGTTGGGCCGGAGGTACGCCAGGTTCCCCGGCTCGCCGAAGTGCATCTTGATGGCCACGAATTTGCCGTCCATGTCGATGTCGCCGAAGCCGGCGGTCATCATCAGCCGCGCCAGCTTCTGGGGCAGATTCTCCCGCCAGCTGGGGCAGCGGAAGTCCGCGAAGTAGACCTTTGATTGCTCAGCCATGTCATATCTCCCTTTCTTTTCCTCAAATTCCCTCAAAACAGGGGCTGTGTCCGCCCCTGTGCGTTTACTCGTCCAGGTCCACGGAAATATTGTCCGTGCCGTGCTCGTCGAATTCGGAGAGGTAGGCGTCGATGCGGTCCATCAGGGCGCCGTAGTTCTCCCTTGTCAGGGGCTCGCCGTCCATGTCCCGCAGGGCCAGCTCCTCCGCCAGGATCTCGTAGAACACCACGTCCTCGTAGTTCTCGATGGCCTCGTGGATGCCGCCGTCGGCAAAGGCCCGGGAGGGGATCAGCTCTCCCCGGTACAGCTCCACCAGCTTGCCCATCCTGTGCTGCAGGCAGTGGGAGAACACCAGGCTCTCCACCTGGTCGTATTCCTTGATGCGGTCATCCTCCCGGGTGGAGTTCATCACCCAGTTCCCTATGTACACAAGGTCCAGCAGATAGCGGTACTGCTGCTCCGTCAGTTCGATCTTCATTGGGCGCACCTCCCGGCCAGTTTATGCATTGCATATCATTATAGCAAAGTCCCGCGTAAAATTCTATATAAAAAACCGGGTAAAAAGACTAAAATCTGTCTTGCGGCAGGATACTTCTCATAGTATAATATATAACTTAGATGTGCGCCGGGTGCAGCCTCGGCCCAAAGGAACAGGCCTCGGCAGACCTGGCGGGAGAATGCCAAGCCAGCCTCGGCCCAGCGGAACTGGCCTCGGCAGACCTGGCGGGAGAATGCCAAGCCAGCCTCGGCCCAGCGGAACTGGCCTCGGCAGATCTGGCGGGAGAATGCCAGGCCGGCCTCGCGCCCGGAATTTTGTGAGGAGCATGGAACAAGTATGGATATGCGGCCAATCGGCGTATTCGACTCGGGCCTGGGCGGCCTGACGGCGGTGCGCTCCCTCCGGCAAATCCTGCCGGAGGAAAACCTCGTCTACTTCGGCGACACCGCCCGGGTGCCCTACGGCGGGCGCTCCAGGGACACCATCCTGCGGTACGCCCGGCAGGATGTGCGCTTTCTCCGGTCCTTTGACCTGAAGGCCATCGTCATTGCCTGCGGCACCGTGTCCACCACGTCGCTGGATACCCTGCAGGCGGAAAACGACCTGCCCATCGTGGGGGTGGTGGAGCCCACCTGCCGCCGGGCGCTGCTGGTGACGAAAAACAAGCGGGTGGGCATCATCGCCACCCTGGCCTCCATCCGCTCCGGGGCCTACGAGGCCGTCCTCCGGCGGCTGGACCGGTCCGTGGAGGTGGTGGGCAAGCCCTGCCCGCTGTTCGTCCCCCTGGTGGAAAACGGCCGCACAGAGCGGGGGGATGTGGTCATTGAGACCGTGGCCCGGGAGTATCTGGAGCCGCTGAAGGCCACCGGCATCGACACCCTGATCCTGGGCTGCACCCACTATCCGCTGCTGACGGACGTGGTGGCGGATATCATGGGCCCGGACGTGACCCTGGTCTCCGCCGGGGAGGAATCCGCCTTTGAATTGAAGCGCCTGCTGAAGGCCGGCGGCCTCCGGGCGGACGAAAGCCGCCGGGGAAGCGCGGAATTCTACGTCAGCGACCAGCCGGAGGATTTTGAGCGCATCGCGTCAGTGTTCCTCCGGGAGGATCTGCACCACACGGCACGGAGGATCGACATTGACCAGTATTGAACAGGAAAAGCTGCCAGTCCTGCTGTCCATCCGGGGCGAGCAGTATTATGACGATTCCGACACCGATTCCATGGAGCTGGTGACCGAGGGCGATATGGCCCTGACGGAGGACGGCATGGTGCTCAGCTACCGGGAGACGGAGCTGACGGGCATGGAGGGGACCACCACCACCTTTGAGGTGAAAGGCCCCCAGGTGATATTGACCCGCAGCGGCGCGGTGAACTCCCAGATGATTTTTGAGGAGGGCCGCCGGCACACATCGCTGTACGAGACCCCCTTCGGGGAGCTGACGGTGGACATCCAGACCAGCCTTTTGAAGCACACCCTGTCTCAGCGGGGCGGGGTCATGGAGATCAAATACTCCATCGCGGTGGATCACACCGTGACGGGGCGGAACTGCTTCAAGATCCGGGTAAAACGGAAGAATTAGGGATTCGGAATCGCGGTGTTCCGCCGCAGGCGGGACAAATTGAATTCCGTCCGGCCCCGCCGGACGCCAAACTTCCTCATGCCTGAGCGCCAAAAAACAAATGCCAACGAAAGAGGTATTCAAAGATATGATCAACATGATCCAAAACGCAAAGGACCAGGCCGCGTCCCTGGCGATGAACGCCTACCGGGCCGCCGTCGCCGACGGCGCCCTGCCCCAGGCCGAGGTGAAGGCCGCCCCGGTGGAGATCCCCAAGGACGCCGCCAACGGCGACTTCACCACCACCTTTGCCCTGGCGGCGTCCAAGGCCCTGCGCCAGCCGCCCCGGAACATCGCCCAGGCCCTGCTGGACCACATGGATCTGGAGGGGAGCTATTTCGCCTCCGCCGAGATCGCCGGCCCCGGCTTTTTGAACTTCCGCCTGAACGACAGCTGGTACGCCGGCGTCTGCGCCGCCGTGGAGAGCGAGGGCGACGCCTACGGCGCCAACGACGGCCTGAGGGGGAAGAAGTACATGGTGGAGTTCGTCTCCGCCAATCCCACCGGCCCCATGCACATGGGCAACGCCCGGGGCGGCGTCCTGGGGGACACCCTGGCCGCCGTGCTGACCGCCTGCGGCGCCGACGTGACCCGGGAATTCTACGTCAACGACGCCGGCCACCAGATCGACAAGTTCGCCCACTCCATCGAGGCACGGTATCTCCAGATCATCCAGGGGGAGGACGCGGTGCCCTTCCCGGAGGACGGCTACCAGGGCGGCGATATCCGGGACCTGGCCCAGGCGTACTATGACGCCAACGGGGACAGGCTGCTGAACGTCCCCGCCGCCCAGCGGCAGGAGACCCTGGCCCAGTTCGGCCTCAGCGTCAACCTGCCCAAGATGAAGACGGACCTCCAGCGGTACAAGATCGAGTACGACAACTGGTTTTACGAGTCCACCCTCCACGAGAGCGGCTACGTTGCCGAAACCGTGGACCTGCTGACGGAGAAGGGCTGGACCTACGAAAAGGACGGCGCGCTGTGGCTGAAGACCGCCGAGATCATGCGCCAGCACCTGCTGAAAGCGGGCAAGCGGGAAAAGGACATCGAGAAGCTAGACCTGAAGGACGACGTCCTCCGTCGGGCCAACGGCTTCTACACCTACTTTGCCGCTGACATCGCCTACCACCGCAACAAGTTCGCGGTACGGGGCTTCGACAAGGTCATCAACGTCTGGGGCGCCGACCACCACGGCCATGTGGCCCGGCTGAAGGGCGCCCTGGACGCCCTGGGCCTGAACGGCTCCGAAAAGCTGGATATCGTGCTGATGCAGCTGGTGAAGCTGCTGCGGGACGGCGAGGTGGTGCGCATGTCCAAGCGCACCGGCAAGGCCATCAGCCTGAGCGACCTGCTGGATGAGGTCAGTGTGGACGCCGCCCGGTGGTACTTCAACGCCAAGCCCGACACCCAGATGGAATTCGACTTGGGGCTTGCCGTCCGGGAGGACTCCGAAAACCCCATCTACTACGTGGAGTACGCCCACGCCCGCATCTGCTCCCTGCTGCGGACCCTGGCGGAGGAGGGCGTGACCGTCCCGGCCCAGGCGGAGGTGGACATGTCCATCCTCTCCGGCGAGACGGAGCGGGCCCTCATCAAGCAGCTGGCCCAGTTCTGCGAAGAGATCAAGCTGGCGGCCCGGGACTATGACCCCAGCCACATCAACCGCTATCTCCAGGAGCTGGCGGCCTGCTTCCATCGCTTCTACAACGCCTGCCGCATCAAGGGCGAGGAGCCGGCGGTGGCGGCGGCCAGATTGAAGCTGGCGGACGACACCCGGGTGGTGCTGAAAAACGGCCTCAAGCTCATCGGTGTGGACGCGCCGGAGAAGATGTGATCCCGAAGGGCCGCGCTATGCGCGGCCCTTCTCTGTCCAAAAATCCCTTTGGATTTTTGGACAGACTTGACAAAACCGGATTTTCAGCGTATCCTGATCGAAACCTATTAAAATAGCAGGAAAGTAAAAACTGGAGGACAGACGCAATGGAGCGGCTGGAAAAAATCGAATACCGTCCCGCTGGAAACGCGGCCCTGCGGGCCGCCTTTTCCGCCACCATCCCGGTGCTGACGGGCTACATCCCCCTGGGGATGGCCTACGGCTTTTTGATGGCGTCCGCCGGCTACGGGCCCCTGTGGGCGCTGGGAATGAGCGTGCTGGTCTTTGCCGGCAGCCTGGAATACATGGCCGTCACGCTGCTGACGTCGGCCTTCGCGCCTTTGCAGGCGTTTTTGGCGGCCGTCATGATCAACGCCCGGCATATCTTTTACGGCCTGTCCCTGCTGGACAAGTACCACGGCCTGGGCAGGGTCCGGCCCTTTTTGATCTCCGGCCTGACGGACGAGACCTTTTCCCTGGTCTCCACCCTGGAGCCGCCGGCGGGCGTGAGTCGGGGGGACTTCTACTTCTGGATCACCCTGCTGGACTATATCTACTGGCTGGCCGGCTCTTTTCTGGGGGCCGCGCTGGGGTCTTTGCTGGATATCAACACGCAGGGCATGGACTTTGTGCTGACGGCGCTGTTCGTGGTGCTGTTCATGGAGCAGTGGAAAGCGAAGGAGCGCCGGGCCGCCGGGCTGGCGGGCCTTGCGTGCATGGCCGCGGGCATTCTTGTGTTCGGGCCGGAAAATTCGCTGATCCCCGCCATGGCGCTGATCCTGGCGGTGCTGCTGGGAGGGAGGAAATGGCTGTGCGTCTGAATGCCTTTCAGGCCGCCGTGACCATTCTGGTCCTGGCGGCGGGCACCCAGCTGACCCGCTGGCTGCCCTTCTGGCTGTTCCCGGAGAACAAGGAGCCCCCCGCTGTGGTGACGTATCTGGGCCGTGTGCTGCCCCCGGCCTGCATGGGGCTGCTGGTGGTCTACTGCCTGCGGAACGTGGACTGGCTCTCCGGCGCCCACGGCGTGCCGGAGCTGGTATCCATCGCGGCGGTGGCAGCGCTCCACAGGTGGAAAAACAACGTGCTGCTGTCCATCGCCGGCGGCACGGCGCTGTATATGTTTCTGGTGCAGGCGGTCTTCGCCTGACAGACGAGGCATTGTAAAGCCCCCCGGACCTTCGTCCGGGGGGCTTGCTGCATGAGCGGGGCGGCAGTCAAACAGCCGCCTGCCTGCGGAAAAGCGCGCAGGGGCGGATTGCGGAGCGCACAAGGACCCTTTTCGCATGAGCGACGCAAAATCAGCTTGCCATCCGCGGGGCAGCGTGGTATTATACAGATATTCCTACAAGGATATTAGGTTAATATAGGAGGGTTCATGATGGCGAAAGACCGCTTGGAAAGCAAATATGTGACTGTCTCTCCCGGTGTGGAGCTGCACTTTTGGGAGAAGGGCGAGGGAAAGCCGCTGGTGTTCATCCCCGGCCTTACCTTCTCCGGCGAGATTTTCAAGGCACAGATCGAACATTTCTCATCTGACTACCGGGTGATCGCCATGGACCCCCGGGGACAGGGCTATTCCTCCAAGACCGTGGACGGCAACGACTATCTGACCCACGGCAGGGATGTGGCGGCGCTGATCGATGCCCTGGGGCTGGAGGATATCGTCCTCATCGGCTGGAGCACCGGCAATCTGGACACCTGGAGCTATGTACAGCAGTTCGGCAAAGACAAGCTGCGGGGTGTGGTGACCATCGACATGTCGCCCCTGCCCCTGTCCCCCGACCCCGCCTGGTGGACAGAGGGCACCATTGAAGAGCTGTCCGCCGTGGCCACCCAGGTGCTGACTTCTCCCGAGGGCTCCCGCGGCTTTTTCAGCGAATACGCCACCGGCGTGATGATCCAGCACGAGATGGCGCCGGCGGAGCTGGACTATCTGCTGGATATCTCCGCCCGCACGCCCTACTGGATCTGCAAGGCGCTGTTCTGCGACGCCGTTTTCTCCAACTTTCTGGACACCGCGAAAGACGTGGGTGCCACCATGCCCAGCCTGATGTTCATTGCCGAGCACTGGCAGGATGTTGCCAGGCCCTTTGTGGAAACGCAGCTGCCCGGCTACGGAACCTATGTAATGGGCGGCCACCTGATGTTCTATGAGTATCCCGAAAAGTGGAACGGCGTGCTGGAGGAATTCCTGCGGCGCCTGTAAAGCCAAATCCTGCAAACGCGAAATTGATACGGCACGGCGGCATGGCATAAGCCATACCGCCGCGCTGCTTCTTTCGCTGATATCCGGTCATCCGGTCTGTAAAAGAGGAGGCTGCCCGCGAAGGCAGCCTCCTCTTTTCGTCTGATTCAGTCCGCAAACAACGGGGTGGAGAGATAGCGGTCGCCGGTGTCAGGCAGCAGGGCCACGATGGTCTTGCCCTTGTTCTCGGGGCGCTTGGCAAGCTCAATGGCGGCCCACACGGCCGCGCCGGAGGAGATGCCCACCAGCACGCCCTCCTGACGGCCCACCAGCTTGCCGGCGGCAAAGGCGTCCTCGTTCTCCACGGCGATGACCTCGTCGTAGATCTTGGTGTCCAGCACGTCGGGGACGAAGCCCGCGCCGATGCCCTGGATCTTGTGAGATCCGGCGGTGCCCTTGCTCAGCACGGGGGAACCGGCGGGCTCCACCGCCACCACCTTCACATTGGGATTCTGACTCTTCAAATACTCGCCGGTGCCGGTGACAGTGCCGCCGGTGCCGACGCCCGCCACAAAGATATCCACCTTGCCGTCGGTGTCCTCCCAGATCTCCGGGCCGGTAGTGGCCTTATGGACGGCGGGGTTGGCGGGGTTCACGAACTGGCCGGGGATAAAGCTGCCCCGAATCTCCTTGGCCAGCTCATCGGCCTTGGCGATGGCGCCCTTCATGCCTTTGGCGCCCTCGGTGAGCACCAGCTCCGCGCCGTAGGCCTTCATCAGCTGGCGGCGCTCCACGCTCATGGTCTCCGGCATGACGATGATGATGCGGTAGCCCCGGGCGGCGGCCACGGATGCCAGGCCGATGCCGGTGTTGCCGGAGGTGGGTTCGATGATGACGGAGCCGGGCTTCAGCAGGCCTTTGGCCTCGGCGTCGTCGATCATGGCCTTGGCGATGCGGTCCTTCACACTGCCGGCGGGGTTGAAATACTCCAGCTTGCCCAGAATCTTCGCCTCCAGGCCCTCTTCCTTTTCAATATGGACCAGTTCCAGCAGCGGGGTCTTGCCGATCAGCTGGTCGGCGGATGTATAGATTTTACTCATTGTCAATTCCTCCTAAAATGTCATGCAGTTGGTTTTTGATGCTCTGGCGCCTGCCAGGTCTTTTACCAACAGCGGCGACATCGGAGGTCCAGGTTGTATTTCACTTTAATACCAACCTTTCATGTAGGTTAATACGGATTATAGCCTTGCTTCTCCCCTTTGTCAATAGGCAATTTAAAATATTTTCATTGATTTCCCTATTTACCGTGCTGTATAATAGGTTTATTCTCAAGAGGAGGGACAAGTATGCTGATCTCAACAAAGGGCCGCTATGCGCTTCGGGTCATGATCGACCTGGCGGAGCATCAGACAGAGGGCTTTATTCCCCTGAAAGTCATCGCGGAGCGGCAGGAGATTTCGGAAAAATACCTGGAAAGCATCATCAAGCTGCTGGTGCGGGCCAAGCTGTTGAACGGTCTCCGGGGCAAAGGCGGCGGCTATCAGCTGACGAAGGCGCCGGAGCAATATGCGGTGGGAAACATCCTGCGGCTGACAGAGGATTCCCTGGCGCCAGTCTCCTGTCTCGAGTCCGGCGCCGGCGCCTGCCCCCGGGCGGCGGAGTGCCGTACGCTCTCTTTATGGCAGGGGCTGGACAAGGTCATTCATGACTATCTGGACAATATCACCCTGGCCGATTTGATGCACCGCAATTCCGATGGATATGACTATGTGATTTGATCCGTATTTCCGCTTCCTAAAAAGATGTCCGCCCATTCGCGGGGCGGACATCATTTTATTTCCTGTTCATTCTGAAAGCAGCTCTTTCAGGAATACCGTCACCGTTTCGGCCACCGTGAGCCGGTAATCCGCGAAGAAGTGGTCTGTCGGGTAGCAAATCGTTTGAAGCGAAGTACCTCCCGCTGCCTGAATGGTGCGAATCAGCGGCTCGCAGTGCAGCGTCCGCGGCGTGCAAATATCCAGTGTCCCAGCCACACACAAAACCGGCTTTTGGGCCAGCGCCCCTGCCGCGTTTTCCAGCCGGAAGTCCTCGCTCCGGTCCAGCGCCTCCCGCAAAAGCGCCTCGCCGCTGGTGCCGCTGAGCCACTGGGCACTGTCGTCCAGCACCCCCTGAATGGTCCGGCATGCCGCCGGGTCCTCCCGGGCGATCTGGGGAAGCCGCCCGATGTCGCAGGGCATCAGCAGCACCGCGCCCTTGATTTCAGAACGATGCGCGGCAATCTGTCCGCAGACAAAGCCGCCCAGGCTGTGGCCCACCGCATAGATGTGCCGCCTGTCGAAGCCGTAGGTCTCGTCCCGCAGGATGAAGTCCAATACCGTGTTGGCGTCCTCCAGGTCATTCGTCAGGGAGTAAACCCCATCGCTGCCCCAGCTCCCGCTGTAATGGAAGATCAGCACATGGAAGCCCGCCCGGCGCAGCGCCTGCGCCAGATCAAAATTCCGCTCGCAGCCGGGGATTCCGTGGAGCAAAAGGACCGTGGGATGGGGGCCCTCCCCCGCCGCGGTATAGAGCACGGAGAAGAGCCGCCCCCGCTTTCCGGGAATGAGGATGCCGTGTGTATCCGGGCGGTGGGGACAGTCCCCGTAATGGGTCTCCTGACATCGTGGCTGTTCCTTCATGTTCAGGTCACTCGCTTTCTCCTGTCAAATCTTCGCGTCTTTCTGATCGTTCAGGTTCTTCTGATACCAGTCTTTGCCGTACAGTACCCGGGTCACCAGCATGGAGGCCACGGTGTCGCCGCAGGAATTGATGAGGGTGCAGCCCGCGTCGAAGAGCTGGGTCATCATCAGCAGCACCGGCAGGGCGATGGACGGGAAGCCAAAGGCGGAGATCACCATGGTCTCCATGGCGGCGCCGCCGCCGGGGACGGAGGACACGGCCACGGAGCCCGCCACCGCGATGACCAGGGCAAAGGCGAAGTCCCCGATGCTGTTCAGCGGACGTCCAAACAGGGCGCAGCAAAGCACAATCTCATAGATGGTGGCGATGCAGGCGCCGTCCATGTGGCAGGTGGCGCCCACGGGGACAACGACGGAGCTGACCTCCCGGGGCACGCCCAGCTTGTCGCAGGCGTCCAGCTGCAGGGGCAGCGTGGCGGCGGAGGACCGGGTGCCCAAAGCGGTCAAGGCCGGGGTCAGGATGTTCTTGAAGAAGTTCTTCACGCCCCAGGGGCCGGCCGCCAGGAATGCGTACAGGGCCAGGAACACAAAGAAGTAGACGATGGCGGCGGGATAGTAGATCAGCAGGCCCCGTGCGTAGCTCTTGAGCAGGTCCGGACCGTAGGTGCCGGTCAGGTTGGCGAAGTAGGCCATCAGGCCCAGAGGCGCCAGCTTCATCAGCAGCGCGACCATCTTATAGAACACCAGGGACATATTGTTCAGCCAGGACGCCACAGGCTTGCCCTGCTCCCCGAGGATGGAGACCGTCAGGCCGAAGAACACCGTGAACACGATCAACGCCAGAATGTGACTTCTGGAGATGACCAGCGGGAAGTCGCTGACGGTGAAGGTATTGACGATCTGTTCGCCGATGCTGTCCGTGGCAGCGGCGGCGGCTACCTCCGTAGTATCCAGCTGGATAGAGGTGTCCACGCCGAAAATGCCCGTGACAACAAACATATAGATACCGGCAACAGCGGCGGTCAGCACAAAGATGCCGATGGTGAGGACCAGCAGCTTGCCCACCCGCTTCGTGTCCGCGATGTTGGCGATGGAGCTGGAGATAGAGAAGAAAATCAGCGGCACCAGCAAAACAAACAGCAGGTTCAGCCAGATCTGGCCGATGGGGTACAGGACCGACGCCTTTTCTCCCAAGGTCAGTCCCAGGACAGCGCCGACAATGACGAACGCAATAAGGATCAGCGGATCACGGTAGGACGATTTCTTTTTTTCAACCTGTTTGCTCATAATTTTTCCCTCCATATCACTCCACTATATCATCATGGTATGTTACTCTCAGCGAACAAAGGGCGGCATGCCTGCCGGCGGCTGAAATCAATGCCGGCGGCGTCATCGTCCTTGGCGGGCGACCAGCCGCGCAAGATGCCCCCAAAAACCATGTTGCCCCTTGTTCACTGCGGGCAGTCGCATTATGCCGCCGCGCGGAAAAAGCAACTGTTATGTTCCGCTTTCAGCAGATCCAGCGCCGCTAAAACATGCGATATAGTTGAAGCGATTATATCATTTTGCTAAGCTGAATTCAAGAATATCCGGCAAATCTGGCGGATAAAGGGGAAACCAAAGGGAAACCGCCTCCTCAAGGGCATGTGAAAAACCCCGTAACCACTGCGGTTACGGGGTTTCTTCATGCCATTTGTTGCCGAAAAAGATGCAACGCTTGCAGGGCCGCACCCAAAGCCAAATCGAAGCCCAGCGTAAGCGGGTTCGATTTGGAAAGGAGGAGCAGCAGAATGAGCGCGCTCTGACTTTAAAAAAAAGTCGGAGCAAGCGATATGACGCTTGCTCCGACGTGGAGGTGACACCCGGATTTGAATTCGTCCGGGTAGTTTTTTGCCCGTTTTAGGTCAGGATATTTCGTTGCTTTTCGTACCTATCACGGCAAATGTTAGGGTTAATCTGTATTAAGTTCTCTCTCCTCATTTTATCCACTAAAGGGAAAACTAAAGGGAAAACTTTCAGCTTAAACTGGTCACAGAAAAGTTATGAATTCTCATAAAAAGCCACCCGTGCCAAGTTGGCTTAGCATTTAAAAGCGCCTTTGCATAAACCATATTTCAAATGGCGGTGCTAAGCACTATTACTCGCCAAGATTCCATCCGCCATCAATTGAAGAACTTGTTCTTTCAAAAAATTCAACGGCTCAAGATCGCAATTTGATATCAGTGCGCTACGGAAGTTCTCACGATTGATCTGCCGATGGCATGAGATAGTTAATTGACGGCAAAGACTGTCAAACTGACATTTTCCGCAAACTATAGAAAGAACTTTATTATCTTCGTTTCCCGGAAACTTCGAGTGTATTTTTCCGTAAATCTCTTCTATGTAAGGTTCTATTGAACCCAACTCTTTAGAAACCATTTTATAATAATTCTCGTATTCTTCGGGTATTACATGTCCAGCCTTATCAAGGAATTTGCCTGCGCCATTTACGCTCGGTAATTCAGGCTTGTATCGCATAACTATTGCAAATAGAACAAATAACTTTCCTATCTCATCTCGAACATGCTGCTGCCATTCGTCAAAATGTGCGTTTTCTTCTGCATCTTTGCGAGTACATCTCAAGACTCTCCTCACAAATTTAATAACAGCTTCTTTGGAGCAATAATAGCTTTCAATATTATAGCGTGTTAAATAGATTAAATTCGGGGCAATTGTCTTTTGATCATCCCACAAATTATCAAAATCGCCATCCACAATAAATATATTCATTTTCCCGTCAACGTCACAAGGGCCCTTTGTTTGATACCCCTTTATGACTGCATCTTTTCCTCCCAACGGAAAAATACTAAAAATTTTTAAATTACTTTCAAAAAGCCTTTCAAAAAGCTCTTCATATTCATATTCTTTCCCAAGATCCTCAACATAAATATTAACATCATTGAACTTTGATAAGAATAGGGGTCTATTTGAAAGAGCTTCTTTCGAAAAGTGCAGCCCCTCAATCATATTATTCTCCATGCATCTCATCCTTCTCTATAGCCATAGGATTGACCTTCTTTTGAAGTTTGACCGCATGGTCTACGTACCGCCCAATGATTTCAGGTGCATGCGTTGCAAAAATAAGTTGAATAGAACTGTTCACATTTCGAATAGACTCAACAAATGTTTTTTGCCACGCTAAATGCAAAGAGGCTTCAGGTTCATCAATAATATAAATTCCACTTTCTCCTGTAGTGAGCCCAAAAATTAAGCACGCAAAAATAATTATAATCTGTTTCTCTCCAGACGAAAGATTATATAGCGATAACTTTCTATGGGGAGCTTCTGCTGAAACAATAATTCTTCCTTCGTCATTAATAGAAATATTCTTTTTATCTTCTCCAATATTAAAAAAACTATTAACTGTATTTAAAAATGCCGTAATGGGAGCTCGAACGTTTTCCTTTTCGGCCTCAATTTTTTGCGCGTGTGAAGCAATTTCCTTGATTCGGTTAAACTCCATGTTCATTGAAAGGAATTCAATTGTAACGCCAAGATGTCCTTCATTGTCTTCTTTCTGAACCTTATCAAGGACAGCTTTATATTTTTTAAAAAAATTCTCAACGCGCTTCTCAGAGTCCTCGTTCCATTCTCCAATAGCTGTAAGTGTCTTTATGTATTCTCGACGATTTTTCTCTATACTCTCCAATATACCCTTGTCTCTAATTGACGCAAAGAGCTTTGTCAAATCATACTCGCTTGTTGCTTTAAGTGACGATGTAAAAATACTACTTCTAAATTTTGCGTTAATACTATTCTCCAAAGAACTTATCTTCATACAACTACCTCTAACGATTTCTTCTACATATCGAAGAGAGTCATTAAGGTAATTTTTATTCACTATATCTTTTTCTGAATACAGCATCGCTCTACGTCGGCGATATGCAAGCGAATCCATCACATCCATTCCATCTTGAGAATTTCTACTTAACGGCAAATAAATATAATTAAAGGTTTCCTTCAAAAAACGTGGAAATTTATATATATTCATGAATCGGCGCTCAAAGCCATATTCATCTTCGTCCCTCGAATGCAAATCACTAGGGCGGCGAATGTCTTCAATTGTTTCATTCATTTCAGAATTATTCAAAGACAATTCGTATGTACCATCAATCGCCCTTATTTTTAACTTGTCAAGTTTACTTCTTTTTGTCTTGCAATAGGACAAGGTTATTTCATCAAACCGATACGAAAAAAGATTATAAAGTCTTCCTGTAACAATTGAAGACACGATGTCAAGAATAGTCGTTTTTCCGCAACCATTTTCTCCATATATAAAAGTTAAATCATCATTAAAGCGCACATTGTAATCATAGATACCGTGGAGATTTTTTATCTCTAATCTTTTGATTATCATATTGTTTGCCCCCAAAAAGAAAATCATATTTTCCTCCTGCAAATTATTAATTGAAAAAGATATCCATTAATAATCTACAGAAAAACAGCTGCCCTTTCAGCATAATTGTGTCGATAATATTATATCTAAGGAAAGCAATTTGTGCAATACGCAGAATAAATCATTCGCTTCAATTGCATCAGACATAGCCCATTTCAAAAGGATAACCATCTACTCTTTTCTGAGACAAATTTATGGTCAGATATTCCCATCTTCTCTTACAAGTAATTTTACTCTGCATGACACAGGGATAATTATCACATCTCTGTACATTGCTCAGGAAAGCAAAATTATTTTGCTAATCAGCATGATATTATTTACTTTAGCCACATCAATACTTTCTTTCTAAACTCATAGGAATATAACAGGCGCAGCTGTCAGCCATACTCTATTTCCTAATACAGTTTCAAGAAAAACTCGTGTATATTTCCGTGTCAAAATCACATTTTAAAACTCCTCAACGTAAGCTATCTCCCCAGATGTGACATCACTTTTCCCCATCTTGAAACATAAAAAACGACGTATCCAATGAGGTATTTTCAATCCCGCATTCTTGATGTAATATTTCTTTGGACTTCTTCCAAGTTAATAGCCCTTTATTTTACATTTGCAAGAAGCAGTAGGCCAAGGCTTTTTACCTTGACCTACTGTTTTAATATTAAATGAAAAACTCATCGTGTTTTAATTGTGTTTTCCTCCAAACTTTTGCTTACACTCTTTTCTTCCTCTTTTTCAAAAGAGTACGGTTCATCTGCACTTAACTCTACAGCAATGCCACCGGACAAGCGAAAACCTGCTATAAAACTAGCAAGCGCAATTTGATCCTGTAGCTCAATCATCAAATCTATCAGCTTCAATAATTACCGTCTGTCCATCTTGCACATCCTAGTGGCGAACTCCTGATGGATAGCATCAATTTCTTCATGCAGTTTCTGACAATCAGGTTCTTTGAAAAACTTCTGCTGCAAGCCTTTCATGTAATCATACATACTATCACCACTCTCATAATTCTCCGCCATAGAGGAATTCCTCAACATCCTCTGCTGTGAAACCCTGTTGGATTAGCGTATCAATATCCTCTGGTGTATAGCCGAATGCCATGGCAACTGCTTTGAGATCCTCTAGATACGAGTCCTGTACAATCCGTGTCTGGTGTACCGACGGCAGGTAATTGTTCCAGGTAGAGTTATACCAGCAGCTGAAGAGTTTCGCATCATTAAAGCGGCTTTGTGTTATGCTGCCATCGCCAGCAATTCGCAAAATCTCACCACAACGAATCTGTACATTGGTGTGTCTTGGCATCTTTAGATGTCGCAGTGCTGCTTTTAGGATTTCCTCCGTAGACGCATAAAGATATAGCCCCATCGTTGGAAAATGGTAAATACACATAAGAAAAGCTCCAATTAGGAAAACGTACTGCCAGTATAGGAAAGAAATCGCTCAAACAACCAATGCTGGGGTTTCGTTGTTGAGCTCTATGTACTCGACGATTTTACGGAGTTCATCGGCAAACTTAAAGCGGACACTGATATTTCCGTTTTCGTAGACTTTGATATAGTCCACCAATTCCACAAGAATGTCACGGGTCAGTTCGTCGATGTTTTGATACCGCATAAAGGCTACCAGCGCCGGATGCTCATTATCCACGCCGTTCGCCAGTTCCGCCCGCTCCGCCGTCAGATTTTTCAGTACGGCGGTCAGCGTGATCGTCTGGCGTTCATAGTCGGCTTTCATGTTGTGGTAGTCCTCGCGGGTGATCTCTCCGTCTTTCCAATCCTGATAAAGCCCTTGTTTGTAGCGGGTAACTTTTGCGAGTTCCCGCTCTTTTGCTGCTATCAGATCGTCAAGCCGCTTGGATTGGCATTTCTTGACCGGGGCCGTATTGATCCGTGTCACCGTTTCAGCGTATGTTCGATGATAATGCGACAAACCTCTCCACTCTAAATGCTGCCGAAGTTGAGTTGGATCAGCTAAAAGCAAGCTATCGCTATGAGGAAAAACAGCAAAAACAAGATGTCTTATTTCATTGGAACAAAGATGTTCGTACACCATTCTTTCGGCTTATGAGAATCATGCAAAAGAAATACCGTTCCTATGGACTCGTATCTCACAATGATATCCTTGAGGCGGGATTTTCCCTGGATTATTTAGAAGAACTTCAAGAAAAGCTGTCACAGTATGCAACCGGGACACTTGCCGAAAAAATTGTGACCGCAATTCAATCCGCAGATACAGGTTATTTCACCATTGACCAAACAACCTCTCTGATGCTGCCACAACTCATACTTCCAGATATGATCTCCCATCTCTCAACTTTTATTTTTAGCGGTACGGCAACACTATCTCCAGAGGTTGCAAATAACCCCGATATCTATATGCTTCCTACTAATTTGGAAGAATCATATGATCGGCTCAAAATTTACATACAACGAGGCGATGATTTCACAGCATCTAAAACTGGTTTGGTCCGTCAAGGAAATCTACAGGCTGTCATTAGTTGGCTCAAATATATCATACCACAATGCGCTCAAGCTCACAGGAAAATTCTACTTGTTACATATAAATCTGTCTCAGAAATCTTATGGTGGCAGTTGAAAGAATTTCATGACATCTTAATTCCATATACAGATCGTTCTGGAAGCAAAGCTGAAAAACTGCCTTACTTTGGAGGTCTGAACGGCTCAAATCTCTACCAACAAGCTACCTGCGTTATCTGTGTTGGTCTTAATCGATTTGAACCCCGTGAATATCTCAGCAGAACATTGGCTCTCGATCACGTCGGAACAGTTATTGAGGATATCCGCGCCGCAATGGAGTTGTCAACGGAACTTCGTTTAGACCAATTACCTTCTGTTCTAAAGACACAAGATATTACTCTAGCACGTGACATTGTACAGTTGGTATTTCGAAGTGCACTCCGTCAGCATGGCGAATCAACGCCTATTGATCTCTGGCTTTTACATCCCCCGAATGGTGTAATCGGCCACCTTCAAGACTATTTTAATGACTGCCATATAGAAAAAATCAACGTTCTTCCTGAATCTTGTCACAGAGCCGCTGTCATTTCCAAAACCTATACTGGTAAAGCTACCCATGCTGCTGTTCTTTTGGATTGGCTATGCCAATGGAATGGTAACGAAATTACTCCTCTAAAAATTCGTGAAGCAACAGGCCTGACTCAAAAACAGTTCAAAGAGGCTAAAAAACATCCTGCCGTTCGCGAATTTTTTTCAGCTCATATTGCAACGCATGGAAGTGGCCAACATACCTGGTATTCCCGAAAAGCAGCCACGGATTCAACCGCAACGGTTGCATAACCGAAGAAAAACGAACTCGAAGGGAGGTTCGTCTATATATTATATTTTTAGAATTTACGATCTGAATTTGTTGAGAATCATCCAATTTGCTTCCAATTATTTAGGAGGTACACCCATGTCTACTAATCCCGTTTATCCAACTATGGATAGTCTGCCGTTGGTCCTTCGCGTCGAGGATCTGACAACGATTTTAGGTATCGGACGTAATACTGCTTACGCTTTGGTCCGCTCGGGGCAAATCAAAAGCATTCGAATCGGCCGCCAGCTACGAATCACTCGTGACGAATTAGAAAGATTTCTTAATGCTGCTTAAAAGCTACGGAGAGGCCTTAAAAAGGCCTCTCCGCTAAATATAAAGAAAGGGGGCAAATCTCTATGGCTAACGCTAAAAACAATAAGCGTAGTGCTCCGGGGACTGGGACACTGCGCAAAAAGGCAGTTATACAAAAAGGAAACAAGTATACTTTCTGGGAAGCACGGCTTACTGTTGGTTACGACCCTGGAACAGGTAAGCAAATTCAGCGTTCCTTCTCCGGTAAAACTCAAAAAGAAGTCCGCGAGAAGATGCAGGCCGCAGCTGTAGAAATTAATACCGGAACATACAAAGAGCCTACCAAGTTGACCGTCGGCGAGTGGTTGGATATGTGGACAAGCACATACTTAAACAATGTCAAACCACGAACTATCGAGATCTATAAAAGCGACATTCGTCTTTATATCAAGCCCGCTTTAGGTGCAATTCGCTTGGAAGTCCTTACCACTCATACTATTCAAAGTTTCTACAATGGGCTTGCCGAAGATCGCAAGGGCGGAAAGAAAGCTCTCTCCGCCAAGACGGTAAAAAATATCCATGGGGTTCTCCACCATGCCCTAAAACAAGCTGTAGCTAATGGCTTAATTCGCTCCAATCCAGCAGACGCCTGCACATTGCCCAGGATTGAAAAGAAAGAACTCAAGCCCTTGGACGAAGATGAAATTACTCTATTCCTGAAAGTAATCCATGGGCATCGTTTTGAAAGCATCTTCCTTACAACTTTATTTACTGGCTTACGGGAAGGAGAAGTTCTTGGGCTCACTTGGGACTGTGTAGACTTTGATCGTGGAATCCTTCTCATAAACAAGCAGATTCAATTACATCAGGAAGCCGGGATAGATGCTTATAAATTAGTATCTCCTAAAAATGGTAAAAGTCGTTCGGTCTCTGCCGCGCCGTCTGTAATGGCTTGTCTCAAACGGCACAAAACGGTCCAAGCCGAAATGCAGCTCAAAGCAGGCGCTGCATGGCATAATCCCGACAATCTGGTATTTACAGATGAACTGGGCGGACATTTAACTAAGTCTGCCGTATATCGGGCATTTAAATCTGCTGTCAAGTCTATCGGTCGTCCTGATGCCCGTTTTCACGATATGCGGCATTCCTATGCTGTAGCCGCTATTCGCTCCGGGGATGATATCAAGACGGTCCAAAGCAATTTAGGGCACGCTACTGCAGCTTTTACTTTAGATGTTTACGGTCATGTAACAGATAAGATGAAACAAGAGTCTGCTGCTCGAATGGAGGAGTTTATTAAAAGTGTGTCAGGCGAGTAGGGTACTCGCCTGACACACTTCTTCAACAAGGCTAATTTCAAAAATAAAAAGATTTTCTGCTTTGAAATACATCATAAAGCAGATTTGCAACTCCGTCAAATACAAGTCGTTTTTGGGGAGTCTGTTTAGGTTTTCTTTCTCTCTCGGTCGCAACAACTTCTGCAAAGAAACTAAGTATTATAATACATTTATAGGGAGTCTTCAAAAACTTAATCATTGTCTCTCTATAATCTCTATTACTGCTAAAAAGGCCATATATAATACACATTATCATAAAAAATGGCACATAGAACACATACTTTTTTGCCTTATATAGACGCGGAGTCTCTATGCACACAGAATACACACCTACTACAGTTCCCAAATAAATAGATATTACTATTCCAATGATAGCTGTTATCCAATTCATGATTTTACCTCCCTCTTGGATAGAATAGCTGCTTTGATTCTTTCGAGTTTTTTACAGGGGGAGTAGTGATAATATACAGCTGGGACTAAAAGGTTTGCGATAAGAAGAACTGCAATACAGCTCTTGCTAATCCTGATTCCGCCAAATAAAAGCATTGATTCGACAAGCCAATAGTTCATAGAGTCCTGAACAATTATTTCGCCAAGGCCTAAGAAGCAAACAATCATTATAAAAGTGTCCGCAATTCCAACCCCCCAGCGAACCAAACGAGCCAAAGTATTAGTTGGTCCAGAGCAAACAATATCAATTAGGATTGGAGAAATAAACAGTACCGTCTGAAAATAAGTAAAATTTTCCGGGGCACTAAGCAATACAAATATACCAACCAGAATATATACACCCTGCAAAATAAAACGGTTGTTATTATCAGGAAGCTGACAACTATCATAAGAACACTTTGCCAAAATAAACACTCTTTCTATCTTATGTTTCTTTTTTATCATTTTAACATAAAAGCAGTTTTCTTCAAGCAGTTTATGAAATAATTAAACTACCATTCAATAAGATTCTAAAGAGAAATCCTTCATAAAATACTACCGCAAAAAACAAACTAACACTTCCATTTTTACGCTTTACTTGTTGATATTATTATACTATTTTTGCAAGCAAATCGTGCTGTCATTAGATACTCCATATCAATTATTTACTCTGTAAAGGGAAAACTAAAGGGAAAACACCCCTCCAAAGGCATAAGAAAAACCTCGTAACCATTGCGGTTACGAGGTTTCTTTCTGGAGGTGACACCCGGATTTGAACCGGGGAATCAGGGTTTTGCAGACCCTTGCCTTACCACTTGGCTATGTCACCATCCGAGAAGTTCAGAATTTCCAATGCTTCTAAGCCTTTCTTTGTAAGCATTATACCATTTCTTCTTCCCATGAGCAAGAGAAATCTATCGCAAACCCTTGTCCCTGAAATCAGAGTAATTTAGTTGTCATTTAGGCCGAATTGGATAGAACATAGTTTCTTTTTATAGAGCTGTTCATATCTCAAAATATCATGCTTATCCCGCTTGATGGGAAATACTTCCAAGATAGAGTACTGAAATCTTTGATAAGCAGTCGGTTCCTGTTCAAGCAATTCGATCAAGCGTTTATTTCCACCGTGTTTGGTTTTAGCATAGGTACTCCAGCGCCCCCAGATGCCGCCGTCCTCTCCACTCGCAGAACCAATATACTGCTTCCCAGTCTGTGTGTCAACGATCAGATAAACCCCCGCCACAGCGGAGAGGCGATTTTCCCATTCGAGGTGGTCTTTGGGATTGAGTATGATAGTTCGCAATTCGTCAAAGGAAAGAATGATCTGGTCATAGCTCGTGAATGTCAGGTTTGATGTTGTGGGGCGAATATATAAGACTTCTTTCTCTGTTGTTCCGTTTTGACACCATCCACGGGTCGATTTGCCCCAGTCAATCACCAGTCGATTTTCCAAATCCGCAAGAAAATCTGTCTTTTCCAAATGATAAAAAACTTCATCTGCGGGAATGCCCCCATTTATAGAAAGGTCATCCGGAATCAGATTGCTGACCTGTTGATAGGGGACGCAGCCGAGAATTTTGTAACATCCCAGATATACGCCGTTTGTTCCCTCGTTGCCTAAAAAGCTCAGAATGTACTCACAATCACCGAATCTGTTTGGATGTTGCAATGATTGATATAACTGAAAATATTGGGGGCCTCTATGATAGTTTTTCGCAACATCTTCCCGGCTGATATTATGTCTTAATAATTTGACTTTCTTCAAATCCAGTTCACATAGCAACTGTTGAAGTTTCATAATGACATACCATCCTCATAAATTCTATGCATTGCGTGATATATTTTGCATCTAAGAAACGGCGGAGTTCAGTGATGTTTTCAGCGCAAGCATATCATTTCATCGGATAGGTGTCAATAAACACATATGCGAATTATCGCAGATATTATCATCCGCATATATTTCCTATACTTGGTGTGGCTGGAGGTATTTGCGGATGATAAACTATGAACCACTATTCAAAACAATGAAAGAGCGGAAAATTACATCTTATCGTTTGGGCAAAATGGGTTTTCCTCTTTCCAATTATTACGCTATGAAACGAGGAGAAAACATATCTACTCATACACTTAACCAACTATGCAAACTGCTTCATTGCAGGGTGGAAGATGTGATGGAATATGTAGACGAAGAATAAGCTGCGGATATGGTAGCAGAACCACATCTACAGCGTTTCTTTTTGAACGACTAAACCAAAACGATTATATGCAAATAGCAAGGACAGCCTCTATTGCGGAGGTTGTCCTTGCTATTTTTCAGTAATACAATGATTTCAAGAACAAAATTTGTCCTCAGGCGGTTTTACAGGGCACTCTGGTATGTTACCCCTGCCTGTTGGCTAACAATCCGTCAGGGGACGTCTGAGGAACGTCACGGGAGACTATATCCTGTTAGTTCCCGGCTTTGTAATACTTACAGTTCCCACCGCCTAAAATATTAGAGGGTTTCACTTCCTGATATACAGCACATATATCTGTTCGGCCTCCACGGTGGAAGCAATCTTTACAAACAAGTTTCTCTTGCTTGATGGGCTTTGGATATTCCCCGTCCGCCCATTCAAATTTGCTCGGCATATCCGCATCACCTCTTGCCAATATTGTAGCAAGATTATGACAATCAGACAAGAGAATTTCCTACGGCCTGTCCGCTGCTCTATTGAGCCGTGTTAAACGGTAATGCAGACATATCAAAATATGGATTCTCTGCAATCCGATTCTCTACCGCCTCCCTGACTCTCCGCATCTGGAAGGCCTCAACACACGCTTTTCCGTATCCTCTTTCCAGCGCATCAAGTTTTTCATTCCGGGCACTTTCAAAAGCTCTGCACTCAAAGCTTTTGGAGGCTTCAATTGCCCGGTCTATGACGCTGTCACTTACAAGGTCAGTTGGTACACGCAGCAACGCCATAGCTCCCTCCCGAGAGGAAAGGGCTCGGTCAGCGATCTCCTGCACCTGTCTCGGAGATTTATGCTTTGCTGTCATAGTCATTCATAGTTGCTGTCCCGGTGTGTTGGGCCTCTTTTACCAATAGGAATTTCTTCGCAGCGTCCTCCAAGGTCAATGTCTCCTGCTGAATTTTCATCATCCGCATTTCTCATTCCTCCATGCAAACCCTTGTTCTCCAAGGGGGATTCGGAAGAAAAGCTGAGAAGCAAAAAAGCAAGATTCAAAACTTTCTGTAGCAAAAAGGAAAGAGATTCAAGCTTTTTGCTTGAATCTCTCAACTTCATGGAGGTGACACCCGGATTTGAACCGGGGAATCAGGGTTTTGCAGACCCTTGCCTTACCACTTGGCTATGTCACCATCGGGGACATCTATATTATATGCGAACTTTTGAAAAAAGTCCACATTTATTTTAGCTTTTGATGCCCACACTTTCGTGTGGGCATCAAACTGGAGCGGGCAACGAGGCTCGAACTCGCTACCTCCACCTTGGCAAGGTGGCGCTCTACCAGATGAGCTATGCCCGCGGGTGGTGCCCAGAGCCGGAATCGAACCAGCGACACGCGGATTTTCAGTCCGCTG
Organism: uncultured Dysosmobacter sp.; assembly: GCA_947625655.1. GTDB lineage: Bacteria > Bacillota > Clostridia > Oscillospirales > Oscillospiraceae > Oscillibacter. The sequence continues at coordinate 61,183 of CANQPD010000004.1, forward strand.
CTCTACCAACTGAGCTATCTGGGCAAATCTTTCGACCCGCCGAAACGGCGCGGCCGGGGAATCGCAACCCCAAAAGGGACCCACGAGATGGAATCCATCTCGTGGGAGATGGCGACCCGGAACGGGCTCGAACCGTCGACCTCTAGCGTGACAGGCTAGCGTTCTAACCAACTGAACTACCGGGCCATATAGCTTTGGTGGGAACAACTGGACTCGAACCAGTGACCCCCTGCTTGTAAGGCAGGTGCTCTAACCAGCTGAGCTATGCTCCCAGGCTGCCGCACTCGTCAGACGGCAAAAGCTATTATACGCAAAAGGTCCCCTTCTGTCAACCCAATTTTTGAAAAAAATCAGGATTTTTTCTCGATGTCCGCCAGCATCCCCTCTAAGTCCTCCCGTGTGAACAGCTGTACGTTGTCACAGAACTGGCAGCGCAGCTCCGCGCTGCCCTGCTCGTCGATCAGAGCCCGCAGCTCCGCGGGCCCCAGGCTGATCAGCGCCCGCTCCATCCGCTCCCGGCTGCAATAGCAGCGGTACTCAATGGGGCTCTCCTCCAAAATCTCCAGATCAAAGTCCGGCATCACCCGCCGCAGCAGCTCCACAGGGTCGCCGTCCTCCCGCAGCAGGCCCGTCACGGCCCCGGCGGCCATAATGCCGCCCTCCACCCTGGCGATCACGTCCTCCCCGGCGCCGGGCAGCAGCTGGATGAGGTATCCCCCCGCCGTCAGCACGCTCTGGTCCCGGTCCACCAGCACCCCCAGCCCGCAGGCCGTGGGAATCTGCTCGGACTCCACAAAATAGGCCGCCAGGTCCTCGGCGATCTCGCCGCCCAGCAGGCCCACGCTGCCAACATAGGGCTCCTTCATATGCAGGTCCCGGATCACCGTCAGCGTGCCGTCGCAGCCCACGGCGGCGCCCACGTCCAGCTTGCCGTCGGGCCGCAGGGGCAGATCCACCTGGGGGTGGTCCACTGTGCCCCGGACGTTGCCCTGGTTGTCCGCCACCGCAAGAATGGTCCCCAGGGGCCCGCCGCCCTTGATCTGCAGCGTCACGCTGGCCCCGTCCCCCTTCAGAGCGTTGCCCATCATGGAACACGCCGCCAGCGTCCGGCCCAGGGCCGCCGTGGCCACCGGCAGAGTCTTGTGGATCTGCCGCGCCCGCTCCGTCAGCTCCCGGGTGGACACCGCCACCGCCTTTACAAAGCCATCCCTGGAGATGGCCCGCACCAATCGATCGCTCATATCAAAAATGCTCCTTTTATCCTGCGCCGTCAGGCGGCGCTCATGTCTCCCGGGGCCGCACCGCCGTGACGATCCAGCGGTCCTCGTCCTCCCGGGGAGGCCGGCGGGTCATGTCGCCGCTGACGGCGATCTTTTCAAAGCCCGCATCGGCCAGATACCGCCGCAGCTGCTCTTCGCTCCAGGCCCGCTCCCGGTGCTCCTCAAAGTCCCGCTCCCAGGCGCCGTCCCGCCGCTGGCGGAACAGATCCACCTGATAGGTGCAGACCTGGCTCTTCTCGGAGAAAAACGTCCGCCAGACGCAGAAGCTGTCCTCCGTCTCATCCATATACATCTGCCCGTCCATCCGCCGGAGCTTATAGGGCGAGTTCACGTCAAAAATAAACATTCCCCCGGGCTTCAGCCAGTGGCGCACCCGGCAAAACGTCTCCCGAATGTCCCTTTCACGGGTCAGGTAATTCAGGGAATCCAGGGTGGAAACCGCCGCGTCCACCGGCTCGATCAGCCGCAGCCGGGGCATGGACTGGCGCAGGAACAAAGGCGGCTGCCCATCAAGGGCGGCCGCTTTCCGCATCGCCTGGGTCAGCATCTCCTCGGAGCCGTCAGTGGCGGTCACCTGATACCCCCGCTCCGCCAGCAGGCAGGCGATGGTGCCGGTGCCGCAGGCCAGGTCCAGGACCGTGCGGACGGGGATGGCGCTCTTTTGAAACAGCCGCTCCAAAAATACGGCCCGCCTCCGGTAGCTCCCGTCCGTCATCAGGCCGTCGTAGCTGGAGGCCAGCGCGTCATAGCTGCTCATTTCTTTTTTGCCTTGGTCCGCTCAAACAGCTTCGCGTAGGCGCCGGTGCCATAGCTCAAAGAGCGGTTGACCCGGCTGATGGTAGCGCTGGAGGCGCCGGTGCGCTCCAGGATATCGTTGTAGATCATGCCGTCATCCAGCAGTGACGCCACCTCAAACCGCTGCTCCATGGACCGCAGCTCGGACACCGTGCAGAGGTCCTGGAAAAAGTCATAGCACTCCTGCTCATCCTTCAACTGCAGAATGGCCTTGTACAGCTGGTCATTTTTTTCCTTTTTACCGATCTTGACCATATCAATCACCCTTTCTGGGATCACCGGCACATCTGCCGTCCAATACCGTATTTTAGCATTGTACCGCGTGAAAGTAAAGGCCCTGGCCGCCAAAATTTTTTCACGCTTTAAAGCATGTGCCTCCCCCCGCACCCCCGCCCGTCCTCCGGCATAGGCTGAACCAAAGCAACATCATGGGAGAGGAGTGCGTCCTCATGGGAAAAACACAGCTGCACACACAGCCCTTTGCGGCGGAGCGGGAATGGACGGTGGAGGGCATCCCGGTACTGGCCGCGTCGGTGTCGCTCCCCCGGCCGGAGCCGCTGTCGGACAAAGTGTCCCGCCGCATTCACCGCTATTACCAGCTACAATGCCGTTCCTATCTCCGCTACTGTGAGCGGTGGCTGCTGCCCCAGGCGGAGGCGGAATACCGCGCCGCCCTGGCCGCCAGCGCGCCGCTGCCCTGTTTCCGGGCGGAGCTGGCCTACCGTGTGACCTATAACGAGGGCGGTCTCTGGAGCCTGTACACCCAGTCCCGGGAGGTCACGCTGCCCGGGCAGACCCTCGTCACCCGCCGGGGGGACACCTGGGATCTGGCGGCGGGCTATCCTGTCCCCCTCAGCAGCTTTTTCCCGCCCCGCAGCCCCTGGAAGCGCCGGCTGCTGGCCCTGGCGGCGGCGGAGATCCAGCGCCAGGAGGCGGCCGGAGCTGCCCGGTATCACGACGGCTGGCGGCGGGAGCTGCGCCGCCATTTCAACCCCCAGAATTTCTATCTGACGGCCGAGGGCCTCACCTTTTTCTTCCCCATGTACGCCATCGCCCCGGCGGCGGAGGGCGTTCCCACCTTCACCCTGCCCTATGGCAGCGGCGGTCTCCGCGATCCCTCCCCCGAAATGCCGCCCGCGTAAAAAGCGCCGCCCGCCGGCGGCGCGGATCTCCTGCATACAAGCAAAGAGAGCCGCCCGCTGTCAGCGGGCGGCCCTCCCAGCCTTTCAAAAAAGTCCTTTGGACTTTTTTGAAAGGCTTCAAAATGCCTCGCTTTTTTGTCTGCTTTGCAGCCCAAAAAGCTGCCGCTTCGCGGCGCAACGGGCTGCTGCCGCAGGCTTTTTGCAGGCATTCGATTCAACACGAGGGGGCTCCCGCCCCCTCGTACTCCCCCCCTGCAAAACGGAACACTTTTTCTCCAAACGGAGGTTGTTTGACAAGCAAAGAGAGCCGCCCGCTGTCAGCGGGCGGCTCTCCCCAAATCCTGTTTACTTCAAATTGTTCTTGTCGCCGAAGTACTTCTTGGTCTCGGCGGCCACCACGCCGGACAGGGCGAACAGGCCGATGAAATTGGGAATGGCCATCAGGCCGTTGAAGGTGTCCGCCACATCCCACACAAAGCTGAGGGGGGATACGCAGCCAATCACCACCACGATGATAAAGATGACCTGGAACACCCGGATGGCCTTCTGGCCGAAGAGATACTGCACGCAGCGGGTGCCGTACAGGGACCAGCCCAGCACCGTGGAGAAAGCGAACAGCATCAGGGCGATGGCCACAAACAACGCGGCAAACTTCTCGCCGAACACGGTGGCCAGAGCGGCGGTGATCAGCTCACTGCCGGGCTTGGTGCCAAAGCCGATGTCCACGCCGCTGACGATGATGGTCATGGCCGTCAGGGTGCAGATGACGATGGTGTCGGCAAAGACCTCGAAGATGCCGTACAGGCCCTGCTGGACGGGGCCCTTGGTGTCCGCCGCCGCGTGGGCGATGGCTGCGGAGCCCAGGCCCGCCTCGTTGGAGAAGGCGCTGCGCCGCAGGCCCCAGATGATGGTCTGCTTCAGCACAATGCCGGTGGAGGCGCCGAACATAGCCTGAGGGGTGAAAGCGGTAGAGAAGATCTTCACAAAGGCGTCGCCCAGGTTCCCGATATTGGCGCCCACCACGATCAGGGTGAAGAGGATGTAGAAAACGCTCATAAAGGGGATCAGCATCTCCGTGACGGAGCCGATGCGCTTGATGCCGCCCAGCAGGATCACGGCGATCAGCACCGCAAGGCCGATGCCCAGCACCCACTTCAGGATCAGCTCCGTCTGGGCGGAGATGGCGGTGAAGGCGGTGACGGCGCCGATGACAGAGCCGGTGATGCTGTTGACCTGGGACATGTTGCCGATGCCGAAGGAGGCCAGGGTGGCAAACACGGCGAACAGCACCGCCAGCCACTTCCAGTTCTTGCCCAGGCCCTTGGAGATGTAGTACATGGGGCCGCCGACCCAGTCGCCCTTGTCGTCCCGCTCCCGGTACTTGATGGCCAGCACGATCTCGGAGTACTTGGTGATCATGCCCACCAGCGCCGCCAGCCACAGCCAGAACACGGCGCCGTAGCCGCCCAGGGCGATGGCCTGGGACGTGCCCACGATGTTGCCGGTGCCCACGGTGGCGGACAGGGCGGTGGTCACGGCCTGCCGGGGGGTCACCGCGCCGTCGCCGGCCTCCTGCTTTCGAAAGATCTTGCCCACTGTATTGCGCATGGCGTGGCCGAACCGGGTAAACTGGATGCCGCCGTTGCGGACCGTCAAAAACGCGCCGCCCAGAATGGCAAAGGGCAAAAAGGTGTACATCCACGCAAAGTCATTCAGCGGTCCGGAGATAAACGATACGATGCTGTTGAAGATTCCCATAATGTTCTCCCTCTCTTGCTTTTCGCAAAACGGCTGCAAAAAAACCGGGGCCCCGCGAAATAACGCGGCCCCGGATCCAACAGGCATCCTCCCCCCGGCCCTTGTGCCGCCGGGGAACACCCATCTCTGTCCTTTTACCTGAGAGATTCAGCGGCTCGCGCCGCCTTGCACCTTCGGTACCCGTTTCCGGGCTTCTCCAGAGCCACATCCATCCTTAGTCCCTGCCCGTTTCCCGGGCGCCTGAGAGTTTCACTCCTTCGGCAGGCTTTCGCCGTTCCCCTAAGAACTTCCCATGCCATTTTTGAATTGTGGTACTACCTTACCATGATATGCAGGAAATGTCAACTGCCCATTTCGACAAACTGTCCGCCATTCAACGACGCGCATTTTTTCGTATATGGACAAAAACCGCCCGCCAAAGGCGGGCGGGCATCAGGCTGTCGAAAAAGTCCGGCTGGACTTTTTCGACAGCCTGAACAATGCCTCGCTTTTTTGTCTGCTTCGCAGCCCAAAAAGCTGCCGCTTCGCGGCGCAACGGGCTGCTGCCGCAGCCCGTTTGCAGGCATTCGATTCAACGCGAAGGGGCTCCCGCCCCCTCGTACTCCCCCCGCGAAACGGAACACTTTTCCTCCAAACAGAGGTTTTTCGACAGCCTGAAGCCCGCCCAGCGGGCGGGCTTTTGCTTTTCAGTCTTTACAGCTCCTCCACGGAGATGACCCCCGGTGTCGCGCCCATCTCGGTCACCAGCTGCTCCGCCCTGCACCGCTTGTTCAGCCGCAGGGTGAAAATGGCGCAGGCGTTGTGGCCCTCGCCGCCGGCGGCCCGGGTGATCTCCAGATTCAGCACCTTCAGATCCCGCTCCCGATAGAGCTTCAGCACGTTTTCCAGGCCGGACCGGTCCGTGTACTCCATGTACAGGTTGATCTCCGGGGCGTTCTCCAGCATCCGGTACTCCAGCTTGGAGAAGATCAGCTCCGCCAGCAGGATCAGGGCGGTGGCAAGGATGCCGCCCTCATAGAAGCCGGCGCCCAGGCACAGCCCCACGATGGCCGCGGTCCACAGCCCCGCCGCGGTGGTCAGGCCCTTCACCCGCTGACGGCGGGTGACGATGATGGTGCCCGCGCCGATAAAGCCCATGCCGGCCACCACCTGGGCGCCCAGGCGGGCCATATCGGTGAAGTAATTCATGTACAGATAGAGGAACTGGCTGGTCATGGTGGTCATGGCCGCGCCCAGACAGATCAGGATGTGGGTGCGGAAGCCCGCCGGCCGGCGCTTGTACTCCCGCTCCATGCCGATGATGCCGCCGCAGGCCACCGCCAGGCACATCCGCACCGCCACCGACAGGAGGGACACCTCCCGCAGGCCGTCAAAAATCGTCAACATGGTATCTCCCCTCCCTCAGATCTCGTCGATGGTGCGGACGGACTCCAGCTCGGAGATGGCCGCCAGCACGTGGGTGTGCATCTGCCGGTTGTGCAGGCGGATGGAAAACACCGCGCTGGGGCTGCGGAACTTCTCCTGCCGCCCGTGGTCGATGTCCACGTCATAGATCTGCACATCCAGCGCCTTGACCGCGCCGATGATCTCCCCCAGGTTGTCCAGAGAATCGAATTCCACGTAGATGTTCATGTTCCGGGCCTTTTCCACGATGAAGTTCTCCACATGGGGCAGCACCCGGATGACCAGGGAGATCAGCAGGAACGCCAGAAACACGCACTCATAGAATCCCGCGCCGATGGCGATGCCGGTGCAGGCGGAGGCCCACAGCCCCGCCGCGGTGGTCATGCCCTTGACCTCCTGCCGGCCCGTCACGATGATGGTGCCAGCCGCCAGGAAACCGATGCCGTTGATGACCTGGGCGGCAAACCGGGATACGTCGGTCCGGGTCCCGATCTCCGCCGCCAGATCCGTCCACGCGTGGGTCAGCATGTGGAATTCATACAGGCCCAGCAGCACCGTCAGCGCCGCGCCCAGGCAGACCAGCATATAGGTCCGCATGCCCGCCGCCCGGCGCTTCCGGCCTCTCTCCAGGCCGATCAGCCCGCCGAAAAACATGGCCAGCAGCAGCCGCAGCAGCACCGACCAGACATTGATCTCCCGCAGGAAATCCAGCTTTTCCAGCATGAGGTCTCTCCCCCTTCTCCGTCTCCGCGGATCTTGAAAAACAGCGGAAAGGAAGAAGCGGTGCCGCCGTTTCTTCCCATCTTCGCGCCCTCCAGAAAGCGTTTTCGCAAACGCTTTCGTTCCGTTGTTGTAATATAAATATATATTCTTAACATCGGACGTCTATTTTGTCAACACAGACTTTTGAAAATAAGGAATTTTTGTCTCTTTTCACAAAGAATTTTTTGCTTTTTAGAAATATTGCTGCTCTTCACGCCCCGCGCCCCGACAGGGCCTTTTGTGCCCTCCGCGCTTCCGCCGCCCATTTTTTCCGCCTCATTGATCCCATCGGCGGCAAAAGGCGCCGCGTTTCATGACTTTTCCGTCTATTTTATTATAATTCTTCCGCGTTTTTTCCGGTTTTTTTGTGCCGCAAATGTTTGCGTTCCTTCTCCTGCCCCGCAAAAAGCCCCCGGAACGCATCGCGTTCCGGGGGCTCCAGGCGGCGCTTATCTGCCCACCATGATATCCAGGATCTCCTCGTCCGTCCGCCGCATGCCCAGCCGGGCCAGGCGGCCCACGTTGCCGATGGTGTTCTCCACACCCTTCCGGATGATGCCCTCGCCGTCCACAAACTGATGGCCGCCGTTGACATACATGTAATAGCCCATCAGTCCCGCGTCCACGGCGGAGGCGATCTTCGCCGCGCAGGAGGGCTTGGCCCCGTCGCAGATCATGCCGGAGCAGATGGCCAGGGTGTTGGCGATGGTGTGGGCGATGACGTCATACCGCCCGCCCCGGAGATAGGCGATGCCCGCCGCCGCGCCGCACCCAGCACTGACGGCCCCGCAGAAGGCGGACAGCCGCCCGATGCCGGTCTTCTGGTGGATGGTGACCAGGTCGGCCACCGCCAGCGCCCGGTACAGCTCCTCCTGGCTGGCGTCCATGTCCCTGGCGTACTCGATGACCGGCAGGGAGGTGGTCATGCCCTGGTTGCCGCTGCCGGAGACGATGACCACCGGCATCTCGCAGCCGCTCATGCGGGCGTCGGACCCCGCCGCTGCGGCGGCCTTGGCCCGGACGGCCACATCGTCGCCGTACAATCCCCGCAGGGTCTTGCCCACCTCGGCGCCCCAGCCGCCCTTCAGGCCCTCGCCGGAGATGGCGGTGTTATAGGCCACCTGCCGCCCCAGCACCTCCGCCACGTCGGCAATGTCCAGGCAGTCGGCAAATTCCACGATCTCCTTCACGCTCAGCACGGAACGGTCCGTCTGCTCCTCACCGCCGCCGGCGGACTCATCCGCCTGGAAGAGGATCTCTTCATCCCGCTGGATGCGGACGATATTGGTGTGGAAATCCACGATCTCGCAGCAGGCGGAGTGCTCCCCCGCCGCCACGGTGACGTTGATGAAAAACACCCGGTCCCCCTGGGCGGGCACCACCTTGATCTCGCGGGTCTTCAGAAAGTCCGCCATGGCACCGATCTCCTCCCGGCTCACCTGGGAGAGAACCTCCAGCTCCAGATCCGCCCGGCCCGCCACGATACCGGCGGCGGCAGCGGCCTCAATGCCCTTCAGCCCGCCGGTGTTGGGCACGGTGACGGCCTTCACGTTCTTGATGATGTTGCCGCTGACCTCCACCCGGCAGCGCTCCGGCTTTTCTCCCAGGGCCTCCCGGGCCTTGGCGGCGGCCAGGGCGATGGCGATGGGCTCCGTGCAGCCCATGGCGGGGATCAGTTCTTCCTTCAGGATCTTCAAATAACTCTCATAGTGCGGCGTCCTCTCCATGGCACATTCCTCCTTCTTTATATGATTTCATTATAGCGAAAACAGCGGCAGGAAACAAGAGTGAACGGAAAATTATCCGGCAGGAATCGGGGGATGGCAAACGCTCCAGTAACCGGCAAATTCCCAATCCCTGATTCCAGATTTCCGCTTCACCCCAGCAGCACGTCCAGCAGCATCATCACCAGAAAGCCCGCCATCACGCTGGCGGTGCCCGCGTGGGAGTGCTCGCCCAGCTGGGCCTCGGGGATCAGCTCCTCCACCACCACATAGAGCATGGCCCCGGCGGCAAAGGCCAGCACCCAGGGCATGACGCCGGTGACGCTCCCTGCCGCCAGCACCGTCAAAAGCCCGAACACCGGCTCCACCACGCCCGACGCCGCCCCGCAGAGGAAGGCCTTGCCCACCGGCACCCCCTGGGACTTCATGGGCAGGGACACGGCGGCCCCCTCCGGAAAGTTCTGCAGCCCCATGCCGATGGCCAGGGCCACAGCCGCCGCCAGGGCGCCGCTGGAGGTATCCTGGGCCGCCACGGAAAAGCTCAGGCCCACCGCCATGCCCTCGGGAATGTTGTGGAGGGTCACCGCCAGCACGATCATCGTCGTCCGTTTCCAGTGGGCGGGCAGGCCCTCCGCCTGGTCGCTGCCGATGTGGAGATGGGGCAGCAGCCCGTCCAGTGCCATCAAAAACAGTCCGCCCAGGACGAAGCCGCCGCCCACCGGCAGCAGCACGCCCTGCCCCTGCTCCTCCGCCATGTCCATGGCGGGTATGAGCAGCGACCACACCGACGCGGCGATCATCACCCCCGCCGCGAAGCCCAGAAACACCTTCTGCATGGTGTGGGACATGTCCTTTTTGAAGAAAAATACCATCGCCGCGCCCAGCACCGTGGCCAAGCATGTAAAGCCCGTGCCCAGCGCCGCGTAAAACAGTTCTCTTTGCAGCATACGGCTCCTTACCTCCCCTTTCTCACCGGATCACATTCCAATACAGATACAGCCCCGCCGGGATCAGGAGCTGCAGCAGCAGGATCAGCGGGATGCCGACGCGAAAGGCGCGGTGCAGCGTCTTGTGATGCCACACCCGCATCCCCAGCAGCGCCCCCAGGCTGCCCCCCAGGGCGGCCAGCAGAAACAGCGTCCTTTCCGGCACCCGCCGGGCGGCGGCGTGCTTCTCCTTATATTTGGCCTTCCACTTGTCCCAGCCGAATACCAAAAACGTCACCAGATTGATGACCGCCAGCCATACCGCCAAAAGCCCCCAGGGGGAGCCTATTACCGCCCATACAAAGTCGTTGTGCGCCTCCGGCACATACATACAGGCCACCTCGCTTTCCTCTCCTATCAGTTTACCGCATTTTCGCGAAACGTCAACCGCACGCGGAAAAATACCGTCCGTCCCGCCGTGTCCGCCGATGGTCCCAAAGGGCTGGACGGCGGCGGGAAAATCCCCTATACTGGGTTTCAGAGAGGAGGGAGCCGCCTGTGAACGTGGAACTGCGCATTGACCCGTCGCTGCCGGAGGTCACGGTGACGGTCCGCGCCCCCGCCCGGACGGAGGAGGTGGAAGCCCTGCTGGCCCGCCTGACGGCGGAGAGCGGCGTTCTTCTGGGCTTCCGGGACGGCGCCGCCGTCCCCCTGCCGCCGGAGTCCATCCTTCGGTTTTACGGCGAGGAAAAGGAGGTCAGGGCCCAGACGGCGGACGGCGTCTACACCATGCGCCAGCGGCTCTACGAGCTGGAGGAACGCCTTGCCGGCCGCCGCTTCGTCCGCATCTCCCACTCGGAGATCGTGAATCTGGGGCAGGTGACGGCCCTGGATCTGGGCCTCACCGGCACCATCCGCATGACCCTGCGGGGCGGCGCCGTCACCTACGTCTCCCGCCGCTATGTGAAAAAGATCAAGGAGGTGTTGGGGCTGTGAAACGTGTAAAAGAGCTGTACGAGCCGTCTTTGCTGCGCCGGCAGCTGCTGTGGGCCGCGGTCTGCGGCCTTGCCGCCATGGTGCTGGTGCCCCTGGCCGTCGTCTGGCTCAACAGTCTCAGCGTCATGCCCTGGCACACCGCCGCTATCGTCCGGCAGGCGGTGCTGGACGATACCGGCTGGCCCTGGCAGGCGGTGCTGGCCCTGGAGCTGGGGCTGGCCTTCGCCTTCGGCGCGTCCGTAGGGCTGGCGGTGCCGCCCATGGAGGGCACCGCCGCGGCGGTGGCCCTCCGCACCGCCGCCCATCTGCTGATCTCCTCGGCGCTGTATCTGGGTCTGTGCGCTGTGTGCGGGCTGTGGCCCGCCGTCTGGCAGGGCCTGCTGGCGCTGCTGGGGCTGTACTGGTTCGCCTACGCCGTGGTGTGGCTGCTGCGCTACCTCTCCTGGCGCGCGGAGCTGCAGCGCATCCGCCAGGGCCTGGGCCTGGCGCCGGGGCCCGCCGCCGGGGGGCCGCTCCAGCTGCGGCCCCTCCGCTCCCACCTGCTGCTGGCCGCCGCCGTGGAACTGGGGCTCCCTCCCCTGCTGCGGCTGGTGGAGTCCGGCAGCGACATCCCCGTCCTGACGGGCATCTTCTATCCATTCCTGATGCTGCCCTTCTTCTGCTTCATCACCGGCTGCAGCGCCGGCCGCCGCTTCGGCCCCGCCCTGCTGTACCCCGTGGCCTGCGGCCTGCTGACCCTCCCCTGGGTCTTCCTGCTGTACAATTCCAGCGCCCTGTTTCAAATCTGGGCGGCGGCCCTCTTCGCCCTGGCGGGCAACCTGCTGGGGGCATTGCTGCGGTGGAGAAAGGGGCGCGGCCATGAGGCGTGAGATCCGGCTGTACAATTTCATTCTGCCCGTCTGGCTGCTGTGGATGTTCCCTCCGGCGTGGCTGCTGGTCCTGCCGGGAAACCTGCTGATCGACGGAGCGGTGCTGTTCCTCACCCTGACGGCCCTGGGCTGCGGGGAGCGCGGGGACCGGATGCGCCGGCTGCTACCTCCCTTCTGGATCTGCGGCTTTATCGCCGACTTCGCGGGCGTCATCTGGATGCTCCTGGGGCAGTTTGTCTCCGGCCTCTCCGGCGGCTGGGACCTGTACTTCCCCTTTGCCCACCCCGCCGCCTTTGCCTGGACGCTGGGCGCCGTTGCCCTCTCCGGCGTCTGCATCTATGGGCTGGACAGCTTCTTTCTGAAAGGCGAGCTCTCCCCCCTGCCGGAGGGGAGCCGCCGGCGGGCGGCCCTGGCCATGGCCGTGTTCACCGCCCCCTGGACGTTTTTCATCCCCCTCTTCTGAATTTTTGCAAAAACCGCGAAACAAAATCGCCTCCTCCGCCGACTAATTGGATAAAGGAGGCGGTTTTCCATGAAAAAATTCCGTTTATCAGCTGTATGTGCCCTCTGCCTGTGTCTGCTGGCGGCATGTGCCGCTTCCCCGGCGGACAGCGGAAGCTCTCCGCAGCCCGCCGGCGCGCCCGCTCCGGCGGAGGGGGAGGCCCCCGCTGTGCTGACCCTCCGCGTCGTGGACGGCGCGGAGGAAGGCGATCTCCTGCTGGCCGGGGAGGGCGCGGGGGAGGTGTATACCCTTCCTGTGGGCGAAATTCCCGTCCGGCTGGGCGGCGGCACGGAGGAGGCCGGCGCCGGTGTCCTGGAAGACGGCATGGTCGTCGATGTGGCCTGCAGCGGCACGGTGCTGGAGACCTTTCCCGCCCAGCTGGGAGCGGTCAGCTCCATCACCGCCTGGCCCCAGGGCACAGAGAAAAATCCCGGCGGCGCTTACTACGATCTCTGCGGTCTCTACCTGCAGGTGCTGGAGGATCTGTGGGCCGTTGACCCCGGCCTGAACAGCGATGACGGCCTGACCTCCATCGGCGTGGACCTGAGCCGGGCCCCCGGCGGCCTGACGGAGGGGGAAAAGGCCGCCGTTGCCTGGCGCTTCGCGGAAAGCCACGGCAAGGCCCTGGTCACCGGCGCCTATGAAGAGCTGTTGGAGCAGGGCTATATCACAGCCGAGCCCCTGGAGGGCTCCGACGCCAAATTCATGCACTGGGAGGACGGCGTTCTCTTCTCCATCACTCCCGCCGACGGGCATGAGGACGAGGCATACAGCCTGCCCGTCCTGTTCTTCAACGCCGAAAAGTGGCGCTCCAGCCTGGGGGCCTACGGTTTTTCCGACTGCTCCGCCCTCTGGCCGGAGCTGGGGACCTGGACCGGCTACACCGCCGGCAGTGAATACATCTCATAAGGAGGTGCTCCTGTGAAAAAGAAGATCACACAGCTCTGCGGGATGCTGTGCGTCTGCCTGCTGCTGACGGCCTGCGGCGGGAAGGACACCGCCACCGGCCGGTATCTGGAAACCGTGGAGGGCAGTGAGGCGGCCGGCCCGCTGATCGTCCGGGATGACACGGACGCGGCCATCGTCGAAGCACTGGTGGACAAAAGCGAGACCGGCGGCCTGTTCGACGGTCTGGAGAGCGGCGACCGCATCCGGATCACCTTTGACATGCCGGAATCCTCTCCCTGGCCGGGCGTGGACTGGGTCTACACCTGCGAGTTGCTGGAGGAGGGCTCCCTGGCCGATGTCCCGGAGGAGGCCCTGGCTGCCATGGAGGAGGCGGGCTACGACTCCGGCCGCCACACCCACGCTCCCGCCGATGCGCCCCAGACCGTGGACGAGCCCGTCTCCGGCTGGTGCGGCAACACCTCCGCCGCGGTATCCGCGGACGGCCGGGAATACACCCTCTGGGGCGGCGACGCCATTTCATAAGGGGGCCTTTGATGAAAAAAGCGGTTTTGTTTCTCTGCGCCGCCTTGTGTGCCCTGCCGCTCACGGCCTGCGGCGGGAAAAGCGCCATAGAAGGACGTTATCTCCGCGCCGCTGGCGGCGCGTCCCTTCTCGTGACGGAGAACGGCCCCATCGCGCTGTCTGACCGGAGTGAGGACGGCGGCCTGTTCGACGGCCTGAACAGCGGCGACCTTATTGAGGTCACCTGCGACAGCGGCATTGGGGAGAGCTATCCCGGCCAGACCGGAGCGTATTCCTTTAAGTTTCTGCAGGGCAGCAACCTGAACAGCATCCCCTCCGCCACCCTGGCCAATTTGTCGGAGCTGGGCTACACCCCTGTCGGCGGCAGCACCGCCGATGGCTGGTATCTGGCCACCGTGGAGGGCAGTGAAGAGGGCGGGCCTCTCCTGGTTGGAGAGGGCTGGCCAAACGGTGTGTGTCTGGTCGATATGGCCGGCGGCTTGTTCGACGGCCTGGAGAGCGGCGACCGCATCCGGATCACCTTTGACATGCCGGAATCCTCTCCCTGGCCGGGCGTGGACTGGGTTTACACCTGCGAGCTGCTGGAGGAGGGCTCCCTGGCCGACGTTCCGGAGGAGGCCCTGGCTGCCATGGAGGAGGCGGGCTACGACTTCGGCCGCCACACCCACCAGCCCGCCGCCGAGCCCCAGACCGTGGACGAGCCCGTCTCCGGCTGGTGCGGCAACACCTCCGCCGCGGTATCCGCGGACGGCCGGGAATACACCCTCTGGGGCGGCGACGCCATCGCGCTGACGGATATCCTCATCAATCTGGACTACGCCCCGGAGGTCTGCCGCTGCATGACGGAGTACACCGCAGAGACAGAGCTTGGCGCCAGCTATGGCATAAACCTGACGGAGAGCTTCGCCCGGTGTGAGGCGGGCCAGGCGGCCCTGACGGCGGAGCAGACGGCGACCATCCGGGACATAATTGACCGCAATTGCGGCGTCTGAGCCGGAAAAACTCCCGTTCCCTCTTGTAAAAGCGGGGAAAACAGAGTACAATACCATATAATTGTGCGAACATCCCCACCACAAAAACAAGAAAACGGGTGAAATTCAATGAGCTACACAAAAATCGCGGCAATTTACGCCGACAGCGAGACCCTCTCCGGCAAGGAGGTCACCGTGGGCGGCTGGGCCCGCACCATCCGGGACATGAAGAACTTCGGCTTCATCGAGCTGAACGACGGCTCCTGCTTTAAGAACCTGCAGGTGGTCATGGAGGCCGGCACGCTGGAGAATTATAAGGACATCGCCGCCCAGAACGTGGGCGCGGCCCTGATCGTCACCGGCACCGTGGTGCTGACGCCGGAGGCCAAGCAGCCCCTGGAGCTGAAGGCCGCGAAGATCGAGGTGGAGGGCACCTCCTCTCCTGACTACCCCCTGCAGAAAAAACGCCACAGCGTGGAATTCCTGCGGACCATCCAGCATCTGCGCCCCCGGACCAACCTGTTCTCCGCCGCCTTCCGGGTGCGGAGCGTGGCGGCCTACGCCATCCACCAGTTCTTCCAGGAGCGGGGCTTTGTCTACGTCCACACCCCCATCATCACCGCCAGCGACTGCGAGGGCGCCGGCGAGATGTTCCGGGTCACCACCCTGGACCCCGAGAACCCGCCCCGCAATGAGGACGGCACCGTGGACTACACCCAGGACTTCTTCGGCAAGCCCGCCAACCTGACCGTCTCCGGCCAGCTGAACGCGGAGAACTTCGCCATGGCCTTCGGCGATGTGTACACCTTCGGCCCCACCTTCCGGGCGGAGAATTCCAACACCCAGCGCCACGCCGCCGAATTCTGGATGATCGAGCCGGAGATGGCCTTCTGCGACCTGAAGGGCGACATGGACGTGGCCGAGGCCATGATCAAGTACGCCATCCGGGAGGTCATGCGCAAGTGCCCCGATGAGCTGGCCTTCTTCAACAGCTTTGTGGACAAGGGCCTCATTGAGCGGCTGGAGCATGTGGCCTCCTCCGACTTCGGCCGGGTGAGCTATACCGAGGCCGTGTCCATTCTGGAGAAAAACAACGACAAGTTCGACTATAAGGTGTTCTGGGGCTGCGACCTGCAGACCGAGCACGAGCGGTATCTCACGGAGCAGGTGTACAAGAAGCCCGTCTTCGTCACCGACTATCCCAAGGAGATCAAGGCCTTCTACATGCGCCTCAACAGCGACGGCAAGACCGTGGCGGCGGCGGACTGCCTGGTGCCCGGCATCGGCGAGATCATCGGCGGCAGCCAGCGCGAGGAGCGCCTGGACATCCTGGAGGGGCGCATCGCGGAGCTGGGCATGAAGCCGGAGGACTACTGGTGGTACTGCGACCTGCGGCGCTACGGCTCCTGCCGCCACGCGGGCTTCGGCCTGGGCTTCGAGCGGCTGGTGATGTACCTCACCGGCGTCAGCAACATCCGGGACGTGCTGCCCCACCCCCGCACCGTGGGCAACGCGGATTTCTGATATCGCGCAAAGGAAAAGGACGGCTGTTCAGCCGTCCTTTCAGGCCGTCGAAAAAGTCCGCTGGACTTTTTCGACGGCCTGAACAATGCCTCGCTTTTTTGTCTGCTTCGCAGCCCAAAAAGCTGCCGCTTCGCGGCGCAAACGCCTGCTGTCGCAGGCTTTTTGCAGGCATTCGATCCAACACGAGGGGGCTCCCGCCCCCTCGTACTCCCCCTGCGAAACGGTACATCTTTCTCCAAACAGAGGTTTTGCAACAAACTGAAAGGACGGCTGTTCAGCCGTCCTTTTTTTCGTACTTCTTGAGAAGATCCTCAATGGCTTCGTCCAACAGACGGGATTTGGGAATCCTGGTCTTTTGAGAAAGCTCATGAAAAGGCTCTACCAGTTCATTAGCCAATGAGGACGTAAAGCGAGTTCGATTGACTAAAACAGACTCTGCCATTATGTTGCACCACCTTATGCTATTTTATGCTATTCATTATACGAAACTATATTTCTCAAAGCAAGGGGTTGCATTTTAATGCATGTTATGTATAATGGTGTGTATGAGGTGATCAACATGAATGACACACTGCGCATCTTGAGCGGTCTGGCCCTGGAATTTCAAAGATCCCAAAAGGACCCGCCGTGGGCGCGGGCGGAAGAAAACTACAGCCGTCTTCAGGCGGAGTTCCTGGCAAAGCACCGCGGAAACCGCGCCCTGCTGCGCCAGGCAGACGACCTGCTGTCCGCCCAGGGCCTGCTCTGCGAGTACCAGGCCGAATTCCAGTTTTTCCTGGGCCTGCAGATGGGCCTGGAGCTGGGCAGTCTGGACCTGCTGAGCGGGGAAGGGCCGATCACTTTCCGCCCCGGTCCCTAGGCGGCGGCTTCCGCCCCTGCGGCACACGCGCCCGGGCTCTCACCCCCCGCTGTGGGCCAGCCGCCACCTGAGCCCGGAATACCGCCGCTGCTGGCGGTCATTTTCCGCCATGGCCCGGATGGCCGCGTCGTCTCCCACCACCACCAGCAGCTCCCGGGCCCGGGTCAGCGCCGTATACAGCACGCCCCGCACCATCAGCGACGGCGCGGCGGGCATCGCCGCCATCACCACGCAGCGGTACTCGCTGCCCTGGGCCTTGTGGACCGTCATGGAATAGGCCAGGTCCACCTCGTTCAGCATCTCCACGCCGTAGACGGCGGACCGCCCGTCAAAATCCAGGGCCAGCCATTCCCCGGAGGGGTCGATCTGCGCGATCTTTCCCACGTCGCCGTTGAACATGCCGGTGCCGACGGTGCCGTCGGCCTTCTCCCACACCACGTCGTAGTCGTTCCGGGTCTGCATGACGCGGTCGCCCTCCCGGAACAGCCGCTCGCCCCATTGGAGCTCCCGCTTGTCCGGGCTTTTGGGGTTCAGGGCCTCCTGCAGGCAGCGGTTCAGATGGATGGTGCCGCTGGGGCCCTTCCGGGTGGGCGTCAGCACCTGGATCTGGTCCGCCGGGATGCCCATGTTGTCCGGCAGCCGCGTTTTGCAAAGCTCCACCACCGTGGACACCACCCGCTCGGCGTCCCGGCGGCACATAAAGAAAAAGTCCCCCTGGTCGTTGGTCAGCTGGGGCGGCTGGCCCCGGTTCACCGCGTGGGCGTTGCGGATGATGGCGGACTGCTCCGCCTGACGGAACACCTCCCGCAAAAACACCGTCTCCACCCGCCCGCTGCGGATCAGGTCGGAGAACACGTTCCCCGCCCCCACGGAGGGCAGCTGGTCCGCGTCCCCCACCAGCACCAGCCGGGTGCCGGGCCGCAGCGCCCGCAGCAGGGCGGAAAACAGGGACAGATCCACCATGCTCATCTCGTCCACGATCACCGCGTCGGCCTCCAGCGGCTCCTTTTCCGTTTTGGCAAAGGTCACCTGGCGGGTGGCCTCGTTCCAGCTCATGCCCAGCAGCCGGTGGACGGTCTGGGCCTCCATGCCCGTCAGCTCGCTCATGCGCTTGGCCGCCCGGCCCGTGGGGGCCGCCAGCACGATGTCCAGCCCCATCTTCCGGAACAGCGCCACGATGCCCCGCACCGTGGTGGTCTTGCCGGTGCCGGGGCCGCCGGTCAGGATCAGCACGCCCTCCCGGGCCGCCAGGGCCACCGCCTGGCGCTGCTGGGGCGCGTAGGTGATGCCCTGCTCCGTCTCGATCTCCGCCACGGTTTTTTCCGCCTGGCGGCTCTCGTCGGCGTCCACCGCCAGCAGGGCGTTCAGCCGGGCGCAGGCGGAAGCCTCCGCCTCCCACAGCCGCCGGAGGTAGCAGGCGTCCACATTGGCGATGTGCTCCTGCACCACCGCCCGCCGGTCGATGAGATCGTCCAGCGCCGTCTCCACCATCTCCTCCGGGCAGTCCAGCAGCTGGCAGGTGGCGGCGGTCAGCTTGTTCCGGGGCAGGAACACATGGCCGTTATTCTCGTTGTGGCTCAGCTCAAAGGTCACCGCCGCCTGGAGCCGCTCGACGCTGTCGGCGGCGATGCCCATGCTCATGGCCATCTCGTCGGTGACGGAAAATTCCACGCCGCAGTCGTCGGTGGACAGCAGATAGGGATTCTCCCGCACCATCTCCAGCGCCGCGTCGCCGTACTGCTGGCGCAGCCGCATGGCCAGTACGGTGGGCAGACGGTACTGGGCCAGAAACGCCATCAGCCGCCGCAGCCCCATATGCCGGCGGAAGCCGTCGGCGATCTCCTGGGCCTTTTTGGCGGTGATCCCCTTGATCAGGTTCAGCCGCTCCGGCTCCCGCTCCAGAACATCCAGGGTCTCCGCCCCGAAGCGGTCCACGATGCGCCGGGCGGTGGCGGGCCCCACGCCCTTGCAGACGCCGGAGGCAAGGTAGGCGAAGATCTCCTCCTCGTCCTCCGGCAGCGTCCGCTCCAGCTCCACGGCCCGCAGCTGCTCCCCGTGCTGGGGATGCTGTTCCCACACGCCGTCCACCGCCAGGTGCTCCCCCGGCGCCACGCAGGGGATGCAGCCCACCACCGTAATGACCTCACCGTCCTCCGTCAGCAGGCGGAGGACGGTGTAGCCGTTTTCGGCGTTTTGAAAGATCACGCTATGTACGGTGCCCTCGCAGGCCGTCAGTTCTTCCATGTCCTTCCTCTTTCAGGGGGCCGCCCCCCAGTTTTTGCGCGCCGCGGCGCGTCATGAAAAGTACGCGTCAACTTCCTTCGGATCGATCAGGTCCGCGTTCTTCTCCCGGTCCGCCAGATACTGGGCCAGCCCCCGGGCGTCCTCGGTGAGTCCGCAGTCCGCCAGAAGGATCTTCGCCCCCGGCAGCCGTCCCTGGACCCGCCGCAGCTCCCGCACGTCGGCCTCCATGGCCAGGGCCTCCCCCCGGAGGGGCAGCACCAGCAGCAGCCCCGGCACCGTGGGCCGGCCCGCATGCAGCACCGCCCCCGCCAGGAACCAGACCACCGTGGTCAGCCCCACGGCGGAGAGAAACGCGATCACGCCATCCTGCAGCAATACCATTCCAATCACCTCGGAACAGTGTATGCCGGGGATTTGTCCGGGGTGAGGGGGTGGGATGTCCGCCCTGGTGGGCGGCCCTCTTCACCGTGTGATCCCCAGCTCCGCCAGGATGGCTTCCTCTCTTGCCCGCATCTGGGCCTTCATCTCCCCCTCGTCCAGGTGGTCATAGCCCAGCAGATGCAGCACGGAGTGGGTCACCAGGTACGCCAGCTCCCGGCGGTTCGAGTGCCCGTACTCCTTGGCCTGGGCCGCCACATGCTCCATGGAGATCACCATGTCCCCCAACGGGATCAGCCCCGTGCCGGGGTCGGCGTCCTCCTCTGTGGGCAATTCGCCGGGGCGGAGATCGAACTCCGGAAAGCTCAGCACATCGGTGGGCCTGTCCACCTGCCGCATCTCCAGATTGATCCGGTGGATGTTCTCGCCGCCCGTCAGCAGCACGTCCACCTCGCAGGGCAGCTCCATGCCCTCCGCCGCCAGGGCCGTGCGGATGACCTTGCGGATCAGGGCGCAGTTGCGCTCATTGGCCGCCCCCGGCACGTCGGCGGTGACGGGGATATAATGCCGTTTCGCCATTACCGCTTTCCTCCCTTTCCGCCGCCGCGCGCCGTCTCATAGTCCTCATAGGCCTTCACGATGCGCTGTACCATCACATGGCGCACCACGTCGGCGTTGGTCAGCTGGCAGATGCCGATGCCCTCCACGTTTTTCAGCACCCGCATGGCCTCTTTCAGGCCCGAGGCCTTGCCGTCCGGCAGGTCGATCTGGGTCACGTCTCCGGTAATGACGATCTTGGAGCCGAAGCCCAGCCGGGTCAGGAACATCTTCATCTGCTCCCGGCTGGTGTTTTGGGCCTCGTCCAGGATGATGAAGCTGTCGTCCAGGGTCCGGCCCCGCATGTAGGCCAGGGGCGCCACCTCGATATTGCCCCGCTCCAGATACTTTTGATAGGTCTCCGCCCCCAGCATGTCGAACAGGGCGTCGTACAGGGGCCGCAGGTACGGGTCCACCTTGCTCTGCAGGTCGCCGGGCAGAAAGCCCAGCCGCTCGCCGGCCTCCACCGCCGGGCGGGTGAGGATGATGCGGTTCACCTGCTTGTCCCGGAAGGCCTGGACGGCGGCGGCCACTGCCAGATAGGTCTTGCCGGTGCCCGCCGGGCCCACGCCGATGGTGACCGTGTTTTTCAGCACGGACTGGATGTATTCCTTCTGCCCGATGGTCTTGGGCTTGATGGGCCGGCCCTTGGCGGAGATGCACAGCACGTCGCCGGTGAGCTCCGTGATCTGGGCCTCCCTGCCGGAGCGCACCAGGCCGATGACATAGCGGACGTTCTGCTCCCCGATGGCCTCCCCCCGGGAGGACAGCGTCAGCAGCGCCTGGATGGCCTTCGCGGCCAGACAGGCGCTCTCCGCTTCGCCCTCCACCCGCAGTTCCCCTTCCCGGTTCACCACGGTGACGGAGAATTCCTGCTCCAGCAGGCGGATGTTCTCGTCAAAAGAGCCAAAGATGTTCACGGCCTGTTCCAGCCGCTCAATGCTGATCCTCTGTTCCAAAATCGCTTCACTCCCGTATCATTTCAGGCCCCGCCTGATTCTTCCGTGAAAATGGGCACGCTCTCCCCGATCTGCTCCACGCACTCCGCCGCCAGCGTCACCGCCAGGGTGTCCCCCCGCCGCCGGGAGGTGCACAGGGTGGAGCTGACGGCGCCCCAGGGGTCCACCATGGCGTGGAGCTGCTCCGTCAGGGCCGCCTCCGCCGCCTGCTCCGCCTGGGCGGCGGTCCGCTCCGCCGGGACGGCCTCGTAAAACCGCCGCCGCTCCACCGTCACCGTTACCGGCAGCGGCACGCCCAGCAGCGTCAGGGGATATCTGCTGGTTATTTTATCATATTTCCTGCCTTCGATGCTACTGTTTGAAAAGAATTTTATGCGCCGGGTCCCAAAGATCAGGGAGAGCCCTGTTTTTTCCTCCCCGGTATACCGCTTTTCCAGCCCCGTCAGGGGCACCTGGGTGGTCAGGGCGTACCACGTCCTGGCCTCGACAGTCCCCATGCCCGCCAGCACCCGGGCGCCCACGGTCTCCGTGTCCTCCACGCCGGAGATCAGAAGCTGTCCCTCCGTCACGGCGGTGCCCGGCAGCACGGCGGCCACGCCGTCCAGGGCCTGGACCTTCAGCACCAGTCCCGCCCGCCGGGCCACCACGTTGGCGGGGGAGGCTTCGTCCACCATCTCCGGCGGCGCCACCCGCTCCCGCACCTGCACGCTGGCCCGGCAGCCGGAGACATTGACGGTGATCCAGCTCAGCTCCGGGATGTCCAGCAGCACATGGTTGCGGATGTCCTCCCCGTCCAGGGACAGCCCGAAGGACCCCAGCCCCACGCCGTATTTCTCCAGAGACCGCAGGATCCGCTCCGTGGAGACGGTCTCGTTGCCCTCCACGGTAAAATCCCAGATGAAAAACGATCCCAGGAACAGCCCCAGGGCGCAGGCCACCAGCCCCGTCACCAGGGCCTGGCGGTGGCGGAAGCGGAAGAGGAAGTAGGGCGCGCCCTCCCGCCGCACCACCGTCAGCGTACAGTCCAGGTTTGCCGCCGCCTGCCGCAGGGCGTGCCAGTCTTTGCGGCTGAGGCGGCAGGTGAAGGCGGTGGGGGACTCCCACTCCAGGTCCCAGAAGGCCAGCTCCCTGGCGCCGCACAGGTTCAGCACCCGCTCGGGAAACTGGCTCTCCGCCCGGACGCGGACCTGTCCCCGCAGGCGGTTGACGGCCCCGCTCAGCATCCGTCCACCCCCACCCATTCCACGGCGTCGATCTTCCCGCCGATGCGCAGCTCTCCCGCCGTCATGGCAAGCAGCGTCAGCCGCTCCCCCCGGACGCGCAGGACCCCGGCGGCGGTGTTGGCGTCGATCTGCTCCTGGCTGTAGGCCAGGATGCCGGTGTGGTGCTCCAGATAGAGCTGGCGGCTGCCCACCATCTCCAGCCTGGGCAGTCCCGCCACCACGTCCGCCGGCAGGTCGAACAGCTCCGCCACGGCGCTGAGAACGCCGCCCTCTCTGTCTCGCCGATTACGCTCCATACACTTCACCCCGCCCAAACTCTATGACGAAACCGGGCCGAACTTGCATGTCCCCCCTTCCCCACGAAACGTGAAAAAAGGCAGGCGCATCGCGCCTGCCTTTCAGCCTGTCAAAAAACCTTTCCCTGCCGGAGAAAAAGGCTCAGAGCAGGCGGGGGTGCTCGAGGGGGCGCAGCCCGCCTCGAATGGAATCAAATGCCCCGCAGCGCCTTGCTGCACAAGGCGCTGCGGCGAGCGAAGCGAGGACTTTTGTGCCGCGTTGCGGCACAAAAGTAACGGCATGTTTGAGGCTGCCCCAAAAGTCCGGACGGATTTTTGGGGCAGCCTCAAAGGCAGGCGCATCGCGCCTGCCTTTTGCCGTATCCCGTCATATCAGGGCCACTGTCAGCCACACCAGCCCGATCCCCGCCGCGCCCATCATAGTGTACACCGCTGGGCTCAGCTCCCGCCATACCCGGCTGAACCGCCCGTGGTCGCCGCCGGCGTAGTTCCGGGCCACCCGCCGGGCCTCCTCCACCAGCTCCCTGGCGGTGACGCCCTCCCCGGCGGCATCGTTGCGCACGATGAAGATGGCCTGCTCAAAAAAGCGCTGGTCCGGGGAGTCCACCACCACGACCCGTCTGGAAATACCTTTCACCATTGTCAAAAGCCTCCTGATGTTGATGGTTCCATTTTGCCGCGGCGGCGGAAAATTTATACGGGGCCTCAGACCTTTTTTATCTCCTCCGCCGGACGGTACAGCACCTGGACGCCGCAGTCATCCTGGAGATGCTCCCGCCGGACGCTCTCCGACAAAATCAGCCCCGCCAGGGCCTGGGGGTCCTCCCCCTCCCAGCCGGCCAGCAGATCCTGGAGCCACTCATCCCGCCCCGGGTCCGCCACGCCGTCACTGATCATCACCGCGAAGCCGCCGGGGTCCAGCCGCGCCTTGGTCACGTCCGGCTGGGCGGGGGTCCCCCGCAGGCCGGCGGGCAGGCTCCCCCCGGTGACCCGGCGGACTGTGCCGCCCTTTTTCAGATAGCTGGGGGCCGCGCCGTACTTGTAAAAAGCAGCCTCGCCGGTGGCCGTATCCACCACGCACAGGTCAATGGTGGTGAAGCTCCCCGTCTCCGCCCCCCGGAGGGCCATGGCGGCGTTGAGGGTCTTCAGCGCCGCCTCCGGCTCCACCCCCGCCTCCAGGAACTGGCGCAGCAGCCGGCAGGTCAGGGCGGACTCCTTCCGGGCGGGCTCGCCGCTGCCCATGCCGTCCGCCAGCAGCAGGCACCACCGGCCCTCCTCCGTCTGGAAGGAGGTCACCGTGTCCCCGCAGACCGGCTCCCCCTCCTTGGGCCGCAGCGCCGCCCCGATCTTACAGGCGAAGGCCGCCTCCCCCGCCGTGTTCACGGTCTCGCCAAGGCCCGCGGCGGTGGCGGTCAGCAGCTCCGAAAGCTGGGCGTACTGCCCCTGGGCGCTGCGGCGGGTCTCCTCCAGCTGCCGCCGGTACTGCCGCCGCAGCAAAAAGGCGGACAGCTCCCCGTTCACCGCCGTGATAAAGTCCGGCAGATGGATGCACCGGTCGGCAAAATAGGCGGGGAAGTCCTTGGGCATGGCCCGCCCCCGCTCCAGAAGGTACGGTGTGGCGTCGTTCAGGGCGTTGAAGGTGCCGGTGTACTCCCGCTGCCAGCACAGGTCGCACAGCGCGCACCCCCGGCACACCTTCTCTGCCGCCCGGTCGAAGATGATGGCGGGATTTTCGTCGCTGGAACGGGGCGCGCTGCGGCCCATGCTGTCATACAGATCCCGCAGCGCCCCCGCCGCCCGGGTCAGCCGCTCCTTCAGCCGGGCGCCCACGGCGGTCTCGTCGGCAGGGGGCGCCTTTTTCACCCGCTTGCCGCCGAACAGCCGCCCCGGCAGCAGCAGGAAAATGCCCATGGCCGCCATGGATTCCAGCAGCAGCGGCTGAGCCAGAGGCTCCCGGGCAGGCAGCAGCGCCGCCAGCGCCGCCGCCAGAAAGGCCAGGGCCGCGCTGCTCCGGCGGCGGCCCGTCCGGCTGCCCGCCAGCAGCCCCGCAAGGCCCAGTCCGGCGGTGAAAATGCCGCTGCCCGTCCCGGCGCACAAATCCGCCGTCAGCCCCAGGCCCAGCCCCGCCGCGGCCCCCGCCACGGCCCCCCGCTCATAGGCGGTATAGGCCAGCAGCACGCACAGCAGCGTCCGCCCGACGGAGAGCCCCAGAAATTCCAAATCCTCCAGAGCCAGCAGCAGCGCCGCCGCCAGGAACAGCACGCCGTCCGCCGGGGGCCTGTCCTCCCCGGGCTGCAGCAGCGGCTGGAAAAACCAGGCGGCGGCCCCGGTCAGCCCCGCCGCCGCCAGGCAGGGCGTCAGCTCCTCCAGCGGCGACAGGGACTCCATCACATAAATGCCGTTCACCGCCAGAAACAGCCCCGCCGCCGTCAGGGCCAGGACCCTGGGCCGCGCCAGGAGCCTGTTGCCCCGGAACGCCGTGGCAGCGGTCAGGATCAGCACCCCCGCCGCCAGACAGGGCAGCGCGTCGGCGAACCGCAGAAACAGCAGCGACCCCGCCGCCACCCCCGCCAGGGCGGCGGCGCCTCCGCCCCCCGGCCCTGCCGCCGCCACGCAGCCCAGGGCAAAGGGCGCGTAATTCCCCGGCGTCTGGCTGGCGGTCAGCGCCGCCGCCAGGAAAAAGCGGATGCCCCACGCCATCAGCCGCGCGGACTGCTCCCGCCCCAAAGTGATCTGACCGTGTTCCACAGCCTGTCCCCCCTGAAACCATGATTTTCCATCATTTTATCCCCCTGTGACAGAAAATCCCGTCGGGAAAAGAGGACGCCCCATTTCCCGGGGCGCTTTGCGGAAAAAGCGCCGCCGTCCCGGCCGGGACGGCGGCGTTGTCCATGTCATGCGGTCATCTTTGAGGGGGCAGCCTGCGGTCAGAGGGGCAGCTCCATCTCGTCCCCCAGCCCCACAAAGCCATACTTTTCGTAGAGGGGCCGGCCCATCCGGGTGGCCTCCAGGGTAATGCGGGAAACGCCCCGCTCCCGGGCGGCGGCCACCAGAAAATCCAGGGTCCTGTACGCGATGCCCCGCCGCCGGCAGGCAGGCCGGGTATACATGTTCATAATGTAGGCGTTCTCCCCCGTGGGGTTGTGATACGTGGGCAGCAGCCGGTAGAAGCTGACGCCCCCGGCCCCGGCCAGCTCTTTGCCGTCGAAGACCAGATAGGCCACGTGGCTCCCGTCTGACAGCGCCTTGCGGTAGTAGTCCCGGGACTGCGCCTCCACCGCGGACATGTCCACGGTATCATCCAGCCCGTTGGCCGCCCGCAGAACCTCGATGCGGGTCTTGACCAGGAGGTCCAGATCCTCCGCCCCGGCCCGTCTGTAAACCAATTCCATTTCCGTCCCTCCCGGTGCGTGTCTGCCTTATCCCTTCACGGGAAATGCCGCGCCGTCCTCCAATTGGATATAAAGAAAGTTATCAGAGCCCGCTTCCACCCAGATCAGCCCATCGTCCTGGATCTCAAAATGATTTTTCCGGTTTCTACTGCTGTATGCAGCAGTATCATCCTTCAGCGTGATCACGGAGCCGTCGATCTCCCACGTGCCAACGCCGATGTAGCTGCTCAACGCCCCCTCATAGTATTGAAAGGTGCCGTCTTCATGGATGTCAATTGTAAAAGCGCCGCCAAAGCCGCCCTCTTCCCAGGCAAAGGTCTTCCCGGCCACCCGCTGTTCCCCGGTCGTCTTGAAATACCCCCAGCACAGCAGGGCGGCCGCCGCAAGCAGCAGACAAATCCAGTACCTTCTTTTCATAGGACGCCTCCTCACAATTTTGTATTTTTATTGTACCACATCAAAAAACCATCTGCAACAAAGCCGTCCCCTGTGGACTTTTTCCAAGCGCCGTGCTATCCTGATAAAAACCGCACAGAAAGAAGGGTTCCCATGTTCTACCTAACCCCTCACACCAGCGACGATGCGCTGGGCATCCTGGTATTGGTCCTTCTCCCCGCCGGCGGCCTGCTTTTCTGGCTCTTCAATGCCTGGTGCATGGGCAGGCTCAAGCGGCAGACCCGCATTCCGACTCCCCGTCAGAAAATGCTTGTCCTGTGCGGCCTCATGCTCCTGCTTCTTCTGCTGGCCCGGGCCGCCCACGCGCTGTCGTGACCGCTTTTCCCCCATCCCCGTGGACTTTTCCACGGGGATGTGTTATAATAAGTATTCATTTTTCAAACAGGATGGTGCCCCATGCGCATTGGAACAGCAGAGATCCATTCCCAGCTGGCCCTGGCCCCCATGGCCGGGGTCACGGACGCGGCCTTCCGCCAGATCTGCGCGGAATTGGGGGCGGGATACACCGTTACGGAGCTGATCTCCTCCAAGGCCCTGTGCTATCACGACAAGAAGACCTTCTCCCTCCTCCGCCAGTTCCCCGGGGAGCACCCCGCCGCCGTCCAGATCTTCGGCAGCGACCCCGTCTGCATGGCGGAGGCCGCCCAGATCGCCATCGAGCACACCGGCGCGGACATCCTGGACATCAACATGGGCTGTCCCATGGGGAAGATCGTGAACAACGGCGACGGCGCGGCCCTGATGAAAGACCCCGACAAGGCCGGGCGCATCGTGGAGGCGGTGGTGAAGGCCGTCTCCGTCCCCGTCACCGCCAAATTCCGCCGGGGCTGGGACATGGGCAGCTGCAACTGCGTGGAATTCGCCCAGACACTGGAGCAGGCGGGCGTCTCCGCCGTGGCCGTCCACGGCCGCACCCGGGCCCAGGTCTACGGCGGCGCGGCGGACTGGAACTGCATCCGCCAGGTGAAGGAGGCGGTCTCCGTCCCCGTCATCGCCAACGGCGACATCTGGAAGCCGGAGGACGCCGTCCGCATTTTGCAGCACACCAAGGCGGACATGGCCATGGTCGGCCGGGGGTGCTTCGGCAACCCCTGGCTGTTCCAGCAGGCCAAGGCCGCTCTGGAGGGCCGTCCCATCCCGCCTTTGCCCTCCCTGGCCGAGCGGTGCGACACCGCCGTCCGCCAGTTCCAGCTGGCGGCGGAGGCCAAGGGCGAGCGGGTGGCGGTGCTGGAGGCCCGCCGCCACTACTGCTGGTATCTCAAGGGCGTGCCCCACTCCGGCTATTATAAGGAACAGATCGTACAGATGAACACCCTGGAGGACGTCTACCGCGTGACGAAGGGGATCAAGAGGGACCTGACATGAATCAAGAACAAAACTGGATCGAAGCCGCCCGCCAGGGGGACCAGGACGCCTTTGCCCAGCTGGTGCGCCTGTATGAAAAGCGGGTCTTTGCCCTGACGCTGCGGATGTGCAAAAACCCCGAGGACGCCGCCGAGGCGGCCCAGGAGGCGTTTCTCGCCGCCTGGCAGGGCCTCCGCTTCTTCCGGGGGGAGTCCAGCTTCTCCACCTGGCTGTACCGTCTGGCGTCCAACGCCAGCGTGGATCTGCTGCGGCGGGAGGGCCGCCATCGCGCCGCGGCGGGGCCCTCCCTGGACGACGCGGAACTGAATCTGGACGTGCCGGCCCCCGCCGCCTCCCCTCAGGAGCAGGCGGAGCGGTCGGAGCTGCGGGAACAGATCGAGGCGGGCCTGGCCGCCCTGCCGCCGGACTACCGCCAGGTGCTGATCCTGCGGGAGATTCACCAGCGCACCTATGACGAGATCGCGGACATCCTGTCCCTGGATCTGGGCACGGTGAAGTCCCGCATCAGCCGGGGGCGGAAGCAGCTGCGAAACTTTTTGCTGCGGAGCGGGAACTTTTCCGCCGCTCCTCCGTCCAAAGAAGCAGGAAAGGAGGGCTGCAAATGAAATACTGTGACGATTACGCGGCCCTGCTGGATCTGTTTGTGGACGGGGAGCTGTCCCCCGAGGAGATGGCCGGCGTCCAGGCCCATCTGGACGGGTGTCCCGGCTGCCGGGCCTATGTGGACGACGCGCTGGCCATCCGGGCCGCCTTCCCGGACGCGGAGGACACGGAGGTCCCCGCCGGCTTCGCCGAGGGCGTGATGTCCGCCATCCGTGCCCAGGCCCCGGCGAAAAAGCGGAAGCTGTCCCACCTGCTGGCGCCCCTGGCCGCCTGCTGCGCCATCGTGCTGCTGATCCGGGGCGTGGGTTTCGGCGGCGGCAAATACGAGCCCGCCGCCGACACGGCGGCCCCCGCGGCGGAATCCTATATGGAGACGCCTATGGAGGAGCCCGCCGCCCAGGCGGAGGACGACAGCCAGACCTCCTTTGCCGTCACCGCCTCCCCCACGGACGGTCTCTCCCAGGAAGCCGCCAAAAACGCGGCGGAGGACGCCGCCCGCGCCTCCTCCCCCTACTTCGCCGTCCTGACCCTCCCGGCGGACGCTTTGGAGACCGCCCTGCTGGCGGATCGCGCCCCCACGGAAACGGAGGACGGCCAGCAGCGCTACGAGCTGTCTTCCAGCGACTACGCTGTCCTGCTGGACCAGCTGGACGCCGCCGGCATCCAGCCCCCGGCCCGGGAGCAGACCGGCGCGGACAGCGAAACCGCCCTCGTCATCGTAACAGGTCTCTGACCGCCCATTCAACCGGCCCCGGGTCTCTCCGACCCGGGGCCGGTTCAGGCTGCCGAAAAAGTTCAGTGGACTTTTTCGGCAGCTTGAACAATGCCTCGCTTTTTTGTCTGCTTCGCAGCCCAAAAAGCTGCCGCGATGCGGCGCAACGGGCTGCTGCCGCAGCCCGTTTGCAGGCATTCGATTCAACACGAGGGGGCTCCCGCCCCCTCGTACTCCCCCTGCGAAACGGAACGCTTTTTCTCCAAACAGGGGCTTTTTGACAGACTGAAGCGGCCCCGGGTCTCTCCGACCCGGGGCCGCTTCACGTTCCCATCCTCCCCTCCCGGGGGCGGATGCGGCCGCCCCGCAATCCGCCGCATAAAACCCCCGGCCCCGGCATAGGGTACACGGGTGATGTGCATGAAAAACCGTTGGCGTACCGACGCCTGCCTGGCGGCGTGCGGCGTCCTGATCTGGTTCCTGGCGGACGCGGCCCGGGTCCGCGCGGCGGCGGTGGAGGCCCTGGCCCTGTGCGGCCGGTCCGTGATCCCGGCGCTGTTCCCCTTTCTGGCGGTATCCGGCCTGCTGATTTCCCTGGGCTTCGGCCAGTGGCTGGCCCCGCTTTTCTCCGGCCTGATGGCCCCCCTCTTCCGCCTGCCCGGCCAGGCCGCCGGCCCCCTGCTGCTGGGCCTCATCGGCGGCTATCCCATCGGCGCCCAGACGGCGGCCGGGCTTTACCGGGAGGGCCAGCTGACCGCCGGGGAGGCGGAGCGGCTCCTGACCTTCTGCAACAACTCCAACCCCGTCTTTCTCGTCAGCGTCCTGGGGGTGGGGGTCTTCGGCAGCGTCCGGGCGGGGGTGTGGCTGTGGCTCATCCATGTGGCCTCTGCCCTTCTGACGGGCCTTTTCTTCCGGGGGCATGGCAAACGCGGCTCCCGGGAGCGGGTGTCAAGGGGTATCCCCTTTCAGGCGCTCTCCCTCTCCACGGCCTTTGTGGGGTCCATCCGGGACGCCGCCGGCGGCATGCTCTCCGTCTGCGCCTTCGTGGTGTTTTTCTATGTGCTGGCAAGGCCCCTGGCCGCCGCCGGGCCGCTGCTGGGCCCCGCTCTGGTGGGCGCTGTGGAGCTGTTCTCCTTGACGCCCCTGCTGCCGCCCACCCCCTCCGGTTTCCTCCTGGCGGCGGGCTGCGCCGGCTGGGGCGGACTCTCCGTCCTGTGCCAGACCGCCGCCGCGCTGGAGGGCAGCGGCCTCTCCCTGCGCCCCTGTCTGCTGGGCAAGCTCCTCCAGGCCGCCCTGTCGGTCCTGCTGGCGGCGCTGCTGGCGGGCAATGCCCTGGGCTGAGCGGGGAAAATCCCCTCTGTTTCGCGTTTTTTCGCAACAGAGGGGATTTTTTCGACGTTTTTATACGGTTTGTATTTATTTTTCCAGAGCCTTGACAGCCTTCACCACCCGGCTGGTGCCCAGGCGGGACGCCCCCAGAGCGATAAAATCCTCCGCGTCCTTCAGATCGGCAATGCCGCCCGCGGCCTTGATCTTCACGTTGGGCCCGATGTGCTTTGCAAACAGGGCCACATCCTCCCGGGTGGCGCCGCCCCCGCCGAAGCCGGTGGAGGTCTTGATATAGTCCGCCCCGGACGCGGTGACGATCTCGCACATCCGGATCTTCTCCTCGTCGGTGAGGAAGCAGCACTCGATGATGACCTTCAGGAGCCTGCCCTTGCAGGCGGCCTTCACGGCCTTGATCTCCGAGAGCAGATCGTCCCACTTCCGGTCCTTCACCCAGCCCACGTTAATGACCATGTCCACCTCGTCCGCCCCGTTCTCCACCGCGTCGGCGGCCATGAAGCACTTGGCCGCCGTGGTGTCGTAGCCGTTGGGGAAGCCGATGACCGTGCAGATGGGCAGCTTTCCGGCAACATACTCCGCCGCCTGCCTCACGAAGCTGGCCGGGATGCACACGCTGGCGCAGCCGTACTTCATGCTGTCGTCGCAGACGGCCCGGATCTCCGCCCAGGTGGCCGTCTGGGCCAGCAGGGTATGGTCGCACCGGCTCAAAATTTCTTTCAGTTCCATTTGAGCTTTCTCCTTTATCATTCAGATGACCGGCAGCCCGGGGCGTCCGGCTTTTCGCAGGGTCATTGTACCAGCTTTTCCCACGCTTGCCAAGCCCCGTCCCGGGTGCTACAATAAAAAGGAATTCAAATTTTCGGAGGCATCCCCATGAAAAAACAAGTACTTGCATTCCTCTGCGCCCTGCTCCTGCTGGCGGGCGCGGTTCCCGCTGCCGCCGCGCTGGAGGGCGAATCCCTCCGTGCCGCGGACACGCTGACGACCCTGGGCCTGCTGGACGCCGGCGCCGGCGATTCCCTGGACCAGCCCGCCACCCGGGCCCAGGCCGCGGTGCTGCTGGTCCGGCTGGCCGGGGCGGAGCAGGCCGCCGCCCAGGACCTGTGGATCTCCGGCTTTACGGACGTGCCCGTCTGGGCCGACACCGCCGTGACCTACGCCGCCCACCAGGGCTGGGTCTCCGGCACCTCCCTGACGAAGTTCAGCCCCAACAGCGCCGTCACCGCCAACGCCTGGTGCGCCATGCTGCTGCGGATGCTGGGCTACAGCGACGGCTCCGGCGACTTCACCGTGTCTGACGCCGCGGCCTTTGCCCAGCGCATCGGCCTGGTCTCCCGGGCCTATGACGGCGCCATGACCTGCGCCAGCCTGTATGAAGCCGCCCGGGACGCCCTGACCTTCCCCTATCGGGACGGCAGCGGCACGGTCATTACCCGTCTGGCGTCTCAGAACAGCCGCGTCAAATCCGCCGCCAACGCCCTGGGCCTGCTGGAGGAGACCCTCACCGCCCGCCAGGCGGCGGAGCGCCACATGGCCGCCGTCTTCTGCCTGGACGCCTATGAAAAGCAGAAGGAGATCGACGCCAAGGAGCCCGCCTCCAACGCCAGCGGCTTCTTCATCTCCGCCGACGGCCTGGCCGTCACCAACTATCACTCCATTGAGAACGCCATCTACGCCACCGCCGCCCTCTCCACCGGGGAGGTCTACCCCGTGGAATCCGTGGTCTACTATGACCCGGACATCGACATCGCCGTTCTCCGGGTCTCCAAGACCTCCACGGTCAAAAAGACCACCTCCGCCTTTGCTTTTCTGGAGCTGGCCGGCGTCGGCGACGTCCGCCCCGGCGATGCGGTGTACACCCTGGGCAATCCCCTGGGCCTGGGGCTGGCGGTCAGCTCCGGCATCGTCAGCGCCACGGACCGGGAAGTGGACCGCTACGCCCTCCCCTGCGTCATGAACACCGCCGACATCTCCAAGGGCAGCAGCGGCGGCGCCCTGCTGAATGTCTATGGCCAGGTGGTGGCCGTCACCACCGGCGCCTTTACCTACGGCAACAACATGTACCTGGCGGTCCCCGTGGACCCGGTGCTGGAAGCCGACCTGACCGGCTCCGGTATGACCCTGGCGGAGGTCGCCAAAGCCGAAAAAGCCGCCCAGCAGGCCGACAAGGACTGAATATCCCGCAGCAAAACAGCCACCCATCCGGGCGGCTGTTTTCCATCATGGGATCACCAAAGGATCATACAAAGCTCAGTGGGTCAAAATAAACCGCTCCAGCTCCTCCGCGGTCCGCACCACCGCCACGGCGCCGGCCTCCGCCAGCTCGCCGGGCGGGGCGTAGCCGAAGAACTCCACGCCCACGCAGTCGATGCCGCAGGCGGCGGCCCCCAGCACGTCGAATTTCCGGTCCCCCACCATCAAAATGGAGGGCTTATCCTTTTCCGTCAGCCCCAGGCGGCGCATGGTCTCCCGGATCACGTCCTGCTTGCTCCAGTCCCCGGTGGGCGGGCTCCCGGTGGTCACCGCCAGGGACGGCGTAAACCCGAAGCGGCCGCAGATGGCCACACACATCTCCTCCGGCTTGGAGGAGGCCAGCGCCAGCACATACCCCCGCTCCTTCAGCCGCCGGCACATCTCCACCAGCCCGGGGCCGGGCCGGTTCTCAAACTGCCCCACGGGCGTATACCGCTCCCGGAACACCTGGATGGCCTCCAGCGCCTTTTCCCGGTCGAAGCCGCAGTACTCCATAAAGGAATCCTGCAGCGGCGGGCCGATGAACTTCAAAAGCGTCTCGTCGTCCGGCACCGGGCCCCCCAGCTTTTCGGCGGCGTAGCGCACGCTGTTGATCACGCCCTCCTTGGAGTCGGTCAGCGTGCCGTCCAGATCAAAAAAGATATAATGATACATCAGACTTCTCCCCTTTTACGGGGAAATTTTATCATCATTTCTGTGGGTCCGCAAGGGGGTCCCGTGTTTTTTTCCGCCGCGGCCTGATCCGCGCCGACGCCGCCAGCAGTCCCAGGGCGCTGACGCCCCCTGCCGCCAGCACGATCCGCCGGGTCAGCAGCAGTGGCGCAAGGGCCTCGTCCCGCCGGATACGCAGCGCCGGGTGCTGGCTGATCCATTCCCAGCTGGGGTATCGGCTCAGCCAGTGTTCCACAGTCTGCCGGTAAGCCCCGTCCGCCAGCAGCCACGCCGCCAGAAAGACCGCCGCCCAGCAGCCCCACAGCATCACCCACACCGGAACGATCCAAACACCCTTCCCCGCCAGCCGCCGGAGCCGCCACTGCAGCGCGCCCCAGATCGCCAGCGTCCCCAGGCAAAAGATCCCGGCCCGCACGGCCAAAACCATCATGGCCCGCCATTCCCCGGAGGATACCGCATCGGCCAGTCCGGTGGAGCCGATCCGGGACAGCCGCAGAAGCGCGTACCATTGCAGCGCCGACGCCGCCAGCAGCTTCTGGTACAGGTTCCGCCACAGCGCCCCGTCCGCCTCCACACCGCCATAGCGGATCGGATGGGCTACCAGAATATATCCCGCCCAGACCGCCGCAATGGATATCACCAGCGCAGTCCAGCTCACATACCGGATCCGCTGGGCGGCCAAAACCGCCAGCGCCAGCGCCATCACAAAACAGATGTCGAACCGCATCCGCAGCCGGGCCAGCAGCCGCTTCCGCCGGGCCGCCGTCTCTTCCGCCAGGACGCCGCGCCGCCGGTCAGTCAGGGTCTCCCCCGCCAGAATGTCATCGGCGGAGACGCCGTACAGCGCCGCCAGGGCGGGCAGCACGGTGATGTCCGGCAGCCCGCCGCCGCTCTCCCATTTGCTGACCGTCTTATTGGAAATGCCCAGCTGTTCGGCGATCTCCTGCTGGGTCGCTCCCCTGGCCTTCCGCAGCATCGCCAGATAGGCCCCCGTCTTCACAGCGTCCATGGCTTCGCCCCTCTCCTGTTTCTGCCCTCAGTATGCCACATCCCGCCGGATTTGGCCATCCCCAGGGCCCGGATTTTGTCTGCGGAGCGTGGAATCGCCCAAAATTCACCCCTTCAGCGGCTGTTCCCACACGGTCAGGCCCTTCTCCCGGGCCAGAGCCACGGTCCGCCACACCGGCCCGGCCCCGCCGTCCCACACCGCCAGCAGCTGCTGGCAGTTCTCCGCCAGATAGCGGTCCCGCCTGTCAAGGTTGCCGTCGCCGCGGCGGCGCTCCAGCATGATCTCCCGGTCGCAGAAGACCATTACGGCAAAAAAGACGTTCCGGATGTTCTCCGGCCAGCGGGCCGCCTGCTCCTCCCACAGCACCATGCAGCTGACCTTCACGTCCACATGCTCGGCCGACCTCCACAGCAGCAGGGCACCGGCCAGCATCAGGGCATACCCGCCGTCCATGGAGACGACGAATTCGTCCACGCCCGCGTCCGCCATGCGCCGGAACCGCGCGCGCAGCTCCTCCTCCCGCCCGGGACTGAGAAAGCCGGTCATCGTCCTCTCGAATTTTTCAGGGTCCAGCTCCTGGGCCACAATCCCGCAAACACTCATTTTCACGTCCTCCTTTGGGCTATATATAGCCATATAGTAGCATATATAGCCCACCTTTGGCAATCCTTTTAGGTACACTGGGGATAAAGAGGAGGTGCGGGCCATGGATACAAGAATCGCTGTTGCCAATCGTCTCTTGGCGCTCTGCGGAGAGCGGGACCTGTCTATCCGCAAATTGGCAACGCTTTCCGCCATTCCGCCCTCCACAGTCAAAAACATCCTGTATGGCCGAAGCAAAAATCCCGGCATCGTCACCATCAAAAAGCTCTGCGACGGCCTGAACATCACCCTGGGCGAGTTCTTCTCCACCCCGGAATTCGACGCCCTGGAACAGGAGATCCAATAAAACCGCGAAAGAATCGGATGCCTCCGACCCTTCGCGGTTTTTTTTGCGCCCTTTTCCGTTCCAAAAAAAGAAAGCGGAGCTTTCGCTCCGCTTTCCCTGATGCAGGCAATCAGCCGAAGTAGCGCTTCAGCAGGCCGGCGAAGGCCTTGCCGTGGCGGGCCTCGTCGCGGGCCATCTCGTGGACGGTGTCATGGATGGCGTCCAGGTTGTACTTCTTGGCCAGCTTGGCCAGCTCGAACTTGCCGGCGGTGGCGCCGTTCTCGGCCTCCACGCGCATCTCCAGGTTCTTCTTGGTGCTGTCGGTCAGGACATCGCCCAGCAGCTCGGCAAACTTGGCGGCGTGCTCAGCCTCTTCCAGAGCGGCGCGGCGCCAGTACTCGCCGATCTCGGGATAGCCCTCGCGATGGGCCACGCGCGCCATGGCCAGATACATGCCCACCTCGGTGCACTCGCCCATGAAGTTGGCGTTCAGGCCGTCGATGATCTCCTTCTGGACCTCCTCGGGAACGTCGGCGCCAAAGGACTTGCCCACGCCCAGAACATGCTCGGCGGCCCAGCTCATCTCGCCCTTCTGCTCGGTGAACTTAGAGGCGGGAACACCGCACTGGGGGCACTTCTCAGGGGGATTCTCGCCCTCGA
The DNA here is from genome assembly GCA_947625655.1 of uncultured Dysosmobacter sp. Classification (GTDB taxonomy): domain Bacteria; phylum Bacillota; class Clostridia; order Oscillospirales; family Oscillospiraceae; genus Oscillibacter. The sequence goes on from CANQPD010000004.1 coordinate 97,220, forward strand.
ACACATAACCACAAACCTGGCAGACCCACTTTTTCATATTGATATTCCTCCTTATCATACATTGCAATCCTTGTGATTGCGTGATCCTTTTTCCCTTAGGACAATATGAGTATAACAGGATATTTGAATATTCGCCAGTTGCTAATGCAACACTATTTGAAAAAACTCCACATTTCATAAATCTTTAAAAAATGCTCCGCCTGTCCGTTTCCCATTCAAAAATCAGATCCGTCCCGGCCCGGGCGGTTTTCCATTCCAAAAAGCCCGGGGAGCTGTCTGGCTCCCCGGGCTTGATGCCGTATATTCTGAATCCTCAGGCCTCCGCCAGTGCCTTGGCCTCGGCGATGGCCTTCTCCTGGGCCGCGGGCGGGCAGTCCCCCCACCCGATGCTCCGCACCGTGCGGGGACCCCGCATTTCACTCAAATCGTCCGAAGTGAATTCGGCCGATTTCAAGATTTCGCCTCCGGCGAAATGCTTGTACGCCGGACTCCCGGCGGCATTCTCAGGCCTCCGCCAGTGCCTTGGCCTCGGCGATGGCCTTCTCCTGGGCCGCAGGAGGGCAGTCCTCGTAGCGGACGAAGTGGAAGGTGAAGCTGCCCCGGCTCTGGGTCATGGACCGCAGGTCGATGGCATAGCTGCCCATTTCGGCCATGGGCACCTCGGCCTCCAGCACCTGGTCGCCGTCGCCGGTGGGGTTCATGCCCATGACACGGCCCCGGCGCTTGGTGATGTCGCCCATGACGTCGCCCATGTAGCTGTCGGGAATGGTGACCTTCAGCTCGCCGATGGGCTCCAGCAGGACGGGGTTGGCCTCCGGCATGGCGGCCTTGTAGGCCAGCTGCGCGGCGGTCTTGAAAGCGATTTCAGAGGAGTCCACGGGATGGTAGGAGCCATCGTACAGCACGGCCTTCAGATTCACCACGGGATAGCCCGCCAGGGGGCCGTGGATACAGGCCTCCCGCAGGCCCTTTTCAACGGCGGGGAAGAAGTTCTTGGGCACGGAGCCGCCGAACACTTCCTCGGCAAAAACCATCTCCTCGGTCTCGGGGTTGGGCTCGAAGCGGATCCACACGTCGCCGAACTGGCCGCTGCCGCCGGTCTGCTTCTTGTGGCGGCCCTGCTTCTGGACAGTCTTGCGGATCTTCTCGCGGTAGGCCACGCGGGTGGGCTTCAGCTCGGCTTCCACGTTAAAGCGGCTCTTCAGCTTGGAAACCAGCACGTCGATCTGCATGTCGCCGGCGCCGGAGAGGACCATCTGGTGGGTCTCGGCGTTGTTGACCACGGTGAAGGAGGGGTCCTCCTCATTGAGACGGCTGAGGCCCTGGGCCACCTTGTCCTCCTGGCCCCGGGTCTTGGGGACGATGGCCACGGAGTAGCAGGGCTCCGCGAAGGGGATATTCTTCAGCGACACGACCTTACGGGCATCGCACAGGGTGTCGCCGGTCTTGACCTTGTCCATCTTGGCGATGACGCCGATGTCGCCGCAGCCCAGCTCCTTGACCTCGGTGGTCTTCTTGCCCCGCATGATATACAGGCGGCCCAGCTTTTCCGTGGCGCCGGTGCGGGCGTTGACCATGGGCAGGTCGGGGGTGATGGCCCCGGACAGCACCTTCACAAAGGAGTACTTGCCGTACTGGTCGGAGACGGTCTTGAACACGAAGGCGGTGGGCACGCCGCCGGGAGAGACCACGAATTCCTCAGTCTCGCCGTCGGCACGGGTGGCCTTGTGGTAGTTGCCCTCCATGGGGGTGGGCAGCAGGTCCACGATGTAGTCCATCAGCATCAGGCTGCCCATGCAGTTGACGGCGGAGCCGCACAGCACGGGGAACATGCTCAGCTCCCGCACGCCCTGGCGCAGGCCCTGGATCATCTCGGCGTAGGTGAAGTCCTCGCCGCCGAAGAACTTGTCCATGAACTCCTCGCTGGTCTCGGCCACGGACTCCTTCAGGGCGTCGTTGAATTCGGTGATGACGGCCTCCTTGTCGGCGGGGACCTCGATTTCCACCCGCTTGAGGTTCTGCATCTCATAGGCGCGCTTGTTCAGCACGTCGATGATGCCGGTGACCTTCTTGTCCTCATTCCAGATGGGGACCACCAGGGGCGCGATCTTGTTGCCGTACTTGGCGCGGAGGGCCTCGAAGGTCGCGTTGTAGTCGGAGTTGTCCTCGTCGGTCTTGGAAATATAGATGAACCGGGGCATGTTCCGCTCCTCGCAGTATTTCCAGGCCTTCTCCAGGCCCACGGAAACGCCGTCCTTGGCGGAGCAGACGATGATGGCGGCGTCGGCGGCCCGCAGGGCCTCCATGACCTCGCCGGAGAAATCGAACGCGCCCGGGGTGTCCAGCACATTGATGCGGCAGCCCGTGAATTCCAGAGGCGCCACGGCGGTGGACAGGGAGATCTGCCGCTTGGCCTCCTCGGGATCATAGTCGCAGACGGTGTTGCCGTCCGCCGTACGGCCCATCCGGTCGATGGCGCCGGTCATGTAAAGCAGGCTCTCCGCCAGGGAAGTTTTGCCGCTGCCGCTGTGGCCCAGCAGGCAGACGTTGCGGATGTTCTGTACAGAATAGCTCATAGTTCATTCCACTCCTTATATTGTGCTGTCAACGCGGCCGCGGGAAAAGCGGCCGTGGTCGGACTCTTCGACGTTCGTCAAAATCCCTAATGTAGAAATTATACAACGTTCCCCGGTTTAATACAACAAAAATTTTGGCAGGTTCCACATTTTGGGCAGGACAGAGAAAAAAGGCAGTCAATTTTTGTTACAGACGCAAAAAAGATAAGAGATAAAAGATAAGAGATAAGAGATATTTCGCATCTCCTACCATCTATCTCTTATCTCAATATCTCACCGTCCTGACCGGGCTTTGCCTGGTCAGGACACCAATACCCGCGCCATTGGGCGCGGCTCCCCCGCCGTGCGGGGGAGAGGGGGCATCGAAATTGCCGTGCCGCCAGAGGCGGCGCGGCAATTTCGTATCCAGGGGGATGCAATCCCCCCTGGACGTCAGTATCTTCCCGTCCAGTCCGCCATCAGCAGCACCGGCAGGGTCCACAGCAGCAAAAACGCCTCCAGCGCCAGGGGCGTCAGCAGGTCGTAGGCCCCCTGGAACACCAGATAGAACGCCAGCAGCGTCCCCGCCGCGCTGCCCAGAATGGACAGCACCGCCGCCCGGCGGACGGCCTTGCACAGCCTCCGGCTGCCGGCCACCGTCTCGGCGTAGGGCAGCAGCCCCTCCCGGAACAGCAGGGCCCGGGGCAGGTCCCGGTCGTGCTCCGCCTCGCTGAGGGCCACCCGGGCGGTGAGATCCGGATACTCCACCCTGACCTTCTTGTGGAACTTCCGCTTCAGCAGCGCCGGGGTGATGTTGGGGTCCCGGGCCGCCAGGATGGGTGTGATATGGCTGCGGCGCATCATCCGCAGGGCAAAGTCCACATTCTCCGCCGGGTTGTACTTCACGGCGAACACCGCGATAAGCTGGCGGTCCACCGCCAGGAAAACGCCGGTCTTCAGATTGATGTCCCCCGGCAGCCGCACATCCATTTTCCGCATAAAGGGCGCGGTGCCCAGCAGCACATACTCGCCGTGGATGGAGGCGGACCAGCCGCCCTCCTCGTAAAAGCTGAAGTCGTCGGCCTTTTCATAGCGGCCCAGCTCCGCCCGAAGCAGCCCGTCAAACAGCCGCTCCAGGCCGCAGCCCGCCCCCCGGGCCATGGTGGCCGCGTAGGACACCGCCTTGGCAAGCTCCTCGCCGTAGACCTTCACGCCGTTGAGCTGGATGGTCCCCGGCGGGAACAGGTCGCCGTCCGTCACGATCATGGCCCGCCGCCGGCTGACCCGCTCCGCGCCGGACCACCCGGCCACGGCGCAGCCCGTCTTCTGCAGGTGCCGGGCAAGGCGGGACCAGGGCAGGGGCCAGCACAGCGGCAGGGAAAAGGTGGCCCCCGCCGCCAGGATGGCGGACCAGTTCAGCAGGAAATCATCTCCCCGCCCCTGGCCCAGGGAGCTGAGTCCCGCGAACACCACGCTGGCCGCCAGCACCACCGGCAGCAGCGCCGTCTGTAAGATCGTCGCGGCGTCGTCCCGCATGGCGGTGGTGTAAAATCCCGGCACGGACCCCCGCTGCTTGCAGGCACCCTTTTCCGTGTCCGTCACCAGATAGGGCGGCTCGTCGTCCATGGCGGCGGCGCGGAACATGTCGTACATGCCCCGGCTCTCCCGGCTGACGCCCCACTGGGCAAACACCAGGGCCAGGCAGGCCACCGAGGCGTATGGCATAACGGCGGCCCGCTCCGCTGACAGCAGCCGCGCGGCGCAGTCCGCCGCCGCCGCCAGGGCGGAGAGGGAGATCAAAAGCTCGCTGGTGCACCGTTTCCGCCCCAGCATGGAGACGCCCTTCACAAACACGGCCCGGCACAGCAGCGCCGTCACCGCAAGACACACCAGCAGGAAGATGCTCTGCACCTGCGCGTCCCCGCTCCAGTAGGGCACCGTCAGCCCGTACTGCTCCGCCGCCAGCAGCGCCGTGGGCAGCAGGGCGATCACCAGCGCCGGCGCCACCGCGCCCCGCCGGCCCTTATAGGTCTCCCGCCAGTCCGCCGCCGCGTCCGGCAGATCCTCCTCCGGACCGATGGGCTCGATCTCCGGTTCCACTTCCGGCTCCGGCGGCGGATACAGTTCCTCCGTCTCCTCCTCCAGCTTCCGCCGGGAGAACAGCCCCCGCCTGGGCCGCAGCAGCGGCTCCTGCTCCGCCTCCATCACCGCGTCCACGGTGCTGCCCACCACTTCCTCCAGGGAGATGGGCCGGGGCGCCCGGGGCAGCTCCCGCTCCAGCTTCTCCAGATCCACCGCCTGGGCCAGCAGCTTGTCCCGGGCCTCCTGCCGGGCCAGCTCCGCCTGGACGGCAGGATCCGGCGCCGGGGGCTTTTCCGCCTGGGGGCGGGGCTTCTCCGCCGCCCGCGCGGGCGCGGGAGCGGCCTTGGGCGGCTCCGGCCTGGGGGCGTCCTGGGCTTCGGACTTCGGCGCGGGCTCCGGTTCCAGCTCCCGTTCCGCCTCCCGCAGCATGTGCTGCTCCAGGCTCCCGCCGTACTCCGCCAGGATCTCCTCCAGGGAGAATTCCCCCTCTGCGGCGGGCACGTCGGTGCCGCCGGTCTCGTATAAATCCTTTTCGTTCTTTGACGCCATGTCGCTCCTCTTTCAGCTCTTCCTCGTCTCTCCCGCCGGGCTCACCCCCGCTGCCGCACCGCCTCATACAGCAGGATGGCCGCCGCGGCGCTGGCGTTCAGGGAATTCAGCTTCCCCCGCATGGGGATGCTGACCAGAAAGTCGCAGTTCTCGGCGGCCAGGCGGGTCATGCCGTCGCCCTCGCTGCCGATGACGATGGCGGCGGGGCCCTTCAGGTCGGCGTCGTACAGGCCGGTGGTGCCGTCCGCCGCCGTGCCGAACACCCAGACCCCCTGCTTTTTCAGATCCTTCAGCAGCGCCGGGATGTTGGGCACCCGGGCCACCGGCACGTGGGCCACCGCCCCGGCGGAGGTCTTGGCCACCACGGCGGTCAGTCCCGCGCTGCGGCGTTTGGGGATGATGACCCCGTGGGCCCCGGCGCACTCCGCCGTCCGGATGATGGCCCCCAGGTTGTGGGGGTCGGAGATCTCGTCGCAGATCACGAGGAGGGGCTTTTCCCCCTTATCCGCCGCGGTCTGGAGGATGCTCTCCACGCTGACGTACTCCCGCACCGCCGCCAGGGCGATGACGCCCTGATGGGCGTGGGTGCGGCTCATGGCGTCCAGCTTCCGCTTATCCGCCTCCACCACCACGACCCCCGCGGCCCTCGCCTTGGAGGCGATGTGCCCCAGGGTCTTGTCGGTCTCGCCCTTCTGGAGATAGATCTTGTCGATGCTCTCCCCCGCCCGCAGCGCCTCGATGACGGCGTTGCGGCCCTCGATGACGCCGTCGGCCTCGGCGGTCAGGCTGTTTTTCCTCTGTTCGTCCATAGTTTTCCCCTCAAAAGAAGATTTTGTCGCATTCATGTGGTAGTATACCATACCGGCGGGACACAATAAAGTAGGAATTTACAGAAACTTCATCAAAAAAGCGGTCCTCGTCCTTGTGGCTCCGCCGCTTTTGTGATATACTGCGTTATAATTTTGATGCTTTGCTTTCCCTGAAAGGAGCCCCCATATATGGACCAAAACAACAAGAACAAAAAAAACGGGAATAAGAACAGCGGCAGCTGGCGGGGCGTCGTCCAGCTGGTGTGCTGGGCCCTGGTGCTCACCGCCGTCATCAGCTACGCCAGCAGCTACATGACCAGCGCTGGCCACTCCTCCTCTTCCGTGGAGCTGGAGTACAGCGATTTCCTGGACATGGTGGAGAGCGGGCAGGTGTCCTCCGTGGACTTCGACACCGACGAGAGCATCCTCCACATCATTCCCGCCGACGGATACCGCTACGAGACGGACAGCGGCGTCACCTACCTCAAGCGCACGGATGAAAACGGCGATCCGTACTATTCCGCCACCACGGCGGAGGGCAGCCGGCTCTCTGACGCCCGGCTGGACTTCTTCACCGTTCAGATCGAGTCCAACGACACCGTCACCGCCTTTCTGACGGAGCACGGCGTCCATGTCAACAAGGACTACCAGCCCCCCACCAGCTTCATCACGCTGCTGCTGATCAACCTGCTGCCCTTTGTCATCATCATCCTGGTCTTCTCCCTGTTCATGAACTGGATGGCGAAAAAGGGCGGCATGGGCGGCATCGGCGGCATCGGCGGCGTGGGCAAGGCCAACGCCAAGGTCTACATGGAAAAGCAGACCGGCGTCACCTTTGCCGATGTTGCCGGCCAGGACGAGGCCAAGGAATCCCTGACGGAGATCATCGACTTCCTCCACAACCCCGGCAAATACACGGAGATCGGCGCAAAGCTCCCCAAGGGTGCCCTGCTGGTGGGCCCTCCGGGCACCGGCAAGACGCTGCTGGCCAAGGCCGTGGCCGGCGAGGCCAACGTGCCCTTCTTCTCCATCTCCGGCTCCGACTTTGTGGAGATGTTCGTGGGCGTGGGCGCATCCCGGGTCCGGGACCTCTTTAAGGAGGCCAGCAAGGTCGCCCCCTGCATCGTCTTCATCGACGAGATCGACACCATCGGCAAGTCCCGGGACAACCGCATGGGCGGCAACGACGAGCGGGAGCAGACCCTCAACCAGCTGCTGGCGGAGATGGACGGCTTCGACCCCACCAAGGGCGTCATCCTGCTGGCCGCCACCAACCGGCCCGAGGTGCTGGACCAGGCCCTGCTGCGGCCCGGCCGGTTCGACCGCCGCATCACCATTGACCGGCCCAACCTGGCGGGCCGCATCGCCACCCTGCAGGTCCACACCCGCAACATCAAGCTGGCGGAGGACGTGAACCTGAAAAAGGTGGCTCTCGCCACCGCCGGCTGCGTGGGCGCGGACCTTGCCAACCTGGTGAACGAAGCCGCCCTGCGGGCCGTCCGCAAGGGCCGCAGGCTGGTGACCCAGGAGGATCTGCTGGCCGCCTTCGAGCTGGTCATCGCCGGCACGGAGAAAAAGGGCAGCGTCCTGACGGAATTTGAGAAAAAGCTGGTGGCCTACCACGAAGTCGGCCACGCCATGGTGGCCTACAAGCAGAAAAACACCGAGCCGGTGCAGAAGATCACCATTGTCCCCCACACCCAGGGCTCCCTGGGCTACACCCTGCTGATGCCCGAGGAGGACAAGACGGAGCTGCGGACAAAGGACGAGCTGATGGCCAAGATCGCCGTCTCCATGGGTGGCCGCGCCGCCGAGGAGGTGGTGATGCACACCATGACCAACGGCGCCAGCCAGGACATCCAGGACGCCACCAACGTGGCGCGGAACATGGTGGCCATGTTCGGCATGAGCGACGAGTTCGGCATGATGGCCCTGGCCTCCCGGCGGAACCAGTACCTGGACGGCGGCTACGGCATGGACTGCGCCCAGGATACCGCCGCCCGGATGGACAAGGCGGTGAAGGAGATCCTGGACGACTGCTACCGCCAGGCCGTGGAGACCATCCGGGAAAACCGGGAGGACATGGACAAGGTGGTGGCCTATCTGCTGGAAAAGGAGACCATCACCGGCGCGGAGATGGTGGCCATCATCGAGGGCCGGGATCCGGAGCTGGTGGAGAATCCCTACGCCTCCACCCGGCCGGCGGAGAAGGGCTTCCGCCCCTCCGTGCCGGAGACCATTGAGCCCGCGGCCAAAAAGGTCCATATGATCTCCCAGAAGATCGAGGCCCCGGAGGAACCGGCGGAGGAGCCCTCCGCCGAAGCGGAATCTCCCAAGGAGGAGCCGCCTCAGGACGAGGCCCCGCAATAAACGCAAAAGCGCTGTAAAAAAGCCCCCGGCCATGCCGGGGGCTTTTTTCACTGCAGATGGGTCTCCCGCCGGAAGGCCCGCAGGAAATAGGCGATCTCCGCCGCGGCGGTGATGCTCCAGGAGAACACATACAGCAGATACAGCGACGTGATGGTGTGGAAATAGGCGAACACGGTGTACACCCAGACGATACGGAACACACAGGACCCCAGCACCACGATGACCATGGGCCCCAGGCTCTTCCCCAGCCCCCGGCTGGCGGCGATGGTGCAGTCCATAAAGGCCGACACGCAGTAGGAGACGCTCATGATGGCCAGCCGCTTCATGCCCGCCTCCACCACGGCGGCCCGGGCGGTGAACAATGACAGAAACAGCGGCCCGCAGGCAAACAGCGCCAGCCCCATCACAAGGCCGATGCCAAAGGAGTACCCCATGCTGATGAGATAGCTCCTCCAGACCCGCTCCCGCTTTCCCGCGCCGTAGTTCTGGCCGATGAAGCTGCTGCACGCCGTGTAAAACGCCGCCATCACGTCATAGACCAGGCTGTCCGCGTTGGCCGCGGCGGCGTTGCCCTCCACCATGGTGGCGCTGAAGGAGTTGACGCCGCTCTGGATGAACAGGTTTGCCAGGGCGAAAATGCCGTGCTGCAATGCCGAGGGGATGCCGATGCTCAAAATCACCCTGCTGCGGCAGCGGTACAGCCGCAGCTCCCGCCGCCGCAGGCCGTAGATCTCACTGCCCCGGCGGAACAGCGCCCCCAGGATCAGGGCCGCGGAGAGGTATTGGGACAGGATGCTGGCCAGAGCCACCCCCGCCACGTTCAGATCGCACACAATGACGAAAAACAGGTTCAGCGCCACGTTCAGCACCCCCGCCGCGGACAGATACCGCAGGGGCCGCTGGGTGTCGCCGATGGCGCTGAACACCGCGTTGCCGAAGTTGTAGATGCCCAGGGCCGGCATCCCCAGTGCGTAGATGCGCAGATACAGCGCCGCGCCGTCGATCAGCTCGTCCTTGGTCCGCAGCAGCTCCAGAATGGGCCGTGCGAAAATGACGCCCACCGCCAGCAGCAGCAATCCCGCCAGGGCGCAGATCAGCGCCGCGGCGTGGACGGTCTCCGCCAGCTCCCGTTTGGCCTTAGCGCCGAAGTGGAGGGCCGTCAGCACATTGACGCCGCTGGAAAGGCCGATGAGCAGCCCCGTGAACAGCGACACCAGGATGGTGGTGGACCCCACGGACCCCAGGGCCCCGGGCTGGCCGAACCGCCCCACCACGGCCACGTCCGCCATGTTGAACAAGACCTGCAATAGATTGGACAGGATCAGCGGGATGCTGAACAGCGCGATCTGCTTTGCCAGCGGCCCCTGGGTCAGATCCTGCTTCCCCTGCTTCATAACTGCCATGACTGTTTCCCTCTGTCTCTTTGATTTCCCCCGGCCGCCCTTTTGCCGGCGGCCGTCCCCCAGTGTAACACGGGCGGCGGCTTTGTCAAGGCTTTTTCGCCCCTGCTAACCGCCGGTTGACAAAAAGAAAGCCCCCGGTTGGTGGAAACCGGGGCGTGTTTCTGGTATACTGGCCCTGAAAACAGGAAAGGAGCGCCGCCCATGACCATCGGCCAGCGCATCGCGCAGAAACGGAAGGAGCAGGGCCTCTCCCAGGAGGCCCTGGGGGACCGGCTGGGGATCTCCCGCCAGTCCATCTATAAGTGGGAGTCCGACGCCGCCCTGCCGGAGATTGAAAAGCTCGTGTCCCTCAGCCGCCTGTTCGGCGTGTCCGTGGGCTGGCTGCTGGGGGTGGAGGAAGACGCCCCGCCGGAAACCGCCGCCCCGGAAGAGGCCGCCCCGGAGCGGGGCGGCGAGCTGACGGAGGCACAGCTGCAAATGGTGGAGGAGATTGCGGGCCGCTATATCGCCGCCCAGCCCCCGCCGAAAAAGTCCGCCTGGGACAAGTGGTCCGTCCGCATCCTCTTCGCCATGTGCGGCGCCATGCTGGGCATTCTGGTGGGCATCAGCGGCAGCGTGAAGCGGCTGGACGGCAAGTACGATTCCCTGCAAAGCTACGTCAGCAGCGTCACTGACTCCGTCAACAATCGGATCGATGGCGTCTCCCAGCAGGTGGAGAGCGTTTGGAAGGCCCAGAACGACCTGACCGCGGATTATGGTGTGGAGATCATCAGCACGAATTACAAGGAAAGCCGCATTCTTTTTGATGTCTATGCCGTCCCCAAAACCTATGTGGAGGACATGAAGATCCGCTTTTACAGCGACAACGGCGCCGGCGGAAGAAACAGCGTGGAGGGCGTGCCCCTGGGCACGAAATTTTCCGCCACCGTGGTCTCCGCGCTGACGGACGACATTACGATCTCCGCGGAGTTCCTCTACCCCGACGGCACCCGCCAGACCCAGGTGCTGGACGCCTACGAGGGGCTGTACAGCGAGAGCCTGCCCTATGTGGATGTCACCCATGATAACCTGAGCACTGACGCCCTGGCCGAGCCCTGTCTTTTCACCATCCCGGCCCCGAACCAGTCCCCTGTCCGGTATATCGGGATCACCCGGGTGGAGACCGGCGGCGCCGCCATCCGGGAACTGCGGGTGGGCCTGTTCAAGAATCAGAAATTGGTGGCCTGGGCACAGCCCTGTGAAAAACCGGAGGATTTCCTGGGCAAATGGGACTATGAGTTTTATTCCCTGCCGAACCTTCAGGAGCGGCTTGCTCCCGGCGATACGCTCTGTTTTGCCGCGGTGCTGACTGACGAATATGACCGTGTCACCATCTGCCCGGGATTTCTCTGCACGTTGGACGAATCGGGAGAGACCCTCCTTCACCAGGCGACCGGTTTTTCACCATCCACCTGCGGCCCCGAGGGCTGGCAGTTCGAGTGACAAAAGCGCCCGGACCTTTTCAGGTCCGGGCGCTTCTTCGTCCTGATCGGCGGGGATGCGGGCCGCACTGCCCGCACCGGCCCGGACTTTCAACATCTCTCAGGCCAGTTCCGCCTGACCGGTATACAGCTGATAATACCTTCCGTGCTGTTCGATCAGGTCGTCGTGGTCGCCCCGCTCGATGATCTCGCCCTGCTCCAGCACCATGATGGCCTTGGCATTGCGGACGGTGGAGAGCCGGTGGGCGATGACGAACACGGTGCGGCCCGCCATCAGCCGGTCCATGCCCCGTTCGATGATCTTCTCCGTCCGGGTGTCGATGGAGCTGGTGGCCTCATCCAAAATCAGCACCGGCGGGTTGGCGCAGGCGGCCCGGGCGATGTTCAAAAGCTGCCGCTCGCCCTGGCTCAGGTTGCCGCCGTCGCCGGAGAGCACCGTCTGATACCCCTTGGGCAGATGCCGGATAAAGGTGTCCGCCCCCGCCAGCTTGGCGGCGGCCTCCACCTCCTCGTCGGTGGCGTCCAGGCGGCCATAGCGGATGTTGTCCGCCACGGTGCCGGTGAACAGGTGGGTGTCCTGCAGCACCACGCCCAGGGAGCGCCGCAGGGAGTCCTTTTCGATATCCCGCACGTCGATGCCGTCGTAGGTGATGGCGCCGCTCTGGATCTCATAGAAGCGGTTGATGAGGCTGGTGATGGTGGTCTTGCCCGCGCCGGTGGAGCCGACGAAGGCGATCTTCTGCCCGGGCTTTGCGAACAGGGAGATGTCGTGGAGGATGATCTTCCGGTCGTCATAGCCGAACACCACATGGTCGAACCGCACGTCGCCCCGCAGGGGCACCAGCTCGCCGTCCGGCTTCTTCCAGGCCCAGGCGCCGGTGTCATACGACGCCTCCGCCAGCCTGCCGTCCCGGCTCTCCGTGACCCGCGTCAGGGTCACCTTGCCCGCGTCGGTCTCCGGCTGGGTCTCCATCACCTCGAACACCCGCTCCGCGCCGGCCACGGCGGAGAGGATGGTGTTCACCTGCTGGGAGATCTGGGTGATGGGCTGGCTGACCTGCCGGGTGTACTGCAAAAACGCCGCCAGGCCGCCCAGGTCGCCGCTGCGGATGGCCAGCAGTCCGCCCACGCAGCAGGTGATGGCATAGTTGATATAGCTGAGGTTGCCCATGGCGGGCATCATCATGCCGCTGTAGATCTGGGCCCGGGTGCCCGCCTGACGGTAGGCCTCGTTCAGTCCGTAAAAACCCTCCTTGGCGGCGCGCTCGTGGTTGAAGACCTTGATGACCTTCTGGCCCTCGATCATCTCCTCGATATAGCCGTTGACCTCGCCCACGGCCCGCTGCTGGGCGGCGAAATACCGCCGGCTGCGGCTGCCGATGACCTTGACCACGCACAGCATCACCGCCAGCATGACAAAGGTGATGAGGCTCAGGGTGGGACTCAGCACGATCATCATGGCAATGGTGCCCAAAAAGTTCAGTGAACAGGAGATCAGGCTGGCAAAGCTGTTGTTCAGCGCCTCGGACACCGTCTCGATATCGTTGGTGTAGCGGCTCATCAGCTCGCCGTGGGTGTGGGTGTCAAAGTATTTCAGGGGCAGCTTCTGCATGTGGGCAAACAGATCCTCCCGGATCCGGGCCACGGTGTTCTGGGACACGTGGACCATGATGCGGGCGTAGCCGAAGGAACACAGCGCGCCGGTGACATACACCGCCGCCATGACGCACAGCATCCGGACAAGGCCCGGGAAGTCTCCGGGCAGGATATAGTCGTTGATCAGGGGCTTGATGAGGTAGGAGCCGCCCACGGTACAGGCGGAGCTGATGGCCAGCAGCACGACCACCACCGCCAGATGGGCCCTGTACCGGCCCAGATAGCGCATCAGCTTCCCCAGGGTGCCCCGCATGTTCTTCGGCTTGCGGTAGCCGCCCTTGGGGCCGCCGCCGGGGCCGCCGGGGCCCGCGGGACGCGCGTTCTTGTTCTCAGCCACCGATGCTCACTCCTTCCTGCTGGGACTGGTATACCTCGCGGTAAATGTCACAGTTCTTCATCAATTCCTCGTGGGTGCCCTGGGCCGCGATGCGGCCGCCGTCCATCACCAGGATCAGATCCGCCTCGCAGACGGAGGTCACCCGCTGGGCAATGATGATCTTGGTGGTGTCCTTCAGCTCATTGGCAAAGGCGCTGCGGATCTTGGCGTCCGTGGCGGTGTCCACCGCGCTGGTGGAGTCGTCCAGGATCAGCACCCTGGGCTTCTTCAAAATGGCCCGGGCGATGCACAGCCGCTGCTTCTGCCCGCCGGAGACGTTGACGCCCCCCTGGCCCAGGTCGGTGTCCAGGCCGTCGGGCATCCGCTCCAGAAACTCGTCGGCGCAGGCGGCGCGGCAGGCCGCCCAAAGCTCCTCCTCCGTGGCGTCAGGGTCGCCCCAGAGCAGGTTCTCCCGGATGGTGCCGGAGAACAGGGTGTTTTTCTGCAAAACCACGCTGACCGCGTCCCGCAGGTGCTCCATGGTGTAGGCCTGCACCGGCCGTCCCCCCACGGAGACCGTCCCCTCGTCCGCCTCATACAGCCGGGGGATCAGGGACACCAGGGTGGTTTTGGCGCTGCCGGTGCCGCCCAGGATGCCCACCGTCTGGCCGGAGCGGATGTGGAGATCCACGTCCCGCAGGATCCACTCCGGGCTGGCGGGGTCATATTTGAAGGACACATGGTCGAAGTCGATGCTGCCGTCCTTCACCGCGGCGGGAGTGCGGACGCCGTTTTCGTCCACATCGGTCTCCGCCGCGCCGTCGGTGATGGCGGGCGTCTCCTCCAGCACCTCCACGATGCGCCTGGCGCAGGCCACGGACCGGGTCAGCATCATGAAGATCATGGACACCATCATCAGCGACATCATGATCTGGGTGATATAGGTGAAGTAGGTGATGAGCTTTCCGGCCTCCAGCGTCCCGGCGTAGACCATTTTGCCGCCGAACCACATGACGGCGATGATGGTGCCGTAGACAATCAGCATCATGATGGGCATGTTGATGACCACGGTGCCGAAGGCCCGCTCCGAGGTGCCCTTCAAGTCCCGGTTGCGCTTTGCGAACTTCTGCTCCTCATGCTCCTCCCGCACAAAGGATTTCACCACCCGGATGCCCGCCAGATCCTCCTGCACCACCAGGTTCAGCGCGTCGGTCTTCTCCTGGAGGGTGCGGAACAGGGGGCTGACCCGGGTCAGGATCACCGCCACCACCACGATCAGCAGCGGCAGGGCCACCAGAAACACGTTGCTCAGCTGGCGGCTGATGCGGACGGACAGCACCAGGGCGGACACCAGCATCACCGGCGAGCGCACCAGCAGCCGCATCCCCATCATCAGGGACATCTGCATGTTGTTCACGTCGTTGGTCAGCCGGGTCACCAGGGACGCGGTGGAAAACTTTTCGATATTGGAAAAGGCGTACTCCTGGATGTGGTCATACTCCGCCCGCCGCAGATTGGCGCCGAAGCCCTGGCCGGCCACGGAGGAGCAGACGGCCCCCCCAATGCCGAAGCACAGGGACACCATCGCCATGACCACCATCAACCCGCCCTTTTGCAGGATATAGCCCTGGTCGCCGCCGGCGATGCCGATATCCACGATATCGCTCATCACCAGCGGGATCAGCAGCTCAAAAACGGCCTCCAGGGCGCTGCACGCCACGCCGAGGGCGATCCATCCGGCGTAAGGCCGCATGTGAGGCCAAAGTTTTTTCATCATAGCTTGCGATCCTCCTCGAGATTTTGTATGGTGCGTTCCAGAAATGACTGGAACAGCTGGGTCTCCTCCGGGGAAAAGCCCCGGAGGATGGTGTTTTCAACATCCAGATACACCTGCTGGAACAGCTCTTTCTGCTCCCGCCCCTTTTCAGTCAGCGTGATCAGACGCCGCCGGGCGTCGCTGCCGCTGACGGAGCGGGTCACAAAGCCCCGATCTTCCAAACGGTCCAGAATACCGTTGGCCGTGGAGGGCTTCACCCGCAGAAAGCGCGTGACCTCGCACTGGGGCGCCTGCCCGTTATGGCTATTGAGATACAGCAGGATGCGGGTCTGGGCTGGGGTAATATCCCGGCCGGACAGCCGCGCGTCCATACGCTCCTTGGACAGATGGGCACAGCGCCCCAGGGTGGGGCCGAATGCGTGGAAATGGTCCATATACGGACCTCCTCCCCCAAAATATTTAGCTCGCTAAATATTAGCATGCTAAATACTAGCACAGTTCCTCCTGTGTGTCAATATAGGAAACTATGCTATTTTTTGAACGTTTTATGAACAAAAACCGATAAAATCCGCAGTTTTGTAAACAAATTGTGAAGGTTCCCCCAAAGCCGTTGACATTCCCCAAATCGCCCGGTATGATAGACCCATCAAGCGGGAAGCTTGATCGACACACACCATTTTTCCCTCTCCTTTCTCTATATCAACAGGAACGCGGGCGGCCCGAAAGGCCGCCCGCGTTCCTGTTTTTTCTACTCTTGAATTTATCGAAAAACAATAAAAAATCATTGACTTTCAATAATATTCGTGGTAGGATACCAGCAAAAGGAGGAGATGCCCATGAGAGCCGCTTCCGTACAGAAGATTGCAAACGTTTTGAATACTCTGGTACTGATCGCCTTTGTCTGCAACCTGGTCGCCCTCTTTCTCGTTCCCGGCCTGGTTTTCGCGTCGCCTCAGGCGCGGGCGAACCTGCTGTTTCACGTCGCCATTCGCTATTTTCTGCTGGCCTGGACCGGCGTCTGGTGCGACGCCTATCTGGCTGTCCTGACCCTCTTTCTCCTGTTCTCCGGCGTCTGCACCGCTTTCATCCTGTGGCAGGCCCGCCGGGTATTGAAAACCATTCTTCGGGGAGAGCCGTTTTCCATGGAAAATGCCATCTCTCTGCGGCACGCCGCCGTCGGCTGCTTTCTGATTGCCGCCGCGGCGCTGATCCGGCTGATTTTCAGCATCTGCCTGTACCAATCCCCACGTCCCCTGGCCACCTACAACGCCCTGTTTGTCCCCCTCTTCGCCATGGCGGGGCTTTTGTGCCTGGTCATGTCCGCCCTCTTCCGCCAGGCGGCGGAGCTGAAGGCGGAAAATGACCTGACGATTTGAGGTGGCGCCATGATAGTCGTCAATCTGGATGTGATGATGGCGAAGCGAAAGATGTCCCTGTCCCAGCTGTCGGAAAAGGTGGACATCACGCTTGCCAACCTGTCGATCTTAAAGAACAACAAGGCCAAGGCCGTCCGCTTCTCCACCCTGGAGGCCATCTGCGCGGCCCTGGACTGCCAGCCGGGGGACATCCTGGAGTTCGTGCCGGACCCGCCGGAGGGGGCATGAGGCGTCTGTATCGGCTGCGCGGCGGGCGGTAAAACAGCGGCACGACGCCCGTATCAGGCCTTGTTTTCAGGAGTGCAGGGCATTGGGGATGGCGGTGCGTACGCCCCCTCATCCGGCCCTGCGGGCCACCTTCTTCCAGGGGAGGCCGTTAACGGATGCTGCCGTAAGCGCATCGGGGTCGTCGCGCCCTACGGGGTAATGTTTCGCAGAAACGCAGGATGGCAACCCGCGCAGCGACGGGCCGGGTCGTCCCGCCCTACGGGATGACGCACCGCATGAACGCGGAGAAACAGCCAGCATAGCGTCAGCGGGGCCGGAGGCAAAAGCCCTTGCGATGAGCACCCCGAATCAGCCCCCACGTCCCAAATGCGGCATACGCAAGGGCCGATGTGGGCAGAGCGGCCCGCAGGCCGCCTTTCGGAGGCAAACCGCCCGCAGGGCGGCTCTTAGGCCGGAGATCGGCCCCTACGGGCACCTGCATTCCCCGCAGGCCACGCCAATGCAGGATAACAGCCCCCGTAGCGTCAGCGGGGCCAGAGGCGGAAGCCCTTACGATGAGCACCCGCAAATCTGCACCCACGCCGCAAATGCGGCATAAACGCCGGATCACCGCCAACGTCCGGCGCAGCCGGATGAGACCTTGCAGGATTTATCCGGTCGCGCCGTGACGAGGCCCGCATCCCCCAACTTTCCCCATGTTTCATGGGGAAAGTTGGGACGAAACATTTTTTCTTTTCCACCGTGCACGGCGCATTTTCTTTTTGATGTTTCAAAAAGAAAATGGGGGGTGCATTCCAACGCGGCAAAGTCGCGTACCCCCACCCCCCAGCCCGCAGGGCGGCCATCTACGCCCCCCAATGTGATCAAAAATCCGTCCGCCCCTGGCGGACACCCAATAAGGAGAATCAAATATGCAAAACCCTGAAACCACCCTGCCGCCGGGAGGGCCGGCGAAGCCTGCCCAAAATCCGGCCAAAATGTACGAGACCGGAAAAAAAGAGCGCCTCTTCCTGGTCTTCACCGCCGCTTTCTGTGTGCTGTTGGCGGACACCTTCTTCTGGCACGGCCCCACCGCCGGACTGTCCGCGGCGGTGTTCGCCTGGTATGTCCTGACCCTGGGCTATGTGGGCAGCGGGCCGCTGGCCCTCCGTTCCAACCGCGTGCTGCTGCTGTACAACCTGTTTCTGGCCCTGACGCTGGCCCTGGGCTCCAACTGGTACTTCCGCTTCTGGAACCTGCTGGCCCTTCTGGTGCTGCTGCCGGTCCACGCCCTGGCCCTCTCCGGCGCGGCCCGGCTCCCCTGGTGGCGGCCCGCCATGCTGTGGGAGCGCTTCTTGCTGCTCCTGCAGGGGCTGTTCGGGAATTTGGGAACCTCCCGCGCGGCAGCGGCGCCCGCCGGCAAGGGCAGGAGCCGCCGCGCCCTGCCGGCCCTGCTGGGCACAGCCTGCGCCCTGGCCCTGCTGCTGTTCCTGATCCCCGTCCTGGCCTCCGCCGACGCCCTGTTCGCCGCCGCCACGGCGGATCTGCGGCAGTTCATCCAGGCCCATTTCACCGCCGCCCTGTGGAAGCTGGTCTGGGGCCTGGTGCTGACGCCCTTCGTCTTCGGCCTGCTGTACAGCCTCCGCCATCCCGCTCCTCTGAAGCCCTCCGGGGCCCAAAAGTCCCCCGCCGCCGACGCGCTGGTGTTCCTCCTCGTCCTGGCGGCGCTGGACATCCTGTACCTCCTCTTTCTGGCGGTCCAGTCCGCCGGTCTCTTCGGCGGGGCGGAGTACCTGGCCCGGCGGGGCATCAGCTACGCCCAGTGGGCCCGCAGCGGCTTTTTCCAGATGGCGGGCGTCACGGCGGTGAACCTCACCGTCACCATGGCGTCGCTGACCTTTTCCCGGCGGGAGGGCCGCGCCTGGGCCGCCCTCCGCCCGCTGGCGGCGCTGCTGGTCCTGGAGAGCCTGGTGCTGCTGGCCTCCGCCGCCTGGCGGATGACCCTGTATGTCTCCGCCTACGGCCTGAGCTTCAAGCGCTGCATGACCTACTGGGGCATGGTGATGATGGCCCTGTTCCTGCTGGCGGCTCTCCGCAAGGCCCGAAAGCCCGGCTTTTCCTTCTGCCGTCTGGCGTTTCCCCTGGCGCTGGCGGGGTGGCTGGTCATCAACTGCGTCCCCGTGGACTATCTGGTGGCCAAAAACCAGGTGGACCGCTATCTCAGCGGGGAAAGCGCCGCCGTCAGCGTCCATTACCTCGCCTATTCCCTGTCCTATGACGCCCTCTCTCAGCTGGAGCGGCTGGACGGCGGCCGTCCCCTGGCCTCCTACGAGGGGGACTGGTGGGTGGAGGGCGAATGCCTGTCAGACCTGCTGGAGGCCCGCCGCGCCGACGCCCGCGCCGCCTGCTCCGACTGGCACACCTGGTCCCTCTCCGCCTGTCTGGCGGCGAGCCGGCCGTCCTGAAGGGAGCCGCCTATGCGCTGTTTTGCCCCCATTTTCCTCGCGCTCTTTCTCCTGCTGCTCCTGCCTGTGCTCCGCCCCGCCCGGGAGCCCGTTCCCGACAGCGAGATCGCCCGGGTCTCCCGGGCTCTGGGCGTCGGTGTCTCCGCCGGGACGGTGGTCTCCTGCTCTGACAGTCACGGCGGTTTCCACGGCGACGGCCTCACGTTTATTGAGATCGCCTTTCCCGACGACGGCTTCGGCGGCATCGTCCGCGGCCAGTGGCGGGCGCTGCCCCTCAGCGGCAATCTGCAGGCTCTTGTCTACGGCGTCTCCGGCGTGGGGCCCTATATCACCCGGGACGGGATCGCCTGCTTTCCCCGTGTCCAGAACGGGTACTATTACTTTGAGGACCGTCAGGCCGAGGGCACCGACCCCCGGAGCGACTTCGCGCTCTTCCGGCGCGCCTCCTACAACGTCACCGTTGCCATCTACGACACGGATGCCCGGACGCTGTACTACTGCGCCTTCGACACCTGAGGAAAGGCCCGGCGGCCAAAACGCAGAAAAAAGGAGCTGCTTTCGCAGCTCCTTTCAGCTTGTCGAAAAAACCATTTTGGGGAGAAAAACGCTTCTCTGCGGAGGGGGAGTACGAGGGGGCGGGAGCCCCTTCGTGTTGAATCAAATGCCTGCAGAGGGCTGCAGAGCAGCCCGAAAAGCGAGGCATTGTGAAGCCCGTCAAAAAAGTCCAAAGGACTTTTTTGACGGCCCGAAAGGAGCTGCTTTCGCAGCTCCTTTTTCACTCCGTTCCCGCCGGGGCCTCCGGCTCCCCCACCGGGTGGGTCCGCAGATATTCCAGCCAGGCCTGGCAGCCCGCCACGTTCAGATGCACCCCGTCAAAGGTCCAGTCCGCCCGCAGGAAACCGTCCTCATCCACCACGGCCTCCGCCACATTGACGTAGGGGCAGTCCTTCTCCTCCGCCAGCTCCAGCAGCACCTGGTTATAGGCGGCGATGCGCTCGTTGTTCACATAGCTGCCCTTGGCCTCCTGTTTGGCGCTGACCGGGATGATGGACTGGAGCACCACCTCCGCCTGGGGGTGGTCCTCCTGGATGCGGTCGATCATTTTGCCGCACTGGTTCCGGAAGATATCCGTCCCGTTCCACCCCAGCTCGTTGACGCCCAGCATCACATAGATCTTCCCGCACTCCAGCTCCGCCAGGGCATCCAGCAGGGGCATCTTCCCCTGCTCCGTCTCCACCACCTTGGTGAACACGGACTCCACCGTGGCCCCCACGGCGTGGAGATAGGTCCCGTGGCCCAGGCCGCTATACAGCTTGAAGCCCTCGGTCCGGGAATCTCCCAGGAACACCACGTCGTCAAAATATGTATCCTCCACCGGGCCGCTCTCCGGCACCGGGCCAGCGGCCCTGGTCCGGGCCGGGGTCTCCGGCCGGGCGGGCATCTCCTCCGGCAGATCCGGCAGCGGCGCGAGCGCCGCCGTCTCCGGTGCCTCCGGCGTCTCCACCGGGGAATCCGCCGCCACGCCGCTGGGCCCGCCGGAGGTCAGCAGCACCGCAGTAGCCGCCAGGACCAGCAGAAGCCCCGGCAGCCGCAGTCCGGCCCGCGCTTTTTGTTTCTCTCTCTTTCCCACCATGTATCCCCTGTTTCTTCGCGTTTCTCTTTATGTCTATATTATAGACGCGCCCCCCGCCAAAAAGTCGGAACAAATCGGTGAAAAAACGGTATCAAATTGATACAATTCACACCCGCAGGTCCTCCGGGTACGCCCCGCTGTCGTGGAGCCGCCGCAGCGCCTCCGCCACCACCTGCCGGTCCTGCTGATAGGTCATGCCGAACCAGCGGTCGGCGGACTCCAGCACGGACACCTCCAGCTTCCCCGTCCGCATCTGGTGGTCCACCATCATGGGCAGCAGGCACTCCGCCTTGATGTTGTCCCCCGCCTCGGTGCGCAGGAAGTTTTCAAAATACCCCCGCAGCGCCGGGAAAATAGAGGGCGCAAACCCCCAGAAGTTCATGGACACCACCGTGTCCGGCGCCAAGGCGCGGTCCTCCGCCAGATCCTTCAGCGACCCGTCGGGGTACATCTGGATCTTCAGCGCCTCCCGGACGGACAGCAGCCTGCCGCCCTCCACGGCGCACACCCCCCGGGACACGGTGCCGTGGAGGCTGGCGGTGTTTTTCAGCAGATACCCCACCATGGTGGCCCGCCCGTCGGCGGGCAGCCTCACCAGCTCCTCGTAGATGGCCCGGTAGGCGTCGATGCCGTAATAGTCGTCGGCGTTGATGACGCAGCAGGGCTCGTGGACCGCGTCCGCCGCGCACAGCAGGGCGTGGACGGTGCCGAAGGGCTTGGTCCGCCCCTCCGGGATGGTGTAAAACGCCGGCACGGAGGAAAAATCCTGAAACGCGTAGGCCACCTCCACGGCGGTGCCGTCCCGGGCGGTCTTGCGCCGCAGATAGCCGCCGCACAGCCGCTCCATCATCTCCTCCATCTCCGGCTTGATGACGAACACGATCTTGTTGAAGCCCGCCCGCAGGGCGTCGTAAATGGAGTATTCCATCAGGATCTCGTGATGGGGCCCGATGCCGTCCACCTGCTTGCTGCCGCCGTAGCGGGAGCCCAGGCCCGCCGCCATGATGACCAGTGAAACTTTCATGTGAGTTTTCTCCTACATTCATTTTTGCGTCCGGTTTACGCAATGGTTTCCCTGCCTGTATCATACCGTGTTTTCCCCCGATTTGCAACCGCCCTTGACTTTTTTTCACAAGGGGTTATAATATGAAAACGATTCTCATTTTCAGATCAGGAGGGATCCCATGCCATACGCCACCAAACAGCGCCAGGCCGTCTTTCACTGTCTGGAGCAGCGCGCCGGCGAGGCCCTGACCGCCGCCGAGCTGTCGGAGGAGCTGCGCCGCGCCGGCAGCCCGGTGGGCCTTGCCACCATCTACCGCCAGCTGGAAAAGCTGGAGCAGTCCGGCCGCATCCACAAGGTCGCCACGGAGGAGGGCGCTTTCTATCAATACTGCCCCCACCCGGCGGAGGATCACGGTTGCTTTCTCCTGCGGTGCGAGGACTGCGGCCGTATCGTCCACCTGGACTGCTCCCGCCTGCAGGGGCTTTACGACCACCTGGAGTCCGAACACCACTTCCGCATCGACCCCCGCCGGACGGTGCTGACCGGCCGGTGCGCCGCCTGCGCGGAAAAGGAGGCTGCCTGTGGAGTCCAATGAACTCATCGTCTGCCGGGACGTCTCCCTGGGCTATGAGGGCCAGAGCGTCCTCAGCCATCTGGACCTGACCATCCGCGGCGGCGACTATCTCTGCATCGTGGGGGACAACGGCTCCGGCAAGTCCACGCTGCTGCGGGGATTGCTGGGCCTGCTGGCGCCCCAGTCCGGCACCATTGAGCGGGCGCCGGAGCTGCAAAAGGGGGCCGTGGGCTATCTTCCCCAGCAGACCCAGGCCCAGAAGGACTTCCCCGCCACCGTGTCCGAGGTGGTGCTCTCCGGCTGCCTGAATCAAAAGGGCATGCGCTTTTTCTACACCGCCGCCCAAAAGTCCCAGGCCCTGATGAACATGGGCAAGCTGGGCATTCTGGAGCTGAAGGACCAGTGCTACCGGGACCTCTCCGGCGGCCAGCAGCAGCGGGTGCTGCTGGCCCGGGCGCTGTGCGCCGCCAGCCGCCTGCTGATCCTGGACGAGCCCATCACCGGCCTGGACCCCGCCGCGGCCCAGGACCTCTATAAGACCCTGGCCTACCTGAACAAGACCGAGGGCATGGCCGTCGTCATGGTGACCCACGACCTGAAGGCCGCCCTCCGCAGCGCCCGGACGGTGCTGCACATCGGCCGCAGCAGCTTCTTCCTGGGCACCGCGGCGGAATACCTCGCCTCCCCCCAGGGCAGAAGATTCCAGGACGAACCGGCTTCAGGGCACCTCTGCGCGGAAAGCACTTCCTCCGCAAACCAGCGAAGCGTTTGCGGAGGAACAGGAGGAGCAGGGAAGCGTGTGCAGCTTTCGCCGCAGGCGGAAGCTGCACAGAGCGGACTATGCGGCGACGCGGGGCGGCGTTTCCGGGAGGCGGACGTATGAGTATTTTGCAGATGTTCTCCTGGCCCTTCATGCAGCGGGCGCTGATCGCCGGTGTGCTGGTGAGCCTGTGCGCCGCGCTGCTGGGGGTCTCTCTGGTCTTAAAGCGCTACTCCATGATCGGCGACGGCCTCTCCCACGTCTCCTTCGGTGCGTTGGCCATCGCCGTGGCCCTGGGGGTCACGCCGCTGTACTTCTCCATCCCCGTGGTGATCCTGGCGGCGTTCCTCCTGCTGCGGGTGGCAAACCACCCCCGCTGGAACAGCGACGCCGCCATCGCCGCCATGAGCGCGTCATCCCTTGCCGTGGGCATCCTGGTCATCTCCCGCACCACCGGCATGACCACCGATGTGGACAGCTACATGTTCGGCAGCGTCCTGGCCATGTCCAGGACCGATGTGGCCCTGTCCGTCATCCTCAGCATCGCCGTGCTGGCGCTGTTCGTCCTGTTCTACCATAAGCTCTTCGCCGTGACCTTTGACGAGAGCTTCTCCCGGGCCACCGGGCTGAAGACGGAGCGCTACAACACCCTGCTGGCGGTGCTGACAGCGCTGACCATCGTGCTGGGCATGCGGATGATGGGGGCCATGCTGATCTCCTCTCTCATCATCTTCCCGGCCCTGACAGCCATGCGGCTGTTCCGGAGCTTCCGGGGCGTGATCCTCTGCGCCGCCGTCACCTCGGTGGTGTGCTTTTGCGCGGGGCTGACGGTGTCCTTCACCCTGTCCACCCCTGTGGGCGCGTCGGTGGTCTGCGCCAATTTGGCGCTGTTTTTGGTCTCCTGCCTGCTGGCGGCAGTGAGGAGGTAGGATTGCGCCGTGTTGCGGCGCCGGGAATGCACCCCCCATTCTTTTTCGTCTTGCCGAAAAAGAATGCGCCGTGCACGGCGGAAGAAAAAGACGCTTTGATCCAAACCTGCGTCCCATGTGCCATGGGACGCAGATTTGGGGATGCGGCGGCTGGAAGCAATGGCCGGATAAAACCTGCAAGGTCTCATCCGGCTGCGCTATACGCCGGCGGTGATCCGGCGTTTATGCCGCATTTGCGGCGTGGGTGCAGACTTGAGGGTGCTCATCGCAAGGGCTTTTGCCTCCGCCCCCCGCTGCCGCTGTGCTGGCTATTGTCCCGCGCTGGCGTGTCCTGCGGGGAATGCAACCGCCCGTACGGGCCGATGCCCACATCGGCCCTTGCCTGCGCCGCGTCTGTCCTTTTGGCCGCAAACTCGCGGCTGCTTTCCGCAAGGGTTTTTGCCTCCGACTCCGCTGGCTATTGTCCTGCGTTGGCACCGTAGGGCGCGACGACCCCGGCGCGCCAGCTGCGAAACCGCCCATTTGGAAATCTCCACAGGGCCCGGTCTCCGGCCCAAGAGCCGCCCCGCCCACATCGGCCCGGGCAAAATCTATCTATATCTAAAATAAAACTCTTGCACTTTCTTATAATATGTGATATATTGCGTATGTTAGAGAGTGTAAGTTACGGAGTGGACCAACGGTCCGCTCTTTTTGTTGGCCTTTTCCAAGGCTTCAAAATTTACAAAAACTGTAAGGCAAAGGTAGGTCACCCCATGAAAAAGATCACGGAACTCACCGCCGAGCTGGCGGCCCCTGCCATCGCGGAGCAGGGCTGCACCCTCTGGGACGTGGAGTACGTCAAGGAGGCGGGCACCTGGTATCTCCGGGTTTTGCTGGACAAGGAGGGCGGCGTGGACATCCTGGACTGCGAAGCCGTCTCCCGCAAGCTCAGCGACCTGCTGGACGAGGCAGACCCCATCGAGGGCAGCTATACCCTGGAGGTCGGCTCCGCCGGGGCCGAGCGGGCGCTGAAGCGCCCCTCTGACTTCCAGCGCTTTTTGAACAGTCCCGTCCTGGTCAAGCTCTACCGCAATCAGGACGGCCGCAAGGAATTCGCCGGCACCCTCGCCGCCTATGACGAGGCCACCGGCGCCGTCACCGTCACCGTGGGCAAGCAGGACATGACCTTTGAGAAAAAGGACGTGGCCCTGGTCCGCCTCCGCGTGGAATTCTAATTGTCCATTATCAATTATCAATTATTTAATTATTAATTGTTACAAGGAGAGTCACCGATGAAAGGCAAAAAGCAGAAAGAACCCGCCGGCATGAATCCCGCGGAGATCTTCGCCGCCCTGGCGCTGCTGGAAAAGGAGCGCAACATCCCCCAGAGCTTCATGATGGAAAAGATCATCCAGGCCATCACCACCGCCTATAAGCGGGACCACGACGGCGTGGAAAACGTCATCGTGGACGTGGACGAGGAGCATCAGGACCTGAAGATGTACGTCCAGAAGACCGTGGTGGACGAAGAGGACTATGTGGACCCCGCCAATGAAATGACCCTGGAGGAGGCCAAGGCCCTCTCCGCCAAGTACGAGATCGGCGACGTGGTCAACCTCCCCGTGGACAAGATGGAATTCGGCCGCATCGCCGCGGGCAACGGCAAGCAGGTCATCATCCAGGGCCTGCGGGAGGCCGAGCGGGGCCAGGTGTACGACGAGTTCAACTCCAAGCAGCACGAGATCCTCACCGGCGTGGTCACCCGGGTGGACCCCCGGAACGGCAACGTGTCCCTGCGCATCGGCACCGGCACCGAGTCCACCGAGGCCCTGCTGATGGCCGGCGAACAGGTCCCCGGCGAGGTCTTGGGCGAGGGCATGCACGTCAAGGTCTACGTGGTGGACGTCCGCCGCTCCACCCGGGGCCCCCAGATCCTGATTTCCCGGACCCATCCGGGCCTGGTGAAGCGCCTGTTCGAGCTGGAGGTCCCCGAGATCTACGACGGCATCGTGGAGGTCCGCTCCATCGCCCGGGAGGCCGGCAGCCGCACCAAGATGGCCGTCTGGAGCAACGACGAGAATGTGGATCCCATCGGCGCCTGCGTGGGCCCCAAGGGCCAGCGGGTGGCCAATATCGTCGACGAGCTGCGGGGCGAGAAAATCGACATCATCAAGTGGAGCGAGGATCCCGCCCAGTTCATCGCCGCCGCCCTGGCCCCCGCCGACGTGGTGGACGTGTGGATGGCGGACGAGGGCAAGGCCTGCCGGGTCCTGGTGCCTGATGACCAGCTGTCCCTGGCCATCGGCAAGGAGGGCCAGAACGCCCGCCTGGCCGCCCGCCTGACCGGCTACAAGATCGACATTAAGCCCCAGAGCTATCAGGAGCCCGAGGCCGGTGTGGACGACGACAACGTGGAGATCATCGGCGAGGACGACGCCCCCGCCGGGGAATAAACAGTGGAAAGGCGGCCTGACAGATGCCGAAAGTGAAGAAGATCCCCCAGCGGCAGTGTGTGGGCTGCCGGGAAATGAAGGATAAAAAATCCCTGCTCCGGGTGGTGAAGTCCCCGGATGGCCAGGTCAGCCTGGACTTCGGCGGCAAGAAGCCGGGGCGGGGCGCCTATGTCTGCCACGACGTGGCCTGCCTCCAGAAGGCCCGGAAGTCCCGGGCGCTGGAGCGGGCCTTTGAGACCGCCATCCCCCCGGAGGTCTACGACGCCATGGAGACGGAACTGCGAGGTGCGGATGGACAGCCGTAACAACATCCTCTCCCTGCTGGGGCTGGCCCTCCGGGGCGGCAACCTGGCGGTGGGCGAGGAGCCGGTGGAGGCCGCGGCCCGGGCCCGGGACGCCCGGCTGCTGCTGCTGGCCTCCGACGCGGCGGCGGGCACCCTCCGCCGGACGGTCCACTTCGCCGAGGCGGGCCAGTGCCTGTGGCTCCGCCTCCCCTTTGCCAAGGAGGAGCTGGGCCGGGCGGTGGGCCGCACGTCCGCGGCCATCGTGGCCGTGACGGATATCGGCCTTGCCGGCGCGGTGGCCCGCCGGCTGGCGGCCCTGGACCCTGTCCAGTACGATGAGGCCGCCGCCAGGCTGGATCTGAAAGCCAAGCGGGCGGCGGAGCGCCGGGCCGAACAGCTGGCCCACGAGAAAAACGTGCGCAGCGGCAAACGCAGGCCGAAAAAGGCCCCGCCCAACCAGCCTCCCCCGCCGGCGCCGCCCCGCAAAGGCGCCCCCGGAGAAGGGCGGCCCCCCAGGGGCCCTGCCCAGCGGAGCGCGCCCCGCGGAAAGGACGCTCCCGCCCGCAGATCCCGTCCCTCCGGGGAAAACCGCCCCAAGCCCCGGGCAAAGCCAAATCCTTACGCCCACAGCCGCCCGGTGAAAAAGGGCAAGGGCTCCTTCCGCAAAAAAGAGTCCTGACACGCTGCGGCGGCAGCTTTGAAAAATTCCTCCAACCTCCCGGTTGGTCTGTAACGAGGTGTTTTTATTGGGTATTGAAAAATATCGGGTCCATGAGGTGGCGAAGGATTTCGGCCTGCCCACCAAGACCATTACCGAAATTCTGACCAAGTATGTGGCCGCGCCGAAGAACCACATGCAGGTCCTGACGGACCATGAGCTGTCCGTGATTTTTGACTATCTGACCCAGCACAACCAGGTCTCCGGCATCCAGGTGATCTACGCGGACGCCTATCAGGAAAAGCCCCAGCAGGCGGAGAGTGCCCCTGCCAAACAGGCCGCCCCCGCCCAGAAGGCCGCGCCCTCCAAGGCGGCCCCTGCCCGCCAGCAGCCCGCCCAAGCCGCCGGAAAGCCCGCCCAAAAGCCTGCTTCCGGTCAGCAGCAGGCTGCCAAGCCCGTCGTCCAGCAGCCCACCAGCCGGGTCCCCCAGAAGAAGATCGTGGACACCCGCAAGGGCGGCGACGTGAACCTGGCCAAGTACGACGAGCGCCTGGAGGATCTGGGCGGCCAGCGGGGCGAGCGGATGCAGCAGCGGGGCGGCAAGGAGAAGTTCCGCAATAATAACCAGCGCAGGGGCGGCATGACCTTCTCCAACAAGCGCCGCCAGGACGAGGCGGAGAAAATGCGCCGTCTCCAGCTGGAGATCGCCAAGAAGGCCCCCGTCAAGGTCCAGATCCCTGACGAGATCAGCGTGGGCGAGCTGGCCAGCCGCATGAAGAAGACCGGCGCCGAGGTGGTCAAGTGCCTGATGAAAAACGGCGTCATGGCCTCCCTCAGCCAGGTCATTGACTTCGACACCGCCGCCATCATCGCCGAGGAGATGGGCTGCAAGGTGGAGAAGGAAGTGGTCGTCACCATCGAGGAAAAGCTCATCGACGTCCACGAGGATAAGCCCGAGGACCTGGTGCCCCGGGCCCCCGTGGTGGTGGTCATGGGCCACGTGGACCACGGCAAGACCTCCCTGCTGGACACCATCCGCCACACGGCGGTCGCCGCCGGAGAGGCCGGCGGCATCACCCAGCACATCGGCGCCTATCAGGTCCAGGTGAACGGCAAGCCCGTCACCTTCCTGGACACTCCGGGCCACGAGGCGTTCACCTCCATGCGCGCCCGGGGCGCCATGATCACCGACATCGCCATTTTGATGGTGGCGGCGGACGACGGCATCATGCCCCAGACCATCGAGTCCATCAACCACGCCAAGGCGGCCAACATCCCCATCATCGTGGCCATCAACAAGATCGACAAGGAGAACGCCAACCCCGACCGGATCCTTCAGCAGCTGACCGAGCACGGCCTGGTGCCTGAGGAGTGGGGCGGCGAGACCATCTGCTGCCGTATCTCCGCCAAGAAGAACATCGGCATCGACAATCTGCTGGAAAACCTGGTGCTGCTGGCGGAGATCCAGGAGCTGAAGGCCAACCCCAACCGCGCCGGCCAGGGCACCGTCATCGAGGCCCGTCTGGACAAGGGCCGGGGCCCTGTCGCCACCCTGCTGGTGCAGAACGGCACCCTGAAGCAGGGCGACGTCATCATCGCCGGCACCGCCGTGGGCCGCGTGCGCACCATGCTGGACTACAAGGGCAGCCGCCTGAGCGAGGCTGGCCCCTCCGTCCCCGTGGAGATCGCGGGCCTCAGCGAGGCCCCCTCCGCCGGCAGCCCCTTCTTCGCCGTGGCCGACGAGCGCATGGCACGGGAGCTGGTGGAGCAGCGCAAGGCCGAGGAGAAGGCCAAGGCCGCCGCACCCGTCCAGAAGGTCTCTCTGGAGAACCTGTTCGACCAGATCCAGGCCGGCGAGCGCAAGGAGCTGGCCCTGATCGTCAAGGCCGACGTCCAGGGCAGCGTGGAGGCCGTCAAGGCCTCTCTGGAGAAGCTCTCCAACGACGAGGTCAATGTCCGGGTCATCCACGGCGGCGTGGGTGCCATCAATGAATCCGACGTCATGCTGGCCGCCTCCTCCGGTGCCATCATCGTGGGCTTCAACGTCCGGCCGGATGCCGCCGCCCGTGACGGTGCGCAGCGGCAGAACGTGGATATGCGGATGTACCGCGTGATCTACGACTGCATCGACGAGATCGAGGCCGCCATGAAGGGCATGCTGGCCCCCAAGTACCGCGAGGTCGTTCTCGGCCACGCGGAGGTCCGCCAGACCTACAAGGTCTCCGGCGTGGGCACCGTGGCGGGCTGCTATGTCCAGGACGGCAAGATCGTCCGCTCCTGCTCCGTCCGCATCGTCCGGGACGGCATCGTCATCCACGAGGGCGCCCTGGCCTCCCTGAAGCGGTTCAAGGACGACGCCAAGGAGGTCATCCAGCGCTTCGAGTGCGGCCTGACCATTGAGAAGTTCAACGACATCAAGGAAGGCGACATTGTTGAGGCCTTCACCATGGAGGAGATCCCTCGTTAAACGCACGGCAGGGGCGGCGACCAGCGTCGCCGCCCCTGATCTTCTTTGGCCTCTGGCCTTAGTCCGGCGGAGTATGTTTGCGGCAACGGGGCACACTGCTGTTGATGCGTTGATAATCCTGCTGCCGGAGGGCCGCCCTGCGGGCGGGGGATGGGTTTGCGCCGTGATGCGGCGCGGGGAATGCACCACCGTCGCGGCAATACGATTCCCGGCCCCTGTCGGGGCCGCCAATCGTGCCGCTTCCTCGAAACAGGCTCGCTTTCTCCGCCACTGGCGGCGCTTCGCCTGTTTCCCCCCATTGTCGTCGAAAGAAATTGCGCTACACTCGCCCCGCCCTGTCGGGCAGGGCTCGCACCGCTCCGTTTCTTTCTCCTCTCCCCACCGGACCCGCTCCGCTGGGCTCCGGCGGGGGCCCCGTTGGTCTTGCCAAAGAAAACGGGCCGTGCACGGTCCAAAAGAAAAACACTCTTTGTCCAAACTTGACCCATAAAGGGTCAAGTTTGGGGATGCGGCCCTCGTCACGGTGCGACCAGATAAAACTTGGAAAGTTTCATCCGGCTGCGCTATACGCCGGCGTTCGGTGAGGCATCTATGCCGCATTTGTCCTGTGGGCGCAAACTTGGGGCTGCTTTCCGCAAGGGCTTCTGCCTCTGGCTGCGCTGGCTGTTGTTTCGCGCTGGCGTGTCCTGCGGGGAATGTATCCGCCCGTAGGAGCCGATACCCACATCGGCCCTTGCCTACGCCGCATCTGCCCCCTTGGGCGCAGGCTTGAGGGTGCTCATCGCAAGGGCTTCTGCCTCTGGCTGCGCTGGCTATTGTTCTGCGTTGAAACCGTAGGGCGCGACGACCCCGGCGCGCCACCTGCGAAACCGCCTGTTGGGAAATTCCCGTAGGGCGGGACGACCCCGGCCCGCCGAACGTCAAATTCTCCGCCAACTTTCTTGCTTGCAAAAACCTTCGTAGGGGTGGCTATCAGCCGCCCGGTTTCCGCAAGCACCCGCGTTTCGGGCGGATAATATCCGCCCCTACAACATCTCTGCATCATATCCCCCCATGGAGTGCATAGCGAAGCGGAATGCACGGATGGGATGTTTCAGCCCTTGCGTCAACCTCCCGCAAATCCGCGCCCCACACCCCAGCTTGCGTCATAAGCAAGGACCGAGGTAGGCATCAGCCCCTACGAAAGGGCAATATTGCGCCAAACGCGGGATAACAGCCCCCGTAGCGTCAGCGGGGCCAGAGGCGGAACCCCTTCCGATAAGCACCCCCAAATCTGCACCCCAAGTACCAAATGCGGCTTAAACGCCGGAAAATCTCCAACGTCCAGCGCAGCCGGATGAAGCCCGGCAAGTTTCTGCCAAACACATCGTGACGAGGCCCGCATCCCCCAACTTTCCCCATGTTCCATGGGAAAAGTTGGGACGAAAAGCGTTTTTCTTTTGGACCGTGCACGGCCCGTTTTCTTTGTCGCAAACAAAGAAAATGGGGGGTGCAAAAACCGCGATACCTGCCAGGTATCCAAGGAGGTATTCTATGCCCAGCAATCGAATCGGTCGTATCAACGAAGAGATCCAGCGGGAGCTGTCCGCCCAGCTCCGCCGCCTGAAGGACCCCCGGGTCTCCCAGGTCGGCATGGTCTCCGTCACCCGGGTGGACACCACCAGCGACCTGCGCTACGCCCGGGTCTATATCAGCGTCCTGGACAAGGCCCAGGAAAAAGACGTCCTGAAGGGCCTGAAGTCCGCCTCCGGCTTTTTGCGCCGGGAGCTGGGCCGCGCCCTGCAACTGCGCTACACGCCGGAGCTCCAGTTCATCGGCGACGACTCCATCCAGTACGGCGCCCACATCCTGGAGGTCCTGCGGGACCCCACCAAGGTGAAGCCCGTCAATCCCGACAACGACGCCGTCCTGCCGGACGAGGAGGAATAAGCATGCTGACTGTCCCGGAAACCGCCGCCCTGCTGCGAACCTTTGACAACATTCTGATCCTGACCCACGTCCGCCCCGACGGCGACACCGTGGGCTGCGCCGCCGCCCTGTGCGCGTCTCTCCGTGCCCTGGGCAAGACGGCGTACCTCCTGCCCAATCCGGAGCTGACGGACACCACCGCTCCCTATTTCGTCCCCTACGCCGCCCCGGCGGACTTTGCGCCGGAGAAAGTAGTCTCCACAGACATCGCCACGCTGGGCCTGCTGCCGGAAAACGCCAGGCCTTACGCCGATCGCATCGACCTGGCCATCGACCACCACCCCTCCTTCGAGCACTTCGGCAGGGCCAACATCGTCCGGCCGGAGGCCGCCGCCTGCGGCGAGCTGGTGTACGACATCCTGGCCGCCCTGGGGCCCATCACCCCCGAGCTGGCCCTGCCGCTGTATGTGGCGGTCTCCACGGACACCGGCTGCTTCGCCTACGCCAACACCACCGCCCACACCCATGCCGTGGCGGCGGCGCTGATGCGCACCGGCATCGACTACCAAACCGTCAACAAGGTGTTCTTCCGCACCAAGACCCGCAAGCGGATGCAGCTGGAGGGCGCCATGCTGAGCGCCTGTGAATTTTACGACAATGACCGGGTGGCCGTCCTGTCCGTCCCCATGTCCCTGATGGAGCGTTTCCAGGCCACCGAGAGCGACGCCGAGGACCTCTCCGCCCTGGGCGGCCAGATCCAGGGGGTGGACTGCGCCGTCACCATGCGGGAGCTGCGGCCCAATGTCTGGAAGCTGTCCCTCCGCACCGGCACCCGGGTGAACGCCACCAACGTCTGCCGCCTTTTGGGCGGCGGCGGCCACGCGGCGGCGGCGGGCGCCACCTTGGAGGCCCCCTGGCCCGAGGCCAAGCGCCGCATCCTGGAAGCCATCGCCCAAAATGCCCCGGACTTCACCCAGTGAACCGGCCAACCCTCTCTCCGCAGGGGCCGATCTCCGGTCTAAGAGCCGCCCTGCGGGCGGTTGGCCTCCAAAAGGCGGCCTGCGGGCCGCTCTGCCCACATCGGCCCGCGCCACTCCCTGCCTGCCAGGGCCGCCCCGATCGCTAAATTAGGAATCAGGAGTTAGGAATTAGGAATTAAATGAAACCGAAATTGGGGAAATTCCTGATTCCTCATATAAAATTATGCCTAACGGAATCGTCATCATTGATAAGCCCGCCGGATGGACCAGCATGGATGTCTGCGCCAAGCTGCGGGGGATCCTGCGGGAAAAGCGGGTGGGCCACGGCGGCACGCTGGACCCCATGGCCACCGGCGTGCTGCCGGTGTTCGTGGGCCGGGCCACCCGGGCCGTGGAGTTCGCGGAAAACAGCCGCAAGGAATATGTGGCGGGATTGCGCCTGGGCCAGGTGACCAACACCCAGGACATCTCCGGCGAGACCCTGGAGACCCGCCCCGTCACCGCCTCCCCCGCCGACGTGGAGGCCGCCCTTTCCCGCTTCCTGGGGGACATCCAGCAGATCCCCCCCATGTACTCCGCCATCAAGGTGGGCGGCCAAAAGCTGTATGACCTGGCCCGCAAGGGCAAGGAGGTGGCCCGGAAGCCCCGAAGCGTCACCATCTATGAGCTGGAACTTCTGGCGCGGGAGAGCGGGACGGATTACCTCTTCCGCTGTGTCTGCTCCAAGGGCACCTACATCCGCACCCTCTGCCACGATATGGGCCAGCTTCTCGGCTGCGGCGGCACGCTGTACAGCCTCCGCCGCACCATGGCGGCGGGCTTCACCCTGGACCGGGCCGTCACCATCGAGGACGTCCAGGCACAGGGCGCGTCCCTGCTCCTGCCCACGGACAGTCTGTTTTCCCAGTACCCCGCGCTGCCGCTGCGCTCCGCGGTCAGGGAAAAGCGGGTCCGCTGCGGCAATCCCATCACCGATCCCGCCGTCCCTGACGGCATTTACCGCGTCTACGGCCAGAACGGCGATTTCCTCTGCCTCTCCCAGGCAAAGGGTGGCGTCCTGACCTCCATCAAGAACTTCTTTGGAGCGTAACGATATGTCCAGTAAGGAAAAAGTCATCGCCCTGGGCTTCTTCGACGGGGTCCACCTGGGCCACGCCGCCCTGCTGCGGCGCACCGTGGAGGCAGCCGCCGCCCGGGGCGTCACGCCGGCGGTATTCACTTTCGACCGGGTGCCGAAGGAGGTCGTCACCGGCATCCCCTGCCCCCTCATCAACTCCCCGGAGGACCGGCGGGACCTGATGGTCCGCCTGTACGGCATCCGGGAGGTCATCATGGTCCCCTTTGACCGGGAGATGATGACCACCTCCTGGGAGGACTATATCACGGAAATCCTGGTCAAGCGGCACCACGCCGTCCACCTGGTGGCGGGCCACGACCACCACTTCGGCCACAAGAACCAGGGCACCCCGGAGCTGCTGGCGCAAAAGTGCGCCCAGCTGGGCCTGGGCTGCGACATCATCCCCAAGGTGGAGGTGGGCGGCGTCACCGTCAGCTCCACCTACATCCGCCGCCTGGTGGAGCTGGGCCAGATCGACCGGGCCAACCGCTTCCTGGGCCATCCCCACACGCTGACAGGAACCGTCCGCCACGGGCGGGGAGTGGGCTCCTCCCGGCTGTTCCCCACCGCCAACCTGGCGGTCCCCGCCCATGTCCTGGTGCCCAGCCACGGCGTATACGTCACCCGGGTCTTCCTGCCGGACGGCGGCAGCTGCGCCGCCGTCACCAACGTGGGCACCCGCCCCACCCTGAACAACGGCGCCGACGTCACGGTGGAGGCCTGCCTGCTGGATTTTGAAGGCGACCTGTACGGCAGGCCCCTCCGGGTGGAGTTCCACCAGCGCATCCGGGACGAGATCCGCTTCGACTCTCTGGATGCCCTGAAGGCCCAGATCGCCGCCGACGCGGAGACCACCCGCCGCTATTTCGCGGAGCATCCCCTCTGACCCGCAGGCCGCCCCGGCAGGGGCGGCCTTTCTGTCCCCGCCGCCGCGGATAACGCCCCCATTTCCCTCTTGCATTTCCGCCTCCCCCATGGTATACTCCTTTTCGACAGGTGCCATCTCCCTGTCCAAGCGCCGGTGACGGCGTTCGTTCGATGAACCAGATGGGGCATCGTTCTCTAAACAAAAAAATGGAGGCTGCGCGGGCCTTACTCTGCGTGTTTTTGCTGTGCATGCAGGCCTCCACACCATGTCAAGGAGGTCTTTTTTCATGTCCAGATTCACCACCCGCCAGCTGGCCACCGCCGGCATCATTGCCGCCCTCTACACCGTGCTGTCCCTGTTCGCCAATGTCTTCGGCGTGGCCTATGGCCCCATCCAGTGCCGCTTTTCCGAGGCCCTGACGGTCCTCCCCTTCTTTCTGCCGGAGGCCGTCCCCGGTCTCTTTATCGGCTGCCTTGTCACCAATTTGATGAGCACCGTGGGGCCCCTGGACATCATCTTCGGCTCCCTGGCCACCCTGCTGGCGGCCCTGTGGACCCGGAAAATGCCCAGCAAGTGGCTGGCCCCCCTGCCGCCCGTGCTCTGCAACGCCGTCATCATCGGCGCCATGATCGCCTGGTACGAGGCGGGCTTCACCGCCGCGTTCCCCGGCCTTTTCGCCTACAACGCCTTCACCGTGGGCCTGGGCGAGGCCATCGCCTGCTATGTGCTGGGCCTGCTCCTGCTCCAGCTCCTGCCCCGGATCCCCGGATTTCAGGCCCGTCTTTCTCCCCGCGCCTGACTGCCGGAAAAAGCCGGCCGGTGTCCTCAGAAAACGGTCGCATGCAGCCTGATCCGCGGCAGGCGTGCGGATATGAACAAGAACACCACTCCGAGATCGGAGTGGTGTTCTTCTTTCAAATTCCCGCGGCGGGGCCTTGCCTCGTCAGCAGCTATGGGCCATGCTCATACAAATCGGCGCTCAAAGCGTCGTGATCAAAATGTACACTGCGTCGATCTCGCTGTTTTCGGCGTTTTCCGCGTATCCCTGGATATAATCTCCCTCGGCGATCTCGTCAGGGCTTCCATCAGGCGCTGTGACGGCCGTATCCTCTGCAATCTTAACGATCTTCCCATTGTCCAGCGTCACGCTGTCCCGCTCCGCCTTGGTGACCCGGCCTTCAAAGTTGACCACTCGTTTTCCGCCGCCGGTGCGTCCTTCATTGGTCCAGATCCTGCTGGCGGTGATTTCCCCTGCATCGCTGTCATCTTCTGTATAGCCCTGAATGAAGTTGCCCACCAGAATATCTGCGCTGACGGCGTTTCCGGTGTCCGGATCGCCTGCAAACACAGTATCCTCTGTAATAAGAACGACCGTCCCGTCCTGCAGAGTGACGCTGCCGTCCTCAACGGCGGCCACCACGCCCTCAAAGTTGATCACTGGCTTCAAGCTCTCGGTGCGCCCCTCATGGGTGGGGATGTCGCTGCCGGAGACGCTTTCTCCATCATTGGGCGCTGTCACAAACCCGCTTTGCAGCAGACCCACACCGAGAATGGCCGCTGCCGCAAGGCAGGCCGCCATAACGCCCCAGGTTCTCCCGTTCATTTTCTTTTTCACAGCTGTTTTGGCTCCTTTCACAAGGTCGTCATCGAGTTCGCCAAGGACTTCAAAAAAATCTTCTTTTCTCATAATTCAAAGCCCCTTTCTGTCAAATGCGCTTTTAGTTGTTTCCTTGTCCGTTCCAGCGTCTTGGATACGCTTCCCTGCATCAATTCCATAGTCCTTTGCAATTTCTGAAACCGGATCAGCATACCAATACCGGCGAACAAATATGTTCCGTTTTTCTGTGGGAAGGCCTCTCACGAATGAATCGATCGCCTTTTTCAGCTCTTCACGGTCCATGATTTGCTCCACATCATCCGTATCTGACACACAGTCCGCCAGCTCGTCTAAAACAAGCACGATCTCACCGCCGCCTCGCTTTTCAGTGTGATGATACCTATACTTGTTAAAAGATAAATTTCGTGTGATCTTGCCAAGAAACGCCGCCAATTGCTCGGGCCAATGCGTTGGCATGGAGTTCCATGCGTTCAGGTATGTATCATTGACGCATTCTTCCGCATCTTCTTCGTTATTCAGAATGTTCCTTGCAATGGCCTTGCAGTAATGACCATATTTTTCGGACGTCGCGCGGATGGCTTGGTCATTCCTGTCCCAATACATCTGGATTATGCTGTCATCCTCCATGCAGATCCTCCTCTCACCTATATACACAACTTCCGGGCGAAAATCTGACACGCATTTCAAAAAAATTTATGATCCCATCATCCTGCATATATGAGAGCATCAAAAATGGGTCAGAACATGTTCTGACCCATTTTTGATGCCGTCGAAAAAGTCCGGCGGGCAGGTTTCCGCTTTATTTCAGCTTTTTCCGCAGCTTCGCCTTGACCTCCGGGGACAGCACCTTCCCCGCCATCCGCACCGGAAGGGGCGGCAGGCGGAAAAACTTTTTCCGCACCTGCTCAAAGGGCTCCAGGGCATAGGCGGCGAAGAAGGCCGCCCGGTCCGCCGCGGGGCCGATGGGCGACGCCAGCCGGGGATTGCCCGCCACGGCCCGCTCGACGGGGAAGGCCTGGCGGCTCAGGGGCAGCTGGTCAAAGATGTGGCTGCCGTGGGCGGTGTTCACCAGCAGCAGATTGATGCCCTTCTCCTGCTGCTCCGGCAGCTCCTCCGGCTTCAATCCCCAGAAATCCCCCAGGGTGAAGTCGCCGGGCCGGTTCAGATTCGTATAGGCGCAGCGGTGGCAGCTGGGCCGCAGGAACAGCGCCCGGCCAAAGGCCCGGCCATACTCCGTGCGGAACAGCGGCACGCTCTCCACCGTGCCGTCGTCATAGACGGCGGTAAAGTGGCTGTCCCTCCAGCCGGTGACCTTGTTGCGGAAGCGCACCGCCTGCAGGCCCTTGTGCCTGCGGGTCTCGATGGAGCGGGCCATGTCCTCCCACACGCCGGGGGAAGGCACGCCGTGGCACACCAGGTCGCAGGTGATGAGCTTCTCCGGGCGGCAGCCCAGATAGCGGTAAAGGCCGTCCACCTGACAGGGGGTGCCGGAAAACAGCACGGCCCTCCCCGCCGCCAGGACCGCTTTGATCTCCCGGAAGGTCTCACCTAAATCGCTCTGGACATACTTGGCCCCCCGCAGCCGCCACAGGTCCTCCTTGCGGAAGCAGGCGATATGCCGCAGGTGCTGCCTGCCGTCCATGGCCGCGCCGTACACCACGCCGCCGGACTCCAGCACATAGTCCGCCAGGGCGGTGAACACACCGCCGGAGGTGGAGTCCCTGCGGATGCCCTCGTCCCGGTTCCAGGCGGCGAAGGCCGCGGGCAGGGACTTGGGCTCCCGCTCATGCAGGATGGGACAGACGGCGGTGCAGTGTCCGCAGCGGACGCACTTCTCCTTGTCGATGGCCGGGTAGACAAAGCCCTCCTTGTCCCGGGCCATGGTGATGGCGTCCCTGGGGCAGCCGCTCATGCAGGCGCCGCAGCCTGTGCACCGGGTGTGGTCCGCCAGGACGGGCAGACCGCCCTCCGACGCCTGGGGCCCGGGGGCTTCCGCCGTCTCCTCCCCCGCCAGGGCGGCCCGGAGATAGTCCAGGGACGACTGCCGCGCCGCATCCAGCCGGGCTTCCACCGCCGCCCAGTCGATGCCCGCATCAAGGCCGGCGGTATCTCCCTTGCCGATGATGCGCTCCGTCAGGCCCAGGGTGCTCAGCAGGCTGAAGGTCCGGGAGCTCTCCGGCTCCGCCAGCTCGCCGGGGGCCACAGCGGTGAAAAAGGGCTTTTGGAACTGGACGGAAAACACCGTCCCGTGGAAGGAATTGGTGCAGACATAGGCGGCGTTTTGGAACAGCCCCAGGAATTCCGCCGGGCCGGCGTCCAAAACGCACCGGGCCCTGGGATGGACCTTCTGCCGGACGCCGCAGAGTTGGACCACCGGCAGGCCGGTCCTGTCCGCCAGGCTTTGGATATAGGGCGCCAGGGCGCCGGGCCTGCTGATGCAGTAGCAGAGGATATACCCCCGGGGGGTATTGAGATCTCCGCCGGAGGGATACCCCGAGGGGGTATTTGCCATGGCGGCCCACTGGTCCCGTGTCAGCAGCAGCGTGGGGTCCAGCACCACCGGGACGGTCTTCCCGGCGATGTCCTCCACGATCTTCTGCCCCTGCCGCTCCCGGACGGAGAGGTGGGAAAAGGCCGCAAGGTAACCCCGCAGCTCGTCCTCCATGCCCTCCGGGATCCGGGGCACGCCGAAGGAGGGGGCGTAGGCGATCTTCCGCCGCTGGGAAAACACGCCGAAAAACACCGGGTCAAAATGGCCGTCGGGGAAGATCTTCGGGTTCCAGATCTGGTCGCTGCCAGCCAGGATCACATCGTAGGGCAGCTCGGCGGCCCGCAGCTCCTCCAGGCTCTCGAAGCGGTGGCCGGAGATGCGGAGATTGCGCCTGGCAAATGCCTCAAACCGCTGGTAGCGGGTCTTCAGGGCCTGGTAGTGCAGGGCGGTGTGGGCGTCGGCGGCGGCACTGCCAAGGCCCGTGGGCCTGCGGAACAGGTCGTTGTTCTGGTTGACGAAATAATCGACGATCTCGCACTCGCCGCCCAGGCGCTCCACCGCCCGCTCCGTGGCCGCCGCCTGGAGCAGGGCCCCATAGTGGTGGATATGGTAAAAAGTGACAAGTCCTGTCTTCAAAAAGAGACTTCCTTTCCGTTATTTCAGGTCCATGACCACGTTCTGCGGGGTCAGGAGGTCGTCCTCGGCGATCCAGTCCGCCACGGGCACCACCTCGAACTCCGTCTCCGTGCGGCGGATGACCACCTTTTCCAGCCCCGCGTTGATGACCATGCGGCGGCACATCAGGCAGGAGGTGGCGTCGGACAGCAGCTCGCCGGTGCGGGCGTCCCGGCCCACCAGGTAGATGGTGCCCCCCACCATGTCCCGCCGGGAGGCGGAAATGATGGCGTTGGCCTCGGCGTGGACGCTGCGGCACAGCTCGTACCGCTCCCCTCTGGGGACCTTCATGGCCTCCCGGGAGCAGTAGCCCATGTCCACGCAGTTGGCCCGGCCCCGGGGGGCGCCGTTGTAGCCCGTGGAGATGATCTCGTCGTTCTTCACGATGATGGCGCCGTAGATCCGGCGCAGGCAGGTGGCCCGCTCCAACACGGTCTCGGCAATGTCCAGGTAGTAGTTCTCTTTACTGATGCGGTCCATGGGCAGCCCTCCAATTTCTGTAATGTCGTGTATTGATTGTAGCATGAGAATCCGGCTCTTGCAAGTGGGGGCGGCGGTTCCGGCCCCGCCGCCCGGGGAGAGCCGGCCTTACAGCACACCCGCCCGGACGGCGATCAGCTCCGCCGTGACGGAAACGGCGATCTCCTCCGGCGTCTCCGCGCCGATGGCAAGGCCGATGGGGGCGTGGACCCGGGCGTACTCCTCCGCCGTGAAGCCCGCCGCCAGCAGGCGGTCCCGGCACAGGGCCAGCTTCTTCTTCGAGCCGATGCAGCCTAGGTACTTCGCCCCGCTGCGGAGGGTCTGGGTCAAAACCTCGTAGTCCGCCTGGTGTCCCCGGGTCATGATGACCACATAGTCGTCCGGGGTGACTTTTACCTGGTCCGACAGCGCCTCGAAGGAGCCGCAGAGGGTCCCCTCCGCCTGGGGAAACAGGGCCGGGTCCGCGAATTCCGGCCGGTCGTCGTACACCACCGGGCGGAAGCCCACCGCCGCGATGGCCGGCACCAGGGCCTGGGAGACATGGCCGCCGCCGAAGATGTACACCCGGCCCGCTTTCACCACCGGGACGGCAAACCAGCCGTCCCGGAACACCGCCTTGTTTTGCAGGATGTCCACAGGAAGCCCCGGCAGCCGGGGGCAGCCGGAGCGGCCCGCCAGATCCATGGCGGCCACCCGGTCCCCCTCCAGCCTGCGCACCAGCCAGATATCGGCATTTTTCCCGCTGGCGTCCAGCAGGGCCCGGAGGACGGCGATGGCCGCCGTGTCCCCGCCGGGGAGATACTGGAACTGCAGCGTCACGTCGCCGCCGCAGGCCATGCCCAGGCTGGCCGCGTCCCCCTGGACGAAGCGGAAGTGCCGCAGGGCCTGCCCGCCCTCCGCCAGCAGGGCCTTTGCCAGGGTCTGGGCCTCGTATTCCACGTTGCCGCCGCCGATGGTGCCCGCCGTCCTGCCGTCGGGGAACACCGCCATCAGCGCCCCGGCGCCCCGGGGCGTGGAGCCGCTGGCGGACAGGACGCTGACCAGCTGGACGCTCCGCCCCGCCTCCAGGGCGTGGACGATGGAACGGATGAATTCGCGCATGGAGATCCCTCCCTTTCCCTTTTTTTCTATTGTATCACAGGGAGGGCCCGGAGGGAAGACGGGAAGTTTCCCCTGTTTCGCCCCGGCGGGGCGGGCCGGCCCTCTCAGGGGGGCATTTTGCGGGGCAGCCCCAAAATTTACGATTCCTTGAAGAAATCCGGCGGGCCGCATCGTATTATGAACAGCAAAGGACGAAGGGGGGTGGCGGCGCGGCGTGGCGAGCATGACAAAGGAACAGTTTTCGGCCCTGGTGGTTCAGTACGAGCGGCTGGTGTACACCGTCTGCTTCCAGCTGGTCCATAACGCTGCCGCCGCCGAGGATCTGACCCAGGAAACCTTTCTCTCGGCCTATCTCCACCGGGATACGATGCCGGCGGGCTATGAGCGGCAGTGGCTGGGGCGCATCGCCGCCAACAAGGCCAAGGACCATCTGCAAAGCGCCTGGAACCGCCACGCGGTGCTGCCGGGAGACGAGGAGATGCCCCCCGGCCTGGCCCCGCCTGCCGAGGAGGTGGCCCTCCAGCGCAGCGGGGCGGCGGACATCCAGGCCGCCATCGAGGGGCTGCGAGAGCCCTACGGCCCGGTGTGCCGCCTGTGCCTGCTGGAGGAGAAGTCGCCGGAGGAGGCGGCCCTGGCCCTGGGCAGGCCGGTGAAGACGATCCACACCCAGCTGTCGCGGGGCAAGCGGCTGCTGCGGGAGAAACTGGAAAGGAGCGAGGGGCATGGAGCTGTTTGACCGAAACGGGCATCTGACAGAGGAAGCGCTGGCGGCGCTGATACGGGAACGGGAGCTGGATGAGCTGGGCCGGCTGGAGGCGGCGGAGCATCTGGCCTTCTGCGACCTGTGTCTTCAGCGGTACATGGACGCGCTGGCGGGGGCGGAGCTGCTGACGCCGGAGCGAAGCTGCCGGGAGAGCCTTTGGGTCCGCATCAGGATGCGGACCGTCCGGCTGGTGACCAGCCGGTACGCCACGGCCGCCGCCGCGGTGGCCCTGGCCCTGACGGTGGTCTGGGGCAGCGGACGGATCGACCTGGTGCGCCGGCCGGCGCTGCCGGAGGACCGGCCCTCCGTCTCCCAGGGGCTGCGGGAATGGCCGGCGAAGTGGAACACTGCCCTGGACAGCGTCATGTCCGGGCTGAACGATTTTTTTGACGGGTTTGGGCACGCCCAGGCCGGACAAGGAGGAACGAACTCATGAAACGCAAACACGGACTCTCCCTTTTCCTCGCATCCTGCATCCCCGGATGCGGGCAGATGCACCAGGGGTATATGAAGCGGGGCCTCTCCCTGCTGGCCGCCTTCTGCGGCGTGTTTTTTCTGGCGGTCTTTCTGGAGGTAGGCGCCATGGCGGTGCTGATGCTGCCGGTGTGGCTGTACGCCTTTTTTGACAGCTACAACCTCCGGGCCCAGACCGACGAGGAGGCCGCCGCCAATCCGGATGCGTACCTCTTCGGTCTCAGCGAGCTGGACGCGGAGAAGCTGGACGCGCTGCTGAAAAAGCGGCACAGCCTCATCGGCTGGGGGCTGGTGGTGCTGGGGATCTACCTGCTGTGGCAGCGGGTGGCCGACTGGCTGGACGACCTGTTCGCCTACCTCTTTGGGTACGACTGGGGATTCTACTATTCCTTCCGCTACGATATCCCCCGGCTGGCGGTGACCATTCTCATCATCGCCCTGGGCGTCTGGTTCATCCGGGGGCCGAAAAAGGCCAAGGGCGAGGACATCCCCGCCTTTACGCCCCCCGCGGCGGAGCCGGAGGCCCGGGAGCCCCAGACGGAGGCCGGCGGCCAGGGGCCGCAAGAGGAGGCGCCCCATGGAGACGAGTGAGCGGACGAACACGGCCTGCGGGCCGGAAACGCCCCGGCGCCGGGTGGGCACCTTCACCCTGGGGGTGACGCTGGTGGCGGCAGGCGGGCTGATGCTGGTCTCCCTGCTGGCCCCGCAGCTGGATCTGCGGTGGGCGCTGAAGCTCTCCCCCGTCATCCTGATCCTGCTGGGCGTGGAGACGCTTTTGGCCGCAAGAGGCGGCGGGAAAATCAAGTACGACTGGGTGGGGATGCTGCTGTGCTTCGTGCTGGTGTGCGCGGCGCTGTGCATGTATGGCCTGGCGTGGTGGTTCCTGTACGGGCCGGAATATGGATTCTGCCTGTAAGTGTAAGCCTGTAAGAAAGAGGTGGACTTCCGTCCACCTCTTTCCTTATTTCGCCTGACGCATGGACAGGCTGATGCGCTTTTTCTTCTCGTCCACTTCCAGCACGACGACCTTCACCACGTCGCCCACGGAGACCACTTCCGAGGGGTGCTTGATGAATTTGTCCGCCACCTGGGAGATGTGGACCAGGCCGTCCTGGTGGACGCCGATATCCACGAACACGCCGAAGTCGATGACGTTGCGGACGGTGCCGGTCAGGGTCATGCCGGGCTTCAAGTCCTTCATCTCCAGCACGTCGGTGCGGAGGATGGGCCGGGGCAGGTCGTCCCGGATGTCCCGGCCGGGCTTTAACAGCTCCGCCACCACATCCCGCAGGGTGGGCACGCCCACGTCGATGGCCGCGGCGGCTTTTTCCTCGCCGTAGGCCTGCACCCGGGCGGGCAGATCTGTCAGGGTTCCCGCCTTCACATCCGCCAGGGTGTGGCCGGTGAGGGCCAGCAGCTGCTCCGCCGCGGCGTAGCTCTCCGGGTGGACGGCGGTGTTGTCCAGCACGCTCTTGCTCTCCGGCACCCGCAGGAAGCCCGCGCACTGCTGGA
This sequence comes from uncultured Dysosmobacter sp., assembly GCA_947625655.1. Classification (GTDB taxonomy): domain Bacteria; phylum Bacillota; class Clostridia; order Oscillospirales; family Oscillospiraceae; genus Oscillibacter. The sequence goes on from CANQPD010000004.1 coordinate 140,999, forward strand.
AGGCCTTGGGACCCAGCTTCGGCACCTTCTTCAGCTGGGAGCGGGAGGTGAAGGGGCCGTTCTCCTCCCGGTAGGCCACCACATTTTTGGCCGTGGCGGCGGTCAGGCCGGAGACCCGCTGCAGCAACGACGGCGACGCGGTGTTCACGTCCACGCCCACGGCGTTGACGCAGTCCTCCACCACGCCGTTCAGGGCCTCGTCCAGCCGCTTTTGGGGGCAGTCGTGCTGGTACTGGCCCACGCCGATGGCCTTGGGGTCGATCTTCACCAGCTCCGCCAGGGGGTCCTGGAGCCGCCGGGCGATGGACACGGCGGAGCGGAGATTCACATCGTACTGGGGAAATTCCTCCGCTGCCAGCGGGCTGGCGGAGTAGACGGAGGCCCCCGCCTCGGAGACGATCATGTAGCTGACCTTGTATCCGGCGGCGGAGAGCCGGCGGATCAGCTCCACGGCCATCTGCTCGGTCTCCCGGCTGGCGGTACCGTTGCCGATGGCGATGTGCTCCACGCCGTGCTTTTTGACGAGCCTGGAGAGGGCGGCGATGGCCTCGTCCTTCTGCCGCTCGCCGTAGGTGGGGTAGACCACGGCGGTGTCCAGCACGCGGCCTATGCCGTCCACCACCGCCACTTTACAGCCCATGCGGTAGCCGGGGTCCAGGCCCATGGTGACCTTGCCCTTCACCGGCGGCTGCATCAGCAGGGGCCGCAGGTTCAGGGCGAACTGGCCGATGGCGCCCTCGCCGGCGGTCTCCGTCAGGGCGGTGCGGGCCTCCCGCTCCAGGGACGGGAACAGCAGGCGGTCATAGGCGTCCTCCGCCGCGGATTTGACGAATTCCATGGCGGCGCTGCCAGGGATGACCGCATGGCGGCGGACGGTCCGCAGGGCCAGGTCCCGGTCCAGCTCGATGGAGACCTTCAGCTTCTCCTCCCGCTCGCCCCGGTTGATGGCCAAAACCTGGTGGCCCTGGAGCCGGGAGAGGGGCTGGGTGAAGTCGTAGTACAGGCGGTACACAGAGTCCTCCTCCGTGGCGGCGGCGCTGGTCAGCCTGCCGTTTTTCGTCAGCAGCTCCCGCAGCTTTTTCCGCAGGTCCGCGTCGTCGCTGATCTGCTCGGCGATGATGTCGGAAGCCCCCGCCAGGGCGGCCTCCGCCGTCTCCACACCCTTGTCCGGGTCAATGTATTTCGCCGCCTCCGCCAGCGGGTCCGGGCAGTCCGGGCCCTGGGCAAACAGGATTTCCGCCAGGGGCTCCAGCCCCTTTTCCCGGGCCTGGGTGGCACGGGTGCGGCGCTTTTGTTTATAGGGGCGGTAGAGATCCTCCACCTCCGCCAGGGTCTGGGCACTGTCGATGGCGGCGGAGAGCTCCTCCGTCAGCTTGCCCTGATCGGCGATGGCGGCCTTCACCGTCTCCCGCCGCTCCTGGAGGCCCCGGAGGTAGCGCAAGCGCTCCTCCAGGGCGCGGAGGGAGGTATCGTCCATGGCGCCGTGGAGCTCCTTGCGGTAGCGGGCGATGAAGGGGATGGTGCTGCCCTCGTCCAGCAGCCGCACCACGTTCTCCACGTGCCGGGGATCTTTGTCCAGTTCCTTTGCCAGTTGTTGAATGATTGCGTCCATAGTCGTTCCTTTCAGTTCCAAAAGCTGTGGGCGATCTCCGTCAGGGTGTCCAAGCCCAGGGGGCGGTCCTGGGGAAGTGTTTCCAGATCGATAAAATATTTTACAAAAAAATTCTCCACATCCGGGTCGCCGTGCATCTCCGCCAGGATGCGGAACGATTCCTCCACCAGACTGCTCCGCTGGTACGGAAGGCCGGCGCAGCAGAGGGCCAGGTTCTTCAAGCGGGGGCCTCCGCTGCGCCGCAGCAGCACCAGCGCCGCCCGGAGCCAGGGGCGGTATCGGGCAGGCTCCGCCAGCCAGTGCGCCAAATCGCTGTCCGTTGGATAGCCGGGGAGCTTCGCCGCCGATACCACGGCGTATTCCCGCATGGTGGGATACCCGGCCCCAGCGGCGCGGTACTCGGCGGTCCACTCCCGGTCGGCAAGGCGGCCCTCCGGCAGCTGCCGCTGGGGCCCTTTCACGACGTGGAAGGGCTTCTGTGGCAAGTATTTGTTCGGATACGCCCCCGGCAGGTCCCGCACCCGAATGAAAAACGGGCCGAACCGGGCCGCCGTTGGCGTGGGCACCGGCGGATAGCCGGGGATCTGGGCCGTTTCGTAGTGGTAGACGGCGGGCAGGATGGTCAGGCAGGGCAGCGTCCGGCCCAGCCGGGCGGCGGCCGCGGCCTTGTGGTGGCCGTCCAGCAGAATGGACAACCCCTCCGCCACATGCAGCGCCACGCCCCGGGGCGGCGGGCCGTCCTGTTGGAAGCGCTCCATGTAGTATTCCACCCGCTTCTCGTCCAGCCGGAACCGGCGCTGGGAGGGATACAGGAACACCGGCGCACTGTTCGGGTACTCGTATTCGTAATCGTCGTCCAGCAGCTGGACCTGCGCCGTGGCGGGGGCGGCGGTCAGGCCGTCGGGCACGTCCCAGAAGAACCGCCCGCCGCCGTCGGCGGGATAGGCCTCCCCGTCCGCCAGGACGTACAGGCCCCGCTCCAGCAGGCCCAGCAGGGGCGCCAGGGCCGGAATGGCGTCATCCAGGCGGGCAAAGCCGCCGTTCAGCGTGTCCCGCACCGCCTCCAATTCCGGGCAGTCCACCGCGTCCAGGCCCCAGCCGGTGGAGAGCATACTCTCACAGGTGGGGCAGCCGGGGTCGTCCCTGGACAGCAGCGGCGTACCCCGCAGCGTCAGGCAGGAGAGGCCGGTCGTCCAGCCGTCGTTGCTCGCCCTTTCGCCGCACCCCTCCCACCGGAGAACGCCGGCGCCCTTCACGTGAAGCAGACGGGCCTGCCGGCACCAGGGCATGGTCAGAATCTCCAAATGGTTCGGCAGGACCTTGACGGTCCCGCGTCTCTGCCAGGGAAAGCCCATGGCGCGCCTCCTTTCTGGGACAATGAGGGGCGACCTGAAGGCCGCCCCTCGCAGTTTTTGAAATGATTATTCCTTCTCAGCCAGCTTCTTTTCCTTCAGAGCCGCCAGCTCAGCGGCGGCCTCCTCAGCGGCGTAGTCATCCTTTTCCTTGGGGATCAGGACGTTCAGCACGATGGCCAGCAGAGCGGCGGGCACAATGCCGCTGCCGCCGAAGACCAGGTTGATGTTGGCGCCCAGGCCCGCGATGGCGCCGGAGGTGGCGCCCAGGCCATAGCCCACGCCCAGGGCCACGGAGACGATGGTGATGATGCGGTTGGTGACGCCGTATTTCGTGATGAGCTGGATGCCGGAGATGGCAATGGAGGAGAACATCATGACGGCGGCGCCGCCCAGGACGCTCTGGGGCATGATGGACACCACGGCAGCCAGCTTGGGGCTGAGGCCGCAGAGCACCAGGAACACGGCCCCCACGGCCAGGGCGAAGCGGTTGACCACCTTGGTCATGGCCACCAAGCCCACGTTCTGAGAGAAGGAGGTGTTGGGCAGGACGCCGAAGAGGGCGGCGAAGGTAGAGCCCAGGCCGTCGCAGGTGACGGCGCCGGAGAGCTCCTTATCGGTGGCCTCCCGGCCCATGCCGCCCTCGATGCAGCCGGCGGTGTCGCCCACGGTCTCCACGGCGGTGACGATGAACATGATGCCGATGGGGATGATGGCGCTCATGTCAAAGACGGGCTTCACCGGCAGCAGCGCCGGGACGGCAAACCAGGCGGAGTCGGCGATCTTGGACCAATTCAGGACCCAGGCCTTGGTGTACTCCACGCCCTCGGCGTCCACGGCGGTGTGGGACAGGAAGGCCCCCAGGATGGCGCAGAGGATATAGCCGAAGATGATGCCGAACAGGATGGCGGAGGTGGAGGTGATGCCCTTGGTGAAATGCTTCAGGGCCACGATGACCACCAGGACCGCCGCGGCGACGGCCAGATTCTCCAGCGAGCCGAAGTCCTTGGCGCCGGAACCGCCGGCGAAGGAGTTGACGCCCACGGAGATCAAGCTCAATCCGATGGCCAGCACCACAGTGCCGGTGACCACCGGGGGGAAGAGCTTGCGCAGGGGCTTGATGAAAAAGCCCAGAACGGTCTCAAAAATACCGCCGATGATGGACGCGCCCAGGATGGCGCCGTAGCCGATGACGCCGCCGCCCATGGAGACGGCCACGCTGCGCATGACCCCCAGGAAGCCGGAGCTGGTGCCCATGATGATGGGGACCTTGCCGCCGATGGGGCCGATGGCGTACAGCTGGACCAATGTCACCAGGCCCGCCACCAGCATGGCGTTTTGCAGCAGCGTGACATACAGGGCGGGCTCGTCGGTGATGATGCCGCAGGCGCCGCAGATGATGATGAGCGGCGTCAGGTTGCCAACGAACATGGCCAGGACATGCTGGATGCCCAGGGGGATGGCGTGCTTCAGGGGGATGCGGCCCTCAAACTCGTAAGGGCTGGTGTAGGCGCGGGTCTTTTCCTGTTTCATAGTCTCTCCCTCTCTTTGAAATATATTTGGGGGCGGGATGCAGGGGACGGGATCGCCTTTGCGGGGACGGGGGAAGGGACGGACAGATCCGCCCTGTATGCGCGGGTGTTTTCCCCGGCGGGGCGGCGGGACGAGAGCGGCGCCATACGCGGGAAGGGGGCTAGGGGAAACCTACGGTTTCCACCGTTGCGGCATTGCGATTCCCGGACACTTTGTGTCCGCCAATCGCGCCGCTGCCTCGAAACCGGCTCGCTTTATCCGCCACAGGCGGCGCTTCGCCGATTTCCCCCAGTTGATTTGCCATCGGCAAATCAAGGAAATGAAATCATTTTCGCCGGGGCGTGTACCTGGCGAAAATACCGAGACCCGCGTGCCCTTGGGGCACGCACACCAGTCCGCAGACTGGTGGTGGGGGATCTAAAGGGGGAGCAGGCTCCCCCTTTATTTATGATACAGCTTCTTCGTCTCATACCGCGGCTCACAGCTGAAATTGACCCCCAGGCGCTTGAGGAGCTTGGCATCCACGTCGCTGAGGACCACGGTGAAGTGGGCGTCACAGCCCCGGAGCTTGGGCAGCTGCTGCTGAGCCAGCTCCGCCAGGGGATTGGTCAGGGCGGAGATGGTCAGGGCCATCAGCACCTCGTCGGTGTGGAGACGGGGATTGCGGTGGCCCAGGTATCGGGTCTTCAGATCACACACCGGCTCCAGGACCTGGGCGGAAATCAGCTCGAAGTGGTCGGCGATGCCGCCCAGGGCCTTCAGGGCGTTCAGCAGCAGGGCCGAGGCGGCGCCCAGGGTCTCCGACGTGCGGCCGGTGACCACCCGCCCGTCGGGCAGGATCATGGCGGCGGCGGGGCCGCCGGTGGTCTCCGCCTTGGTCAGGGCGGCGGACACCGCCGGGCAGATGTCCGGCGTGACGTGGGCCTGCCGCATCACCAGCTCCAGCTTGCGCACCGGCTCGTCGCCGGCCTTGCCCTGCAGCTTTTCCACACAGGCGTTATAGTACCGGCGCAGGATCTCCTGCCGGGAGGCGGCGCAGCAGACACCGTCGTCCACGATGCAGTTTCCCGCCATGTTCACGCCCATGTCGGTGGGGGAACGATAGGGGGACTCCCCCTGGATCTTTTCAAAGATGGCGTTGAGCACCGGGAAGATCTCCACGTCCCGGTTGTAGTTGACGGCGGTCCTGCCGTAGGCCTCCAGGTGGAAGGGGTCGATCATGTTCACGTCGTTCAGATCCGCCGTGGCGGCCTCGTAGGCCAGGTTCACCGGGTGCTTCAGGGGCAGGTTCCAGATGGGGAAGGTCTCGAACTTGGCATAGCCCGCCCGGATGCCCCGCTTGTAGTCGTGATACAGCTGGCTGAGGCAGGTGGCCATCTTGCCGCTGCCGGGGCCGGGGGCCGTCACCACCACCAGGGAATGGGTGGTCTCGATGTAGTCGTTCTTGCCAAGGCCCTCGTCGCTGACGATGTGGGGCACGTCGGAGGGGTAGCCGGCGATGGGATAGTGGCGGTAGCACCGGATCCCCAGGGCGTTCAGGCGCTTCAAAAAAGCGTCCGCCGCGGCCTGGCCGTTGTACCGGGTCAGCACCACGCTGCCCACATACAGGTCCATCCCCCGGAAGATATCGATAAGGCGCAGCACATCGTCGTCATAGGTGATGCCCAGGTCCCCCCGGACCTTGTTTTTCTCGATGTCCGCCGCGTTGATGGCAATGACGATCTCCACGTCGTCCTTCAGCTGCTGGAGCATGCGGATCTTGCTGTCCGGCTCGAAGCCCGGCAGGACCCGGGAGGCGTGGAAGTCGTCGAACAGCTTGCCGCCGAATTCCAGGTACAGCTTGCCGCCGAACTGGGCGATGCGGCGCTTGATCTGCTCCGACTGGGTGGTCAGGTATTTTTGATTGTCAAATCCGATGGATGTCATATGTGTGCTCCCCTTTTCCCTATTCTCTCAAATCCTGGAACAGTATATCACAAACCGTCGGATTTTGGAAGTGGGGAAAGCGGGTCTTTTTCGTTTCGCCCCGACTTGCAAGCGGCCCGCCTCTGTGATAAGATCGGGGGAAATGACAGACGGGGAGGTCTTGTGATGAACGATACGGAGAGATTCACCGGAAGGCATCTGGACTACGCCGCGGCCCGCCCCTCTTACCCCAGGGCGGCGATCGACTATCTCTGCGGCGCATACGCGCCGCCCCGGGCCCATACGGCGGCGGACGTTGGCTCCGGCACCGGCAAGCTGTCCGCCCAGCTGCTGGAGGCCGGCTTCACCGTGTACGGCGTGGAGCCAAACGCGGACATGCGGCGTACCGCCGAGGAACTGCTGGGCGGCAGCGGCCGCTTTCGCTCCGTGGACGGCTCCGACCGCGCCACCGGCCTGGCGGAGGGGTCGGTGGACTTCGTCACTGCGGCCCAGGCCTTCCACTGGTTCGACCCCCTGGCCTTCCGGGCGGAGTGCCTGCGCATCCTGCGGCCGGGCGGACGGGTGTTCCTGATCTGGAACGTCCGCGCCGAGGCGCCTTTGAATCAGGCCCTGGCCGGGGTCTTCCAGAGATATTGCCCGGACTTCAAGGGCTTCAGCGGCGGCATCCGGGAGGATGACGAGCGCATCCGCACCTTTTTCCGCGGCGGGTATGAAAAACTGCGCTTCCCCAGCCCCCTGGCGTTTGACCGGGAGCGATTCCTGCGGCGGTGCTTTTCCTCCTCCTACTCCCTGCCGGAGGGCCGCCCGGACTATCCGGCCTACTGTCAGGCGCTGGAGGCGCTGTTCGACGCCTTCTCCCGGGACGGCCTGCTGACCCAGCCCAACGAGACGCTGATCTATGCGGGACGGCCCCTGCCTGGAGCGGAAGATTCCAAGAGGTCAACCTATTAGGAAAAATTATTCCCGCTATAACAAGTTTGTTCTTTACTTATGGGAGAAGTGCCGATATAATAGTTAAGGTTGGGCCATTGCGGCCTGCTTGTTTGCGCGAAATCAGACCGGGAGGTTTTTTGAGTATGTCGAATTGTGCCATTGTAGGCATCAACTGGGGCGACGAGGGCAAGGGCCGCATGGTGGATCTGCTGACCCGCGATTATGACGTGGTCGTCCGCTATCAGGGCGGCGGCAACGCCGGCCACACCGTCGTCAACGAAAAGGGCAAATTCGCCCTGCATCTGCTGCCCTCCGGCATTTTCCGGGAGGGTGTTGTGAACATCCTGGGCAACGGCGTGGCCCTGGACTGTGAAAACCTGTGGGGCGAGATCCAGGATGTGGCCGGCAAGGGCGTGGCCATCACTCCGGAGAATCTGAAGGTCAGCGACCGGGCCTCCCTGCTGCTGCCCTGGCACCGGGAGCTGGACGGCCTGGAGGAGGCCCGCCTTGCCGACAAGAAATACGGCTCCACCAAGCAGGGCATTGCCCCCTTCTACTCCGACAAGTACCAGAAGAAGACCGTCATGGCCGGCGAGCTGCTGTATCCGGACAAGCTGTGGGAGCATCTGGCGGACATCCTGGAGTGGAAAAACCTGACCCTGGAGCGGGTCTACGGCGCCAGGCCCTATACCATGGATGACCTGAAACAGTGGATCGCTGATTTCGGCGAGAAGATCAAGCCCTTTATCTGCGACACCGGCGCTTTCCTGCGCCAGGCCCAGAAGGAGGGCAAGAACATCCTGTTTGAGGCCCAGCTGGGCTCCCTGCGGGATCTGGATTACGGCATCTATCCCATGACCACCTCCTCCAACCCCATCGCCGCCTATGCCCCCGTGGGCTCCGGCCTGCCCAGCGCCAGGATCGACAAGATCGTGGGCGTGGTGAAGGCCTACTCCTCCTGCGTGGGCGAGGGCCCCTTCACCTGCGAGTGGTTCGGCGAGGAGGCTGAAAAGCTGCGGGAGGCCGGCGCGGAGTACGGCGCCAAGACCGGACGGCCCCGCCGGGTGGGCCCCATCGACATCGTGGCCACCCGCTACGGCGTGGAGTGCCAGGGCGCCACCGACATCGCCCTGACCAAGCTGGACGTGCTGAGCTACATGGACAAGATCCCCGTCTGCGCCCACTACACCCTGAACGGCGAGCAGATCGACTACTTCCCCTTCCCCGCCGTGCTGACCGACGCCAAGCCCGTGGTGGAGTATCTGGACGGCTGGAAGTGCGACATCTCCGGCGTCCGTAAGTGGGAGGACCTGCCTGAGGCCGCCCGGAACTACGTGGAGTATGTGGAGCGCCAGATCGGCTGCCGCATCACCTATGTCTCCGTGGGCCCGGAGCGGGACTCCATCATCATCCGATAAACAAAAAAGATATTGAGATAAGAGAGAAGAGATAAGAGATATTGGATACAGAAGACCGCCCCATATGGAATATCTTCTTATCTTTTATCTCTTATCTTTTATCTTTGGAAAGGGTTGTTTCTATGTCCAAAGGCCGCTATGAGTCCCCCCTGGCGTCCCGGTACGCCTCCCAGTTCATGCTGCATCTGTTCTCCGCCGACATGCGCATCCAGACCTGGCGCCGCCTGTGGGTGGCCCTGGCCCGGGCGGAGCACAATCTGGGTCTGCCTGTCACCGCCGAACAGGTGGCGGAGCTGGAGGCCCACCTCACCGACATCGACTACGAGTGCGCCGCCGCGCGGGAGAAGGAAGTCCGCCATGACGTGATGGCCCATGTCTATACTTACGGCAAGGCGGCCCCCTCCGCCGCGGGCATCATCCACCTGGGCGCGACCTCCTGCTATGTCACCGACAACGCCGACCTCGTCATCTACCGGGAGGGCCTGCGGTATCTGCGGGGCGAGCTGATCGCCGTGCTGGCGAACCTCGCCAAGTTCGCCGACCAGTACAAGGCCACCCCCACCCTGGGCTACACCCACTATCAGCCCGCCCAGCTGGTCACCGTGGGCAAGCGGGCCACGCTGTGGATGCAGGACCTGCTGGCGGATCTGGAGGAGCTGGACTTTGTGCTGGACAACATGAAGTTCCTGGGCTGCCGGGGCACCACCGGCACCGAGGCCAGCTTCATGGACCTGTTCGAGGGCGACGGTGAGAAGATCGACGAGATGAACCGCCAGATCAGCGCCGAGTTCGGCTTTGACAAGTGCTTCCCTGTCTGCGGCCAGACCTATCCCCGGAAGGTGGACAGCCGCATTTTGAACTGCCTCTCCTCCATCGCCCAGAGCTGCTACCGCATGGCCAACGACATCCGCCTGCTGCAGCATGACCGCCAGGTGGAGGAGCCCTTTGAGAAGAACCAGATCGGCTCTTCCGCCATGGCCTACAAGCGCAACCCCATGCGGTCCGAGCGCATCTGCTCCCTCAGCCGCTACCTGATGGCCGACGCCATGAACGCCCCCATGACCGCCTCCGTCCAGTGGCTGGAGCGGACCCTGGACGACTCCGCCAACCGCCGCATCTCCATGCCCGAGGGCTTCCTCTGCGCCGACGCCATTTTGCGCCTGGCCCAGAACGTCACCGACGGGCTGCACGTCAACGAGAAGGTGGTGGACCGGACCTGCCGGGAGTACCTGCCCTTTATCGCCACCGAGAATCTGATGATGGAGGGCGTGAAGCGGGGCGGCGACCGCCAGGAGCTCCACGAGATCATCCGCACCTGCTCCATGGCCGCCACGGCGAAGATGAAGGAGGGCGAGAAGTGCGACCTGCTCTCCCGTCTGGCGGCGGAGCCCGCCTTTGGCATGACCGAGGCGGAGATGGAGGCCGTGCTGGACCCCAAGCTGTACATCGGCCGGTGCCCGGAGCAGGTGGAGGCCTTCCTCCGTCAGGTGGAGCCGCTGCTGGCGGATGCTTCCGACGAGAAGCCGGAGATCAATCTGTAAAACGTCCGATCCAATTGAAAAGACGGAGCCGCTGAGCGGCTCCGTCTTTTTTCCCACCGGCATGTCTGTCCCCGCCGCCGCATACCCTTTCCTGAGAATCAATGGGGAGGACCATGCCATGCTGAGGACCATCAACGAGCTGCTGTGGGGACCGGGGACGCTGGCGCTGCTGCTGGGGACCGGGGTGTTTTTGACGGTGCGGATGCGGTTTCTGCCCTGGCGGCGGCTGGGTTTCGCCCTGCGCGCCGCCCTGGGGCGGGAGGCCCGGCAGGGCGGGCAAGACGGCGTCTCCCCCTTCTCCGCCCTGATGACGGCCTTGGCGGCCACCATCGGCACCGGGAACATCGTGGGGGTGGCCACGGCGCTGGTGGCCGGCGGGCCGGGGGCGCTGGTGTGGATGGAGCTGTCCGCCCTGTTCGGCATGGCCACGATCTTTGCCGAGAGCATGCTGGCGGTAAAGTACCGGCGGCGGGACGCGCGGGGACAGTGGATGGGCGGCCCCATGTACCTGATGGAAACCGCCTTTGGGCGGCGGGCCGGCGGGGCCATGGGCAGCATGTTCGCCCTCTTCGCCGTGGGGGCCTCCCTGGGCATCGGCAGCATGACCCAGGCCAACGCCATCACCGGGGCGCTGTCCGACGCCTTCAACCTGCCGGCGGGGCCGGTGGGCCTTGTAACGGCGGGGCTGGCCCTGGCGGGCATTTCAGGCGGCATCCGCGGCATTTCCAAAATCACCTCTGTGCTGGTGCCGGTCATGGCGGTGCTGTATCTGGGGGCGGGGCTGGCGGTGATCCTGGGGAACCTGGGGAATCTCCCGGCGGGGCTGGCGCTGATCTTCCGCTCCGCCTTTTCGCCCCGGGCGGCGGCCGGGGGGATGGCCGGGATGTGGGCCGCCGCCCGGTGGGGCGTGGCCCGGGGCGTCTTTTCCAACGAGGCAGGGCTGGGCTCCGCCGGCATCGCCGCCGCTGCCGCCGAGACCGCCGATCCCGTGAAGCAGGGCTACATCAGCATGACCGGCGCCTTTTTTGACACCACCGTCATCTGCACCGTGACGGGGCTTGCCATCTGCTGCTCCGGCGTGCTGGGAAGTGTGGACGCCTCCGGCGCGGCGGTGGACGGCGGGGCGCTGACCATCCTGGCCTTCCGCACGGTGCTGGGGGATCTGGGAGCCCGGTGCATCGCCGTGTCCATCGTGCTGTTCGCCTTTTCCACCGTTCTGGGGTGGGAGTATCAGGGGGAGACCGCCTTTTCCTATCTCACCCGGGGCCGGGGGCGGCCGGTCTACCGGCTGGTCTACGTCCTGGCGGCGCTGCTGGGCGGCGGCGCGGAGCTGGAGACGGTGTATCTCTTCTCCGACATCTGCAACGCCCTGATGTGCGTGCCCAATCTGGCGTGTCTACTGGCCCTGTCCGGCACCGCCTGCCGGGAAATGCGCCGGGCGGAGCCGGGGCGGCGGCGCGGGGCGGAGGAAATGGTAAACTTTCTGTGAAAATGTTTGCATTTTCAAGAGAAAATGGTATATTAAAGCTGTTCAGAAATTTTAAAGCAAAGGACTTGATACCATGACAAAAATCGACATCGTCTCCGGCTTTCTGGGCGCGGGCAAGACGACTCTCATCAAAAAGCTGCTGGCGGAGGCCTTCCCCGGCGAGAAGCTGGTGCTCATCGAGAACGAGTTCGGCGAGATCAGCATCGACGGCGGCTTCTTGAAGGAATCCGGCGTGCAGATCAGCGAGATGTCCTCCGGGTGCATCTGCTGCTCCCTGGTGGGCGACTTCAACAAGGCCCTGAAGGACGTGCAGGCCCAGTTCCAGCCTGACCGCATCCTCATCGAGCCCTCCGGCGTGGGCAAGCTCAGCGACGTCATCGTGGCGGTGGAAAACACCGTGGCCGATGTGCCGGACATGAAGCTGAACAGCTTCGTCACCGTGGCCGACGCCACCAAGGTGAAGGTCTATATGAAGAACTTCGGCGAGTTCTACAACAACCAGATCGAATCCGCCGGCACCATCATCCTCTCCCGGACCCAGAAGCTGAGCCAGGAGAAGCTGGAGGCCGCCGCGGCCATGCTGCGGGAGAAGAACCCCGACGCCGCCATCCTGACCACCCCCTGGGACCAGCTGGACGGCAAGGTGATCCTCTCCGCCATGGAGAAGGTGTCCCTGGCGGACGAGCTGCTGGCCAAGATGCGGGCCGAGCATGAGGCCGAGGAGGCGGAGCACGCCCACCATCACCACGACCATGAGCATGAACATGCGCACCATCATGACCACGATGACGAGGACGAGCACGAGCATCACCATCATGACCACGGGGAAGAGGAGCACGAGCACCACCATCATCACGATCACGATGAGGATGAGCATGAGCATCACCATCATGACCACGATCATGACGGCCATGAGCATCACCACGACCATGACCACGAGTGCGACGACCCCAGCTGCTCCTGCCACCATCACCACCATCACGCCGACGAGGTGTTCACCTCCTGGGGCAAAGAGACACCCAAGAACTTCACCCAGGTGGATATCCAGCGCATCCTGACGGCCCTGGACTCCGGCGAATACGGCAGGATCCTGCGGGCCAAGGGCATCGTGAACGGCACGGACGGCGCGTGGATCGAGTTCGACTATGTGCCCGAGGAGCACGACATCCGCGCCGGACATCCCGACTACACCGGGCGGCTGTGCGTCATCGGCGCGGAGCTGAAGGAAGACAAGCTGGCGGAGCTGTTCGGCCTGTAAGGCGGGAAAGGAAACGGACTTTACCATGGCTGATATTCCTGTTTATCTGATTGCCGGGTTCCTGGATTCCGGCAAGACCGATTTTATCAACGGCATCCTCCAGGACGGCTTCGCCCGCCAGGACAGGACGCTGCTCATCTGCTGCGAGGAGGGCGAGCTGGAATACGAGAAGAACGCCCTGGACAACGTGACGGTGGTCACCGTGGAGGATGAGGAGGATCTGAAGTGCTCCCAGCTGAAGGAGTGGGAGAAGCAGTACAAGCCCAAGCAGGTCCTCATCGAGTACAACGGCATGTGGCAGATGGAGCGCCTTTACAGGGACGTGCTGCCGGCCAACTGGGTGCTGTACCAGATCATGACCTTTGTGGAGGCCGCCACCTTTGAGGTGTACGCCAAGAACATGGGCCAGCTGATGATGGAGAAGATCACCAACGCGGACATGCTGGTGTTCAACCGCTGCACCCCCGAGCTGCGGGACGCCCTGCGCAAGCGCAACCTCAGGATGGTGAACCGCCGGGCGGACATCTATCTGGAGATGACCGACGGCACCAGCGAGGATTACAACAACGGCGACGTCTGTCCCTTCGATCTGACCCAGGACGTCATCGACATCCCAGACGACGACTTCGGCGTGTGGTATGTGGACGTGATGGATCACCCGGACCGCTGGGCCGGGAAGATGGTCCACATGAAGCTCATCATGTGCCACTCCAAGAAGTACCCCGGCATCCACTGCCCCGGCCGCTTCGCCATGGTGTGCTGCGAAAACGACGTGCAGTTTTTGGGGCTCATCGCCAAGGGCGTAGGGCTGAACCAGTATGAGAACCGGGACTGGATCGAGGTCTCCGCCCGGATGGCCGTGGAGAACCACAAGGCCTACAAGGGCAAGGGGCCGGTGATGCATGTCATCTCCATCGGCCCCTGCGAAAAGCCTGCCCAGGAGATCGTCACCTTCTGACGAATTTCAATACGGCTTGTAGAATCCTGTTGAAAAAATCCCCTCCGTTGTCATACGGAGGGGATTTTTGTCATGATATCCTGGCGGCGGAGCCTTCAACGCCGCCCTTGGGCAGGGGCCGGAGGTCTTTATCCAGCAGTTCCAGACCGCGGGAAACGATATCCGCCGTGTCCGGCAGAAGGAACACATCCAGCACCTGTCTATTTTGAATAGGGCAGATATAGGTGATGCCGCTGTTCTGGAAGGTGTAATAAGCCGCTTCCGCCGGGAGCCCGCCGCCGCAGAGGATGATGACCGCCTCCTGCTGCGTCCCGAAATTCCAGCTGCCCAGCGTTCCGTTTTCCAGCCACGGCTTTCCGCCATTGGCCCGCCAGCGGTCCGGAAACAGCCCGTCCCGGTCATATTCACACATGCACCAGTTTCCCGCTTCATCCATACACAGGGCCGCCAGATAGTCGCCCTTCCGGTCCGTCTCCACGATGCGGAGGGCGTCGTAGTCAAAGGCCCATTCATCGCTTTCGGAGAAACCGCCCAGATAGGCCGCCGCCTGCTTCTCCAGCGCTGCCCTGTCTGTCTCAGGTACTGTGGTGACATAGTGATATGCCGGGAACAGACCCAGCGGCAGCGCCAGGACCAGCAGCGTCGCCAGGACGCCCCGCCAGACCATCCCCGCGTTTTTCCGCATGGTCTCCACGAGCTGGCTTCCCGCCTCCCGGGGCAGCTCCTCCGCCGTCAGCTCCCGACCGCTCAAAAGCTCGCTGACAGACAGGCCCAGGGCTTCCGCCAGGGGCTCCAGGCTGTCGATGGCGGGCATGCCCCGTCCCGTCTCCCAGCGGCTCACCGCCTTGTCCGTCACATGGAGCCGCTCCGCCAGCTCCGCCTGGCTGAGCTCCAGGGCCCTCCGGCGGGCGGCGATGAGCTGTCCGGTGGTCTTCGCGTCCAAACAATCATCTCCTTTCCGAAGCTTATTTTACCATCCGGCGGATAAAAAAGCACCCTATGGGCCGTAGAACCGTGGCAAATCGCGCCCCCGCCTTGCTTTTTCCGGCAAAAGCCATATAATAGAAGTACTGCTTTGTTTTTTCAGAAAGGAATTGTGGCTTTTGAAGATTCGTGAACAGCTTCCCAAATACCGGCTGTCCCTGCCGCTGGCGCTGCTGGCGGCGGTGGGGCTTGCCGGGTGCGTCACATTGCTGGCCCTGTGGTGCCAGCCCAACTCCCTGCGGGCGGTGCTGGCCCAGTTCAGGGCCCAGCCCCTGCTGATCGTGCTGAATGCCATGCCCATCGGGCTTTTGCTGCTGGCCTGCGCCTGCCTGTTCCGCAACGTGTTCTTCGGTGCGGCGGCGGTGAACTTCGGCGTGTGCGCGCTGTCCATCGCCAACCGCATCAAGATCGAGGTGCGGGACGAGCCGGTATTTCCCCGGGACCTCGGCCTTTTGAAAGAGGTGGGCAGCGCCATGGGAAGCTATGACATCCAGTACCCCGCCGCCGTCATCGCCGCGGTGGTGCTGACCACGCTGGCGCTGGTGGTTTTGGGCATTTTCATTGGGTGTAAACCTCTTTCCCTTGCCCGGTTGAAGCTCCGCAGCGCGCGCCTGAAAAGCTGGCTCTGCCGCCTGGGCGGCGCCGCCGCCAGCCTTCTGGTGCTGGCCGGGCTGATTTTGACGGTCTATGCCTCCGACGGTCTGTACAACTCCTTCCGGGTGTCCAACGCCTACTACATCCCCTCGGTGTTCAACGAGCTGGGATTCCCCTACTGCTTCTGCCACCAGTTCACCACCTATCCCATCGACAGGCCGGAGGGCTTCAGCAAAGCGGAGGCCGAGGCCTGGGAGACCGGCGGCCAGAGCGGCCAGGGAAAGGCCGTCAACGTCGTCATGGTGATGAACGAGGCGTTTTCCGACATCACGGACAACGAGGCCTTTGCCTTTGACGGGAGCAATGACCCCCTGCCCAACCTCCACGCCCTGCGGGAGGACCCCCACGCCCTCTCCGGCCATGTGGTGGTGCCGGGCTTTGCCGGCGGCACCGCCAACACGGAGTTCGACGTGCTGACGGGGATGCAGACCAACGCCCTGTCCGCCGCCACCACCTCCGCCTTCCGGGTGGTGAACCGGGATCTGGACAGCCTGTTCCGGGTGTTCGGCGGCGACGGCTATCACACCTCTTTCTTCCACCCCGGCGACGACTGGTTCTACAACCGGGAAAACGTCTACCGCTGGTTCGGCGCGGAGGAGACGGTATTCGCCGACCAGATGGAGGATCTGGAATACAAGGGCCGCTGGGTCACCGACGACTATATGGCCGGGATGATCGAGCGGGAATTCGAGGGGACCGCGGCCAGCGGCAAACTGCTGTTCCACTACACCACCACCATCCAGAATCACATGTCCTACACCGCCGACAAGTACGGCGAGGGGTATGACTTCCCCGATGTGCCGCTGACGGCGGAGGTATCGGAGCAGGTGGAAACGCTGCTGAAGGTGTATATCGAGGGCGCCCGGGACGCGGACGCCATGCTGGGCCGCCTGCGGGACTATTTTGCCGCCCGGGAGGAGCCGGTGGTGCTGGTGTTCTTCGGCGACCATCTGCCCTATCTGGGGGACAATCAGCTGGGGTATCGGGAGCTGGGAATGGCCCAGGATGACGTCTGGGACCGCCTGACCTCCTATTGCACGCCCTATGTCATCTGGGCCAACGACGCGGCGGCAGAGACGCTGGACTGGGAGAACACCGTGAACGCCCTGGAGCTGCCGCGGATCACGGAGGCCATCTCCGCCGCCTTCCTGGGCGCCACGGTGCTGGAGCTGACGGGCCGCGGCGGCGAAAGTCCCTGGTTTGACTTCCTGAACCAACTGCGCCGGGAGGTTCCGGTGGTACAGAAGGACACCTATCTGCTGAGCGGGAACATGCTGTTTTCCCAGGAGGACCTGGACGCGGATGACAGTGAGCCCGGCCAGGCCCTGCGGGATGCCCTCTTCAAGTGGCGGAAGTGGAGCTATTACAAGCTGCGGTACAAGGATGTGACGGAATGAACGGCCGCAACATGGCCCTTTGCGGCGTACTGACCGCCCTGGCGGTGGTGGTTTTGCTGCTGGGCGGCGCCATCGGCATCGGCACGTTCGCGGCGCCGGTGCTGGCCATGGCCGTGCTGCTGCCGGTGCTGGAGGAGTGCGGGGCCAGGGCCGCCGGGACCGCCTATGGGGCGGTAACGGTCCTGGCACTGCTGCTGGTGCCGGACCGGGAGCTGGCGCTGGTGTACGCAGGCTTCGGGTGGTATCCCATTCTGCGGCCCCGGATCGCCGGGTTTCCCTCCCGTTTGCTGCGGACGGCGGCGCGGCTGGCAATCTGCAATGCTGTCATTTTGGCGCTGTACGGCCTGCTGCTGCGGATCATGGGCCTGACCGCGGATCTGGCCGGGGCGTCCCGGATCATGAACGCCGCCCTGCTGGTGCTGGGCAACGCGGTGTTTTTGCTGCTGGACGCGGCGCTGGCGCGGATGACGCTGCTGTGGCGGCGGAAGCTGCGGAAAAAGGTTTTCCCCTTTTGAATCCTTTGCCATACGCGAAAAGCTGACTGATTTCTTCAGTCAGCTTCAGCTTGTCGAAAAACCTCTGTTTGGGGAAAAAGCGTTCCGTTTCGCAGGGGGAGTACGAGGGGGCGGGAGCCCCCTCGTGTTAAATCGAATGCCTGCAAAAAGCCTGCGGGAGCAGGCGTTTGCGCCGCGAAGCGGGAGCTTTTTGGGCTGCGAAGCTGACTGAGATCCTCAGTCAGCTTTTTGAATGTCCAGGACGGTGAGGGCGGCGCCGTCCACGGAGAATTTGACCTCCAGCCCCGCGAAGGTGAAGCCGTACACCCGCGCCGGATCCTGCTGGTAATGGGGGCGGGGGTCCTGGGCCAGCACCCCCCGCAGGGCCGCCAGCCGTTCTGCCGGGATCCGGAGAAGCATATCCTGGGGAATGACCACCTCCAGCGTCTCCCCGGCGGGGACGGCGGCAAAGCCCCCCAGGGCCTCCGGGCGGCAGTCCGCATAGGGAATGTAGGGCTTGATATCCAGAATGGGCGTCCCGTCCACCAGATCCGCCCCCCGGACACGCAGCACCGGCCCGTGCTCCGCCGTCCGCTCGATCCCCGCCAGCCGCACGGCGGACAGGGCGATGGGATTGGGCCGGAAAGGAGACCGGGTGGCAAACACCCCCATCCGCCGGTTTCCCCCCAGCCTGGGCGGACGCACGGTGGGCGACCAATCCTCCCGCGCCGCCCGGTCAAAGACCCACACCAGCCACAGGTGGGAGAAATCCTCCAGCCCCCGCAGGGCGGCGGGATCCCGGTACGGCGGCTCGAAAATCACCGTGGCCTCCAGCTCGTCCACCAGGCCGCTCTGCCGGGGCACGCCGAATTTCGTGGCAAAATCACTGCGGATCCGGGCAATGGCTTTCATGGAAAATTCCTGCTGCATGGGATCACCCTCGCTTTTCCTGTTTTCCCTCTATTATACAGGAACCCCATAAAAAAGGAAACCCGAAGGGAATAAAAACACGGGACCCCGGCATCTGCCGGGGGTCCCGTCAGGCTGTTGAAAAAGTCCGCCGGACTTTTTCAACAGCCTGAACAATGCCTCGCTTTTTTGTCTGCTTCGCAGCCCTTTTGCAGGCATTCGATTCAACACGAGGGGGCTCCCGCCCCCTCGTACTCCCCCCCTGCGAAGCGAAACGCTTTTCCTCCAAGCTGGGGAGGCAGCAGTCAGACAGGACCCCGGCATCTGCCGGAGTCCCGTCTGACAAAGGGTATCTCAGGAACGCGGCGCGGGGCCTTAGAGCATGCCGTCCGCCGTGCCGCGGGCGCGGCTGGCCGTGCCGGACTTGGTTTGATCGCCGGTGATGGCGTCGCCCACATCCTCGATGCCGTCGGCCACGTCATTTACGCCGTCGGTGACCGCGTCGCCCATGTCCTCCATCACGGAGCCGGTGCCGTTGGAGGCGTCGTTGCCGGCGCCATTGGCGGGATCACTGCCGTTGGCGGCGCCCTGTTCGGTCCCTGTGCCGCTCTGGTCCCCGGCGGTGCCGCCGCTGTCGGTGACGGCGCTGCCGTTCTGATTGGTCTCCTGCTGCTTGTCATCCCGGCCGCAGGCGGTCAGGGAACATACCAGCAGCAGGGAGGCCAGCAAGAGCGTCAGACTTCTTTTCACGTTGTCTTCCTCCTTTTGCGCGGGTCAAAGGTGTGCGATCCCCAGCTGACCCTTCGGTGGACAGAGGACGGTGTGCCCGTCCTCCGCCGCCGAAGCGGCAAAAAGCCGGACTGTCCTTTGTTCACTGTGGCTATTGTCTCCGCCGAACGGAAAACCACCCGTGGGACTTTTTGCCGGCGGAGATATTTTTTTGAAAAAAGCCTTGCGGATTCCCCAGGGAGGATTTATAATAATAGTAATCATTATTAATAAGGGGGCCGCCAAGATGACCACGCGCTTTTCTCAGCAGAGGGAGCGCATTTACAAGGCAGTCTGCGCATCCAAAGAGCACCCCTCTGCCCAAATGATCTATGACACGCTGCGGCCGGAGCTGCCCCGCCTCAGCCTGGGGACGGTGTACCGCAACCTGCATCAGCTGGCCCAGGAGGGACGCCTGGTGGAAATCGGCGGCCCCACGGCCCGGTTCGACGCCGTGCTGCGGCCCCACACCCACATCCGCTGCCGGCGCTGCCAGCGGCTCATCGACACGGACTGGCCCTACGATGCCGCTCTGGACCGGGCCGCCGCGGCCAAGGGCTGGAGCATTCAGGATCACGAGCTGATTTTCAACGGCATCTGCCCCGCCTGCGCGGAAAAAAACACAAACATTTGAAAGGAGAACCTACCATGGAACTGAAGGGAAGCAAAACGGAAGCCAATTTGTGGATCGCCTTTGCCGGGGAGTGCAAGGCCCGCAGCAAGTACGACTACTATGCCAGCAAGGCCCGGAAGGAGGGCTACGAGCAGATCGCGGCCATCTTCCAGGAGACGGCCCTGAACGAGAAAGAGCACGCCAAGCTGTGGTTCAAGGCCCTGGGCGGCATCGGCGACACGGCGGAGAACCTGGCGGACGCCGCCGCCGGGGAAAACGAGGAGTGGACCCAAATGTACGCCGAGATGGCCCGCACCGCCGAGGAGGAGGGCTTTTTGGCCCTGGCCGCCCAGTTCGAGGGCGTGGCCAAGATCGAGAAGACCCACGAAGAGCGCTATTTGAAGCTGCTGGACAACCTGAAAAAGGGCGAGGTCTTCCAAAAGGGCGAAAAGGTCATGTGGTTCTGCCGGAACTGCGGCCATGTGGAGATCGCCGAGAGCGCCCCGCTGGTCTGTCCCGTCTGCAAGCACCCCCAGTCCTACTTCCAGGTCAAGGCCGAGAATTACTGAGCCCGTCCCTCCCCGCCGCGCGGCCGCGCGGCGGGGATTTTTCTGTCCGGCGGAGGGGCGCGGCGCCTCCCCTTTCGGAGGGGCCGAAACCGGCGCGGGAAAAATCCGGCACAGCCTCCGCCCTCCGCCCCCTACGGTCCGGGCCGCGCCCATGCGTTTTTGCGGCGCGAGAGGGAAAAATCCGCCCACTTTCGGTATAATTTCAGGCGAAAGTGGTGTAAACTACCAAAAAGAAAATTTCCTACGGAAAAAATTCAAAAAATGTTTGTGAAAAACGCCGTTGACGAGATGGAAAAAACAAGTTATGATGGTATCAGAAATGCGACTTGCTATGCGAAGCTGATCCATCCGACTTGGTATAGAAAAGGAGAGCTGTATCATGTACACACAGGAGATCACTGTTAACAACGAGGTAGGCCTGCACGCCAGACCTGCTACTTTCTTCATCCAGAAGGCCAATGAATTCAAAAGCGGCATCTGGGTCGAGAAAGAGGACCGCCGCGTAAACGCCAAGAGCCTGCTGGGCGTGCTGTCCCTGGGCATCGTGAAGGGCACCACCATCACCCTGATCGCCGACGGCAGCGATGAAAAGGAAGCTGTCAGCGCCCTGGTGGAGCTGGTCAACGACAACTTCGGCGAATAAGAGAGGCGGATACAGTCCCCACGCGGCCCTGCGCATGCAGGGCCGCCTTTTTGTTACGGAATACGCGGAGAGGGGGAATCCCTGTGACAAAGGACGAACTGAGGGAAAAGGCCAACGACCTGCCGCTGCTGCCCGGCGTCTATCTGATGATGGACAAGACCGGCAAGGTCATCTACGTGGGCAAGGCGAAAAAACTGAAAAACCGGGTCAGCCAGTATTTTCAGGACAGCGCCTCCCACACCGTGAAGACCCGGCAGATGGTCAGCCAGGTGGACCACTTCGACACCATCTTCGTCTCCAGCGAGTTTGAGGCCCTGGTGCTGGAGAATTCCCTGATCAAGCGCCACATGCCCCGCTACAACATCCTGCTGAAGGACGACAAGGGCTATCCCTTTGTCCGCCTGTCCAGAGAGACCTATCCCCGGTTCTCCATGGTCAACCGCATCGCCAACGACGGCGCGAAGTACTTCGGCCCCTTCGGCGGCCGGTTTGAGACCCGGCAGGCCCTGGACGCGGTGCTGTCCGCCCTGCGGCTGCCCACCTGCAGCCGGAAGTTCCCCCGGGACGTCGGGGCGGAGCGGCCCTGCCTGAACTTCCACATGGGCCGGTGCGACGGCTTCTGCCGCCCAGAAATGACGGCGGAGGAGTATAACCGCCGCGTCCGCCAGGCCTGCCAGCTGCTGGAGGGCAAGAGCAGGCAGCTTCTCCGGGACATGACCGCGGAGATGGAGGCGGAGGCCGAGGCCCTGCGGTTTGAACAGGCGGCGCTGCTGCGGGACCGCATCAACGCCATCAGCGCCCTGGCGAAAAAACAGACGGTCATCGCCGGGCTCTGCGCCGACACGGACATCTGGGGCGTTTACAAGGGCGCGGGCAAGTGCTGCTACGCTGTCCTCCACATGGAAGAGGGCAATCTGGCGGGCCGGGAGACGGAGCTGTTCACCGCCCCCATCGAGGAGACGGAGGAAGAGATGCTCGCCGCCCTGACGGCCCAATACTACCTGCCCCGGGCCATCCTGCCCCATGAGATCCTGCTGCCCACGGAGACCGAGGGCTATTGCGAGAGCCTTTCGGAGGCGCTGACAAAGCGGGCGGGCCGCAGGGTCTGGGTCCACGTCCCCCAGCGGGGGGAGAAGGCGGACCTGCGGGCCATGGCCCAGCGGAACGCGGCGGAGGAGGCCGAGCGGGCCACCTCCGCCGAGGAGCGGGTGGCCCACACCCTGGAGCTGCTGGGAAAGCTGCTGGACCTGCCCGCGCCGCCTGGGCGGATGGAGTCCTTCGACATCTCCAACACCGGGAAAAGCGACATCGTGGCATCCATGGTGGTGTACAGCGGCACCCGGCCCCTGAAGTCCGCCTACCGCCGCTTCCGCATCAAGGAACTGGACGGCCACCCGGACGACTACGCCTCCATGCAGGAGGTGCTGCGCCGCCGCCTCCAGCGGGCCGCCGACGGCGACGAGAAATTCCTGCCCCTGCCGGACCTGTTCCTCATCGACGGCGGCGAGACCCACGCCCGGGCCGCCCAGACGGTTGCCCGGGAATTCAGCTGTACGGTCCCCATCTTCGGCATGGTGAAGGACGACCGCCACCGCACCCGGGCGCTGATGACGCCGGACGGCCGGGAGATCGGCATTTCCAATCACCAGCCGGTGTTCACCCTCATCGGCCAGATCCAGGAGGAGACCCACCGCTTCGCCATCACCTATCACCACGAGAGCCACACTAAAAGCACTATGAAGTCCGCCCTGGACGACATTCCCGGCGTGGGCCCCAAGCGCCGGGAGGCCCTGCGCAGGCACTTTGGGACCATCAGGGCCATCCGGGAGGCGGATATCGACGCCCTGGCCGCCGTCCTCCCCCGCCCCACGGCGGAGACGGTCTGGAGACATTTCCACCGGGACGCGGGCGGCCCGCAGTAAGGCTCCCGCGCTCCTGCCGCCTTTTTGATCCGCTTATGCGCGAAAAACAAGCGCCGTCCTTACGGACGGCGCTTGTTTTTGCGGTTCTTACTTCGCAGCCTTGGCGGCCTTGATGGCCTCGATCAGCAGCGGGGTGACCTTGAACAGGTCGCCGCAGATGCCGTAGTCGGCGATCTCGAAGATGGGAGCGGTGTCGTTCTTGTTCACCGCGATGATGCACTCGGAGTCCTGCATGCCCGCCTTGTGCTGGATGGCGCCGGAGATGCCCAGAGCCACATACACCTTGGGATGCACGGTCTTGCCGGTCTGGCCAACCTGATGGTCGGCGCTCAGCCAGCCGCTGTCGATGGTGGCACGGGAGCCGCCAACGACGCCGCCCAGGACGTCCGCCAGCTCCTCAGCCAGCTTGATGCCGC
The DNA here is from genome assembly GCA_947625655.1 of uncultured Dysosmobacter sp. Lineage (GTDB taxonomy): Bacteria > Bacillota > Clostridia > Oscillospirales > Oscillospiraceae > Oscillibacter. The sequence continues at coordinate 164,388 of CANQPD010000004.1, forward strand.
CCTCGACATCCTTGCTGATGCCGCGGCCGACGGAGACGATGTAGTCGGCGCCGATCAGGTCCACCAGCTTCTTGGCGGCCTTGACCACCTCCACGACCTCGGTCTTCAGATCGCTCTCAGCCAGCTGGAAGGCGGGCTTCACGATCTCGCAGGCGTCGGCCTTGGCCTGGTCGAAGGGGTTCTTCTTCATAACGCCGGGACGGACGGTGGCCATGCAGGGACGGAAGCGGGGGCAGATGATGGTGGCCATCAGGTGGCCGCCGAAGGCGGGACGGGTCATCTTCAGGTTCCGGTCCTCCATATCCCACTTCTGGCTGTCCACGTCCAGCGTGGAGGATTCCCGCAGGAACTGGATGTAGTTGGCCACATCCACGTCCAGGTGGGTGCAGTCGGCGCACAGGCCGGTGTGCAGACGGGCCGCGCAGCGGGGGCCCAGGTCACGGCCAATGTTGGTGGCGCCGATCAGGAACGCCTCGGGCTTCAGGTCCTCGATGACGTCGCAGATGACCTTGGCGTAGGCGTCGGTGTTGTAGACGCTCAGCAGGGGGCTCTCGCAGACGTACACCTTGTCGGCGCCGTAGCCGCCCAGCTCCTTGGCGGCGGACTCGATGCCCTCGCCGCCCAGCAGCAGGCCGCAGAGCTTCACGCCCAGCTCGTTGGCCAGGTCCCGGCCCTTGGAGATCAGCTCAAAATCGGTGGGCATCAGCTTGCCCTCGCGCTGCTCACAGAACACCCATACATCCTTGAAAGCAGCGATATCAGCACTGTTGAAATTAGACATAGTCGTTTATCTCCCTTCTCAGATGATGTGCTTGTCGATCAGGATGCCGGCCAGCTTCTCGCAGGTCTCCTTGCCGTCGCCCTCCAGCATCACGCCGACGCCCTTCTGGGGAGGCGTGAAGCTCTTGAAGATGTTGGTGGGAGAGCCCTTCAGGCCGATGGTGGTGGCATCGATCAGCTTGTGATCCTTCAGCTTCTCATAGTCGAAGACCTCCAGGGGCTTCTCATAGGTGGCATAGATGCCGCCGATGCTCATGTAGCGGGGCTCGTTCAGCTCCTTGATGCAGGTGACCAGGCAGGGGGTCTGGGTCTTGATGGTCATGTAGCCGTCTTCCAGCATACGCTTGACGGTGATGGTGTCGCCGTCCTTCTGGATGTCGGCGGCGTAGGTGATCTGGGGCAGGCCCAGCTTCTCGGCGATCTGGGGGCCCACCTGGGCGGTATCGCCGTCGATGGCCTGACGGCCGCACATGACGATGTCGTCCTTCTCCACGCCGATGGTGTCGATGGCGGCGGCCAGGATCTGGGAGGTGGCGTAGGTATCGGAGCCGCCGAACTCACGGCCGGAGACCAGAACGGCGTCGTCGGCGCCCATGGCCATCAGCTCACGCAGCATGCCGGCGGCGGGAGGCGGGCCCATGGTGACCACGGTGACCTTGCAGCCGGTGGCGTCCTTCAGCTTCAGGGCGGCCTCAACGGCGTTCATATCGTCGGGGTTGGTGATGGTCTGCATGGACGCGCGGTTCAGGGTGCCGTCAGGATTGACGGCCACCTTGCCGGAGGTATCGGGGACCTGCTTGACACAAACAATGATCTTCATAATCGTCTTTTCCTCCTCTTACAGACCCATGTTGGCGGAGATAACGATGCGCTGGACCTCGGAAGTGCCCTCGTAAATCTCGGTGATCTTGGCGTCGCGCATCATGCGCTCCATGGGATAGTCCTTGGTGTAGCCGTAGCCGCCGAACATCTGCAGCGCCTTGGTGGTGGTCTTCATGGCGTGCTCGGAGCAGAACAGCTTGGCCATGGCGGCCTCCTTGGTGTAGCGGACACCCTGGCCCTTCATGACGGCGGCCTGATAGGTCAGCAGACGGCCGGCCTCGCAGCCCAGCTCCATGTCGGCGAAGGTGAACTGGGTGTTCTGGAACTTGCTGATGGGCTTGCCGAACTGGACACGGCCCTTGGTGTACTCCTTGGCCTCGGCCAGGGCGCCCTCGGCGATGCCCAGGGCCTGGGCGGCGATGCCGATACGGCCGCCATCCAGGGTCTGCATGGCGATGGAGAAGCCCTTGCCCTCGCGGCCCAGCAGGTTCTCCTTGGGAACGATGCAGTCGGTGAACACGATCTCAGCGGTGGGGGAGCCGTGCAGGCCCATCTTCACCTCGTGCTTGCCCACGGAGAAGCCGGGGAAGCTGCTCTCCACGATGAAGGCGGAGATGCCCTTGGTGCCCTTGGACTTGTCGGTCATGGCAAAGACCACGAACACGTCGGCAACATAGCCGTTGGTGATGAAGATTTTGGAGCCGTTCATCACATAGTGATCGCCCTCCAGCTTGGCCTCGGTCTGGCCCTTGGAGGCATCGGAACCGGCGTTGGGCTCGGTCAGGCAGAACGCGCCCACCTTGTGGCCGGTGGTCAGCATGGGCAGATACTTCTTCTTCTGCTCCTCGGTGCCGTGGGTCAGGATGGGATCGCAGCACAGGCCGTTGTGGGTGGCCACGATATCGCCGGTGGAGGCGCATGCCTTGGACAGCTCCTCAATGCAGATGGCGGAGGCCAGGGGGTCGGCGCCGCAGCCGCCATACTCCTTGGGCACGCACATGCCCATGACGCCCAGGTCGAACAGCTTCTCGATGTTCTCCCGGGGGTACAGGGTCTTTTCGTCGGTCTCGGCAGCGATGGGCTTCACTTCGTTTTCGGTGAAGTCCGCCATCATCTTCCGGATCAGCTGGTGCTCACGGCTCAAATTGAAATCCATGATGTTTTCTCCTTATATCAAAATTTGGAAACGCAAGTTGATTGGGCGCGGGCGGACGGATACTATCCGCCCCTACAAAATCCGTTTTGCACGAATTCATTTCGGGCAAAACTCCTCTGCCCGCCGCAGCGACACGTTCGCCGTGCGAACGTGAGGGGGGTCAGCGGAGCCGAACCAACGGTTCGGCGCAGCGTCTAGGGGGGACGCAGTCCCCCTTAGACAATTCCCGCGATATCCTTGGCAAGCTGCTTCTTGCCCTGGATGTTGCCCTGGCGGGCGATCATGATGCGCTGGGCCTGGGGAGAGCCGGCGCCGTGCATGGACTCGGTGCGGTAGCCGACGGCGGCGGCGCCCAGGCACAAATTCTCGATGAAGCGCATGATCCGCTGGCGGTTTTCGGTGCTGACGCCCTCCCGGGCAACGAAGAACTTGTTGCAGATGTCACCGATGGTCTCGCCGTTGCGGCCCACCACGGTGTCGCTGTTGAAATCCTTCTGAGAGGGCATGGTGACCATCAGGCCGCCGGCGATGTCCTCCGCCAGGCGGACGATCTCGTAGGGGAAGCGGGTGACGTTCTGCTTGCACACGTTGGCCAGCAGCAGGTCGATCTGATAGTTGCCCGCCTTGGTCTTGAAGCCCTGAGCGGAGCAGGCGATGCCGCAGCAGAACAGCGTCTCGTTCAGGTGGGTCATCTCGATCAGCTTGTCCTTGACGGCGCTGGCCTTCTCCACGCCGTTGTACTCGGCGGCCAGGGCGGCGGCGCCGATCAGGGTGTCGCCCACGCCCACCTTGCAGCCGCCGTAGGACTGGCGGTGATAGCCGGCGAAGCGCTCCACGATCATGCCGGCGAACTCATACTCGCCATTGAGGAAGATGTACTCGTTGGGGATGAACACATGGTCCAGCACCACCAGGGCCTCCTGGCCGCCGAACTTGGCGTTGCCCACGTCGATGGAGGCGTCCTCCTCCAGCTTGCGGGTGTCGCAGGACTGGCGGCCGTAGATCATGTACATGCCCTCGGCGTCGGTGGGGCAGGCGAAGGAGACGGCCCAGTCCTTGTCGGCCTCGCCCATGGAGATGGTGGGCATGAAGATGTGCCAGTGGCTGTTGATGGAGCCGGTCTGGTGGCACTTGGCGCCGCAGACCACGATGCCGTCGGGGCGGCGCTCCACAACGTGGACGTACATGTCGGGGTCGGCCTGGTCATGGGGGGCCTTGGAGCGGTCGCCCTTGGGGTCGGTCATGGCGCCGTCCACGGTCAGGTCGTTGTCCTGAACATAGGTCAGGAACTTCTTGAAGTTCTCGTGATAGTGGGTGCCGTACTTCTCGTCGATCTCAAAGGTGGTGGAGAACACGGAGTTGAAAGCGTCCATGCCCACGCAGCGCTGGAAGCAGGAAGCCGTCTTCTGGCCAAGCAAACGCTGCATCTTCACCTTGTTCATCAGGTCCTCGGTGGACTGGTGCAGGTGGGTGAAGCGGTTGATGGTGTGGCCGGTCAGGCTGGACTTCACGGTCATCAGATCCGCATACTGGGGATCCTGGGCCAGGGCATAGGTCATGGCGACGCAGTTGATGGAGGGGCGGATCATGGGGTGGTCCACCCAGTTTTCGATCTTCTCGCCGAACATGTATACCCGGGTGTTCAGCTTGCGCAGGCTCTCAATGTATTCCTGTGCGGTCATCAGTGCCATTTTGTTTTCCTCCTAAAAATATTGGGGGTCCGCCGCGTCAGTCGTTGGCAAGGCCCATCAGCTCGTCACGGAAGATGCGCTCGTCCATGAGCTTCAGGTCCTCGGCGATCTTCGGCATGAACTCCATCTGATCCAGGATCTGGGTCTGAAGGTCGATGCCGGGGGCAATCTCGATCAGTGTCACGCCCTCGGGCCGCAGCTCAAACACGGCGCGCTCGGTGACGTACAGAACAGGCTGGTGCACCTTGTTGGCGTAGACGCCGGAGAAGGTGATGTGCTCCACCTGGTTGACGAACTTCTTCTTGGCGCCCTCCTGGACGATGACCAGCTTGCCGTCGCGGCACTCGGTCTTCAGGCCCTTGGCGGTGAAGGTGCCGCAGTAGACCACCTTCTTGGCGTTCTGGGTGATGTCGATGAAGCCGCCGGCGCCGGCCAGACGGGTGCCGAATTTGGAGACGTTCAGGTCGCCGTTGGGCGCGGTCTCCGCAAGGCCCAGGAAGGCCACGTCCAGGCCGCCGCCCTGATAGAAGTCGAACTGGACGTTGTGGTCCAGGATGGCCATGGAGTTGGCCGCGCCGCCGAACTGGGTGCCGCCGTAGGGCACGCCGGCGATGGAGCCGGCCTCCACGGTCAGGGTCATCTTGTTGGAGATGCCCTCCTCCGCCGCCACGTTGGCGATCTTCTCCGGCGCGCCGGTGCCCAGGTTGACGATGGCGTCCTGGGGCAGCTCCATGGCGGCCCGGCGGGCCAGAATCTTCTTGGCGTCCAGGGGGATGGAGGGGATGTCGTCCACGGGGATGCGGAATTCGCCGCTGAGGGCGCCGTCATAGGGCATGCCCAGGCACTGGAGGTTATCCTCGATGGAGCCCACCACGATGGCGTCCACATAGATGCCGGGGATCTTCACCAGGCGGGGATCCAGGGTGCCGCCCTGAACGATCTTCTCCACCTGGACGATGACCTTGCCGCCGGAGTTCTTGGTGGCCTGGCACTGGGCGGTGACGTCCAGGGGGCCGATCTCCCGGTGGACGGTGCAGTTGCCGTACTCATCGGCGTAGCTGGCGCGGACCAGGCAGACATCGATGGGGATGGGCTTGTACAAAAGCCGCTCCTCCCCCTCGATGTTGATTAGCTTCACCAGGTCCTCCTTGGTGCACTCGTTCAGCTTGCCGCCGCCGTTGCGGGGGTCCACAAAGGTGTACAGGCCCACGTGGGTGATGGTGCCGATGTTGTGGGCGGCGATGTCGCGGTACATGTGGGTGATGACGCCCTGGGGCAGGTTATAGGCCTCCAGCTTGTTGGCAAGAGCCAGCTCGCCCAGCTTGGCCGCGCGGTCCCAGTGGCCGCCCACCACGCGCTTGCACATGCCCTCGTGGCCGAAGTGGTCGCCGCCGGTGCCGTCCCGGTGGCCCTGGCCCGCCGCGAAGAACAGCGTCAGGTCCCGGGGATGTCCGGTCTCGACGAAGCGCTGTTCCAGGGCCTTGGTCAGCGCCTCGGGGCAGGCGCAGCTGACGAAGCCGCCGGTGGAGACGGTATCGCCGTCCTTGACCATCAGGGCCGCTTCCTCAGCGGTGATGACTCGAACTTTCTTCATGACTGATCCCTCTTTTATATGTAATGTGGGTCCTGAATTCAGAATTGATAATTGACAATTGATAATTGATAATGAATGTGTCTGCCTGCGGCAGACAGGATTGCATTTGCCGCCTTTGGCGGCCTGCATTTTCCACCAATTATCAATTTTTAATTATGAATTATCAATTACTTATTCTGGAAGTGCTTTTCCTTGCGCTTTTCCAGGAAGGCGCCCATGCCCTCCTTCTGGTCGGCGGTGGCGAAGCACATGGCGAACAGCTCGTTCTCCAGGGCGATGCCGTCGTCAATGTCCATCTGCATGCCGCGGTCGATGCAGGCCTTGGAGTATTTCACGGCGATGGGGGCGTTGGCGGTGAAGGACTTGGCCATGGCGATGGCGCCGTTCATCAGCTCCTCGGGGGCGTAGACGGCGTTGACCAGGCCGATCTCCTTGGCCTCGGCGGCGCCGATGACCTTGCCGGAGAAGATCAGCTCCTTGGCCTTGGCGATGCCCACACGGCGGGGCAGGCGCTGGGTGCCGGAGAAGCCGGGGGTGATGCCCAGGCCCACCTCGGGCTGGCCGAACTTGGCGCCGCCCTTGCCCTCGGCGTTGGGGCCGGCGGCCAGGATGATGTCACAGCTCATGGCGATCTCGCAGCCGCCGCCCAGGGCGAAGCCGTTCACCGCCGCGATGGTGGGGATCTCCAGCTTCTCGATGCGGCGGAACAGGGCGCTGCCCCGCTGGCCCCACTTGCGGCCGCCGGCCACATCCAGGGGATACTGCTCGCCGATGTCGGCGCCGGCCACGAAGGAGCGGCCCTCGCCGGTGAGGATCATGGCGCCCAGGGTGGCGTCCTTCTCGATCTCGGTGATGACCTGCTCCAGCTCGGAGATCACGGTGGAATTCAACGCGTTCAGCGCTTCGGGACGATTGATGGTGACAATGGCGATATTGTCGTTCTTCTCGTAACGAATGGTCTGATACATGAGATGGTTCCTCCTTTTTCATATTCGGGCCCGTGCCGCCCTTCGCGGCGGTGCCCGACCCTTTGCTGCCATAAAATTATAGCAAATTTTGTGCCAGCTTTTCAAGGGCCACTTCCTGCCATTGGGGCCGTTTTTCTTGTGCAAGCTGCCTGGGTTTTTTTCGTTTTTTTGTGTGTCCTGTGCATGGCCCTGAACGGTTTTTTTGCGGCTATTCATTTTTGAATAGGGTGCGGTCCCCGCCCCTCCGCCCCGGCGGGCGGCGGGCTTTGTACGGAGAGAATAATTTTCACGGCGAATTTCTGTGAAATCCGACTGGTTTTTTTTGTGCCGCCCCTCTTCCTATTCATTCTTGAATATGGTATACTCACAAATGAATAGAAGGCCCGGCTTCCGCCGGCATTTGAAAAGCGGGTGAAAAATTTTGTCACAGTCCACAACATTTTCCGATTTTTTTGGCAAGGACATCAACCTCAAGGGCCTGTTCGATATCATCAGCCCGGAGAACAACCTGGTGCTGGCGGACGATATGATGCTCTCCGACGCCAGCGGCATCATCCTGCGGGTCAGCGAGACCTATGAGAAGAACTTCGGCTTCGCCCACAACTCCATCGTGGGCAGGTCCGCCTTTGACCTGGAGGCCGACGGCACGTTCACCCCCTGCATCACGGCGGAGGTCATCCGCCAGAAGCGGAAGATCACCGCCACCCAGACCATCAACCGCACCTATAAAAACGTGATGACCGTGGGCATCCCCCTGTTTGACGACAACGGGGAGCTGAAATACGCCGTGTGCTTCAACACGGTGTCCATGGAGCAGATCAACGCCATCCAGCAGAATTACCGGCATTTGCAGGACTCCCTGCAGCAGTATTCCGAGGAGATCGCCGAGCTGCGGACCCGGGCCACCTCCACCAGCCTGGTCTTTCGCAGCGCGCCCATGCAGCGGCTGTGGACGCTGATGCAGAACACCGCCAACACCAAGGCCAACATCCTCATCACCGGGGAGACCGGCGTGGGCAAAAGCGCCATCGCCAAGACCATCCACGCCATGAGCAACCGGGCCGACGGCCCCTTTATCGAGGTCAACTGCGCGGTGCTCCACGAAAACCTCATCGAATCGGAGCTGTTCGGCTATGAGAAGGGCGCGTTCACCGGCGCGTCCTCCTCCGGCAAGATCGGCAAGATCGAGCTGGCCAACCACGGCACGCTGTTTCTGGACGAGATCGGCGAGCTGCCGCCCCACATCCAGTCCAAGCTCCTGCAATTGATCCAGGAGAAGACCATCGAGCGGCTGTCCGGCACCAAGAAGATCGAGCTGGATTTCCGCCTGATCGTGGCCACCAACCGCAATCTGGAAGAGGCCGTTCAGCGGGGGCTGTTCCGCTCCGACCTCTTTTACCGGCTGAACGTCATCCGCATCCACATCCCGCCCCTGCGCCAACGGATGGAGGACATTTTCCCCCTGGCCCACCAGTTTCTGGCCCGGTTCTGCGGGGAGTACGGGAAGGAGCTGTCCTTCAGCCCCCGGTTTCTGGCCTTTTTGGAAAAATACGACTGGCCCGGCAATGTGCGCCAGCTGGAAAACCTCATTGAACGGCTGGCCATCACCGTCCAGGACCCCATCATCGACGTGACCCATCTGCCGGTGGAGTACACCGGCGACGCGGTGCCGCCGCCGGAGCTGCTGGCCCAGAGCGGCACCCTGGCGGAGCGGATGGAGGCCTATGAGGGGCAGATCATCCGGGATTCCTACCGCCGCTGCGGCACCACGGTGGCGGTGGCCCGGGAGCTGGGCATCTCCCAGGCCACCGCGGCCCGGAAGGTGGCCAAATATGTGCCCAGGGGCATGGGAGGTGCGCCGCTGTGAGCCTGGTTTCCCTGAAGACCGAGCTGCGGCAGGAATTAAAGCTGACGCCGCAGCTGCTGCAGTCCATGGAGATTTTGCAGATGAATTCCCAGGAGCTGCTGGAATACCTGGGCCGGGTCACGGAGGAAAACCCCCTGCTGGAGCAGGAGGACGCCCATGACCTGCGCAGCGCCTATGAGGAGCTGCGCCAGAAAGCCAGCTGGATCGACGGCGGCGTCTACGGCGCCACCTTTACCCATGAGGAGGGGGAGCTGCCGGAGCGGGGCCGGATGGACCGGGAGACGGAGAGCCTCTCCGCCTTCCTCTGCGACCAGCTGGACCGCAGGCGGCTGCCCAAGCCGCTGCTGGCCCTGTCCAAGTACATTGCCGAACTGGTGGACGAGGACGGCTATCTGACCCAGGAGGACATCGACGGGCTGCTGGAGCTGAAGATCCCCCAGCCCCTTATCGACGAGGCGCTGGCCACCGTCCAGAGCCTGGAGCCCGCCGGCGTGGGCGCCAGGAGCCTGTCCGAATGCCTGCTGCTGCAGCTGTCCCGCCGGGAGGACGTCTCCCCCGTCGTGCTGGACATCGCCGCCCGGTTCCTGCCGGAGCTGGGGCGGAAGCACTACGGTCCCATCTCCCGGGAGCTGGGGGTGGGCGTGGAGGAGATCCAGGCGGCGGAGAAGGTCATCGCCGGGCTGGAGCCCCATCCCGGCCGGGCCTTCCAGAGCGCAGAGCCCACGGCGTATGTACGGCCGGACATCTTCATCGTGGAGCTGGACGGCAGGCTGCAGGCGGTATTGAACGAATACTACCTGCCGCGGATCACCGTCAGCACCTACTACGCGCGGCTGCTGAAGGAATCCGACGAAAAGGAGACCCGAGCGTACTTACAGCAGAAAATGCAGCAGGCCAAGTGGCTGATGAACAGCCTGGAGCGGCGGGGCGGCACCCTGCGCCGCTGCGCCGACGCGATTTTAGAGGCCCAGCGGCCCTTTTTTGCCGGCGAGACCGGGATGCTGGCCCCCATGAGTCTCAGCTCCCTGGCGGAGACGGTGGAGGTCCACCCCTCCACCATTTCCCGGGCCGCCAGGGGAAAGTACCTCCAGTGCCGCCAGGGCACCTATCCCCTGCGGTACTTTTTCAGCAGGGCGGTCAGCGCCCAGGGCCCCTCCCGCCAGGCGGTGAAGCAGAAGCTGCTGGCCCTGGTCCGGGCCGAGGACCCCAAGAGGCCTCTCAGCGACCAGCGGCTGTGCGCCCTGCTGGCGGCGGACGGCATGGCGGTGGCCCGGCGGACGGTGGCAAAATACCGCATTGAGCTGGGCATCGGGTCCTCCACGGCGCGGAAACGGTGAAAAACGTCCCCATCCGGTATACCGGATGGGGACGCGCTTTATGCCGGCGTTATGCGAAGGTCACAACGGTGCCGGTCTTGCCGTCCAGGGCGTCCAGGCAGCGGTCCAGGCTGGTGATGACAGCCCTTTTCCCAGGGTTGGCCCGGACAAATTTCATAGCCGCCTCCACTTTTGGCAGCATGCTGCCCACGCCGAACTGGCCCTCCTCCACATACCGGGCGGCCTCCGCCAGGCTGAGCCGGCTCAGGTCCCGCTGATCCGGCTTGCCGAAGTTGACCGCCACCTTTTCCACCTCCGTCAGGATCAGCAGGGCGTCGGCGTCCACCTGCTCCGCCAGCAGCTCCGCGGCGAAGTCCTTGTCGATGACCGCCGCCACGCCCTCCAGGGTGCCGTCGGGGTTTTCCACCACCGGGACGCCGCCGCCCCCGCAGGTGATGACGATGGCGTGGTCCCACAACAGCCGGACGGCTTCGATCTCCACGATTCGCCGGGGCAGGGGCGACGCCACCACCCGCCGCCAGCCCCGGCCCGCGTCCTCCCGCAGGACATAGCCCTTTTCCCGCTCCAGCTCTTTGGCCTCCTCCGCCGTATAAAAGCCGCCGATGGGCTTGGTGGGGTTCTGGAAGGCGGGGTCGTTCCGGTCCACCGCCACCTGGGTGGTCAGGGACACCACGGGGTAATTGCGGTTCCGGACGGCCAGGGCGTATTTCAGGGCCTGCTGGATGTGGTAGCCGATATAGCCCTGGCTCATGGCGCCGCAGACGTCAAAGGGCATGGGCGGCACCACCTCCCTGGCGGTCTCGCCGGCAAGCAGGATGCGGCCCACCTGGGGGCCGTTGCCGTGGACGATGGCCATTTCATAGCCCCGGCGGCTGATCTCGGCGATGTGGGCGGCGGTCTTGCGCACCACCTCCAGCTGGGCCTCGGCGGTGGGGGCGGAATCCTTGGACTGCAGGGCGTTGCCGCCCAGGGCGATCACGATTTTCTCGGGCATGTGTGTAACTTCCTTTCCGCGCGTTTGGGTTTCGGGGAAACGCCGGCGAACCACAGGCCGGCCTTTCGTCCGTGTCCGGCGGTAGTTTGCGCGGAGAGGGCGGAAATGATGCAAAAAGTCCGGGGCCAAAAGAATAACCCTGCGTAAGGACAGCAAAATGTTCCGTTCAGTCTGTATGGAAAAAGCCATCTGACTTGGCATCTGCACTGTCCCAGACTATCCAGGCAGCACAAAAGGGCCTCCGGCAGGAAAGGAACGATTTTTCAGCGGAGCGGCACAGCGTGCGCGGCGCCGCGGCGGCCCTTTTTTCTATTGCATAGCGAGGCGGACGGTGTCCCATACAAGACTTACGGTTCGGCCTGTCCGCCCGAAATTTTGGGGTTCAGCGGCCTCTCGTATTGATGAGGCCGCCGCCCCATCTGCCGCCATTTTTGCGGTATGCCTCATGAAATCTACCCGTCACAGCAGATCCCTTACAAGGCGGAATATCGGCCTAATCTTGATCGTCGTCATGCAGGCGTTGCCGATGGGGTTGCCCCGGCCTGTGGTAAACAGGCAGATGTGGCAGGCGCTCATGGCCAGGGTGGTGCTGGCGTAGGCGTCGTTGGCGCCCTGGGCCTGGTTGATGCCCCAGGCGCCGGGGCCCGGCGCCGCCTCGCCGCAGTCCAGGATGCCCAGGATCCGGCTGTGGCCGTGGGTCTTGAAGCTGCCCAGGTTCTTTTCCGTCATGGTGGTCAGGCCGCCGGCCTTGTTGCCGGGGGTGGGATTGACCTGCGAGAGGCCCTTGCCGCCCCGGCGGGTGCAGTCCTCGTTGAAAAAGTCGCCAATGTCCATCAGCCGCATGCCCACGTCATAGGAGGCCGCGTCGGTGGGATAGCCGCCCCGGCCCACGACCTGCACAGAGGTTCCTCCGATGGACAGATGCATGTCGATGGCCTCGCCCACCACCGGGTTGGCGGAAAGGCCGCTGGTCCAGTCGGAGCCGCCGTTGTAGCCGCTGATGACCAGGCCGCTGAGAGGGCACGGCTCCCGCTTCTGCTCCGCCGCCTGGCGCTTGAGCTCATTGACCGCCGCGATGCCGTCCTGAATGGCCTTGGTGGCGCCGCCGTCTGCCTGCATGCTGATGTTGATGACCGGACGGCCGGTCTTGCGGATCTCGCTGGCCACATCCTCCGGATTGGTCTGCTGGCAGCCCAGGGACAGCAGCACGACGCCGAAGGTGTTGGGGTGGGTGCCGGTGGTGATAAAGCCCCGCAGGGTGCGGGCAAAGCGGTCCGGGAACTCGCCGCAGGCCGCGTCCACAAAGGTGGCGGGAACGTCGCAGGCGGCGGCGATCCGCTGGGCGGCGTTGTTGGAGCACTGCACCAGGGAGATCACCACCACATGGTTCCGGATGCCGAAGCTCCCGTCCTGCCGCTTGAAGCCCATGATGGTCTCGGGGAGCCCCAGCTCCTCCTTCGTGTACTTGTGCTTGAAAGAATAGTCCAGCGCGTCAGGGGCCATGGAGCGGTAATACGCCTATGAGCAGCTCACCGGCCGCAGCGCCTATGATGAGATGGAGCCGGACAGGATGGAGGATCTGCGGGACGAGTTGGCAGCGGATATTGTCTACAAGGACGGCATCCAATACCCCAGGGATCCGAAAGACCTGCCGCAGTTCCTGCCCCGTCTGTGCGAGAAATACGGCGGGCCTGAGCGTTTCCAGGTGGCATCCTCCACCTGGAACTTCGACCTTCATGAGATCCGCCGACTGCTGGATGAGGGCAAGGCTCAGGATAGGGCTGCCAAAAAAGAGAAAGGGGGCGGCGCTCGGTGAGCGAGGAATACATCATCGGCGTGGACCACGGCTACGCGGCCACGAAAACTGTCCACAGTTCCTTTCCCACGGGGCTGGTGGCCTACACAGCCTCATTGTCCGGCTTGGCCGTGCCATCCATGTAGACGGGGCGGTTCAGGAGCGCGGCGTTGTGCCGGCTGGTGAGATGGCCCAACTTCTCGATGAGGACGGCGCTTTTCTTCTCTGTGATGAGGTGGGAGGACTCCACGGCGTCCACCAACAGTTTGAGTTCCGGCAGTTCCAGCAGCCGGGAACCGATGCAATAGCGGTTCTGCGCACTGCGGACGCAGATAACGTCCAAGCCGAAATCCATGAGCAGTTGAATGTCGCTGTAGACATTCTTCCGGTTGGCTGGGATGCCGTTGGATGCCCAAAACTGCAAAACATCCCCACTCGACACTGAGTGGACCTCGTCTGTCTGTTCCAAGAGAAGTTGCAGTAGTAAAAAGAGTCGGCGCTGGCCTTCTTTGTTTTGCATGGGATTTGCCTCCTTACGGCGGAGAGGGGACGGGGCATGCCCTGTCCCCTCTATATGAATTTTGCACGGTAAAATTGCAATAGAGGGATGGATGCATAATCTTTGGTAGATAGATTGGTCAAAGTGGTTCGCGATGTCAGAGAGAAACAAAGGTTTTCCCAATGAGAACTATCACAGCGGCTCATCATGAACACCCATACAGTCATGTTTTAAAGTTGGCTGGGGCAATCTACATATTGCGGTATCGTGCAGGTTGCCGGTGGTAGTTTCATCAACGGCGACGCTTTGCTGTGGCTCCTCTCCGTTGAGTTGTGCACAGCTGCATCCGGATATACGGCAAGAGAACGACGGCGGCTGGGAGATAATCCCAGCCGCCGTTCTTGCGGTTCAAATCGTGCAAACGAGATCAGTTGGAACCTGCATGGAAATACTGATAGTTGGTCGCGCTCGGTACAGCCGGGGCGGTATAGCCTGGGTCATGGGTTTCCGACAACTCAGTTACCAGATGCGGCATGGAACCACTGATAAGTTCTGAAAACATCTTGATTGACAGTAGCATCATAGGCGATTGCACCACTCCCGTCCTTGTTGAGGGAAACCTGTGCTGTGACGCTTTCACCCAGAATCGGCTTATAATACATAGCATGCATACCTTCAGATTCCTCACCATTTTTTGTCGCGGTACCGCTGACCGCAGTTACGCTTCCTCCATTGATCGTTAGTTTATTGTAGTTTGCCGAGATCCCGCAACTGTTTGCGCGGATGGTATAGCCCTCTGGCGCTGTCAAAGCCACATCACCGCCCCTCGCGGTCACACTGCCCCCGTTGACAATGAGATTGTTAACCGACAATCCAATGCTCGAGCCATCGGTACTGTTGCCAACATTCCTTTTGTTGATACTGCCTCCGGTCGTGGTGATGGTTCCGCCGTTGACAGTCATGTTGCCCGCCACACAAATGGCAAAGCTTCTAATATAGCCTGTGTCGTAGGAACACGTACCAGTTATATTGACTGTCAGACTTCCCGGACCCTCGATCATCAGTTCGGAGTTCTGGATATAAATTCCGCTGCTAAAGGTGGTATCTCCGGTGTAGGTCAGGCTGTTGTTTCCGATCAATTGAATGGTCAGGGTCTCCGTGCCTTTATATCCAAGGCAGGCATCCCCGATGGTCGCACCAGTTATATTGGTGGTGCCCTCTCCGGTATAGTGGTAATTATTCAGGGTCAGGATATTCGTTTCCGCATCATAAGAAACGGTTCCATCCCTGAAAACATTTTGCGCGTTTCCGCCTGTGACCTGCACGCCGCCGATCCAAAGATCATATTCCGTCGTATCCTCGACCCAGTGGGCGTAAAGGGTATGATCTTCCGTCCGCTTCACAGAGGTGTCGGACTCGACCTTGCTGCCGCCGTCTGCTTCAGTAAACCAGCCGGTAAAGGTATAGCCCTGCCGGAAGGGAGTGGGCAGCGTTCCGTAGGCGCCGTTATATGTGACGGTCGCGCTTGTTTCTGTGACCGTGCCGCCGTTGGCATTAAAAGTCACGGTGTAGGTGTTGGCCGTCCACTGGGCTGTGAAAGACTGATCGCTGTCAGGCATGGTGTTGGGCACATTCGGATCCCAACTGGTAAAGGTATAACCGGTGCGGGTGGCCGTAGGCGCCGTGATGGCCGTGCCGTAATCCACGGTTCCGCTGGTATACAATCCGGTCAGAGTGCCGCCGTTGGCGTTCCAGCTCAGGGTGTGCTGATTGAGCTTCCATTGGGCAGTAAAGGTGGAGTTTTGATTTGGAACAGTGGCGGGGACCTCCGGCTCCCAGCCGGTAAAGGTATAACCTTCACGGATCGGCGTAGGTTCAGTGATGGCCGTTCCGTAATACACCGTTCCGTTGGTATACGAGCCGTTCAGGGTGCCGCCGTTGGCTTCCCAGCTCACCGTGTACGGAATCGGCGTCCACTTGGCGTAGAGGGTCTTGTTTCCCGTCGCATCCGCAGCGATCTCTGTCACCTGCTCTCCGTTGAAACTGCTGTCCTCGTACCAGCCGCCAAAGGTATAGCCCGTTCGTGTGGCCGGAGCCAGGGTCACGGCAGTCCCGTAGGTATAGGAGGACGGGTTGGGATTGGCTGCGTCATCCACATTTTCATAGGTGATCTGATAGGTGTTTGCCTCGTCGCGGAACTGGGCGTAATAGGTCACGTCCCCCGCCACCGTAACGGTATCGTCCAGCGCCGTTCCGGAGCCGTCCGCCACCGTATTCCAGCCGGAGAAGGTGATGGTGTGCCCCGTTTCGGTCTTTTCCGGGGCCGGGCCGTCATACCGGGGCTTCGCGCCGTACTTCACGTTCTCGTCCGTCTCCAGCAGGGTTTCGCCGTTCATCCATTTGACGGTATAGGTCAGGCGGTCATATTTGATCTCGATGACCGTTGTGCCGTCGGGGGCGATGGTCGTTTGCGCAAACTCCTTGGCGGGGCCAAAGCCCTCATAGGTCTTGGCATTGGCGGCGGTTTCGGTCATCACGGTGCCCGTCAGGCTTTCCTTCTCGTGCTCGGTGTACTCGTCGTTCTCCACGTTCTGCCAGAGGTGCTTGACGGTGTAGGTCACATTTCCCGGCGTCCACTTGGCGTAGAGGGTGTGTGCCCCGGCTGTTTCCACAACGGTGTCCGCCTCGACCTTTTTGCCGCTGTCATCGTTTGCCGTATACCAGCCCGCGAAGTTGTAGCCTTGCAGGGTGGGCGTGGGCAGCTCGCCGTAGGGCTGGCCGTAGGTGACGGTTCTCGTGGAATCGCCCATCAGCTGGCCGTCCATCGGGTTAAGGGTCACGGTGTAGACTCTGGCCGTCCACTTGGCGAACAGGGTCACAGCCCCGGTGACCTCCGTGCTGAAGTCCCACTTCTTCGTGCAGTTCTGGTCGCTGTACCAGCCGCCGAAGACATAGCCGTCCCGGGTGGGGTCGGCGGGCTTGGTGATGCACTCCCCGGTCCGGACCGTGGCCGCCGCCGTCTCACTGCCGCCCATGGCGTTGAACGTGACGGGATTCTGAACGCCCTCCCACCGGGCGGTGTAGACCGCGTTTCCAGTTACTGTTTCAGGCGGCGTCACGTCCCAGCCGGTGAAGAGGTAGCCCTCCCGTCCCACGGTGGGCGGAGTCAGCGCCGCGCCGTACTTGCAGGTCTGGACGATGTCCTTCGTGCCGTTTTCCGGTTTCCACGTCACGGTGTACTGGTTCCGGTCATAGTAAATTTTCACCACGGTGGAGCCGTCGGCGGCGATGGTCTGCTGGTCAAAGGCCTTGGCGGTAAAGCCGGTGTAGGTCCTGGCCGCCGCCGTGGTCCGGCTTTCCGTGAGACCGCGTTTCGTTTCCTTCGTTTCCAGCGTGTAGGCGCCGTTGAGCGCCTGCTGATAGTGCTCCACGGTGTAGTCGACCTCCGCAGGCGTCCACTTGGCAAAGAGGAGCTTGCCCTTGGTGCCGGGGAAGAATTTGGGCATGGTGTTCATCTTTTCCACCTTGCTGCTCTCAATAGAAGGGTTCGTGTACCAGCCAGCGAAGGCGTAGCCGGGTTTCGTGGGATCTGCGGGCCAGGTGATGGCGGCGCCCTCGCCGCCGGTGATCTGGGCCACGGCGGAGCCGCCCATGGGGTTAAAGCTGATGTACCGCAGCCCCTCCGGATCGCTCCATGTGATATGGATGACCTTCTGGATGGGCTCGGAGGTGAAGGACAGCGCAGCCTTCTTCCATGTAATGGTCATGTCGGTCTCTTCGTTCAATGAGCCGGTGGGCGGCGTGACCGTCACGGTATTGCCGGCCGGGTCGTAGCGGAAGGCCGGGTTAGAGAAGGAGATGGTAAAGGCTCTCTCGCTGTCGTCATCCCGATTGACCGCCCCCGTCTCACCTGATTTCAGATCCATGTACTGCATGGTATAGGTGGAACCGGGCAGAGCAAGGCTCTTGACGGTCTTAATGTTGTAGCCTGTGTCATCCGTCACGGCAAAGGCATAGACATTCTGCTGCTCACCCGCCGACCACAACGGCCACTCATGGGCATAGAGGGTAGGCGCCCAGGTGAGCTTGCTGCTGTTGAAGGCCTGTGCCAAAAACTTGATGTCGATATACATCCCGATCTCGATGAGCATGGCTCCGGCGGAACGCTCCTCCTTCCCCTGTCCCTGCATCCAACACAGATGATAGAAGAAGTAGCCCCAAAGCTGGGAGTAGGCCCCGACATCCGCCACGATGCCGATCTTATCCAGATTTAGGGAGATCAGGCCCACATACATCTCCAGCCGCAGTCCCGCGCGGATGCCAACGGTGCCCACCACATAGAAATCGAAATTGTATTGGGGCGTGATGATGTCAATGGTCTCATTGGTAGCCTGTCTGGACTTCACACGGACGGAAAAGTTGTACCGTTTCTGGGTGGTATAGTCAAAGCTCATACCCATGGACACCGCCAGATTGGCGCTGACCACGAATCTGCCCTTTACCTGCCAGCAGAAGATATGCAGGAAGGCGCTGCCGTTGTTTTCAAACAGCTTGACGTTGACGATCTCGAACCATGTGTCATTGGCGTTATCCATCACGCCGGCATAGATCTCCGCCAGGGAATCCATCTCGCCGTCTGTTCCCTGTACGCCGCCCGCCTCGGCATAGTCTTCCATGCGGTCCATGATGGCGTCCAGTTTTTCCGTCATGGAGGCATCCTCCTCGTCCCCGCCTGCCGTAATGTCAGCGGTGAAGCCGATGCCGGTGTAGTTGCCCACATCAAAGGAGGCGTTCAAAGAGTAGTCATAGCGCAGGAAGCCTATTTTGTGGCGCTTGGTGCTGACGCTTTGCCGGAGGATGATCTCCTCCTCAAAGATGGCGGTGATGCTGATCTCCACCTTGTCGTTGATCTTCACAGTAAAGGGGATACTGATCTCCACGTCAAAGCCATTGCCCTGCAGATGATCCAGCCTTTGGTTGGCACGCACCTTGATATTGATGTTCTTAACGTCAAATTCCACCTCTACCTTGTTTCCGTCTTTGGCCGCGGCAACAACGCCGCTGTACGGTACGGCGGAAGCCCGCATGGTTTTCATGGTTTCCTCCACCTGCTCGGGGTCCGGCAGCTCGTTCAGTTCGTCGCTCTCCAGCATCACTGCCGCGAGATAGAGGGCGGCCTCCTCGGCGTAACCGCTTGCTTCCACATCGTTTTTGATTTCTGCTTCGATCTCCGCCTTCTCCGCCTCGCTGACTTCGATCTCCTGATCCTGCGTGTAGTAGACGTCCAGCGCGGTTTCGATGTCCGCTTCTGTTGCGGAGGTGTAGGTGATGACATAGCTGTTGCCAGTTTGGGTAAATTCAGTGATTTTTCCATAAGAGTTTGCGGTGGCATTGTCGCTGTATGCGCTGCTGATAAAGCCGATGAAGTCGCCTGCGTCCAGGCTGTCCGCGTCCACATTTTCCATGGCTGCGGCCAGATTGTCCGCTGCGATGGTAATGGTGTTTACGTCAGTGTCCGTGTCCCAGCCGCTTTGGATGGGCAACACATCGGGCATAAAGAGCACATCCTCCACATCGGCCATCTCATAGCTGTAACTGCCGCCGCCGTTGACGGCAGTGATCTTGATGTAACCTACCTCGCCCTCGGTGGAACTGACATCGTTCAGATTTACGCTGCCGGAGGTGACGGCCAGGGTGTCGCCCACTGCCAGCGTTTCAGAACCCGTGTAGGTAAAGCTGCCGCTGGCGGTGTTCTCGGCGCTGCGGCCCTGTCCGTCGATCTGATACAGTCCGGCGAACACCGTGTCCTTCAAGCCATCGGTGTCAGTGACCGGGATCCGCTTCACCCCATCGTTCAGTTGGGCGTTTTTCACCTCGTTTTTTGCGGTGAGGAGATTCAGATAGCGGATGGACGCGCTCTGCTCGCCATCGTCCAGTTTGAACCGCGCCGCCTCGTTCAGCAGCTCCACCTGATAGGTCTGTCCGGCTTCCAGCACAGCGGACACCTTGGAACCCCTGACGGTGTAGCCCACGGCCATATTGCCGCCTGTGATATTGATGAATTTCACGGCGGCTGTGATATCGCTCTCTCCGGTCACGCCCACCACGTCAAAGGAATATATACCTGCCGGAAGGTCCGTGCGGGTCACATAGTTTGGCGTTTCCATAGCCTGCACTTCTTCTCCCGCCGCCGTCTTGGCATAGAGGGTCATGTTTTTTGTCACAGTGTCGCCCGTTTCCACCCCACGGGTCAGTCCGGCGTCATAGTACCAGCCCAGGAAGATCACCCCGGCCTTGGCCGGCGTAGGCAGGCTGCTGATGAGGGTGTCCTTCGCGGCGGTTTGGGGGGTGGGAAGGCTGATGTCCGGCTGACCGCTGCCCAGCGCAAATTGCACTTCGTAATAGGTGGTCTGGCTCGTCCCTCCGCCGGAGGAGCCGCCTCCGCCAGAAGATCCGCCGCCTGTGGAGGGCTTTTCCGGCTTGACGGCTGGATCTCCGGCCTCGGGGTCGATGCTGACCCGCTCGGAGGGCACGCCGGGTTCCTGATACCAGGTCTCCACCGTTTCGTCCGTCCGCATACACAGTGTGGCCGCCTGGGCGCGGCTGGCATTGCCCGCCGGATTAAAATTTACTCCGTCGCCGTTCAGAAGTCCGGTTTTCCACAGCTTCAAGACCGCGTCCCGCGCATATGGTCGGGCGGATGTTTACCATGCGGATGACGCCGGAGCCGGGCATACTGGATCTCATGTGCTGTATTCCCGTGGAGGAGCGCTTCGACGGGCCGGAGCGGGTGGAGTTTGCGGAAACGTCCGCACTGTGCATCTACTACCGGGGCCCCTATGAGGGGACAGGCGACGCTGTCCGGGCACTGGCGGCATATGTCCGGGAGCATGGCGTCCAGACCACTGGGCCGTTCCGCTCCATCTACCTGGAGGGGCCGCCCAACCGCGGTGAGAACAGCGGCGACTATATCACGCAGGTCGCCGTGCCGGTCAAGGATTTGCGGAGAGCGCAGCGTTGATGCTCACGAGTTTTTGGGAGAGACAATAAAGCAGGAATCTATCATTTTAACCCAATTGTAGAGTTGGGGCGGTCTTGAAAACCGCCCCAACTTTTTATCTTTGCGGGTGGATACCTTGCCCCACAAAGCCTGTATTTTCCCGTCTGGTTAAAGGCAGGCAGTTTTCGGAGATTTTCCTCCGAAAACCGCCTGCTGTTCCTAATCCTATTATCAACCCGGCGGGGCGAGCTGACCCGCCCCGCCAATGATCCGAGTATTACGCTGCGTCCGAAGCGTTTTTCAGCATCTGCACCATCTGCGCCCGGGTGCAGGGCGCATCGGGGGAGAACTTCCCGCCGCCGGTGCCATTGGTGATGTTCTGCTCATAGGCCCACAGCACTGCATTGCAGTAGTAGGTTCCGGCGCTCACATCAGAGAAGGGCGTTGTTCCCGTAACCTTGGGGGAGCCGTTGGCCCGCCACAAGAAAGTGGCCATCTGCGCCCGGGTGCAGGGGGCGTCTGGGGAGAACTTCCCGTTGCCGGTGCCGCCGGTGATGCCCTGTTCCACAGCCCACAGCACCGCATCATAGTAGTAGGCATCGGCACTCACATCGGAGAAGGGACTCGTCGTGCCAATCTCGGGGGTGCCGCTGGCCCGCCAGAGGAAGGTCACCATCTGCGCCCGAGTGCAGGAGACGTTGGGACTGAAGGTGGTGTCCGACGTGCCGGAAGTGATTCCCTGCTCCACCGCCCATGCTACCGCACCGGCGTACCAGGAATTTGCGGGTACATCGGTGAAACCCATGACCTGTTCGGTGTGGACCAGCAGGTAGCGGGAGAGGTGGTCGGTCTCAAAGACGAAGCAGCCGCTTTTGGCGTCATAGCTGCCGCCCTTGTTCTCAATGGAGCCGTTGTCCCGGATGTACCAGACCGCCAGCGTGGACGTGTCCTCGCCCTTCTCAGGGATGTAGGGGATGGAGATGGTCAGCCGCCCGCCGTTGAAGGCGGACTGCTTCACCGTCCCGACCACGATGTCCACGTCCATCACCACGGCCACCTGAGCCAGCGAGCTGACAGCCTCCTGTTGAGCGTTGGTCAACTTGGCCTGCTGGACGGAGACGGTCAAGGTTTTGCCGGTGGCGATGGATTCCAGCGCCGCTTCGTCCAGTTCCACGGCGCCATCAGGGAGCCGGATCGTCAGTCCTGTGTCCTCAGCATCTTCGGTTTTGGCAATGACCGAGGCGGGCAGCTTCACGCTGTCTACCTTGGAAAGCCTGGAGAGATCTACCGTCACCGACTTTGCCCCATCGGCAATGACTTTGTCGATTTCCTTTCCGCTGACGGACACAGTGGCGGTGCTGCCGGAGATCGTGGCGCTGAGTTTGGCTCCGCCATGGTCGGAGGACACTGGGATCGTGACGGACGGAGTAGAAGAACCGCCGCCTCCGCCGCTACTGCTCCCACCGCCGCTGCTGGGCAGCTTGGGAATGACCGTACCGGAGGCGATTTTCTCACCGCAGCCTAAGCAATAGGTATCACCGGTATAGCCTTCGGTGGTCGTGGTTGCTTCTTTTTGATTCCGCACTTCTGTTCCACCCGTATGGTTACTCGGATTCTTTTCTCCGTAGGACTGTCCGCAGATGGAACAGTTCGCCGGAGCCTTGCAGGTGGCGGCAGTGCCCGGGGTGTGGTCTCCGGTCTCCTTGTGGGAACCGTCGTTTTGACAGATCCGCTGATGCTGGGTCTCACTTACTTTCTCCCACGCACCCCAGTTATGGTTCAGAGCCGGACTGGTGATCTCTGTGAGTTCTCCTTTCCCTTCAGAATCTGAGAAATTCTTGTTACAGACAGAGCAGTGCCAGTATTCCACATTGCCGGGAGTGGTACAGGTAGCGTCCACTGCGGGAGTATGGGTCAGTGTATGGGGTGCAAGCTCGCCATACACCATATGGCAGACGTCGCAGACTGCCCGCGCCTCACAAGTGGCGGAACCACCGGAACAATTTGTGGTTTCTGTATGACTGCTGTCGTTTTTGCAGGTATGGGTATGAGTTCCGTTTCCATTGGATTCCCACGCATTCCAATCATGGTTATTGTTAGCGGGTGTGATTTCATAGCCGCACGCCGTACAAGTCTGCGGGGTGGTACAGTTGGCCGGAGTGCCTGGAGTATGGGCGGCGGTTTCGGTATGGCTCTGATCCCGCTGACAAGTGCGGGTATGCTGCTGGGCGTTGCCGGTGTTTTTCCATTCGCCCCAGTCATGACCCAGCTCTTCCCCATAGGAACCTCCACAGCTTGTGCAGATAGCTGCGTTCGTGCAAGTGGCGGAGCCGCCGGAGCAGTTTTCTGTTTCCGTATGGCGGCTGTCCCGCTGACAGGTGCGGGTATGGGTGCCGTTGCCATTGGAAGTCCACGCACCCCAGTTATGGTTCAGAGCCGGACTAGTGATCTCTGTGAGTTCTCCTGTTCCTATAGAATCCGAGAAATTCTTGCCGCAGACAGAGCAGTGCCAGTATTCCACATTACCGGGTGCGGTACAGGTGGCATCTACGGCATCATGCTTTGTTAATGTATGGCCTCCCAGCTCCCCGTAGGCAGTTTGGCAGGTGCTGCATACCGCCTTTGCGGTACAGGTCGCTGTGCCGCCACTGTGCTCTGCTCTGTCAAGTTCCGCACCGCACTTTCCACAGACATACCAGTGATGCGTTTCATCATGCTGCAAGGTTTTATCTCCGTCGTGGGCGCAGGTGCTCACGGTAAAGGGCTTGCTGAAGCACTTATAGCCGTCGCCCGTTGCAATCTGGACTTTATACGAAAATGTCTGGCCTGCGGGCAATTCGGTAATGGAGAGCGTCTGGCTGTCGGCACCGGTATATTTCTCAGTCAAGCCTTGCGTAATAGAAGGATTCGTAAGCCAACGCCACTCATCATTGATGGATCTGCACCAGATATAGGTCAGGCCTGCACTCTCATCGGGTGTGACCGACACTGTCAGCGTCACAGAGGTGCTGTCCTTTGCGTCGAAGGTACTGCCGGAGTAGTCCGTCTCGCTGTTCGGATAGACCTTTGTGCTTTTGATGGGCGCTGGCGTGACAGTTACATTGTCTACGCTGGCAGTGCCATCCTCCCATGTGCCATCGCTTGTTTTATAGCCATATCCATCCGCCAGATATTCTTTCGCCGGAACATAAGAATTACCCCATTCAATCTTTTTATATGTGCCGCCGCTCAGGCTGGCGCTGCTGCCATCGTTTTTTACGGTCAGACCCGCGTATAAGCCGCCGCCCAGCTCCAGCCTGCCGCCGTTCTCGGCCGTGATGTACTTGATCTCGACCGTGGAATTTTTCACCACAGCGCTGCTGCCACTGGCCGTCACATCCCAGATCGTACCTGTGCCGGTGACTGTCAGCTGGATGCCTTTCACAGTGAATGTTACATTCTGGGCTTTTATGCCATTCACATCCAGCGTTACCGGCCCACGGGTCAATTCATAAGAAGCCCTAACATCCTGATACAGCTTGATCGTCTTTTCGCCATCAGCCCTATTGGCCGCTGCGATGGCCGCGTCAAGGGTCAAATACCAGCTTGTTTCATTGCCGACGGTCAGCGACGCCGCCATCTGCTTCTTACAGACACTGCAAATGCCGGTTTTCTCATCCACAGTGTGGGCATGGGTCTTCACAGTCACATTGTTAAGTTTTGAAACTCCGCTGCCCGATATGGCGTTACCGCTCTGATCGTAGTAAGCCGCACCATCCGCCAGCAGGCTGCTGAGCTCGCCGGAATCGGCTGTGCTCAGCTTAGTGAAGCTGCCTCCGGCAAGCCAAGCTGTGCCGCTGCTATATAAGTAAAGATCGGCAAAGGAGCCGCCGGAGATCGTTCCCTTCGCACCGCCGCTATATTTCACTTTATCAATCTCGGTTCCGGTAAAGCTGCCGCCGTTCACATTCATTGTTCCGTCGCTGTTGACGTCAACCGCAGCACTAAAGCTGCCGCCTTCCACAGTCAGCGTACCTTTAGTCACCGTAACATCTTCACCAAACGCAGCTGAGTTCTTCACCACTGCCGTACCGCCGTCCTCGACCTTCAGGTATTGATACGCACCGCCGCTGAAGACCGCCTCTGCGCCGGAGGAAGCAGTCACGCCGCCCAGGTAGGTGCCGCCCACGAAAGACGCCTTGCCGTTGACGGTGATATAATAGAATCGACCGGTTTTGAAGGTCACATCTGCATCGGAGGCGATGGTCGTAGAATAGATGAGATGCTTTCCGCCGTCCACGGTAAGCTTTCCGGTCAGGGTGACGCTGGCAATGCCGATACCGCCGGAGTTATTGTGCACATCACAGAGCGGCATCAGGGTCGCATCAGTGTACCCTTCGGCGCTCCAGCCGTTCAAGGTCTGGATGGCCTCTACATAGCCGTCCCCGTTTTCGATGGCGCTGTCCGCCGGGAACCAGGCCGTTCTTGTTTTGCCATCGGAAGCAGTGGCTGTTATCTTAACGACCAGCGCCTTGCCGCATTTGGAGCACACAGGCTTTTCTGCCGTATCATCACTGCACGCGTGGACGCACTCTGCGAACTGTACCTTGTACGCCGTATAACCCGTCAAGTCCACAATTTTAGTGCTCTTATCAACGATGCTCCATGCACCGTCCTTTTCGCCGTACAGTTCACACTTTGCATGGTTGGTTTCCAGCAGGCCGCCGACGGTAAGGTTCTGGTCAGCATTCTCGGCCAGCGTAATTGTTTTGACGGTGCAGCAGTGGGCGTTATCCTTCCACAACTTCACGCTATAACCGGTTCCATTACCCCACTTTCCCAGGAGCAGTTCCTGAATCGTACCGGTGTAAGCTTCCAGCGCGCCGCCGGTCTGCAGCTCCACGCGCGAAATCTCGCCGGTGTAGGAGTCGTCAACCGCCAGCGTTCCGTTGGACCTAACCGAAAACTTGACATTGAGCGTCTGCGTTCCGCCGCCCTCGCTGGAATCCTTGACCGTCAGTTTTTCGTTGACATTGAAGAACCTATCCCCGCTGGTGATCGTCTTTCCATGCAGATCCAGCGTTATAGTATCGGAGGCGGAGCAACTTCCATTAAGGTTCACATCCCGCATCAGTGTTATCGTGCTGCCATCCCACGCCTTCAGAAACGCCTCCGCAAGTGTCTGATAATAGGCGCTCTCGCCCACGCGCGCGTCGAATGTCGTCCCGCACTTGCTGCAGGTGTAGCCGGTCTGGTCCATTACATGATCGCAGAGGGAGAGATAGACCTTGCCGCCCTCGCCCAGACTGGTCACGCTGTCGGCGGCGTCCGCCTTGAAGTTCTCGGCGCTGAGCATCACGCCGCTTGCCGGTTCGGCGATGGCCAGCTGGCTGCCGTAGGCAGGCTTGATTCCGTCATACACGCCCACACGGATGACCGAATCCTCACTCAATGCGCCTGATACAAAAATGGGCAGCTTCCACGCATAATTGGCGTAATAACCGGCCTTCACCAAGCCGGAAACAGTGAGCTCAGGAGCTGAGCTTTCCTTTCCGCCGTAGTAAACGTCATATTGATTGTTGCCGGTAACGGTAGCATCGGTGAGGGCGATAGTGCCGTTTCCATAGATGCCGCCGCCCGCGAAGGTGCTGTTGTTTCCGGTGATCTTCACATTCTCGACGGTTACCCCTCTCTCCGAATAAATGCCGCCCCCGCGGCCACAACTTGTATTCCCCGTGGCGGTCGCCTTGTTGTCGGTGATCGTGGCGTTGGAGATCGAAACACTGCCGGCGTTAAAGTGGATATAGATGCCGCCGCCGTTGCCGTTGGTGGCTGTGTTGCCGGTGATGGTGCCGCCGTCCATGGTGAAGCTGCACTTCTCACCCACATATACGCCGCCGCCACCGCCGTCGGATGCGCCTGCGGTGTTGTTGGAAATTGTGCCGCCGTGCATGGTGAAGCTCGGCGGGTCGGCGTGATTCGTCGTGCCGACAAGGAACACACCGCCGCCGGAGCCGCTGCTTTCTTCATTACCGGTAATCGCTCCACCATACATGGTAAAGGACGAGCCGGTCTGATAGGAGCCGCCATTTATACCGACCTGCACGCCGCCGGTGATTGTGCCGCTGTACAGCTCAAATTTGCCGCCATTGACGAGCACTTCGCCTTGAACCCTGCCGCTGTCGGCGCAGTCAGTCAGCGTCAGCGTCGCGCCGCTGCCGACGGTGATTTTGCCGGAAATCGTCTGCCCGTTCAGGCAGAGGTTGACCTCGCCGTCCGTTGGCACAGTCCAGCTCCCCGACACAGACCGCGTCAGATAATAGTTACCAGCAGAATCAGGCAGGGAATCGGCAGTTGTCCATGTTACAGCAGTATCATGTTCGTGTCCGTTGACATCTCCATTCCCGCCGCAGACGCAGTGGGTATGTACATCGCCGCTTTCATTAGGGTCGGTATGATATCCGCCGCTTCCGGCGCTGTTCTGCGGATAGGTTCCGAAATAAACGCTGCTGGCCTGCCCGCCGCTGATGTTTGCGGCCGTTCCGCCGTCCACAAACTGTATCGCCTTGCCGGTGTCTGCTCCGGCGGCGAATGCCGTCTGCGAAACCGTGGAAATCATCAGCGCGGCGGAGAGCAGCACAGCGGCAAACCGTCTCCAGTTTTTTCTTATGTGCTTCATCAGATCGCCTCCATATAAAAATGTGGCACAAGAGGGATCAGCCCCCGGAGGGACCCCTCCGGGGGCAAGGGGGTTCCCCCTTGCCAATGGGTTTTGCGTGTGGTCACCCGGCGCTGCCGGGCGGGCCCAGGATGCGGTGCAGGGTATTTTCCGGCTCGCCCCGGGGCAGGGGCTTGACCAGAAATCCGTCCGCCCCCATGCGCTGACTGCGGGGGGCAAAATCCGCATCCTGGGTCACCCACAGCACCCGGACTCCGTGGCGTATATGCCGGGCGTAGTCGCAGTAGTTCATGCCGTCCGCCCCGTCAACCGCCACCACTGCCAGGTCGCAGGGACCGCCATGCTGCAGGTAGTATGCCAGCGTCACCCCGTCGGAAAAGGTTTTTATCTCTCCCCATGGGGACAGCACCTCCCTCCAGAAGTTTTCCCAGCTGTCACAGATCAGCGCGATCATCCCATCGCCTCCCATCGTTCTTTTACTCCGCACCGGCGCAGGCCATCGGCCAGTTCCTGATCGGTACAGTTCAGAGGAAGCAGCATGGCCACCCCTAAGTCAAAGGCCGCCAGGCCGAATTTCTCGTCGTCGCTGAGCCACAGCAGGGGCAGGTCGTCGGACCGCTCCCGCAGGGCCGTGGCCAGTTCCAGCCCCCGCGCCCCCTTCATGACCACCACCCCGGCATCATACCGGAAACCGGGGACGGAGCGGATTTCCTCCGGGCGGTAGAACTCGTCAAACTCCAGCGCCGCCCAGGGCGCAGCCCGCCGCAGCCGCTGCTGCCACAGATCGGACTCCATAAACGGGGCACAGATGGCCAGCTTCATCCGGGCGCACCTCCTTCCACCAATTTTGAAAATAAAAAACACCAGGCTTTTCACAGTCTGGTGTCATCTATACGGTATCAGGTTGTCAAGAGGAGTGCAAGGTCTTTGGCACGAAGTGCATTTTTGGGGCGCGAAATACACGTCCAGGCCGGTGGATTTATGGTATACTGAAACTGGAATTTTATGTGGACGGGAGGGATCAATATGACGCCATACCGCATTGCCGTGGTGGACGATCTGGAGCGGGACCGGGCGTGGCTGGCGGAGAAGCTGGCGGACTATATGGCCCGGGAACGGTTGGAATACGAGTTGACTGCCTTTGCCAGCGGAGAAGCGTTCTCTGCGGCTCTGGAGCAGGGCCAGCGGTTCAATCTGGTGTTTATGGACATTTACATGGACGGCATCACCGGCATTGAGGCCGCCCAGGCCCTCCGGGCCAGGGACATGGACTGCAAACTGGTCTTTCTTACCACCAGCGAGGACTTTATGCGCCAGGGCTTCTCCCTCAACAGCGCCCACTACCTCATCAAGCCGGTGAAGGACGAGGACTTTGCCCAGGCCATGACCAACTGCCGCCTGGGGCGGGCCCTCCAGGTGCCCACCCTTGCCGTTACGGTGGAGGGGCGGACGTTGGAGGTGGACACCCGTCAGATCCGGTATCTGGAGGTACAGCAGCGCAGCGTGGTGCTGCACACCACCCGGGGAGACCTGCCCCTGGGCCGCAGCTTTTCCGCCGCGGCCGCCCCGCTGGAGCGGGACCGGCGGTTTCTCCTGTGTTTCAAGGGAGTGTTGGTGAACATGGACCACATCGCCGCCCAGACGGGGGACGAGCTGCGTCTGGACGACGGGAGCACCCTGCCCATCGCCCCCCGGCGCAGGCGGGAGATCCTGGCCCAATACAGGGCCTATATGTTTGGAAGAATGAGGGAACCGTAATGAGGAAAAGAAACAGAGGGAGCGCGCTGTTGTTGGCGCTGCTCCTGACCCTGGGCGGCGCTTGGCCCGCCTATGCCGCAGAACCTGAGACCCCGCCGCCTGCGGCCACAGAAGAAAGCGGCCTGCCGGAGGGTGGCCTGCCTGCGCCGGAACCAGAGGAACCCCCGCAGCCTGCGCCCATGATCTCCGCCGTCGTGACCGGCTTTGCCGGAGACGGGCTGCCCGCTCTGCCCGCCGTTACCCTCCCGGTGCGGCAGACGGGCAACAGCGACGACGATCTGGAGCTGCTATACCGGCTGGCGGTTCAGCATCAATCGGTGACCGCCCTTGTGACGGAGGGGGAGGAGAACCGGCAGGAACCCCTGGGCGTGGCCTGGGATTTTGGCGACATCGACCAAACCAAGACCGGGACTTATCAGGCGGTGGGACGGATCGAGCTGCCCGAGGGCTACGTCCTCGCCGAGGGTGTGCCGGGGGCACTGTACATCCCGGTCACGGTGGAGGATCAGTCCCCGGAGGTCATCACCGCAGTGGAATCCTGGTACCCCTATACTGACGCATTTGCCCTGCCCCTGGGCAGTGATTTGGAGGTTCTGGAGGAGAAATTTTGCTTCTCCCCCTATACCCTCCAATGCGAAACGGAGAGTGGGAAAACCGTGACCGCTGCCATCGAGTGGGACTTCTCCGGCGTGGAATTCCAGACCGTGGGGGTCTATCTGGCGGTGGGCACGGTGCTCCTGCCGGAAAACACGGTCTTTGGGGATGGGTTTGTTCTGCCCCAGATCACCGTTCCCGTCTCCGTCCAGCAGCAGGGCAGGCCGGAACTCAACTGCCTTCTGGCCGCACGGGGGGCGCTGGTCTTTCCCTGGGTGGCCCCACCCGGTGATCTGGCTGCTGTGCGCGTATGGCTGTCGGAGGATGGCGGGCCGTGGGAGGAGATTACGGACGGAGCCTACTGGGATGAAACCCAGCTGTCCCTGTTCACCGATCTTCTGAATACGGGGTGCCATTACCGCATCCAGGCCGACTACGATGGCGGACAGACGGGAATCTTATCCTTTCTCTACGCCGACGAGATCGTGCTGGAGGGCTACCACGACGGGGACCGGGACGGCGGGGACACCGGCGGAAATCCGCCCCAGGACATCGTCCAGCCTCCCGCTGACACTGGGGATGACCGGACCGACGCCGCCCCGGAGCCATGGGAGCCGGAGGAGGATGACCCGCCCCGCCGCCCGGAGCCGCCAGAGGAAGATCCGGAGGTTTCAAAACCGGAGCCCTCTCAGGAGCGGGTGACGGAGACCGAAAGCCTGCTGTCCGGGGCCCGGGTGCTGACCATGGCCCAGGTGGGGCCGGTGCGCTTTTCCAAGCAGGGGGTGACCCTCACCCTGTCTGACCCCGCCTTAGATGCTCTTTCCCTCCATGCTGACAGCGTCTTTTACATCGAGTTGTTTCCCACGGAGGACGGCTTTTCCCTCACTGTGGAGGTGGACGGGCGGGGAATATCCGATTTTCCGGACTGTGAGGTGATGCTGCCGGTCACGCTGGAACAGGATGGAGCTGTCCTCGTGCTGACGGGGGAAGATGGTACGGCCGCTGCCGGAACACTGGATGCCGAGCGGGGCATCGCGGTCTTTCCCATCCGGCACACGGGCCGGTACACCCTGTCAGAGATGCTGACCCAGCAGCCGGAGACGGAACCTGTGCCGGATGCACTCCCCGCCGCCCAATCGGAGGAACCAGTCACAGCAGAGGAAGAAGCAGGGGCCTCCGTTCCCGCGCAGACGAAGCCCTGTGCCGTGTCCACACAGCCGTCTGACCCGTCGGAGCAGACCGCTGGGGAGCCTGCCGCCCTTTCGGACAGCCCGGAGCCCGAACTCCCGGAGCAGGCTCCTGCATCTCAGGAGCCTAAAGAACTGTCCGAGCCGTTTCTGCCTAAACGGGCAACAGTCCTCTCCGCTGCTCTGGTTCTCCCGGGCGGGGCGGTGCTGGTTGGCCTTGGAGCCCTTCTCTGGAGGAGGTGGCGGCGATGAAACCTGTCTACCGTCAGCTGCTGGCCCTGCTGCTGGCCGTGGTGCTGGGCTCCGCCCTGTGCCTGAGCCTGTATGTCTGGGACAACAAATATACCCGCCCCGGCGCCCAGCCTATGGACGGCCTGCTGACCCTGACGGATGAGGAACTGGAGCAGACCGACCTCCACTTCCTCATCCACGGCTGGGCCTTCTACCCCGCCGTGCTTCTCACCCCGGAGGAGTGGGCTGCACACGGCACGGAGCACTACATGATCTATACCTCCATCGGGGAACGCACCCGCTTTGACCAGCCGGACGGGGTGACGCCCCACGGCTGCGGGACCTATGTGCTGACCCTGGAGCTTCCGGAGAAGCCCGCCCAATACGGTCTGGAGCTGCCGGAGATCTACTCCGCCTATCGGCTCTATCTCAACGGAAATCTGGAATTGCAGGTGGGGGAACCGGACTTGGAGCACTACCAGCCCCGCACCCAGAACCGCATGCTCACCTTTACAGGAAGCGGTCTCACCACCATCCTGCTGGCGGTGCGGGATGACTCCCATTTTTACAGCGGGCTGGTCTATCCCCCGGCCCTGGGCACACCCCTAGCAGTCAACCTCAGCCGGGGGCTGCGGTTGGGACTGGCGGTATGCGTAACGCTGTGCGGGGTATTGGGGGCGGCGCTGGCCGCCTATTTCGGTGTGCGGATGCGCCACAAAAACGCCCTGCTTTTCGCCCTTTTGTGCCTGGCAGGATCGCTGTTCACTGCCTACCCCATTCTGCACAGCGCCGCCGCCCTGCCACCCCGGCCCTGGTATGCCTTGGAGATCTCCGTGGGTTATGCCATGGTGGTGCTGGTGGTAACGCTGCAAAACCGGCTCTGTCAGACCCGACGCCCAGTTGCCCTGACGGTGGAAATCGCGGGCTGGCTGTTTTGCCTGAC
This sequence comes from uncultured Dysosmobacter sp., assembly GCA_947625655.1. Lineage (GTDB taxonomy): Bacteria > Bacillota > Clostridia > Oscillospirales > Oscillospiraceae > Oscillibacter. The sequence continues at coordinate 196,262 of CANQPD010000004.1, forward strand.
AGCCCTCTGCTACGGACTGCTGTCTCCATACCTGACGATCCCGGTGATGAAAGTATTCTCCCTGCTGATTTTCTGCTTCAAGATTGGTTCCGCGGTCTATCTGTTGGGAGCGGCCCTCCGGGCGGTCCGGCAGCAGGTCCCCCAGGCTGCGCCGCTGTTTTTCGCCGCCGCCTTCTATGCAACGCTTCTTCTCTGGGACAGACTGCTGCCGGCCTTTGAGCCGGTGGTCACCGGCTGGTTCGGTGAGTGGGGCAGCTTTGCCATGACGCTGACCATTGGGTATGTCCTCTGGCGGGACATCGTCAGCGCCTACCGCTTCAATCTGGCCTTCGCGGCGGAGTACCGGCAGATGGAGCGGCAACTGGCCATGCAGGTGGAGTACGCCGACCAGCTCGCCCAGCGCTCCGACGAAAACCGACGGCTCATCCACGACTTCCGTCAGCACCTGCGTACCATCACGGAGCTGGCGGGACAGATTGAGAGCCGTCCGGAGACCGAGGAACACCGCCGGGAGCTGCTGCGCTATCTGGAGGATTTCCCTTCCGTTCTGGCACGGCGGCCCGGGGTGTCCCCCGGCAGTTTCTGCAACCGGGCGCCGGTGGACGCCCTGCTGCAATATTACAGCGCCGCCGCCCAGCGGCAGGAGATCCGGGCGGACCTGGCTCTGACCATTCCGGCGGGGGTCCCTCTGGGGGACGTGGAGTGGTGTACTGTTCTGGGCAACCTGCTGGAAAACGCCCTGGAGGCCTGCCAGCGCCAGAGCCGGGGGGAGCGGCGGCTGTCCCTCACCAGCCGGGCCACGGAGGGGACTCTGTTCCTTCTGGTGGAGAACACCTACGACGGGCGGTTTGACCGGTCGGAAGGACATATCCTCTCCCGCAAGGCAGGAGGTGTCCGCTGTGGCATCGGCCTGAGCTCGGTGCGGGAGACGGTGGAGCGCCACGGCGGGACAATGGATCTCTACCCCGGAGAGGATGTCTTTCAGGTGGGGATCACCCTGCCGATTCACAACAGATAATGAACACTCCAATTGGTAAAGAGAAGATTACTGTAACGCGCCCACAAACTTGTAGTAGATTGTGATGATTTTCTCCTTGCCGATGCGGTTGCGGCCTATCATGGGGGTATAGATGTTGATGCGGTTAATGAGTTCGTTGAGCATACTTTGCCATACATCGCAAAAGTTGCGAGGACATTGGATGTAATTTCTATTCCGCTCTCAATTTTCTTCTGCCTTAATCTCTCCTTAGAGTGGAATCTTCTGGCTGGTTCATCATGAACCTATCCTCGGTCCACCGCCAGGGCAAAATCTCCCCCTGGCGGTGGATCTTTTTATTTTGAATTCACACCAGCCGGTATAGATCGGAACTGAGACTCCCATTCTCCCGCCAGCGTGGCTCTCTGGTGAGCAGACCGGCTCCGTAGAGATCGTCCAGCGCCCGCTTGACCGTGGAGCGGGAGAGACCCAGTTCGGCGGCTATGGTCCGGATCCCCGACCGGCACCGCCCCTCACTGTCGACGTGATCTTTGAGATACATATAGACCGCTCTGGCCCTGTGGCTCAGATCGGAATGGTAGATATCCTGAAAATAAGCCATACACGATATAGTCAGATGAGCGGCAATCATGGCTCGATAATATTAAAATACAACTTCGGTGTGGTCATACTGGTGCACAGATCCTCAAACAGTGTCATATCTCCACTTTCTGTTGTAACAAGCTTAGCGATATTTTCCTGATCACTGTTTGCAATGGCGAGAATACCGGTGCGGACGGTTGAGAGCGTCAAGTCGGCCTCCGCCGTGCCATCGTCCTTATAATACAGCAGGACGCCATGGTGGAGCTTCAGGAAATAATCCTCGCTGTCCGTGAGCTTAAGCCGGATGGTAAAGGACGTATCTGCAAGCTTTTCCGTATCGAGCATGATACCCATGTAGTCTAACATTGTCTGCGCATCCATGCCCTGCGCCGTCGTGCCGGCGCCGATGCTACTGACCTGTGGATAGCTGCCTGTACCGTTTCGCAGCTCATATGCTGCGGCGAGATACGCGTTGCGCCACGCGCCGGACTCCGCCTGATAGCCAAGCTGCTCGAGCGCGTCCGCGCAGAGATACCGCGCGTCCATATTTTCAGAGTCTGCGAAGACGAGCGTGTTTGTGATCTGCGCGACCCACTGGTATTCGCCCTTCTCATAGTCCGCGCGCGCCTGTTCGAGCACTTTTTCGGGATCGCCGAGATATTCGACGAGCTTTTTCGCGTATTCGCTCGGCTCCAGCTCGTTCAGGTGCACGGGATTCGCATCATACCAGCCCATGTATTTCTGATATACCGCGCGGACGTTGTGGCGAAGCGTGCCGTAATACTGCCGCGTGTACCAGACCTTATCCAAAGCCTCCGGCAACTCGATCGTGGCGGCGATCTCCGTCGCGGTGTAGCCCTGATTGATGTACAAGAGTGTCTGGTCATGGATGAATTTATAGACAGCGGCGGTATTGGTTAGATATTCTTGCACCACATCGGCTCCCCAGTGCGGCCAGTTGTGTGACTGGAACACAACCTCCGCGTCCGAAAAGAGCGTCTGCGCCTGCGTGATGTACCGCGCCCAGTCGTTGGCGTCGCGTACCTCTGCGCCGCGCAACGTGTAGAGGTTGTGCATCGTGCCGGTGCAGTTTTCCGCCATCCAGAGCGCCTGTTTGTCCGGGAAATATGTGTTCATCTCCGCGGGAGACTCCGCGCCCGGCGTCAGCTGGAAGACAGCCTTCACGCCGTCAATTTCCGTTTCAAAGAGTGTGTCGGTGACCTCATATGTCGGTGCGAGATAGCCCGTGCCGCCCTGCACGGCGGTCAGACCGATACCTACCGAAAGCCGTCCCTGCTCGCAGTACGGCAGGAAACTGCCGTACTGGTAGCTCGCGCGGCGCTTCATCGCCGTCCCGACCAAGACGTTTTCCTTCATGACCGCGTCAGCAAAGCCCTGCGGCACGATGATGGCTGTCTTGCCTGAGGCAATTTGCTCGTCCAGTGGAAGCGATGCGTCCGCCACATCTTCTGCGCCGATCAGCCCCTCGATGCCGCCGTAGTGGTCGACATGCGCATGACTAATAACGACAGCGACAATGCGGTCATCGCCCATCTGCTCACGGAAGAGCTTCAGTGCCTCGGACGCAGTATAGCGGCTGCTGCCGCAATCCATGATGATCCAGCCGTTTTCACTGCGGACGAAGGTGATGTTCGAAATATCATAGCCGCGCACCTGATAGATGCCGTCCGTGACCTCAAACAGGCCGTAACGGGCGTTGTACTGCGTGTTGCGCCAGAGGCTTGGGTTTGCAGACGTGGGCGCATCGCCGCTTTCCCGCACGAAGTCATACGCATCCTGCGACCAGATCGTCATGCCGTTTTCGGCCTGGATGACGAGCGAGTCCGGCGCGAAGATGAGGCCGCGGCCTGCAAATTCGGCCTCCTGCTCGTCGTCAAAATCGAGCAGCTGATAGACCTCAGCGTTGGTCTGCGCTGTAATTTCTGTTGCAGCTTTGCTTTCGGCATTCAGCGGTGTGGATTCTTTAGATGGCGCTTTGTCGCAAGCGGTGACAGAAAGCAGAAATAAGAACATGAATGCTGCCGCAATCATTCGTTTCATGGGCACTTCCTCCGTAATGAATATGATTGTTTAAAAGGAATCCGGCGTTCAAAACGCCGGATTCTGAAATGAATTATTTCCCAAGTACGCAGGAGAACTTGATCTCCTTTTCTACTTCACTCAGGTCGAGTTCACCACCGTCGGCGACAGTGATGCGCACTTCATAGAGCGTTCCTTCAGTGAGTTCCGTCACAGCCTCACCGGCCTCATCCGTGATCGACCATATCTCGTGAAGCCCTTTTCCGAGGAAGAACTCTCCGGTTTGCTTACCGAAATGCTTGCAAAACTGCCGCGTCCTGAGCCGGTTCTGACTGTGAAAGTCAGCGGCAGTGACGTTCGTCTTCGCTACCGGGACATTATTTCCGCCGAGCATTTTGCTCATAGAATCAACATCCGCACCACCGCCGGAAAAACGCTGGCCACGCGCCAAAGCTTCAAGGCGTTCACCGAGCCGCTTAAAAAAGATCCGCGCTTTTTCGTCTGCGGCCGCGGTGTGATCGTCAATTTAGAGCACGCCGCTGATTTCCGGGATGCCGCCTTCTGCATGACCGACGGCAGCCGTGTCTATGTCAACCAGGAGCTTCTGAAGCCTGCCCGGCAGGCGTTTATGGAATTTCTGCTGCAAGGAGAGCGTATGAGATGAAAGATATTCTGCGTCCGATGCTGGAACTGTTCGTCGCACTCCCTGGCCTTTTGCTTGCATATTTCCCTGTAAAATCCTATCTGAAGCAGTCGCCAAGAAACCTTGCCGCCTGGCTTCTGCCGCTGATGGCGGGCCTGGGCGTCGGCGGCGGGCTCGTCTGCTATCGGCTTCGCATTTCTACTGTTTTTGTCCTTGTGGGTATCACGCTGCTTGCGATTGTCCTGTATACCAGAACGCTCCGGATATCCCTCTGGAAATCCAGAACGATCGCGCTGTCGATCTGCGCGGTATTTGCCTGCCTGAATAGCCTTTCCAGAGCCGTCAGCGCGGCGATTGTCCTGCATATGCAGCTGCCGCCGGATGGGCCATGGTTCTGCTTTGCTGCCTGCGTTTTTTATAACGCAGTTTGCTGGGTTTTTGTACTGGCGGCATCCTATCCGTCGACCCATGCGGTGCGTGCGATGGTCGAGGACGACAATTTTGCACAGACATGGTATGTGTTCTGGGTTTTACCGCTGGGGTTCATCCTTCTAAACCTGTTCATGATCCCGCGTTACCAGACAACACTTCAGACAGGAAGGGTCCTGCAGGGTTACATTGTGCTCAGCATCGCGCTTCTGGTGCTGCTTCTCTGGTTCAACACGATTTTCCTTCTGATGGCGAACAGCCTCAACCGCAACGCAAGATTACAGCAGGAAAACCAGCTGCTTTCCATGCAGCAGCAGCGCTATGAGAGCCTCAAGACCGCCATTGAAGAGGCCCGGCAGGCGCGGCACGATATGCGCCATCAATTAAATCATATTTCTGCGCTGGCCGAGGCTGGTGAACTGGAGGACTTGAAAAGCTACCTTGCAAAAACTGTCTCCCGCATCCCGAATCTCGATATGTGCTTCTGTGAAAACCGTACGGCGGACAGTGTTGTCGGCTATTACTGCGCTCTTGCAAAGCGCGAGGACATTCCCTTCCGCACCCAGCTCGATCTGCCGGAATCGCTTCCGATCGATGAGGTCGATATGTGCCTGATCTTATCCAATCTACTGGAAAATGCGCTGGAAGCCAGCCTTCGCACCGCACCCGCCCGCCGGCAAATCGAAATAACAGCATATGTGCATGCCAAGAGGCTTCTTCTGATCGAGGTTGTAAATGCATTTGACGGTAAAGTCAACGAAAAAAATGGCGTTTTCCTCTCATCAAAGCGAAAAGAAAGCGGAATTGGTATCCAGGCTGTCAACCACATTGCGGAAAAAAACGGCGGTACAAGTACGTTTACCCATCAGAATGGCGCTTTCTCCGCCAAAGTCATGCTCTGTGGATAAGTGGAAATCCATAGTGTATGAAATACATACTACTCCCAAGTAACCACAAAGCTCCCCTGGAAAGCGTTTGCCTTCCGGGGGAGCTTATGTTTTACTTCCATGCAGCTCGTGCTTTTACAGTCTGTATTCCAGCTGGCAGTCGAACGGTTCGGCCTCTACATGCTTTTGCAGGGGCTGGGCCGCATCTACACAGCCCAGAGAGCGGTAGAACCGCTGAGTCTCTATGGCGGAGTGGGCGGAGAAAGCTCCACTGGCCGCTGTCATTCTGTTGTCAGCCGTTTGCGGTCTGCGGGTCAATGATGATTTCCACAAACCGCCACAGGACGGTGGCGACTTCGGCTCTGGTGGCGGTTCCTGCAGGGTCAAAGCGATTGTTCGTCTTGCCCGCCAGGATGCCCGCCTGCTGCATGGACTCAACTGCCTCCTTTGCCCAGGAAGAAATGCTTGCGTTGTCCGCAAAGGTCACGGCTTCCAGGGCTTTCGGAACTGTGTAGCCCAGCTTGACAGCGTAGTTCTTCATAATGACCGCCATCTGCTCCCGGTTGATGTTGGTATCCGGGGCGAAGGTGGTGTCTGTTGTTCCGCTGACGATACCGGTCTTTGCCGCCCAGTTGACATACGGTGCATAGTAGGCATCGGCTTTCACATCGGTGAATTTGCCACTCTGGTAATCAGCAGGATCAACACCCGCCAGCCGTCCAAGAGCGGTGACAAACATCCCTCGGGTCATGCCGGTATTGGGGCTGAATGTGGTTTCGCTGGTGCCATTCAGCAACCCACGGCTGACCACAAAGAGAATGTTATCCTTAGCCCAGTGGTTTTCAATGTCGGTAAAGGCTGGCATTTTAGCATCATAGCCCACGCCGTAAACACCGGGCTGTGTCAGCTCAAAGATGACTGCCTTCTGGTCGGCATCATAGCTGGACTTGGTGATCCACTGGGGCTTACCATTTCCATCCACAGAATCCGCATAGAGGTTGCCGGGCTGCTCGTTCTTTGCCGGTGTGTACGGAATGGCAATGCTGATAGTCTTTCCATTCAGGTTGCTCAGTTTGGTTTCCTTGCCGTTTTTGACTTCCCACAGGGAGATGTCATAAACGGGGCGATTTCCGATAGTCGCCTTTGCCTCAATAGAGGAAACGGTAGTTTTCTTCACCTTCAAGATAATGTCGCCGCTGGTCTGGCGGTTCAGCTCCTTGAGGGTATCCAAGGTGAAGCCGAAATCGGTCATCCGGTCTGTGTCGATGGTGAAGCGCTTGACATTTTCCTTCACCAAAGTATCCAGTGCATCCGCTTTCAGCGTGATTTGTACACCGTCCAGCTTCTTATCAATCTCCACAGGGACTTCCACCGCAACACCATTTTTCTGATTACCATGCTTTTTCGCATCCTGTCTGAAATCTGCTGTATATATTATATGCGAATATCAGCATATTTTCAAGATGGGCTGCAGGAAGAAAAAAATATGGCTTTTCTTCCGGCTGCTTAAATCTTGAAAACCTACGGGGTCTCGTATATAATAAGAAGCGAAAGCGAAACAAAGGTTATCGTTTTCAAAGGCGGTGTGATAGAGTGTGTCCTTCTGGTGGATCCATCATGGACCTACCCTCGGTTCACCACCAGGGCAAAATCTCCCCCTGGCGGTGGACCTTTTTATTTTGAATTCACACCAGCCGGTATAGATTGGAACTGAGACTCCCATTCTCCCGCCAGCGCGGCTCTCTGGTAAGCAGGCCGGCTCCGTAGAGATCGTCCAGCGCCCGCTTGACAGTGGAGCGGGAGAACCCCAGTTCGGCGGCTATGGTCCGGATCCCCGGCCAGCACCGGCCCTCACTGTCGGCGCGATCTTTGAGATACATATAGACCGATCTGGCCCTGTGGCTCAGGTCGGAGTGGTAGATATTCTGAAAATAAGCCATACACGATATCCTCATGGGCGCAGGCTTTTCTGCCCATCAGGTGGCTCCTGGCCGTGATGGCCTGCTGAGGGATCGGCCTGCTGCTCCCGTCTGGCATCCGCCTTGTTGGATACCGGCGCCGCGCCGCTTGCCGCGGGCATCCGCACATGTCGGCACATGATGGCAAGCTCCAGTTCCTGCTTATTGGCATAGGCCACAGAGCGGGCCGCTTTTTCTGGGATGCTGTACGGCTCCCCGAAGGTGATCCCCCATTCCAGGAACAGCCGCAGCCGGGTCCGCATGGGGTGGGTGCCGGTTTTCATGACGATGAAGTGACCTTTGGGGATAATAATAGCAGGAATTGCCTGTTCAAATTACTTGCATATAAAAAGGAACTGCCACGGTGATGTGGCAGTTCCTTTTGCTCTGGACGGTTTCGGTGATACCCTTATCAGGCCGGAGCGTTGGCCCCGGACTTTTTGCGGTCATTTTATGCCGTGCCGGTTCACCTGCGCGCGGCGGTTTTCCGCCGCCATGACAAAGCTCTTGGCAAACCGGGAAAAAAAGATTATGATGTTCCTATAGGATCAGATCTCAAGGCTTCCCCGGCGGAACGGTGGCGGAGAGCCGCCCCCTGGATACAGAAATGATATCGGAGGACTTGCGTATGCTGAGAGTTGTCCTGGCGGATGACGAGAACAAAGTCATTTTGCTGATGCAAAAGCTGATCGACTGGGAGTCTTTGGGCTATGAGATCGTTGGAACCGCCAACGACGGCCTGCGGGCCTTGGAGCTGGTGGGCGAAAAGCAGCCCCATCTTCTCATCACCGACATCCGGATGCCGGGATACAGCGGGATCGAGCTGATCCGGCGGGCAAAGGAGCTGCAGCCCAATCTGCACTTTATCGTCATCAGCGGATACCGGAAATTTGAATACGCCCAAACCGCCCTGAAATACGGCGTGGAGGATTACCTGCTCAAGCCCATCAAGCAGGACGAGCTGACCGGCATCCTGCTGCGGCTCAAGGAGAAGCTGGGCGAGGAGGCCACCCTGGAATTCCGGCTGAAAAAAAGCGGCGAGCGGCAGCAGGAGCTGCTGATGGAGTCCCTTGCCGAGGCGGCGGAGCACCAGCAGCCCTTCTTGTCCTATGCCGACAAGCGCTTTCAAACCGCCGAGGGCATCTGCTTCGCGGCGCTGGTGCGGGTGGACCTGACCGGCGCCGGCCAGCAGACCCCGGACAGCTGTCAGGTCATTCTCCGGTACGCCCTGGAGATCGTACGGCGGGAGCTGCGGGCCCTGACAGACGTCTATGCCGCCGCCGTGCGGAAGGAGGGCGTCGCCATCGTGCTGCGCATGGCCGCCTACCGGACCGTGGCCATGAAGCAGTGCTTTACCAAGATCCAGCGGGAGATCGAGCAGCAGCGGGACATGTTCGGAAATCTCCGCTGCACCATCTGCCTGGGCAGCCGGCAGACCGCTTTTGAGGATACCGTTCTCTCCATGCGCCAGGCCCTGTGGCTCTGCCGGGACCGTCTGTGCCGGGCCCAGCCCTGGCGGGACGCGGAGGTGGAGCATCCGGCGCTCAGCCAGCGGTATATCATGGAGGCCGCCCAGAAAAAGCGATTCCAGGTGGCGGCGGAATGCCTGGACCGGGTGCGTTTTCAGCAGGAGCTGGACGAGAGCTTTAACGCGGTGCTGTCCCTGCCCGATCTGAACGGGCAGATGCTGGAGGACTGGTTCGACCAGGTGCTGGAGGCATGCCTTTACGGCATGCGGCAGACCGGCCAGGTGGACGAACGCTTCCACGCCGGGATGGAGGATCGCTTCTGGCTCTGCGCGGACGCCCAGGGGGTGCTTCAGGTCCTGCGGGAGGGCATCTGCCATCAGATCCGGCAGCTGGAGGCCGAGCGCTCCCAGCGGGAGACCCGTCCCATCACCGACGCCAAGCGCTATATCCAGCAGCATTACCGGGAGGCGCTGCGCCTGGAGGATGTCAGCAGCGCCGTGGGCTTCAACGCCACGTACTTTTCCACCCTGTTCAAAAAGGAGACCGGCCAGAACTTTGTGGACTATCTGACGGATCTGCGGATCGGCAAGGCCAAGGAGCTGCTGTCCGGCGACGACCTGTCCGTCCAGGATGTGGCGGATATGGTGGGCTACCGGGATCTGAAATACTTCTCCAAGCTGTTCAAAAAAGTCACCGGCGTCAGCCCGTCGGATTATAAAAAGCTGTACAGGTAGGTGATACCATGTGGCTGCGGGCCATGGGAAAGCTGCGCGGGGCGCTGCGGCGCTACCGCAATGACCGGGATCTGGAGGCCGTTCTGCGGCTGGACTGGGGAAGCGACCCGGCGCTGAGGGATTTTTTCGCCGATATCGAAGGGCGCCTGCACGGCGAGGAGATCGCCAGGCTGCAGCAAAAGCAGGCGGAATACCTGGCGCTGCAGAACCAGATCAACCCCCATTTCCTCTATAACGCCCTGGAGGCCATCCGGACGGACGCGCTGCTGGCGGACTGCGGAGACATCGCCGAGACCACGGAGGCGCTGGCCACCTTTTTCCGCTACACCATCTCCAACGTCCAGGAGTATGTCACCTTTTCCGACGAGCTGGACAACGCGGAGAACTATTTCACCATCCAGCGGTGCCGCTTCGGGGACAAGATCTCCATGGAGCTGGAGCTGGAGAACGAACAGCTGCTGGGGGCCCGGATGCCGAAGCTGATCCTCCAGCCCCTGGTGGAAAACGCGGTGTCCCACGGCCTGGAGGGCAAGCTGGGCCACGGGTCCGTCCGCATCGTTGTGGAAAACAGCGACCGGACGCTGTTCCTGCGGGTGCGGGACGACGGCGTGGGGATGCCGGACGAGCAGGTGGAGCGGCTGAACCGGCAGTTCGCCGGGGATACCGGGGCGGTGGCGCCCCAGCAGCGGGGCGGCATCGCCCTGCGCAATGTCAACAGCCGCATCCGGCTGATCTTCGGCGAGGACTACGGCCTGCGCATCTTCAGCGCGGAGGGCGTCGGCACGGAGTGCTGCGTGACGCTGCCGCTGATGTTCCAGGAGGAGTGAGCCATGAAAGAGGAGCTGATCCGGGTCGAGCACGGCTGCTTTCAGCGGGAGGACCTGACGTACCGCTTCGACATCTCCGTCTCCAGGGGGGAGTGCGTCGGCGTGTATGTGGACGACCACTTCACCTCCGGCACGGCCTATCTGGACATTTTCAAGGGCGGCACCCATATGAGGGGCGGCAGGGCCTTTGTCCGCGGCCGCCGGGTGGGCGCGCCGGAGCTGGAGCGCCGTCTCCGGCAGAACAGCATGATCGTGGACAAGCACCGCTTCCATTCCACAGAGCTCACCGTGGAGGACTTTGTGATCTCCCTGGGAAAGGTGACGGGCCGGGGGCAGAAAAAAAGCGCCGGAGAGCGGCTGCGGGGGGCGGAGTCCGCCGCGGCGCTGCGGCAGATGGAACTGGACGTCCCGCCGGAGAGAAAGCTGGCGGAGCTTTCCATGCTGGATTATTACCGGCTGTGCGTCTTCCGGGTGTGGTTCTGGAAGGGCGAGCTTCTGCTGCTGGACCGGCTGACGGAGATTTTGCGCCAAAGGGACCTGGAAAAGCTGATGGGCTGCGTCCAGCTGCTGCTGGAGCAGGGCGCGGCGGTGATCCTGCTGGATCTGGACGACGGGTTTATGCGCCGGCATTCAGACCGGATCGACGTGGTCAAAAACCGGAAGACCTGCTACCGCCTGTATCCGGAGGAGGACGGGGAGCAGCTGTATGAGATCCTGGGCTGGAAGCGCCCCGGAAGCAGCGCGGGGCAGGCCGGGCGGCGGGGCGGCGGCCCGGTGGTGCTTCAGGTGTCCGGCCTGGAGCTGCCCGGAACGCCGCCTCTGGACTTTCAGATCCGGGGCGATGAGATCGCCTTTCTGCGGGACGAGAATTACAGCACGGCGGTCAAGCTGCGGGACTGTCTTCTGGGCGGCCGGCGCTGGAGCGGCGGCGTATTCCGCCTGGACGGGACCGCCTATGCCCCCGGCGAGCTGTCAAAGCTGATCGGCACGGACATCGGCATCCAGCTGGACCGGCCGGACCGGCCGGGCGGGATGCTCTTTGACGATCTGACCGCGCTGGACAACCTGAGCGCCTGCCTGCTTCCCAAGGCGGGGCGGCATATCGCCAGCCGGCGGATCATGGAAAACATTCTGGAGGAGGCGGCCCAGTGGTTTCCCAGGGAGGATCTGCAGCGCCCCCTGTACACCTGGTCCCTGCCCCAGCGGCTGCGCTTTTCTTATTATAAGTGGTATCTTTTGAATCCGCGGCTGCTGATCTGCTTTTTCCCCTTCGCGGGCCAGGAGCCCACCCACCACGAGATGATCATTGACATGCTGGTGATGTGCGCGGAGCGGGGCATGGCTGTGTGGGTGATCTCCTCCGGGATCGACGCCATCTGCGAGAAGACGAAGAACGATGCCTTTCTCAAGCGCCTGCACTACATCAACTGACCGGGGCGGCGGGCGCCGCCTGATCGAATAGGAGAAAAGAAGCAAACAGTCTGCAGTCAGCTTGTAACGGCATGTTCAGGGCTGCTTTTCCAGCCACTGGTACTGCGGAAGGTTGGGCCCCCGGTGCCAGGGGCTGCCCGGCAGATGGCGGATGACCCAGATGATGTACATGTGATAGCCGGGGGCCGTCACCTGGGGATGCATGGCCCCATGGGCCAGCAGGGAGAAGCTGCGGTCCTTGATCTTGTATACATGGTCGCCCACGCAGCAGAAGCCGAAGCCCTCCGGCCGGTCCACCCGGTAGTAGTAGACCTCCGGCTGGGGGTGCTCATGGGGCGGATAGCCGCACCACCTGCCGGGGAGAGGATATGTCTCCCCCAGCACCAGATTGGAGTAGGGCGCCGTCACGTCGTCAAAGACCGTGGTGACCTTCCGCTCACAGGTGCCGCCGCAGATCCCGGCGCAGGAGGTGACATTGCGGATCTCCGCCGCCGGGTAAAACCGGGCGGGGAAATCCCGGTCGTTTTCCGTGGAGACCACAAATACCTCGCTGAGGCGTTCCGCCTGAAGGGTCACCGCCGTGTTCCGGGGCACATGGAGGGCACAGACCTCCGCGCCGTCGTCAAAGCAGCCCTCCCGGCTGCCGGAGGCGGTCTCCCCGTTCCAGCGGAACGTGATCCCGCCCTCGATCAGTAAAAAGGCGCACTCCTGATCGGGGAAGAAAAACCGCCTTTCCGCCCCGGCCTCCAGCCGGATGACGGAGGTGTCCATCAGCGCGTCCGCGAAGGGGCCGTCCACGGCGGTCAGGGCCTGCACGCCGTCGGGCCCGTAGGCCGGATAGCCAAATTCCCGGTTCATCACTTGCCCAGCAGCTCCCTCTCGATGCGCTCCCGGGCCTCAGGGGCCTGGACGTCCATCTTTTCCGGGAAGCCGAAGTAGCTGACGCAGGCGATGCTGTCGCCGCCCACCTTGGGCGCGTCGGGCTTGAGCTGCCTGTTGGCAAAGTCCATCTCCCGCAGGGTCTCGAAAATGCCGTCGAAGTCCACTTCGCCCTCGCCCATGGCGGTGTGCTGGTGGATGGTGACGTCGGCGCGGCCCCGCTGGTTCAGCCAGGGGGGATTGAGGATATAGCGGCAGTCCTTGGTCTGGTTGTAGGTATCGGCGAACAGGACGTGGGTCAGCTCGTCGCCGGCGTATTTCAGCATGTGGCGCACATCGCCCTTGCCCTGGTCATAGAAGAAGCCGTGGGACGCGGAGTAAACGTAGCCCAGGTTTTTGGAGCGGAAGGACTTGACGATGTCGCAGGCCTCGTCGTTCAGCTCGCAGAAGTCATAGGGATGGGACTGGATCTCCACCCGCAGGCCCTCCCGCTCAATGATGGGCAGCAGCTCCTCCATGGAGCGGAAGAACATGCCGTTGCAGATCTCCTGCTGGTTGGGGTCGCCGGAGAATTCTGTGTTGATGACGGGCACGCCCATATCCACGGCAATCTGGATCATCCGCTTCCAGTTGGCCACGGCGTGCTGGCGCTGCTCCTCGGTGGGGCCGGACCAGCGGTAGACCACGATAAAGCTGGAGATCTCCACGCCGGTCTCCTTCAGCGCCTTGCGGTACTCCGCCTCGGCCTCCTTGGAGAACAGGGGGTGCTTGTAGAAGGGGTTGATGCGGGGATGGGGGGACTGCTCGATATACTTGTAGCCCCAGTCCGCCACCTTGTGCACCATGTCGTTGATGGACATTTGCTTGGCCAGTACGTCTACGTCAAACGCGATCTTCATGTGTGGGTCCTCCATTCTGGTTTTTTTGAAACCGGCGTCCCGCCGGGCGGTTGCCTCGTTTGCTTTCATCATATCCCATTTTCGCGGGACTTCCAATGTGGGATCCTGCGAAAATACTGCGAATTCCTGCTATTTATTCTTGCCGCGGGATGTGGGCTGTGTTATGCTGAAAAAGAAAGGATGGTGCGGGATATGGACATTCCGGAGATAGGGGTTCTGAACAATTCCCTGCGATATTTTTTTACGCCGTCTTCCCTGGCCAGCGAGCTGTTTTACTATCCGACCCGGGCGGGCCACTACTTTTGCGACCGCCGCTACGCCTTTGACCAGCATGTGGAGACCGCCCGGCTGGCCAGCCACCGGCTCAACCTCATGCTGATCTGCGTGTGCCGGGGAGAGCTGCGCTTTACGCTGGAGGGGGAATCGGTGACCGCCGCGCCGGGGCAGACCGCCCTGTTTGACTGCCGCCAGCCCCACGAGTACGCCGCCGGGGACGACACGGAGTTTCTCTGGCTGCTGTTCAACGGCCTGAACGCCGAGGCCGTCTACCGCCGGATTCTCCAGAACAAGGGCGGGCACCACGTGTTCGCACCGGCGGGGTTTTCGGAGATCGCCCAGGGGATCCGGGAGCTGGTGTCCTCCTGCGAGAGCGGGAGCCGCATGAGCGAGGCGGCCTGCTCCCAGCTGATCCACCGGCTGCTGTGTGAACTGCTGCTGGACGGCGAGGGGGCCCGCCGGGAGGAAAACGAGGCCATTGGCGAGGCCATCAGCTTCATCCACCGCAACCTGTATCAAAACATCACCGTGGGAGACGCGGCAGCCGCCGCCAGCTTCAGCCCGGCCCACTTTTCCAGAGTGTTCAAGCTCCAAACCGGGTACTCCCCCTATGAATACATCCTGCTGCGCCGCATTGACGCGGCCAAGCATCTGCTGACCTCCACCCAGCTCTCCGTAAAGGAGGTCGCCTATCAGGTGGGCTACAACAGCGAGGAGAACTTTATCCACTCCTTCCGGAAAAAGGTGGGGGTGACCCCCGGCGTTTTCCGTAGCGTCCCGGTCTGACGGGTGCGGGCCGGTAAACGCCCGCCGCTCCCGCCCATCCGGCGAAGCGCAAGCAGACAGAACGAGGGAAAACGAAACCGTTTTCCCTCGTTCCATGATGCTTATGCTTTATGCTTTTTCAGGCTCAGCCTGAGGGCAGATTACTCGTAATCCGCCACGTTGGAGGCGTCGATCCAGGTGTTGTCGGTGACCAGAACGTTGGTCTCCAGGGTGCCGCCGTTCAGCAGGGTGACAGCGGCCTCGATGCCGTTGGCGGCCATGGCGCCGCCGTTCTGGGACACGGTGCCGGTGATGCGGCCGTCCTTGATGGCCTCAAAGCCGTCGGGGGTGCCGTCAACACCGGAGATGATGATGCCGCTGTCAGCACCGGCGGCGTTGCCGGCGCCCACGGCCATGCCGTCGTTCTCGCAGACGATGGCGTCCAGATCATAGGCGGACAGCCAGCTTTCCACGGTAGCCTGGGCCTGGGCGGTATCCCACGCACAGTCGGCGGGGGAAACGACCTGAACGATGTCGGGATAGTTGGCCAGGATGTTCTCATAGCCCTCCATGCGCTGCAGGCCGCCGGCGTCGGCGGAGGGGCCGGTCAGGATGGCGATGTTGCCCTTGCCGCCCAGCAGATCGGCAACCTGCTGCATCTCGGTCTCACCGGCCTTGACATTGTTGCCGTAGGAGACGGCGGAGATGCCGGCCTCCTCCCAGTCGGTGCAGGCGGAGATGATGTTGATGACCACAACGCCGGCATCAGCCGCGTTCTTGGCGGCGTCCCGCAGGCCGTCGGGATCGACAGGCTCGAACAGGATGGCCTGATAGCCCTCGGACACGCACTGCTCGATCTGGCTGATCTGGGTGGCGGCGTCCTGGTCAGCGCTCAGGATCTTCAGCTCAACGCCCAGCTCCGCGGCCTTGGCCTCGGCGGCCTCGGTGACGGCGATCTGGAAAGCGTTGGTCTGATGCTGCTGGATCAGCGCGATCTTGTAGGCGCCGCCCTCAGAGCCCGCGTCGTCCCCGCCGTTGTCGGCCGGGGCGGTGGTGTCGCTGTTGCTGCAGCCCGCCAGAACGGCCAGCGCCATCGCGCAGGTCAGCAGCATTGCCAGAAACTTCTTCTTGTTCATGTGTTTTTCCTCCTTAAATCTTATATGTAAGAGCTCACAGGCGGAAATCCCGCCGCGTCTCTTGACACCCTGTCAGTTCTTTTTGCCCTTGCCCTTGATGTCCAGCAGCACCGCCAGAACGATGATGGCGCCCTTGACGATCTTCTGCCAGTGGGAGGACACGCCCATGATATCCAGGCCGTTGGCGATAACGGTGATCAGCAGGCAGCCCACCACAACGCCCCAGGGCTTGCCCACGCCGCCGGACATGGACACGCCGCCCACCACGCAGGCGGTGATGGCGTCCATCTCATAGCTCTCCGCCGCGTTGGGCTGGCCGATGGTGACGCGGGACGTCATCAAAAAGCCGCTCAGGCCGGCCAGAAGGCCCGCGATGGCGAAGGTGGAAATACGGATCCTGGTGGTGTTGATGCCGGATACCCGGGCCGCCAGCAGGTTGCCGCCGCAGGCGTAGACCCGGCGGCCATAGACGGTCTTGGCCAGCACAAAGGAGCAGATGATGATAATGACCACCAGGAAAACCGCCAGCATGGGGATGCCGAAGAGCGAGGAGGCGGCGACGGCCTTATACGCCGCGCTGATGCCGATGACCGGCTTGCCGTTGGAGATCAGCAGGGCCAGGCCCCGGACGGCGGTCATGGTGCCAAGGGTCATGATGAAGGGCGGCAGATCGCCCACGGCCACGCCCACGCCGTTTACCACGCCCACAGCCAGGCCGGCCAGCATGGCGACGGCCAGGGGCACGATCAGGGGATACTGGCCCTGGCCCAGCATGGCCGCCAGGACGCCGGTAAACGCCACCGTGGAGCCCACGGACATATCGAACCCGCCGGCGATGATGACAAACATCATGCCGAATGCCAGAATGCCGTTGATGGACGCCTGCTTGAGGATATTGACCAGGTTGCCGGGCTGGATGAAGCTGGGTTTCAGGCAGGTCAGCACGACCACCAGCGCGATAAAGATTACGAAGATAAAGTATTCGCTGAGCAGTGCTTTTGTACGTTTCGTCTCTTTCATGGTTTCCCTTCCTTTACACCTTGATGGCGGATGCCAGCGTCATGATGCGCTCCTGAGAGAACTCCTCACGCTTGACCTCGCCGGAATAATTGCCCTCGCACATGACGACGATCCGGTCACAAATCCCCATCAGCTCAGGGATCTCCGACGAGATCATGATAACGGCCTTGCCCTGCTGCACCAGGCTGCCCAGAAGCAGATAGATGTCGCGCTTGGCACCCACGTCGATCCCTCGGGTCGGCTCGTCCAGGATGATGACGTCCGGTTCGTTCAGCAGCCACTTGGCAATGACCACCTTCTGCTGATTGCCGCCGGACAGGTTGCCGACGATCTGGTTGCCGGAGGGCGTTTTGATATTCAGCTTCTCAATGTACTCCTGGGAGGCCTTGAGGGCCTTGCCCTTATTGTACAGGCCGTGGCTCAGCAGCTTTTTGATGGCCACCATGGCGATGTTGTCGTTGACCGACCCGCTGAGATTCAGTCCGGTGACCTTGCGGTCCTCGGTGATCAGGGCCACGCCCTCCTTGATGATGTCCTGAGGGGAGGAGACCTTTACCTTTTTGCCCTTGACATAGACTTCGCCGCCGGAGAGGGGCTGCATGCCGAAAATGCCCTCCACCAGCTCGCTGCGGCCGGCGCCCACCAGGCCGCCGATGCCCAGGATCTCTCCCCGGTGGACGGACAGGCTGACGTCCTTTACCTTCCCGTCCGCCCGGACGATGTGCTTTGCCTCGAAGATCAGCTCGCCCATCTCCGCGTCCAGCTTGGGGTACACGTCCGTGATCTCCCGGCCCACCATCATCTTGATGAGCTGGCCCTCGCTCAGGTTGGCCGTGTCGTCCGTGCCGATATACTGCCCGTCGCGGTAGACGCTGACCCGGTCGCAGATGGAAAAGATCTCCGCCATGCGGTGGGAGATGTAAATAATGGCGACGCCCTTTTCCTTGAGCCTGCGGATATGGTCGAACAGCAGCTCCACCTCCCGCTCGGTGATGGCGGCGGTGGGCTCGTCCATGACAATGACCTTGGCGTTGACGGAGATGGCCTTGATAATCTCGATCAGCTGGCACTGGGCCACGGTGAGATTGCGCAGCGTCTCCTTCGGGGAGACATGCAGGCCGCACTCCTCGATCAGCTTCTGGGCCTGCTCCATCTCCGCCTTCTTGTCCACCAGGCCGTTTTTGCGCAGCTCCCGGCCCACGAAGATATTTTCGTACACCGTCATATCCAGAATGGGGTTCAGTTCCTGGTGGATCATGGCGACGCCGGTGTCCATGGCCTCCCTGGGGTTTGACGCAAGATAGGGCTTCCCGTCAAACAGGATTTCGCCGCCGGGGTCCTTGGTGTAAATGCCCATCAGAATCTTCATCAAGGTGGATTTTCCTGCCCCGTTCTCTCCCATCAACGCATGGACTTCTCCCGGTCTCACCTGCAGCTGCACATGGTCAAGTGCCACCACGCCCGGAAAGGTTTTGCTGATATCTTTCATTTCCAGCACATATTCCACGCATTTCTCACTCCTCACAGATGATTTTGAACACATTTTAGCGGATTCCCGTCCATATCAAAACGTTCTTTTTTCGCATGACGGGGTAAAATTTTTGGAAATTTCAGAAAAACGTCATTTTATCCGAAAAAGCAGGCGGTTTTTGGGTCAATTGCATAATAAAAACAGGCTGAATTTTCTTTTTCTCGCCGGGAACAATTCCGGCGGCCCCTCCGTCTAATGCCACGCCGCCAAAAAGCGCGGAAGAATTCACCGAATAAGGAGACTTTGTTGTGAAAACCATGAAAAAACTGACGATGGCCGTACTTGCCCTGTCCCTGCTTCTGTCCCTGGCCGCCTGCGGCGGCCAGACGGCGGCCGCGCCGGACCTGGAGCAGTACTATCAGGACTTTATGGCGTCCCTTGGCGAAGAGAACGCCCCCGCCATGACGGACGCCAACGAAGACGCCAGCTATGTGGACGCCTTTTTTCCCGGCCTGAACGACATCGAGCTGAAGCAGAGCGTCCTGCAGATGGCCGCCATCAGCGCCACGGCTTTTGAGCTGGATCTGGTGGAGTGTGCCGACGAGGGCGACGCGGAGACCGTCAGATCCATTTTCCAGGCCCGGGTGGACAGCCAGATCAACGGCGGCGCCTTCTATCCCGAGACCACCGCCGCCTGGGAAAAGGCGGAGATCCTGGTAAACGGCGGCGTCGTGGCGCTGATCGTGGCAGGGGAACACCAGTCCGACGCCGTGGATGCCTTCAACGCCCTGTTTGCCTGAGCGCCCCGGAAATATCCCCCGCCAAAACAGGCCGGCTCAGGGAGCCGGCCTGTTCAGCCCGTCAAAAAGTCCTTTGGCCTTTTTGACGGGCTTCACAATGCCTCGCATTTTGGGCTGTGGAACAGCCCGAAATGCTCCCGCTTCGCGGGGCAAAGGGCTGTTCACGCAGCCCTTTGCAGGCATTCGATCCAATACGAGGGGACTCCCATCCCCTCGTACTCCCCTTGCTTTTTGCTGTCTTTTCTTCTCTTTCAAACAGGTCTTTGACAGTCTGAGCAGGCCGGCTCAGGGAGCCGGCCTGTTTTTCCGCTTTTCCGCCGCCGCGGCAGAGCCGCCGCCCGCCAAAAGGCGGACGGCGGCTCTGAAAAAGGCTCAGCCGGGGTCAGTTCAGCACGATGGCGTGGACGGCCTCCACCAGCTCCACCACATCGGACCGGCTGACCCGGGCGAAGGACTCGCCGTCCACAACGGCAAGGCATTCGCTGCCATCACAGCGGTACAGCTCAATCCGGATCCGTGACTGGCTCTCATCGTCCAGGCAGACCGTCAGGGCGATCTCCCGCTTCCCGTCCGGCTCTTCGGAGGTGAAGCTGTCGGCGCCGCCTGCCCGCAGGCCCTCCAGCGCGCTTTGGAGCCGGGCGGCGTCTGCCTCTTCCTCCCCGTATCTCCAGATCCGGTCGTCGCCCTTCCCCTCGGCGGTGAGGGTGTAGGACACGCCCTCCAGGGTGATGTCCAGCTGGCTGACCGCCGCAAAGTCCGCCGTCAGCACCTCCTGATGGCGCAGCTGGTCATAGGAGGCCGCCATCAGATTGTCGTAATCATATTCCGAGATCCTGTAGACGATCCGGGAATCCCCCACTCTGGCGTAGGCCGTGATCTCCCCGTCATCCCCGCTGTCGTCCGCCGCCTTTTGGGCGGCGGCCAGCTCCTCCGGGTCACGGCTGACGGACAGGGTAAAGGTATCCGACACTTCCCCGCCGCTCTCGTCCTCCCCGGTGTAGTCCACCGTGACGGTCAGCTCCGGCGTGTCCAGGCCATAGGACCGCAGTTCTTCCCCGGTGACATCGTAGGTCACATAGTCTGTCAGGCGCAGGGTGGTCAGGCTCTCCAGATAACGAAGCACATCCACCTGATCCCCCTGGCGGCGCAGCAGGGCGTTGACGCAGGCCAGCAGCTCCATATTGTCAAAGGGCTTTGTCAGATAGTAGTCCGCCCCGGCGTTCAGGCCCTCGATGCGGTCCCCCACATCTCCCTTGGCCGTCAGCATCAGGATCGGCGTGGCGACCCGGCGGGCCCGCACCTGTCTGGCCACCTGATACCCGTCCAGCTTCGGCATCATCACATCCATGATCAGCAGGTCGTAAACGCCGGTCTCGGCATATTCCGCCCCGTCCTCGCCGTCGTACACGGCCTCGACCTCAAAGCCCTTGATCTCCAAAAGTGTCTCCAGCGCTTCCGCCAGCAGCCTGTCGTCCTCGATAATCAATATTTTCATACGGATGCTCCCCACGGGTAAAAATATGGTCCTTTGACAGCATCCTACAGCCGGCGGCTGAAACATTCCTGAAAAGCGGGGTTTACAATTCGTTTACAGGGCCGGGGCCGGATTTTTCAGCATCGTTTCAGCCCGCCGCGCTATGCTGGCCCTGCAGACAGGCATCCCTCCATTTCCGCGCGTACCGCCGCTGCCGCGGGCAGCTTCGCGGCAGTGCCTGCGGCGGTACGCGTCTGGAACGGAAACGGGGGGATTTCATATAAACAACACTTGAGCGCAGTTCAAAATGGCGAACTGCGCTCAAGACGATTCCCGTATTCTCTGTGAACAAAGGAGATGCTGCTTTTGAAAAGACGAACGCCCGCCGCGGCCCCCGCCCTCTGCGTGGCGCTGCTTGCCGCGGGCTGCACCGCCGGATATGAGGCCGGAAGAGAAGCCCAGGCGCCGGAGCCCGGCGCGGACAGCGGAACCGGGACGGAAGCGGCCCCGTCCTATACCGCCGTCATGGAGGTCGAGGGCTGCGGTGCCTCCTACCGCTCATGGGCCGCGCTTCCAAAGCGCCGCAGGTTCTCCTGGAAGTTTTGAAAAAACAGGCTGCTGTGGTATCCGTCCGCCGCGGCATGGGAGATGGTCAGAGTGGCGGGCAGGGTGTACCGGCCCCGCTCCTCCGTATATTTCCCGTAGGTGACGATGGGAAACAGCGCCGGTTCTCCCACGGAGTGGGTGGTAAAGCCGGTGTAGTCCAGCCAGGGGACGCAGCTGACGCAGAAGAAGTTCGGCGGCTGGCCGGGGCGGCCTTTGACGCCATGGCTGGCGCCAAAAGTCTCCACCACCCGGCAGAATTCCCGGTAAAACGTCTCGAAATCCGGGCGGTATTCCGTCCAGAGGTCGCTGAAGGTCTTGTCGTCCTCGTGAAACACGGTGAAATTCACATGCACCGTGTCCCACACGCCGGGGGTCCCGTCCGGCGCGGTCATCAGCTTCATCTCCGGCATCTCGTTGACGGTCTTCGCGGCGGCGTACAGCATACAGCCGTAAAAGCGCCTGCCCCGCCGCCGGGCAAAGCCCAGGGCCTCCGTCACATCCAGCCGGGCGGTGAGGGAGTAGCCGCACTTCAGCCGCTCCCGGTAATAGCGGTAATGCTCCCGGCGGGGCCAGGTCTCCGGATCGATCTTCTGATAGCCGGGAAAGGATGTCTCCATAGCAATCCCCCATTGCTTGATATCAAATCAGCAGGGCGGCGGGCAGGCCCGCCGCCCTCAGGCTGTCGAAAAAGTCCAGTGGACTTTTTCGACAGCCTGAACAATGCCTCGCTTTTTTGTCTGCTTCGCAGCCCAAAAAGCTCCCGCTTCGCGGCACAACGGGCTGCTGCCGCAGCCCGTTTGCAGGCATTCGATTCAACACGAGGGGGCTCCCGCCCCCTCGTACTCCCCCTGCGAAATGGAATTCTTTTTCTCCAAACAGAGGTTTTTTGACAGCCTGAGGGCGGCGGGCAGGCCCGCCGCCCTGTCTCGTTATGTCTCGCTGTCCAGCTGCCGCAATCCCGCGATATCGCTGACCGGCAGGGAAAACACCAGGGACTGGGCCCCCGTCTTCATGCCGGCCTGGGCCATGACCGCCTTCATAATGGGTTTGCGGTCCTCCGCCTTGGTCAAAATGAAGATCAGCTCCTTCTCCGCCGCGATGGACACGCCGAAGAATTTTTTCGCCAGCTCCGTGCCGGTGCCCTTGGCGTGGACGGAGGTGCCGCCGGTGGCCCCCGCCGCCCGGGCGGCGTCCATCACCCGGTCTGTGTAGCCCTGGTTGGTGATGACGATGATCAGTTCGTGGGTCAGCTCTTTTTCCATGATGTCCTCCGCCTCCTGCTGCAGCAGATAATCCCTGGCGGCCATGCCGCCGATGCTGGAGACCGGCACCGTCATCAAAACGCCCCGGCCCGGCACATCCAGCCACAATTCCCTGGCCGCCCGGCGCACCAGCCGGGAGGACCTGGGCGCCACGCACATCAGCACCGCTTTCTCCGTGGCCTCCAGCCCCAGGCAGTCCAGGATCTCAGTGGTGGCCGTGCCCCGGCCCAGGGCCGTCAGCACCAGCGGCAGCCCCTGGCTTTGATACCAGGACGCGAATTCCCCGCCGCGGCCGCGGTCTGTGATCGTGATGATGAGAACAGCTCCGCCCATGGCAGTTTCTCCTCTCTTGCGGCAGCGGCGGCATTGGCCGCCGCCGCTCTGTCTTACAGGTCGATGATCTCCTCGTCCGCCGCCTCGTCTCCGGCCCGCCCGGTCTTGCGCAGCTTCAGCTGATAGGCCAGGCCCAGCAGCTGGATGGTCAGCAGCGGCGTCATGGCCACCATGGCCACCACGCCGAAGGCGTCGGTGACCACATTGCCCCCCAGGGCCTCGCAGGCCCCCTGGGCAAAGGGCAGCAGGAAGGTGGCCGTCATGGGGCCGGAGGCCACGCCGCCGGAGTCAAAGGCGATGGCGGTGAAGATCTTCGGCACGAAGAAGGACAGCGCGATGGCCGCCAGGTAACCCGGCACCAGGAAGTACAAAACGGAGATCCCCGTCAGCACCCGGATCATGGCAAGGCCGATGGACATCGCCACGCCGACGGACAGACTGGTGCTCATGGCCCTGCCGGGGATGGCGGCGGAGGTGATCTCCTCCACCTGGCGGTTCAGGGAGTGGACCGCCGGCTCCGCCTGGACGATGAACCAGCCCATCAGCATACCGATGGGCACCAGCACCCAGTTGTGGTCCAACGCGGCGATCTGCCGGCCCAGGTAGGCGCCCGCGGGCAGAAAGCCCACGTTGACGCCGGTCAGAAACACGGTCAGCCCAATGTCAGTATACAGGAGACCCACCACGATTTTCAATACCTTTTTCCGGCTCATATGGAGAGACGTCACCTGGAAAACGGCGAAAAACGCGGCGATGGGGGCAAGGCACACGGCGACTTCCCTGGCGTATTCGGGCAGGGCCGTCAAAAACAGCTGCCACAGCGCCCGGCTGTCTCCCGCCGCGGGCATATCCGCGGGCACATAGACGCCGGAGGCCGGGTACACCAGGGACAATATCAAAACCGCCAGAATGGGGCCCACGGAGCAGAGGGCCACCAGGCCGAAGCTGTCCTGGGCGGCGTTTTCGTCGCTGCGGATGGAGGAGACGCCCAGGCCCAGGGCCATGATGAAGGGCACCGTCATGGGCCCGGTGGTTACGCCGCCGGAGTCAAAGGCGATGGCCAGAAAATCCCTGGGGATGAAGGCGGCCAGGATGAACACCGCCAGATAGGAGACGATCAGCAGCCCGTTCAGCGGCACCCGGAACAGGATGCGCAGCAGGGCCACCACCAAAAACGCGCCCACGCCCAGGGCCACAGCCCCCACCAAAACGGCGTTGGGGATGCCGGGCACCTGGTTTGCCAGGACCTGGAGGTCCGGCTCCGACACGGTGATGATGACGCCGATGAGGAAGCTGACCGTCACCACCACCCACAGCTTGCGGGACTTGGTCATCTGGGCGCCCACCCGCTCGCCGATGGGGGTCATGGCGGTCTCCGCGCCCAGGGTGAACAGGCCCATGCCGAAGATCAGCATCACCGCCCCCACCAGGAAGGCCAGCAGGATATCCGTGGGCACCGGCGCGGCGGTGAAGCACAGCACCAGCACAATGGCGGTGATGGGCAGCACCGATGCCAGCGCTTCCCGTACTTTTTCGCCCAGGACCGTCTTGGTCTGGCCCATGCGCTGCCGCCAGCGCCGCCGCAGTCCGCCGCCCATGCCGCGCCCTCCGTTCTTCTTAAAATGCATACTTACATGATGATACCATGCAAAAGTTGTCCCTCGCAAGCGGATCATGCCGTTTTTAACAGTTTCTTTGCAATTGCGGATCCGCGGCGCCGGGCGATTGATTTTTGCGTGTTTTTTTGATAATCTTATGTTGTGACCGCGTCCTATGCTTCTTTTACGGGGCCGGTATGAAATTTTTTCTAAAATGATAAGGAAGTGACCACCCATGAAAACCGGATTGGTGCTGGAAGGCGGCGCGCTGCGGACCATTTTTTCCGCCGGTGTGTGTGACGCGCTGCTGGATGCGGGGCTGCCCCTGCCGGACTACACCGTCGGCGTCTCCGCGGGCATCGCCTACGGCGTCAGCTATCTCTCCCGCCAGAGCCGGCGGAATCTCAGGCTGCTGACCACTTTCGCCAATGACCGCCGCTATATGGGCTGGCGGAACTGGGCCAACCCCAAAAACCGCTGCTATTTCGGCCTGCGGTTCGCCTATGAGACCATCCCCAACCAGCTGCTGCCCTTTGACTACGATACCTTTGAGGCCTACCCCGGCACGGTGGAGGCCGTGGTCACCAACCTGAACACCGGCAGGGCCGACTATCTGCCGGTGCCCCGGCGGGACGACCACAATCTTCTGCTCCAGGCCACCTGCGCCATCCCCCTGATGTTCCCCGTCATTGAGGTGGACGGCCAGCCCTATCTGGACGGCGGCTGCGCCGATGCCATCCCCTGGCGGCGGGCCTTTGACGCGGGCTGTGACCGGGTGGTGGTGGTCCTGACCCGGGAGCGGGATTACCGCAAGGAGAGGGACGGCTCCCTCCGCGTACTGGAGCGGGCCTTCCGCAAATACCCCGCCTTTGTGGAGACCATGCGCACCCGGTCGGAGCGGTACAACGATTGCCGGGAGGAGCTGTTTGCCCTGGAACGGGCGGGCAAAGTCCTGGTCATCGCGCCGGAGGACACCTTTGGCTGTTCCCGGACGGAGCGGGACCTGGAGGTCCTGCGGGCCCTGTGGCAGTCCGGCTATTTCGCCGGGCGGCGGTCCGCGGAGGACATCCGGGCATTTTGGACAAAGGCAGAGGAGCTTTGACAGAAAAAGGCGGCGCCGGAATGGGCGCCGCCCTTTTTCCGTGCAAGCGTTTGAGCGCTGTACGTTATGGACAAATATTTTTTCATATTTTTGGCATTGTTAACAATATCTTTCGCAAATTTTACATTTGGTCATTCCGCCGATTTCACCCCGCGCGCTGAACATATATAATGGTTTTCGTACATAAAAGTTGACAGCACGCCCGTTCACCAAAACGGGAAACGGAATAAAGGAGTATCGCCAACATGGATATTTTCTCCGTCTTTACCCTTTGCGGCGGCCTGGCTTTCTTCCTCTACGGCATGACCACCATGTCCAAGAGCCTGGAAAAAATGGCCGGCGGCAAGCTGGAGCGGACCTTGAAGCGCATGACCTCCAGCCCCTTCAAAAGCCTGCTGCTGGGCGCCGGCATCACCATCGCCATCCAGTCCTCCTCCGCCATGACGGTGATGCTGGTGGGCCTGGTGAACTCCGGCGTCATGGAGCTCGGCCAGACCATCGGCGTCATCATGGGCTCCAACATCGGCACCACCCTGACGGCCTGGATCCTGTCCCTGACAGGCATTGAGAGCGAGAGCGTGTTCGTCAATCTCCTGAAGCCGGAGAACTTCTCCCCGGTCATCGCGCTGGCGGGCATCATTCTCATCATGGGCTCCAAAAAACAGCGCCGCCGGGACATCGGCCGCATCCTGGTGGGCTTCTCCATCCTGATGTACGGCATGGAGCTGATGAAGCAGGCCGTCAGCCCCCTGGCGGAGCTGCCGGAGTTCTCCAGCTTGCTGACCGCCTTCAATAACCCCCTGCTGGGCGTGCTGGTGGGCGCGGTGTTCACCGGGATCATCCAGTCCTCCGCCGCGTCGGTGGGCATTTTGCAGGCCCTGGCCCTCACCGGCTCCATCACCTACGGCATGGCCATCCCCATCATCATGGGCCAGAACATCGGCACCTGCGTCACGGCGCTGCTCTCCTCCATCGGCGTCAGCCGCAACGCCAAGCGGGTGGCGGTGATCCACGTCTCCTTCAACGTCTTCGGCACCGCCGCCTGCCTGATCCTGTTCTACGGCGGCGACCTCCTCTTCCACTTCCCCTTTATGGACGCCGCCGTGGGCGCGGTGGGCATCGCCTTCTGCCACACGGTGTTCAACGTCTTCACCACGGTGCTGCTGCTGCCCTTCTCCCGCCAGCTGGAAAAGCTGGCGCGGAGAGTGGTGCGGAGCGAGGACCCCACGGAGCAGTTCGCCTTCCTGGACCCTCTCCTGCTGCGTACCCCCGGCGTTGCCATCAGCGAGTGCGTGGCCATGACCAACCGCATGGGCGAGCTGGCCCATCAGAATCTGCTGAACGCCATCCGGCAGCTGTCTGATTACAGCGAGGCCACGGAGACAGAGATCCTTCAAAATGAGGACAAGCTGGATATCTACGAGGACCGTCTGGGCGGGTATCTGGTGACCATCTCCCAGCACGGCGTCTCCATGGACGACATCCACACCGTCTCCCGCCTGCTCCACGCCATCGGCGACTTTGAGCGCATCGGCGACCATGCCCTGAACCTCCAGGAGTCCGCCCGGGAGCTGCGGGAGAAGGAGCTGCGCTTCTCCGATGTCGCCAATGACGAGCTCCAGGTGCTGGTGTCCGCCCTGAAGGACATCATGGACAAGGCCTTCGCCTGCTTTGCCGCCAACGACGCCGACGCCGCCCGGGACGTGGAGCCCCTGGAGGAGACCATCGACCGCCTGATCGAGGAGATCCGGATGCGCCACATCCGCCGCCTCCAGACCGGAGACTGCACCGTTCAGCTGGGCTTTGTCCTCAGCGACCTGCTGACCAATTTCGAGAGGGTGTCCGACCACTGCTCCAACATCGCCGTCTCCGTTATGGAGGAGCAGGATGGCAAGCTGGGCCGCCACGCCTATATGCACGACATGAAGGGCGGGGGCTCCTTTGCCGCCAGCCTGGACAGCGACCTGGAAAAATACCGCCTGCCCCAGGTATGAGCGGGATGCGGACGCTCCCCCGGCGCACAGCGCCGGGGGAGCGTCTGCCGTTCCGGCCGCGGGCCGCCGGCGGCAGCGCCCTTCCCCGTTGGTATAGGATCGGGCGGGATTGGCAAACATATCCGTATCACCAATGTGAGGAGGAGCCCCTATGACTGTGGAGTTCAAAAACAGCGAGACCCTGAAAAACCTGATGCGCGCCTTTGCCGGGGAGAGCCAGGCCCGCAACCGCTATACCTTTGCCGCCTCTTTATGCAGGCAGCAGAAGCTGCACGTGCTGGAGGCCGTGTTCCAGTTCACCGCCAGCCAGGAAAAGGAGCATGCCGAGATCTTTTATAACCACATGAAGGAGCTGGCCGGAGAGACGGTGCATATCGACGGCGGCTATCCCGTGGATATCACCAACGATGTGCCGCAGCTGCTGCGCCGCGCCCAGCACAACGAGTACGAGGAATTCGACCCGGTGTACGCCGCCTTCGCCGATACCGCCAAGGCCGAGGGATTTCCCGAGATCGCCGCCTCCTTCCGGCAGATCGCCCGGATCGAGCAGACCCACGGCAACCGCTTCGGCCAGTTCGCGGAGCTGCTGGAGACCGGCAGGCTGTTCGTCTCCGATGTCAAGTGCGGCTGGATGTGCCTGAACTGCGGCCATATCCAGGAGGGGCTGGAGGCCCCCAAGGCCTGTCCTGTCTGCGACCATGACCAGGGCTTCTTCATCCGCCTGGAGATGGCGCCCTATGGGGGGAATCTTTTAAAATGAGCGTGAAAAAGCGAGACACGCAGTGCGTGTCTCGCTTTTTGTGGAAATGCACCTGTTTCGATACGGCCCTTCCGGCCGCGGCCCTGACACCGGGCCCTGAGCCAGCGGAGCAGATCGCGGTTGGATGCGAAGAAATTCCCTGTCCGGCTGAGAAGCCTCGCCGTCAGGCGGGGATTCGTGCCAAACAGGGAATTTCTGAGCTGTCATGTGTTGCCCAAAAAGATGCAGTCCACAGCCGGTATCTCCGTTTTCCTCGGCCGCGAGCCCAGCGCAGCGGGTCGGGGCCGAAAGCGAAGAAATTCCCACCAAAGCGCAGGTTTCGCCGCTAGGCGGAAACGGAGCGGTTGTGGAAATTTCTGAGCTGCACCAATGCGTTAAACATACTATTTTCGCCGCCTCGTCCTCCCCCCAACCGCGAACCCAGCGGAGCGGATCGCGGTTGGAAGCGAAGAAATTCCCTGTCCGGCTGAGAAGCCTCGCCGTCAGGCGGGGATTCGTGCCAAACAGGGAATTTCTGAGCTGGTACGGGTAGTGGGGGTCGAACCCACACGCCTTTCGGCACAGGAACCTAAATCCTGCGCGTCTGCCAATTCCGCCATACCCGCGTGAACAGGCCCAGTATAGCACAGTTTCCGCCCTTGAACAATAGGAAAAACTGCGGTACAATAAAATGAATTTTACGAAACGAGGAATACCGCCATGCCCACGCCCCGCATCGCCGCCATCCATGACCTGTCCGGCTTTGGCCGCTGTTCGCTGACCATCGCCCTGCCGATCCTGTCCGCCCTGGGCGCCCAGTGCTGCCCGCTACCCACCGCGTTTCTCTCCACCCACACCGGCGGTTTTACGGGCTTTACCTTTCTGGACATGACGGACGAAATGCCCCGTGCCGCCGCCCATTGGAAGTCCCTGGGCCTGGACTTCCAGGCCATTTACAGCGGCTTTCTGGGAAGTGAGCGGCAGATCGGCATTGTGGAGGACTTCATCCGGGACTTCCGGCAAGCGGATACGCTTGTGGTGGTGGATCCGGTGATGGGGGATCACGGCCAGGTCTACCAGACCTATACCCCCGCCATGTGTTCCGGCATGGCCCGCCTCGCGGAGGAGGCGGATGTGATCACCCCCAACCTGACGGAGGCCGCCCTGCTGCTGGGCGTCCCCTATGAGACGCTGCCCGCCGGCGAAGACGGCTGCCGGGAGATCGTGGAGCGGCTGAGCCTGAACGGCAGGCGCTCCGTGGCCCTCACGGGGGCCTCCACGGCTCCGGAACTGACGGGGGCCATGTGCTTTGACGCGAAAACCGGGCGGACGGAAGCCGTTCAGACCCGGCGGGTGCCCCGGGAATTCCACGGCACCGGCGACGTGTTTGCCAGCGTCCTCACCGGCGCGCTGGTCAAGGGCGCGTCCCTGCCGGACGCCGCCCGGCAGGCGGTGGAATTCATCCGCGCCTGCGCCGAGCGCACCGCCGCCCAGGATCTGCCCATGCGGGAGGGCGTGGACTTTGAGCCGCTGCTGGGACTGCTGACCGGCGGCAGGCCGTGAAGCAAAAAGCGGACAGCGGCAGACGGTCGGGGGAGGCTTCCCCTGCTCCCGGGGCTGTCTGCTGGAGTTTTGGCGGGAAATTTCGCGGATATCCCTTGACCTTCCACTTGGTGGAAGGTGTATCCTGATCCGCGGATACGGGATCGCCCCGCCCGGGGCGGGAAAGGAGCGAACATGAAAACGTTTTGCAAACGCGGCCGCGCCCTGCTGCTGGCGCTGGCCCTGGCCCTGAGCCTGACGGCTCCGGCCCTGGCGGCGGAGACGGAGACCCCGGCATCATCCGCGCCGCAGGCCGCCGCTCTGGAGGAAACCACCCGGATCGCCGCCGAGGGGGCCATGACCTATGGCGGCGCTGCCAGCATCAGCTGGGCCCTCTGGGACAGCGGCAACATTTCCGCCTCCGGCGGTCTCACCGTGGATCGGGAGACCGGTGAGGCCATGCAGACGGAGGCTGAGAGCGGGGCCCTCTACGGCGTCGGCTCCGTCAGCAAGATCTACACCACGGTGGCGGTCATGCAGCTGGCGGAAGCGCACAGGCTTTCTCTGGACGCGCCTGTTACCCGCTATCTGCCGGACTTTCAAATGGCGGATCCCCGGTACAGGCAGATCACGGTGCGGATGCTGCTGAACCACTCCTCCGGTCTGATGGGCTCCTCCTTTGAAAACGCCATGCTCTTTGACGACGCGGACCCGGCCGCCGCCGACGAGCTGCTGGAGCGTCTTGCCTCCCAGCGGCTGAAGGCGGATCCCGGCGCGTACAGCGTCTACTGCAATGACGGCTTCACCCTGGCACAGCTGGTGGTGGAGGCCGTCTCCGGCCAGGATTTCATGGACTACGTTCGCGCCCGCATCCTCCGTCCGGCGGGACTGGAGGACACCTTCGCCCCCGGCGATGACTTCGACACCACCCGCCTTGCCAGGATTTACTTCGGCACCGATACCCGCGCCCTGCCCCAGGACTGCCTGAATGTGGTGGGCACCGGCGGCATCTATGCCACCGCCGCCGATCTGGCCGCCTTCGGCGGCGCGCTGACTGGAACAACGTTGCTGCGCCAGTCCTCGCTGGACGCCATGGCCGCCCCGGAATACGCCCGGGGCCTCTGGCCCGACGATACGCTGGATGCCCTGTCCTACGGCCTGGGCTGGGATGCCGTGGAGTGGTATCCCTTCAGCCAGAGCGGCATCACCGCCCTGGTGAAGGGCGGCGACACCCAGTTCTATCACGCGGGCCTGGTGGTGCTGCCCGGCTGCCATATGGCCGCCGCGGTGCTCTCTTCCGGCGGCGTGTCCACCTATAACGAGCTGGCGGCCGTCCACATGCTACTGGCCGCGCTGAAAGGCAAGGGCATTGCCGTGGATCAGTCCATCCCCGCCCTGCCGGAGGCCGCACCCGCCGCTATGCCCGCGGAGGAGATGGAAAACGCCGGATACTACGGCTCCACCGCCGTACAGTACCGGGTGGCGGTCTCCGCCGATGGGACGCTGACCCTGCATTACATGAACTACCCAACCTCCGTGCCGGATCAGGCCTTTACCTACTGTGCCGACGGGACCTTCCGGGATTCCACCGGCACAGCTCTGCTGCGGTTCGTCAGGGAATCCAACGGAGAGACCTATCTCTATCAGAAGGCCGTCAGCCAGCTTCCCGGCCTGGGGGCCCTGCCCGTTTCAAACTACGCCGCGGTGAAGCTGCCCGCAAACCGGATCTCCGCTGAAGTGCAGGATCTGTGGACGGCGGCGTCCGCCATGAGCGTTCTGCCCGTCCGGGAAAAGTACAGCTCCCAGGCCTATCTGGCCATGGCCGCCGCCGGCGCGGCAGAGATACCGGAGGCCGTTCCCGGCTACTTCGGCGCGGCCCGCATCGTGGATGGGACCGCTGCCCGGTATGAACTGCAGCTCCCAGGGGCCGGCGGCCGGGACGGCCAGGACATCACCGTGACCCGGGATGACGCCGGCGTTGTCTGGATGCGGGCCAACGGGGCCCTGTACATGGAGGAGAGCGGCGCGCCGGAGCTCTATACCGGCAGCGGCCATTCCTACACCACGGTCCAGGCCGACGGCTATGCCCGCTGGTATCACATCGGCGGCGCGGCGGGAAAGACCATGGCCGTTCAGCTGCCGGAGGACGCGGGCTTCTGGGTCTACGACGCAGGCGGTCAGGTGACTGCCTCTTCCGTCCTGTGGGGCGATACCGCCGCCGCGCTGCCGGAGGGTGGCATGGTGGTCTTTGCCGGCGATCCCGGTGCCCGGTTCCATCTCTCTTTTCAATAAAGAACTGCCGCCGCGGGAAATCCGCGGCGGCAGCTTTTTTACTTGATAAGGCGCTCTACATAGGCCCGCATTTCCTGCTTGGAGTGAACGGCGTGAATGCCGTCGATAATCGCCTGGCGTTCCGCCTCCGGCAGGCCGGCGAAGCGCTCCATGGCCTCCGGATGCTGGGCCAGGGCCATGCCAAAGCCCATGGGCAGTTCATTGAATTCCATCATACTCACCTCGGCGTTATTGTGTGCCGAAGCGGGGGAGGTTATGCGTCACAGGGAGGGGTACAGGTTCAGCAAAAACGCCAGGTCAGCGGCGGGCAAATAGGTGGCCCCGGCTTCAAAGACGCAGGGGGCGCTGAGCCCCTGCCCACCGTCAGCCGTTTGCACCAGGCTCGCCCCAGGCAGAACGGCAAAGACCTCTGCCCCGCTGTCCGTCACCACGGCGCCCTTTCCCGGCTCCCAGGCCACCGTATAGCCGGCGGCTTCCGCCACGGCCCGAATCGGCAGCAGCACCTCACCGTCCACAACCTTCCCGACCACAGACAGGGCCTCCCCGTTGACAAATACCGCTCCACCCGGATACCAGGACAGATACCCCCGGTAATCGTTCCCCAGCACCAGTACGCGGTTCACGGTCTTCGCGCTGTCCCGCCACACCAGCACCCGGGTGCCGGGCGTCAGGTCGTCCAGCGTCACGATGTTCTTCGTCAGCCAGGGAGATATTTTGGCAGTGACAGGGATCCTCAGCACCTCGCCGCCCGCGGTGGGGAGATTTACCTCCGTTCTGGGCGGCGCCGGGTAGATGGCGATGGTTACCGTCTGATCCGGCCCGGAGATCTCATAATACTGGGGCACTTCGCCATCCGCCGGGATATTGGCCACCACCACCGAAGCGGTGGACTGAGGCGGCAGGCTCATGGTCATGGCGGGGCCTACCCATGCATAGACGGTATCCCCGTCCTTGATTTCGGCGGCATCCAGAGGCAGGCCGGTCACAGCGTCTACAACGGGGGTGGTCTCGCTCAGATGGACGATGATCTCCCGGTTGGGATCGTCTGCGTCGGAATTTTGCAGGAACAGGCTGCCGCCTTCCAGCCGGGTGGCCCTGCCCCAGACCCGGACGGGGCTCAGCTGTGCAGCGGGGGCAGGGGCGGGGGAGATCAGAAGATCATCCGTGGCCGCTGCGGCGGGCAGAGTCAGCATGACGGCGCACAGGGCCAGTGCAAGGACGCGGCAGAACAGTTTCTTCATACGGTGTTCCATCCTTTCAACGTGTTTATCTATCAGACGGCCCGGCGTTGGGAAAAGTTCCCGGTTCAGAAAAAAACCCGGAAAATTTCCGGGGCTTTCAGGCTGTTGAAAAATGCCGCTGGACTTTTTCAACAGCCTGAAAAATGCCTCGCTTTTTTGCCTGCTTCGCAGCCAAAAAAGCAGCCTCGGCCCAAAGGAACGGGCCTCGGCAGACTACACGGAAAGATGTGCAGTCTGCCGCTTCGCGGCGCAACGGGCTGCTGCCACAGCCCTTTTGCAGGCATTCGATTCAACACGAGGGGGCTCCCGCCCCCTCGTACTCCCCCTGCGAAACGGAACGCTTTTTCTCCAAACAGAGGTTTTGCGACAAGCTGAAAGCCCCGGAAATTTTCCGGGGCTTTGGGGATCGCATTTACTTTTTCCCGTGCAGCGCCTTCATGCGCTTCTCGTGATCCAGGATGGACTTGCGCATCCGCAGGCTCTTGGGGGTGACCTCCAGCAGCTCGTCGTCCGCCAGGAACTCCAGGCACTGCTCCAGGCTCATCTGCTTGGGGGGCACCAGCCGCAGGGCCTCGTCGGAGCCGGAGGCCCGGGTGTTGGTCAGCTGCTTCTTCTTGCAGACGTTCACCGTCATGTCCTCGCTGCGGGGGCTGACGCCGATGACCATGCCGCCGTACACCGGCACGCCGGCGCCGATGAACAGGGTGCCCCGCTCCTGGGCGTTGAACAGGCCGTAGGTGATGGACTCGCCGGTCTCAAAGGAGATGATGGAGCCGTTGCCCCGGCGGGAGATCTCGCCCTTATAGGGGGCGTAGGAGTCGAACACGGAGGCCATGATGCCCTCGCCCTTGGTGTCGGTCAGGAAATCGTTGCGGTAGCCGAACAGGCCCCGGGCGGGGATCAGGAATTCGATCTTCATGCGGTCGCCCACGGGGGTCATCTCCAGCATGTCGGCCTTGCGCTGGCCCAGCTTTTCAATGACGGCGCCCACGCAGTCGCCGGGCACATCCACCACCAGCCGCTCGATGGGCTCGCACTTCTGGCCGTCGATCTCCTTGTACAGCACCCGGGCGGGAGAAACCTGGAACTCATAGCCCTCCCGGCGCATGGTCTCAATGAGGATGCTGAGGGACATCTCGCCCCGGCCCGCCACGTTGAAGGCGGTCTCCTTGTCGGTGTCGGTGACCCGCAGGGACACGTCCTTCAGCGTCTCCCGGTACAGCCGGTCCCGGATCTGGCGGGAGGTGACGAACTTGCCCTCCCGGCCGGCGAAGGGGGAGTCGTTGACGGAGAAGGTCATCTCCAGGGTGGGGGCGCTGATCTGCACGAAGGGCAGGGCCTCCACGCAGTCGGGGGCGCAGATGGTGTCGCCGATGGTGATGTCGCCGATGCCGCTCATGGCGATGATGTTGCCGGCGGTGGACTCGGTGACGGCCTTGCGGGCCAGGCCGTCGAACTCATAGATGGCGGTGGCCTTGGCCTTGCGGAGGACCGCCTCGGGGTCGTGGTAGTTGCACACGGCGATCTCCTGGTTCTGCTTCAGGGTGCCCCGCTCGATGCGGCCGATGGCGATGCGGCCCACGAATTCGTTGTAGTCGATGGAGCTGACCAGCATCTGGAAGGGCTGGTCCACGTCCGCCTCGGGGGCGGGGATATATTCCAGGATCGTCTCGAACAGCGGGGTCAGGTCGGTGCCCACCGCGTCGGGGGAGTAGGAGGCGGTGCCGTTGCGGCCGGAGCAGAACAGCATGGGGGAGTCCAGCTGCTCGGGGGTGGCGTCCAGATCCATCAGCAGCTCCAGCACCTCGTCGATGACCTCGTGGATGCGCTGGTCGGGGCGGTCGATCTTGTTGACCACCACGATGACCCGGTGGCCCAGCTCCAGGGCCTTGGAGAGGACAAAGCGGGTCTGGGGCATGGGGCCCTCGGCGGCGTCCACCAGCAAAATGACGCCGTTGACCATTTTCAAAATGCGCTCCACCTCGCCGCCGAAGTCGGCGTGGCCCGGAGTGTCCACGATGTTGATCTTGGTGTCCTTGTACTGGATGGCGGTGTTCTTGGCCAGGATGGTGATGCCCCGTTCCCGCTCCAGGTCGCCGGAGTCCATGACGCGGTCCACGGTCTCCTGGTTCTCGCGGTACACGCCGCCCTGCTTCAGCATCTCGTCCACCAGCGTGGTCTTGCCGTGGTCGACGTGGGCAATGATGGCGACGTTTCTCAGATGTTCGTTCTGCATACTTTCTATCTCCTTACCGTACGGCAAGACCACGCGGGGCCCCGCAAAGCGGGGCGCGCCGTATGGCGC
>CANQPD010000005.1 GCA_947625655.1 uncultured Dysosmobacter sp.
GATGAGCTGAAAGGTTCATGTCCGGTGCTAACCGGGGGAAAATCCAGAGATTACTTCAAAGGATTACCTATCGGAATTAATTATTCATTCCATAAAACTCTCCTTTGTATATTTTACGATAACATTTTTTTCAGCGGTAGACAACCTACGCATCGTAGAGTATCTTTATTTACGAAATAGTAGGAATGGCAATCCATGTAAACAATATTTTCACTTCTTTATCAAACCTGAGCATTTGCCGCGGGGTTGTCGGACCCGTAACCTTCCAGCAGGTTGATGACGCCCCACACCGCCAGACCAGCGCCCAGAGCCATGACCAGAATCTTGAGAATGTCGATAGCAGAGTTGAAAAATTCCATATACGTTCCTCCATTTTGTTTGTTGGTTTTGGGTACAAAAAAAGCCGCCCACATTGGCGGCGCTTCGGGCCATCATGGCCCGAAGTTACACAAACTCGTCGCTGTCCAGATCGTCAAAATTCAACAGGTCAGCTTCTTCGTCTGTGTCGGAGCCGTCCACCTCGTACACCGTGTATTCGTCCTCCGGCTTTAGTCTCAATGGCCGGTGGCGGAACAGGCTTTCCAAGTGGAAGGCGTTTTTCTTTTTGTCAAACTCGGCTGTGTACTTGTAGTTGGGGTGCTTTTTCAAATCGTATTTGGGAGAAAAGAAGGGCGGAAGCCCTCGAAGCTGCAAGATGCACTTGTCTCCCGGCATGGTGGTGATCTCGCTGGTCGTCATCAGCTCCCGGCCAAGCCGCTGCATATTCTGGCTGTAACTCTCGGACTGACCCCGGCTGCGGCCTTCGGTCTGCATGGAGATAGTGGCCTTGCCCAGCCAGTTTTCCGAAATATCCTTTAGGGTGGAAGCCTCCCGGCCTCCGAGGAACACGATACTGTCCATGTTTCCCATGATGGTTTCGGAATGGTCCTTGTACAGCGCCTTGCATTGGCTCATGGCCTGATAAAAGAGCGTCAGGCTGATCTCCCGGGAACGGATAACGGCAACGATTTTTTCCAGCCCCGGCACCTGTCCCGTGTTGGCCGCCTCGTCCCACAGCACCCGTACATGATGGGGCAGGCGTCCGCCATAGGTGTTGTCGGCCCGTTCACACAGAAGGTTGAACATCTGCGAGAAAGCGAGTGCCACAAGAAAGTTATAGGTGGTGTCCGTATCGCTGATAAGGAAAAACAGCGCCGATTTTTCATCCCCCAGCCGGTCAAGCTCCAGCTCGTCATAGGACATGATCTCCCGAAGCTGGGGAATGTCAAAGGGGGCAAGTCTGGCTCCGCAGCTAATCAGTATGCTCTTAGCTGTCTTGCCGCTTGCCAGCTTGTACTTCTTATACTGCCTCACAGCGAAGTGCTGGGGACTCCGGCGCTCCAGCCCGTCAAACATATAGTCCACCGCGTTTTTGAAGGTTTCATCATCCTCCCGGACTTCCATGCTGTTTATCATTTCCACCAGCGTATTCATGTTGCGTTCTTCCTCCGGCCCCTCAAATACGATGTAGGCCACAAGGGCGCAGTACAAAAGGGTTTCGGCTTTAGTCCAGAACTCGTCGCCCTCCTTGCCGTCGCCTTTGGTGTTGGCAATCAGGGCGGTAACGAATTTCAGCACGTCGCTTTCCGTTTTGATGTAGGCCAGCGGATTGTAGTGCATGGATTTGGAGAAATCGATACTATTGAACACCCGCACCTTATATTTCTCCCGTTGCAGGAACCGTCCGCATTGGTCGAGGGTGCCGCCCTTCGGGTCCACCACCACATACGAGGAATGGGCTTGAAGGAGCTGCGGGGTCAGCCAGAACCTTGTTTTGCCCGAACCGGACGAGCCGATAACGCAGGCGTTCAGGTTGCGGGCGTTGGCGGGTATCTTCGGGCGTGTGTTCATGGTAAGGAACTCCGTCCCGGTCAGAATGACATTGTTCTGAAATTTGGGGTCTACAAACGGCTTTATAAGATCAGTCTCCTCTCTCTGACTGCTGCTGATCCGGTATAAACTCCACGATGTCATCCAGTTTGCAGTCCAGAGTTGTACATAGTTTTTCCAGTGTCGTAACCCGTACATCTTCATTCCGACCAAGTTTGGCCATGGCATTGGTGCTGAGTCCAGCAATGCGTGTCAATTCCGTTTTGCTCAAGTCTTTGTCGATAAGCATCTTCCAAAGTTTCTTATAGCTGATTGCCATTTTATAACTCCTGTCTCAGTAGAAAAATGATTAAGCTTCTTATACCAAATCATACTATAGCAGATAAAATAATTCAAGCAGATCTTGAGAAACTCAAAATCTGCTTGAATTGTTTTGGGCTGAGATATAACTACACAAATCAAGGGTTCTTCTGCGAACAGGAAGGCAGCCATCTCTTGGCCATGCGAAAGAAACCATAATTCTATTGGTTCATGTCCCATGCTCTCCCTTCAGTTCGCGCTTATACTTGTAATAGGTATTCCGGGCCAGACCGGTCAAGCGCATAATCTCGGCATCACTGAGATTACCGCCGAATTCCTTGGAGAGTTTTCTGACCACTTCTTTCGATTCAATGCTTTTCCTCGTGACGACGACACTGTTCTTCTGACGACCAATCTGCTTCCCATTCAGGCGTGCGGTTTCAATTCCTTCTCTGGTGCGCTGGTGCAGATCCTGGACTTCCTTTTCGGACTGCTCAAAGGCCAGTCGAATCTGCTCCTTGGCCAGTTCCAACAGGTAACGATTGACACCTTCCAAGATGTAGTCCACATTGCTGCCGGTCAGTTGAACGTTGTTTTCCAATGCCTTCTTATAGGTCTCAGTATTGATGTGGGGTTCTTTCAGGTAAACAAGGTTTACCCCTTTTTGATATAGCTCTTCATAGGCGGCAAACCTTTCTTTGGCATCTCCACTCATACGGGAAACACTGTCAAAGACGATCTCATCCCCAGGCTGGATCCTGCGCATCAGTTTCAGCCATTCCGGCCGATCCAGCCGCGTCCTGGTAAAGACCTCTTGCACAATAACGGCGTCAGGATAAGCCGCCTTGATATTTCGGATCTGCCTCTCGATGCTTTGCTTGGGTTTCGATGTCCGACAGTAGCCATACCGCATCTTTATCTACCTCCGTACAGCGTATTGTTGTTAAGACTCGATGGTCTCAATATAGACCATCGTTTTAACTAGTACTATGATTTACGCCAAGATCGATCTTTCAGCAACAAAGATTGAGACACTTCAAAGGCAGGTTTATTTTGATACTGTGAGGGAGCGATTCAACCAGCAGTTCAATGACAAACGCGTGTGGATGCAGTACGATTGGAGCAACGGTGAAGCACTTTTGGTGTTAATAGTAGTCTGATGTCGTTCAAGGAGGTATGCACTATGAACATGAAAGATGCATTCCGTTTTCAAAACAAACTCAAAAACCTGATGTGTGAGGCCACCAGCATCCTGCAGGACCGGCGCAACATTGTCAAAGTCAAAACCACCCATCTGCGCAGTAAGGTCATGTCGGATGCCCTGGATGCCGTGGTGGAGGAGACTGCGCCCAGCGAGTATGCCGGGCACGCCAACGAGGTGGCGGCCTTCATCATGCTTTTGATGGAGGAGCGGGAGAATCTGAGCAAAGCCATTCATGCGGCCAAGAGCGGACTGGATCTGGATATGGACAGCGAGGTCGGCCTGAACCGGCAGCGCCAGGAACTGGCCGAAGTTTTCCGGCATATGACCACGCTCCGCAACAGCGAAAAGACCATCGCCAGCGGCGGATCCGGATTCCGCTTCAATGGTGAGGGCAACCAGGTTTCTTATCGGTGTGACGCTACCCAGGTCACCACCATCGACTTCGACCGGAACAAGATCCGGGGCATGGCCACGGCGCTGAGCAAGAAGGCAGACGAGATCTCCATGGCCTTGGATAAGTGCCTGGTCAATACCGAGGTGGCCTACGAAGCTCCTTTTGATATCAACGACAGCTTCGAGGAGATCCTCAACGACTTCATTGAAAAGGCGGCAGTTGCATAACTTTCCGAACCACACTTTCGGGTGTGGTGGGCGTGGCAGAATGGATAGGTCGTGATGATCGGTTCAGGCGCAGATGAATTATGAGGCTGCGCAACTCCGGCAGATTACGGACAGCATTTGCATGAATGTGAAATGAGCTCATAACTCATGATGAAAGGAACGCCAGGCGTTTCCCTCCGCGTTCAGCGCATTGCCGCCATTTCTTCCACACGTTTACCCTTAAATGCAGAATTCAATCTTACGCTCCCTTGGTACACATAGTAATGATGTGAAAATCTTTTTTCAAGTCGCTTGCTCACCTGGGGCAGGGCAGTGGCCTGGTTGGGCCACTGCAGGACCGAGGATGGACAGGCGGATAAGGGTCTAAGCGGTTTTGAAGTTCTGCCATGCCCACTGCACCTGAAGAAATTCTCCGATAAAATGACCTGAGCAGCAGACGGCTGCCTGCTGCTCGAAAGAGACGATATGAGAAGTGGGGATGATGATTTCATTCATTGGCACCTGGAACAAAGCGCTCAGTGCGTAGAGATTATCTACGCTGGGAAGACTCTGCCCGCGCTGCCATTTGTAGATGGCCTGCGGCTCCTCAAATCCGAAATAGTGCTGGAGATCTCGGACTGTCAGGCCGCGATCCTTTCGGAGCCGGCAAATATTCGCTCCGGTGGCCACAGGATCGATCACAGGAAACTGAATCATGGACATATGGATCGCCTCCATTCATCAGGATGATTTCCGCCGCAGCGGAGTATTTCAGAATACCCGATATATTTCGGAATGGCAAGCGATTTTGAACATTTGTAATGAGATTGTCATATAGGAGGCGTTCGTTGAAACAAACAGACTTTTATCAGGATATTGAGCGGTTCTCACTGCTGAATGCCTACTACGCATACATGGATACAGATGCGTATCTGGCTGACCAGCTTTTTATCAAGCACCAGGTGCGGGTCCATTTTCGAGAGGAATATGCGCGGGATGGTTTTCCATACCGGGTCATCTTCTGCCATGTACGAAAGCGGGATCAGGAGCGTTTCCTTGCGGCACTGAATGAATTACCAGGTAAAATGATGCTGCTCGGCTATACAGACTATCTGGATGCCTGCCATGCCATTCGGGGGAACCGAAAATCGCATAATGAGAAGGAAGTGACAGACTGTGATGCAGTTCGTACCACTGAACAAGCGTAGCAAGAAGGCGCAGCGGGAATTTTACGCCCAAAAGCGCGGCTCCTGGCATGGAGTGAACCCAATTTCCCGGACTGTACAGAGCAGGAAGGCTTATGACAGAGCAAGAGTTAAACAATCGGATTACCGAAATCCTGAAGGTATCTGAAAAAGATGCGCGGCTGTGTCAGACCTCGGGTGGACGTCGGACTGGCAGGCAATACCGGCGCATACAAAGGGTCAGACACGATGATCGACTTCTGTTTCTTATTCAACACAGCGGATATGCGCCAAACATAGGGTATATCATCGGAGATTATGAAGAGAAAACGACTCTGCTTCATTCCGGCCTTCACATCAAGTACATGAAATCCAGCAGTCGGCAGCAGTATCTGAAGCGGAGGGCGAATCGCAAGGTTCGTAAATATCACACTCTACCAAAGAAGGGCAACCAGTATCGCAAAGTGTTCGAATACTGGTGGACACTCTATTGAACAAGCAATGACACCGACAAAAATGAATGCGAAGTAAATATCCGCTATTCTTTTTCGATGTCCTCCGCTTCATTTTTGGGCTTCAGGCTCAGTACAAAATCCGTCAATAGAATGGCATTGAGAGCCGCTTTCTGCGAAGGGTACTTGATGTACCAGCTATGGGCCACTCCGTTTCTGTTGGGAATACCATCCACGACATCATTAACACTGTAGCATTGGCCAAAAATCAGATTATTAAAGAAGTCACTGAACACCTCATCATAGCCGTTTTCATCCACTAAATCCTTACATTTTTCTTTGAATTTCTTCTCGTTTTTTCCTACCTTGGACTTGATAATCCCCTCCCACATGGTAGCCAGAAAGGGTATCACTAAGGCATACTCCTTTCGGAGATAAGCATCAAGAGTCTGGCCAAGTGCCTTTTTGAAATAAGGTTCGATCTCCGAATCGTTCCATTTCTTCTTGATACGCTTGATTTCGGCCTTGGTGTAGTGGGATAGGATGGCCGTATCTATCCGTTTTTCACATC
The DNA here is from genome assembly GCA_947625655.1 of uncultured Dysosmobacter sp. Classification (GTDB taxonomy): domain Bacteria; phylum Bacillota; class Clostridia; order Oscillospirales; family Oscillospiraceae; genus Oscillibacter. The sequence goes on from CANQPD010000005.1 coordinate 6,181, forward strand.
GCTTGCTTACAGTTGCACCTATTTTACTGGAAGCGATGATTTCGTTTATCTCGTCAAACAGCATATCACCCGCCAGGGTAGAGGCGTATGGGAACCATCTGGCCTGATACATGACCTGCAGGTGCAGTTTTTGAAGCTCCCTGTATCGCTCCTCCTCCAGCCGACGTTCTGTGTCCCAGCGTTCCCAAATGCGGGTCAGCGGGGAGATGTCCACCGTCTGCAACCAATCCAAGAAGGGAGATTGAACAGTGGCAAGGGCGGAAGAATAGGCATCCAGCACACCTTGGATATTTGTCATATAGTTGGGGGGCTGAACTCTTTCGATGTTATTGGCGAACTGGAGTGCCGCTGTGTCTAACTGTAAGTTGGACATTTGAAGTGCTGCCAAACCCATCGGCTCGGCAAATCTTGTGGCTACTTCTGTGGCTGCCATAACTGTTGGATTCTGAGTAGCATCGAGTGCAGCAGTCAGTGTTCCTTCCGGCTGACGAGCCATCTCGGCTGCAGCTATTACTGTGGGGTTCAGCACGCTGTGAGCCGGAATCTGGCAATTCATGATTTGGCTGTTAATTGCGTATAACCGCTCCAGAGGCATCACCATGGCTTTGATGCGTTCCTGCGTCTCAAGAATAGGAGGTATATGTTTGGTGAGCCTTTGAGTTAGCTCAACTTGTTTTCTGAGTTCTTGAGGAATAGGATTGTATGGATTATGCTTACTCAAAGATTTCACTTCATTTCTTTTTATAGTTACCAGCATAAACACTGTATCTTTGTGCTTAGCTGCTTCTAGCTGCGGGCTCGCACTTCCGGCTTTTCAAGGTAAATATGACTTTACGATACTAAGTTTCATATTCGAAATGAACGATGAAGACAAAGACGATCAACTGTAACAAGTTGGTCGCTTTTGCCTTGATTGTGTTCGAGAGACAGTTAGTGTGCTGCCCGATGATGTTATTAGCATAGCGCTCTTATCTTGAGTATGTCAATGCCTCTATGCAGACGAAGCGTTCTCTCTTCATTGTGATTGATGGTAAACGATATATTGTATGATGAGAGGAAGATGCGAAACACATTGTAGAGGAATTGGAACGGCAGACCTTGCTGCGTGCGAACACGTTTTGCTGGAAAGAAAAAACTTAATCCTCCCCATGGATGCCAATATTACTCTAGTGCAGTCATTTGGGCCGCCAGTAACCAAATCACTGCGAGAACCAGTGCGACTACATTTAGTCCCGAGGCGGTGGTTTCCCGTGCACAGGCTATGACCTTCCTGTATCGAGAACGGACTTGATCAGCAAAACAAAATGATGATGGGAGGGATCGGAATTTCCGATCCCTCCCACTTGCTTTCATATTGTTCGTTCAGTCCCCCCACTTTGCATCAGCGATATTACCGTGTTGGTGCGTACAAGCTTTGTACTCCCTCACAAACCGTTGCATGCTCGGAGGCCGCTGGCCATCGGCTTTCCCCGACAGTTGGCCTTCTGATACCTTTCCGTCGAAGGCAGCCAATTCAGGCATAGACAAGATTATCCTCAATTCTTCAGATGCAATACCGAGAGGGTCATTTTCACTTTGACTAGTCAGGGAGCCTTCATACTTGAAATTCTGCCCAGCTTCACTGAGTAGGCACAGCCTCCACATACCTACATCTGTAACAAGCGCAGATGATTGGGGGGAGGTAAATACCATCGCGATCAATTTAAGGATATAATCCGCATCTGTGGGTGAAATCGTTGAACATTCTTTTCGATGAAGTTTCTGCTTTACCCCATCCCCATATAAGTAATTGCTGAACCAGATCTTCCCTCTGGAATTGAGCGTCAACCGCTGTTCGACCTCACGATCTGGAGCAGGCATCGGTCCAAAACCGATCATCTCTGAAATCAGACGCATTGATTTAATCTTACCCTCGAAGGCAACATTTGAATCATATGCGGGCCTTCTCATAATGCTCACCTCATAAGTTGCCGGGCCTATGGAAGAAATGGTGTCACAGCCTTGAGGAGTCTTGCCCCTCGCTCAACGTGAAATTTAATCATCGCAGGCCAGTCATCATGGTTCGTCACGCTGACATCGAGAAGTTCATCATATAATTTACAAGAACGATTGCCTTCTTGGTTGTACCATTTCAGTGGTCGGCCGTAATCCTCCTCAATTTGAGAGCGATGACTTTTCAGCGAATCATAGATCATTTGGTTCCTTCCTGCATTCCCGGTATCGATATAGATTTCTATACGGGCTTGATCGTAGTTCGCCACGCAAGATAGCTGGACACCAGGGCAACTCGTAGAGCCAGACATATAATTGTTTTTGGTCGGGGAGACATAATTGAAAGTGCCTGTCTCGGTACGAATTGCTGGAAGGACCTGCGACCAGTACTCTCTACGTACCTTATGCCGCAGACTAGATTCCTCATCGTTGCATTTCTTTTCGTTGAGGAAAAACACCAAGTCAGATGGGTCTTGATCGTAATGCTCAAACAGCCGTCTCAGCATATTCAGCTTGTGTTGCGTGGAGGTCCCGGTATTAACATAGATACCTTCAACGACCAGTGCAGATGCCTCAAACCCATCTCCTGTCCTAAAGAATTGGCTGGCCAGATCGACGCTATCATCGGCGCCGGCAAGATAATTCAGATACGCCGTATCGATATTGTGGAGTTCCTTCAGCATCTGGACATACATATCAACCCAAGTTGTGGCTTCATGTTCAATTCCACGAAAACGATACTTCATCAGTTGACGCCCAGTCAAGGAGGCATCATCATCTAGCGCAATTTCGTCATACTGCTTCTGCGGTGGAACATAAGTAGTATCCTTATTTGGCCAAAGGGCAATGCACTGATTTACCAGCATACTGCTCCGCTGCTCCAGTTCTGGAAGGCCCCAATGATCGGCTTTGGCGATTTGTTGGGTCATTTTCAGTCCGCTCTGCAGATAGCCGTCTTTCATTGTTTTCTTATCTTGGAAGGAGGCATTGCTGTACCTGATATTGTAAGAGGAGGCTGCCAGGGTCAGGTTTGCGAGCCGGTGGAGCCATTGGCCGTGGATATTTTCAGCATCGTCACCGAGCTCGCTGGCCCAAGCAGGAGTTAGATGCTGGGGCATGATGTGCTCAATGGTGTACTCACCACTGTCCAGACGATTATAGATCTCTTTGTACTCCGAGCTATCTCCATTCTCTATGCGCTCGAAGATGTACGCCTTATATCTGGCCGGCATTGTGTAGATATTCTTGTTTTTGAGACCTTCAGCAAAATCTTCGTCTGTTGGGAAGGCTGCCTTCTCCTTCTTGTTTCCAAAAACATACCGCAGTTTCTCAATGAAATCATCATAGGTACCATCGAGACGCTTGATGTCATTGCAGAGCGTAAGGAATACTTTGCTCTGGGTGTTGGATGGCAAATCGCAGATGAGGCGGCGAAGTAGATAGGACTCCACAATGCGGCAGACCTCACCCACATCCTCTAAGGTAAGCACATCCTCCTCCTGTAGTCGGAAGACTTCCATTAGAAACGGCCTGCAAACACTGCTTTCGAAACGGTTCAGCCGATATAGCGAAGCCCGGAGTTTAATTGGAAAGTTCGGATTCCCAACCCGGATCTTGTTATACCTCTTCGCATAGTCCCGGAGTTCTTTAAGAACATCCTCTATCTGGCCGCGCTTTTCAACATAATCCTTGAACTCCTGGTAGATCTCCTTCATTGCGGTCAGACGTCGCTCCTTAATCCCCAGATAGTCACGGATGAACGGACTCACGTCGTAAGAGTTCGTCTGTTTGTCGTAGCCAGCGTTTTTTTCAATGGGGCACCAGTAGTCATCATAGAACTGCTCCTGCTCCTCCATAGATCGTCGCATAAGAACAAAGTTCCGGATTTTGTCGCCCTCATTCAGATCAAGGCCGGTCGAATTGAGGCTCTCAAACACTAGTTGTGGATCGTCGTCGGGTGGTGTTAGCGTGATGTCGATGATCTGGAGCTTCTCTACCGCCGTAAACAATTGGTCTACGCTGATGTCCTCACGCTGGATCTGATTATAGAAGAATAGGTAATTCTGTGTGATACGGGAGCTGAAATTGTACTCAGACGGATCGCCCCAGAGCCTGTCATAAGCGTCCTGATCTCCTTTGATGGGCTTTAGCTTCATCTTCCTCTGCTTAGGATTGATTTCATCAACGAGATATTTCTTCGTGATGACGTCATACAGGTTTGGATCATTAGGGGTAACGAGTCCATCCTTGATCAGATTAGCAATCGCCAAGAGGAGAAGCGAAACTGTGGTAATCCGCTGCTGGCCATCGATAACCAGATAGTCTGAACTGCTGCCCATAGGATCACTGACGGAGACTATACCACCGAAGAAATGCCACCGTTTGTTATCTCGGATCGTCTTTACAAGGTCGGAGTAGAGTTTCTTGCAATGTTCTTCCTTCCAGTCGTAATTTCTCTGATAGACAGGTATTACGAGCTTGTCCGCATTCTTCAGAAAATGTGTCAGTAGCTTTCCTTGACCATTCACGCTGACTCCTCCAAATTTTTCTCTCTAAACCCATTTCAAGTTGTGCATTGCCATGGATCAGTACGTCTTATACCCATATTATCCATTCCGAAGTTCCCGATACAGTTCCTTTGCCAAGGCGACCATGATGGCTTTATACTTGGCGGTATCCTCAAATAGCTTCGTATAGGTTTCCGTGCTCTCGATATAGGAGGCCTGGGCAGTCTGGTCGAAAATCTTGGGGAACACATTTTTTTCGAAGATCTGCTGTCCATCCACTTTAGCTGCTTTGCGAAGCTTTTTATCCGCCAGTAGTTTCTCACGCAAAGTCCCAATCAAGACTCTGTCTGCTTCAGTAAAATCGCCTTTATAGGTCTCATTGATTCGATCAATGACCTCGTCCAGCGGGTCTTTCTTGGCGTTCATGTTGACCGCCTTCTTCGTCTTCGCGGGCTCCAGGGCCGTTGCCTTATCTTCCAGTGTGATTGCTCCCTCAAAGGTTTTTTCCAGACGGTAGTACTCCAACTTCACCCGGTTCTCCAGGTCCCAGGGGGTGGAAGGCTCTGCAGGGATCAGTTTGGAGAGATAGGAACAGAAGAGAAACTCCTTATGAAGGTCCTTATCGAACATCCGCACGATCTGAGAGATGTAGTTATACCACTTCACAAACGCTCGGATTAGGCGGCGGAACTGGTAGCGGTCCTCCTTGCTCAGTTGATTGTAAGCCTTGGCCACCGGGAGCAGAGCGTTGGAGATCTTCGCCTGGACGGAGGTGGCCTTTTTCGCATCTGGAGCGAAGTAGATTTTGCTGACCACCTCAATATCACTTTCGTTATACAGTTTGAATTCCCGGAGCTGCTTCTGAGTCTTGTAAATCAGGTCAACATTGATTTCCTCGGTGAGGCTAGTCTCCTGGTAGTATGGCTGGAAGGCCTCCAGAATTTCTTCCTTGGTATTCACAAAGTCCAGAATGTAGGTATCTTCTTTTCCAGGATAAGTACGGTTCAGACGGCTCAAAGTCTGGACTGCCTTCACATCTCGTAACTTCTTGTCCACAATCATGGTGTGGAGCAACGGCTCATCAAAGCCAGTCTGGTACTTCTCCGCCACGATCAGCACATCGCCCTCGTCGTGGAAGACCTGCTTGGTCTGGGCCTCGCTGACGCGGTTTCCCTCCCGGTCTCGGTTCATGCCGCTTTCAGTGTACTCTGTGCCGTTCTCCTCGTCTGGGTCCCTGATACCTCCAGAGAAGGCAATCAGGATCTCTACATCGTCGTAGTGATTTGCCTCCAGATATGCCTTGATCTCGTGGTAGTAGCGCACCGCCGCCAGACGTGAGGCCGTAACCACCATCATTTTACCCTTTCCGCCGATTTTGTGCTTGGTAATGTCCCGGAAAGTCTCCACAATGATGGCGGCCTTCTGCTGCAGGTTGTGGGGGTGAAGCTCCTCAAAACGCCGGATAGTCTTGATGGCCTTGATAGTGGGGACCTCCGGATTGTCCGGGGTGTTCTTGGCGATTTGAAAGCAGGTCTTATAGGTGGTATAGTTCTCCAGCACATCCAAAATGAAGTGCTCCTCAATGGCCTGTCGCATGGAGTAGATATGAAAGGGGTGGAAAGAGCCATCCGCATACTCATCCCCGAACATCTCCAGGGTCTTGTTCTTTGGCGTGGCAGTAAAGGCAAAAAAACTCAGGTTCTTGTGCTTGCCGTGGGAGACCATCTCTCGCACCAGCTTGTCCTCCGCATCCTCCAGTTCGTCCTCGGCCTTACCCTCCAGCTCCGCATATTCTTTGAGTGCATCATGGGTATCCGCCAGGGCAATTTTCAACTTCATGGCGCTCTGGCCAGTCTGGCTGCTGTGGGCCTCGTCCACGATGACGGCAAAAGCCTTGCCGGATGTGTCGTCTATCTGTTCATAGATCACGGGGAACTTCTGCAGAGTGGTGACGATGATCCGCTTGCCGTCGTTCAAAGCGTCCCGCAGATCTTTGGCGGACTTCTTCTTGTCGATGGTCACTACAGAACCCAGGGTGTGGTCGAAGCCAGAGATAGTCTCTTGGAGCTGGGCGTCCAGCACCGTGCGGTCTGTGACGATGACCACGGAGTTGAAGATGGGCTTGTTGTCATCGTCATGGAGGCTGGCCAGACGGTAGGCGGTCCAGGCGATAGAGTTGGACTTCCCGGAACCGGCGCTGTGCTGCACCAGATAGTTTTTGCCGGGGCCGTTGGTTCTGACATCCTGGATCAGCCGACGCACCACATCCATCTGGTGATACCGGGGGAAGATGACTGACTTTTTAGTGATTTCCCTTTGTGCGCCATCTTTCTGAGGTGCCTTCTCTTTCTTCACTTGGAGGTTGACGAACTTTTGGATGATGTCCAAAAAGTTGTCTTTTCGCAATACGTCCTTCCAGAGGTAGGAGGTCACGTAGTCTCCATCCGGTGAAGGCGGATTCCCGGCTCCGCCGTCCCTGCCGGGGCCGTTACTGCCCTGGTTAAAGGGGAGGAAGTAGGTCTTGGCCCCATCCAGCTTGGTGGTCATCACCGCCTCATAGAGATCCACGGCGAAGAACACCAGGACGCGGTGGTTCAGCCGGAACGCTGGTTCCTTGGGGTCCCGGTCAAACATCCACTGCCGCTTGGCATTGTCCACGCTTTGGCCGGTGAGCTGGTTCTTAAGCTCGATGGCTACGACCGGGATACCGTTGACTGCCAACATCATATCTACGCTGTTGTTGTTCTGCCCGGAGTAGTGCCACTGGCGGATACACTGGCAGATGTTTTGACCGTAGTGTTTGACAGCCACATCGTTGAGAGTGGACTCCGGCTTAAAGTAGCACACCCGGAACTCAATCCCCCGGTGCTTGAACCCGTGGCGCAGGACACTTATCAGTCCATCGTTCTCCACGGCGTTCTCAAAAGCCTTGTAGAACTTCTTCTCCGGATCGGAATTGCACTGTTTCTCGAAACGTTGCCACTGGATGGGCTGTGTGGCCTGGACAAAGCCCACCAGGGTAGCTAAGTCCAGGGCCATACCGGAGTCCATGGAAGCCCGATAGCCCGCGTCTGACGCCTTCTGCCAACCACCGACAGGAGAGATCAGGAAGGACTCGATATCTTGTTCAAACTGTCTTTCGTTATCGGGCATGTCGTATCCTCCTTACGCTTCTTTCTGCAATGTGTGAACTCCAGAACCTTTGGGCACAAACCGATGTTCTCTCATTTTGAATAGAGTGTCCTGCCAAGTAGAATACTGAGGATTTGCCTTATTAGGAGTCCAATTCGTAACGACCTCGCCAATTATCTCTTTGTCAGTAGGATGGGATACCCCATCAATAATAAAGTCATTCCATGCAGCGAGCAAGGTCGCTACACGTTCAGCCTGAGAGGTTTTCATTGGCCTCAAAAAATCCACTATTTTTTCGAGTTTCAGATCAATTTCAGAAAAAGTATCCATATACTCCCGCAAGCCCTCTTCGAATTGTTTTCCCTTTTGGTAGGAGACAGGCGATCCTTTCAGAACCGTGTACCAGCCTTTTGCGTTAATGATTTCTTCTATGTTTGGGAGATCTGGATCGTATGGGCCATGTTCGTATCGAATGAATTGAGTGTGAAATGGCATATTTAGCAAACACTCTGCGGCAAACATACATTTCTGCAACTGAATTCGTCCCCGGACACCAGTACCAAGCAAGTCCAACACCCTGAGCATAAGCAGAGCCTTTCTGTACCGCATTATCTCAGGGGAAAGAATAGCAATCGTCATTTGATTGGTATCTTCTACTCTCCTTTTTCCAGTCACAACCTCATAAATGAGGGACTTTTTGTAGATTTCCAAGTCAGCAATAAGAGATTCTTTTTTTGCGATTAGTTCATCAATATGCAAACACTCTTTATCGAGATATTCTGCAATCATGCATTGCTCTTGGTATGGGCACTCGATTGCATAATATGCCATTAGTTTTGTTAAAGTTGTTCTTGGCATTGCTGAACCAGCCATGGATTTTCTGATTTGGAATTGAAGAACCTCAGATTCAATTAACCACATTAAATATTCGCTTAAAACATTGTCTTTCGGGGTAAGCATCGCAACAGAAGACAAAAGAACACATGGCATATCATCAGTCATCATTCCCACACGGCCTGTTGTTGCTCCGTCTTTAACCAGTAATACATCCCCAGATTGAGGCTGACACCCTGTCTTAACCAAGTTTTGAAAATTTTCTTCTGAAACAGTGCGACATTGAGAATAATCAATTCCTTTTCCATGGACATCTCGGGCTGTCACATAAGGAAATCCATCCACTGTTGTTTCCGGCGAAAAGTGGCTACCATCTTTAATCCTCTGGCAGATACGCTTTAGAGAGGTGATTCTCCAATGTGCAGGAATAGAACCGATAAATTCTACGCCGCTGTCCTTCATCTCCACATTCGGGTCCAGGCCCTTGGTGACAGCCCCGTAGATAATGGATGCCTTCCACTGCCTATAGTCCTCAATGCTGGCCTTGGCTTGGGTGATGATCTCGTCGATCTTGGCGCATTGGGCGTCCAGGTAGGAGGCGATGGCGGATTGGATTTCGTATGGAGGTACTGGGACATAGAAATTTAAGAATATTTCTGCTGGGAGTCGCCATCTCCCAAAGCCTGAAACCCCTTGCCCTAAGCCGTAGAAGATTCTTTGTTGATAGCAAGTTTGAAATACATATCGGTAAAAACCCGGATAATATTTTTCGGGATTAGACGATTGAAATACACGGTAGTCAGGACTGGTTACACCATTCATACAAGAAATATCAACCCATCCGGTGAGTAAATCCATGTGATTCATTATAAAGTCACCTGAATCAACAAGTTGATACTTAGAATAATCCAGTGAAAATTGTCCTTTTTCGCTCATGTCTTTGGGCTTGATCCCTCTTTGTGTAACAGACAACACTGTATGTCCGAGTTCACCTGCAATCACTTTTTTAATCCTAAATGCATACTTTACCCGAATGGTACACCAATTGTTTGGAATTTTTCCCAGCCATTCAATCCCGCTTTCTTTCATCTCCGTATAGCCCTTTGCCGGGGTCATCTCACTCACCTTCCTTCCCAAACAAGTCGTGGAGCTTCTGCATCAGGGCACGCTCATGCTCCTCGATACGCTTGGCAATCTGGTCGGCGGGCTCAATCTCTTTGTACTCGTAGAAAGTGCGGGTGAAAGGAATCTCATAGCCAACCTTAGTCTTGCTCTTGTCGATCCAGGCATCCGGGTTATAGGGCAGGACTTCATGTGCAAAGTATGCATCGATGTCCTCGTCCAGCGGCACATTCTCCGTGTCCCGCTTTTTGGGGTCGGCCACAGGCTTGCCCTTTTTCAGGACCTTCTTCCCGTCCTCATCCAGCAGGGGGCTTTCCACGGTGATCTTGTTATAGCCCAGGGCTACACTGTCCAGCACCCGGCTCTTGCAGACGAGTTTTGCCCCGGACTCCAGCTCCCGCTCACATGTCTGGTCCCGGTACTCCCCGTAGGCCCTGACAATCAACTCCCGGCAGGCCTCGGTGATGTCCACTCGCTTGTTGCCGATGGGCTTCCGGCGAGACTCATAGCACTTGCTGGCATCAATGAGCTGGACCCTCCCGATATGCTCCGAAGGCTTGTCCTTGGTGATGATCCAGATGTAGGTGGCGATGCCGGTGTTGTAGAAGCTGTCGTTGGGGAGTTGCACGATGGCGTCCAGCCAGTCGTTTTCGATCAGATACCGGCGGATCTCCGACTGGCCGGAACTGGCATCCCCGGTGAACAGAGAGGAGCCGTTCTGGATGATGGCCATGCGGCCCTCCGGCTTCAGTTTGGACAGACCGTTGAGCAGGAACAGCATCTGCCCGTCGCTTTTGCTGGGGAGGCCGGGACCGAAGCGACCAGCGGAACCCTTCTTATGTTCTGCCTCCACCGCCGTGGCCTCCCGCTTCCAGTCAATTCCGAAGGGAGGGTTGGAAATACAGTAATCGAACTGATAGCCGTCGAACTTATCATCGTCCAGGGTGTCACCGAACTGCATATTGTCCGGGTCGCCCCCACGGATCAGCATGTCAGCCTTGGCGATTCCAAAGGTGAAGGGGTTCAACTCCTGGCCAAAACAGGTGACATCTGCATCGGCATCCAGTTGCTTCAGCCGCTCTTCCATGCAGGTGAGCATCTGGCTGGTGCCCATGGTCATGTCGTAGACCGTCTTTGTAATGCTCTCCCCGTGGAAGGTGTTCTGATCTCCCGTCACCAGCAGGTCGCACATCAGGTAGATGATATCCCGGCTGGTGAAGTGTGCTCCGGCCTCCTCGTTGTAGGACTCGGAAAACCGCTGAACCAGGTTCTCAAAAATATAGCCCATATCAACGGCACTGATCTTTTCCGGCTTCATATCCGCCTTGTCAGAGCAGAAGTCCACGATAACCTGATAGAGCAGTCCGGCCTCCTCCATGCGGTCGATCTGGGCGTTGAAGTTCATGCGTGCGAGGATGTCCTGCACATTGTCGGAGAAGCCATTGAGATAAGCGCGGAAGTTATCGTTGATGTTCTCTGGGTCTGCCCGCAGAGTCTCGAAGGTGAACGGGCTGGTATTGTAAAACTGGTATCCAGCAGCGGTCCGCAGGAAGCCCTCTTTGACTGCAAGGTGCTCTACCTTCTTACAGGTATCCAGTACCGCTTGATGGGTTGGCAGCAGGCAGTCGTGGAACCGCTTGACCACCACCATGGGCAGGATCACCAAGCCGTACTCATGGGGTTTGAATGCACCAAAGAGGGTGTTTGCCACATTCCAAATGAGAGTGGCCTTCTCCTGGATATTCCGGCCCACAGAGGCCAACTGTTCATTTGCGGTCATAATATCGCCCTTTCTGTTTGTGGCATACATCCTTACTTAGTTACTTTATAATACGATATAATATGGGATTAGTCAAAATCGCTTTGTGCCAATCCATGCCTTTAACCCATCACGAATTGCCGTCTAGGCAAAGAGCCTCGTTCAAGCCACTGTTACCTGATGTTGTTAGCTTTCTTCGAAATCCATGGCATGTTCAGTCTTCGCCCTCGAGATGACTTTGCGCAATTGCGAATATTATATCATCATTTAGACTTTATGCGCATTGTGCTTCTGATATTATTTCATGGATTACACCGCTTGCAGGGAACATATGCACGTTCAATTAGATCCTCGCGTGAGCCGTAATAGTCCTCACGGTTGGAATCCTTGATATCGTCCGCACTGGCGCAAGATGGCAGGTGGAACTTCTTCGTGTTGTTGTTCAAAACATAGTGTGCCTCAGCGGTTGATGTTCCGGCTTGGGTATCGGAAGAGGGTTCATGGGCAACCGATGGTTCTGAAGTGGAAGCAGCTCCGTCTAGCGTGCTGTCTCCCGTTGCATAGTTGATCGTCACCCCCGGCTGCACATTGTAGGCAAAGATACAAAAGCAGATGCCATCACCATCATCCTCAACGGAGTAACCTTCCATCAGGACTCCAGCAGCCAGTAGGTTGTCCCCTTCAAAGACGGGCGTGACGCGGTAGAGAACATGGTTGTTCGTTTCCTGAACATAGTCGGCAACCATATTCTCGAAAGGTAGCATTCCATCAATGTTCAAATATCTGGTGCCAGTGATCAAGTTCCTCTCATTCGCATTCTCTCCCGAGAGTTGGAAGCCGATCAAGTGACAGCGATTGTAGAGGTAATTCCCGTCAACAACACCATTATACCGCACAGTGTGCCAGCCGGAAGGCTTGACCGATCCAATAGATCCGCGTTCCTCGGTAGGCATCAGATCCTGCCCTATGCAGGCATATGCGGTGCCGCACCGGCTGAGCGAGTCGAGAGCGCTATATAGCTCAAAAGAAGTTGTTGTCAGTTCAGAAGATGTGAAATAAGGAATATTTCCATTGACTGCAACATAAGCCGATCCACTATAAGGCTCAACATCGGAAAGTGAAAAACTGGTGGCAGCAGTACTTTCACTTGGAAGAGTCGAGGAAACTGGTTGGTCAATCTCTTGGCCGGTCATGCTACCCTGTCCATTCGGCCCCGACGGCTTCTCAGCCTCTACGCCGGAGTCATCTGTGTCGGCAGATGACTGCTCTACACGATCAGTAGATTGCGGACTTTCCACAATTCCAGAGGAAACACTGGATGGAGAATCATCCGGGTAATTGGAAGAGTTGCCTTCGTCTGTCGAACAACCAACTAAGAGGGAAAGGACAAGAGCTGCCAGCAGGAAAATGGATGTAACTTTCTGTTTCACCGTTCAAATACCTCCATAGTGATTCTTTCGTGTGAGTATCCGGTAAAGTTGCTTGACAGAGCAAGATGCCATGTTCCTTCATGCAGCTTCAAATCAAAATACCGATCGGCTGGGTAGGTTCGGTTCCACTTGAAAATAATCAGTTTTTCAATGCGTTTCTCGACCGGAGCCAATGCGGCATCTTCGACAAAGCAGAAGTCCCCATTGCCGGCATCTCGCAAGAAAGTATCCGAAACAGCCAGATCAGGAGGATTGAGGTCAGAAAATAATCTAGCGGAATAGTGGCTCATGTGTAAAATCGAGTGCTTCGTCAATCTTAAGATCTGCGCACACAAGCTCTTATCCCGACTCTGCCGACGGTGATTGAACATCATGCCGCCTTTATCGTCCAAACAGACTATTACAATCATCGGATTCCCCCTTCAGGTCGCACCCCCGTACTCTTTCTCCAGAGTGTCATTGCCTGGACTTGAGAGTATAATTGCAGGTTACCTGTTAAATAATACGGACAGCTATTTTACTAACAACAGTGGATTAACTGCCCTTTGGGCACACCGCACTTCATTATCCACGAGAATGCTCACGCTGTATTCGCCCGTCACTAACCAGATTTTACCATTCGCATTTGTGCCGTGTGCCTTCATTTGCCCGCCAAAGGTTGACCAGTATCACGGACAATATTTGCCACCATTGTACCGTAGAATAGATGCGGTTGCAACCAATACTGGTCAATGGAGGACGCGCAGATGGAGCAAAAAATCCGTCGTGACCGCAACATGGGCTCTAACCTCAGGCGGCTGCGGGATCAGTATGGCATCTCCCAGGAGAAACTCTGTGCCGAATTACAGCGAAGAGGCTGCGACATCGGGCGAACTGCCTATGCCAAATATGAGTCAGGGGAGTTGAATATCCGGGCGAGTGTGTTGATTGAATTGCGTAAAATTTACAGTTGCTCTTATGATGATTTCTTCGCTGGCTTGGATAGGAACATAGAATAGCAGTCTCATGCGTTTGATTTGCTTTTGCTAAAAAATGAAGTCATCCGCAAGCATAGATATAGACTATTCTCTGTATTAAGTTCTCCAATAGAGTGGGATCTTCTGGGGGGACCATAATGAACCCACCCTCGGTCCATCGTCAGGGCATATAAACCCCTTGGCGGCAAATTATTTAAGAGAAAGTGGTTTGTATCAGAATATGGTACAAACCACTTTTTCGCTTTAGCGCACAGTATATAGATTTGAGGTATGGCTGCCATTTGCGCGGTATCTTGGGTTCTTGAGTAGGAAGCCTTTGCGTTCCAACTCGTTGATTGCTCTCTTCACAGTGCTGCGTGATAAGCCAAGATCTGAGGCGATTGTCTTAATTCCTGGCCAACAGGTGCCTGATGCATTGGCCCGATCCCGGAGGTAAATGTAAACGGTTTTGCACCGATGAGGCAATTCAGTATCAGCATAGATCGATTCAAAATAGCCCACCATGTTCACCTCCAATTATGTTCTCAGACTTGTATCGTCGGAAGCGGGAGCATGAGCATCTTCCTCTGCAGCTTTTTGACTTCCGTTTTGCTGTGGTGCTGCATCTGCCTTTTCCGATGCTGTATTTTTCAAGGCATGACATAGAATGCTTTCCTCCAGCTCCTTTCGCCCCGCGTAGTGGACTTGCATATTTTCATGTACCGGCACAGTGTATCCCTCTTTTTCGAAAGTAATGCCCCATTCTAGGAAGAGTCGGAGTCGGGTCTGCATTGGATGGCAACCAGTTTTCATAACAACGAAGTGCCCCCTGGGAATTGATTTTAACTCGTCTGGCGTCATCAAGGGCCGCTCTACCATCTGCAGGGATTGACTGGGATCATTCTTGCTTTGGCTCACCGAGCCAGACTGCACCGTGCGAGTTCCAAGGTTCCTGGACAACACTTCTGCTGTCTGGCTGCCCGGTGCAAAGCCTCCGAAGATTGTATCCTGACAGTTATCCTGAATGATCTCGCTGCCCTCCTTGCCGTAGTTTTTTTCAAGCTGAGCCAACGATTGGATGATCGGCACCAGGGTCAACCGCCTGGAGCGCCCGGCGGAGAATAGGGGCAATATATCAAAGGGCGGCATGGTACCAAGCTCATCACAGAACAACACCACACGGTTTTTTAGTTTTCCGCCGTTCTCATCGGCAACAGCAAATAGTTCTCGGCTCAGATTCTGAATCATCAGTCCGGCCATGAAGTTTTTGGTCGTGTCTTCTTCCGGTAGGATCAGGAAGATAGCGCATTTCTGGCTGGCGAATGTCTCCGCGTCAATGGCGCTGTCAAAGCAGATGACCTGCTCCAATTCACTGTCGAGAAACGCATTCAGTCGGGACAAGACCGTGGACATGACAGACGCCATTGCCTGGTCCGAGGTGTTGAGTGCGGCTCCCGCAAACCATTTCGCTTTGTGATTATCGGGGAGTTTCCCCATTAGCTGCTGGAAGTAGTTTTTTTGCCTTGGACCAGGGGACTCCAGCAGATCCTGAATCAGTTTGAACACCGATACGATATGCCTTCTCTCACTTGAATCTTCTTTTGTTGGTGGAAGATATTCTGCTAACAAAAGTACCACAGCAGTAAGCAATCCTTCTGCTGCATCATAGAAAAATGCATTTTGTCCATAAGAGGAAGCGTCGCCATCTGGATTAACTATGGTCTTGGCGAGAATTTTGGCATACTTTTCGGCCTTGGCTCTGGCAGCCAGATTGCTGGGATCTTCCTGAGCCAAATCCATATAACGGTTGATCAACGTCAGAAGATTATTACCATCTGATCTGGTCGGATTGCGAAGGTCGATCACGGAAATCTTATAACCGTAATACTTGCTGGCAATAGCACCGTAGTTCCTCGCCAAGTCGCCCTTGGTGTCCAGCGCCAAGAAACTCATACCACAGGCGCAGGCATATTCCAGATTGGGGTACAGGAAAAAGGCAGTCTTGCCAACACCGGATGCACCAATCATCAGGAAGTGAACATCGTCGCAGTCTACAAGAGCTTTCAGCCCACCATGTTTGGAATGCTTCTTGGCTTTGACAGACGCGCGTCCGATGCACCCTAAGACGATCCCCTGTGCCTCTGGCCGATTCTTGCCACGACGCCATTCATCGACTTGGAAAGGCACATGCTTATAAGTCTGACGGATCTCTTTTGGGGTAGCCCATCGTGCGGTACCATGCTGGCCGTCACCAACGGTTTTGGATTTGATACGGTTTAGGGAATATCGCTGAGTGAATATGGAGGCAATGATCAACACCAGCAGCATTCCGCCGCACAATACAATCAGTCCCCATGCTTGTTCAGTCATTGCGTCACCCCGTTTCCAGAAAAGGGACCTGTGCGTCCTCCAGAACACACAGGTCATCATTCCAGTCTTTGTTTTGGGGAGCCAGGCGATCCGAGGTGATTCCAAACTGTTCGGCAATCTGTTCAGCCATACGGAGGCTTGCTGCCTGACCTGCTGCGTCATTGTCCAGGCATAAGAACACCTCCTGTGCGTGGGGCATACGGGAAAGCATTGACATTACAGGGATCGCAGATGTTCCGCAGCAGGCAACATAGTTGTGCGATTTCCAATCTTCAGGATACAGGGTGATGAAGGAGAGCATATCGATGGGTGCCTCGAACACATAGAGCTTTCCGTCAGTGCCAAGGTGATGAAAACTATATTTGGGATCGCTGCCCTCCACATTCTGCCGGAAGGACTTTCCAAAACTGTTGGCACTGCGTTTGTGCGCGTGGCGTGGAATGCCCTGTTCATCCGTCCCCACAAAGACGCAGTTGTGATATTTGCTGTCCTCAAAGAGTGTCTTTGCCTTCGCAAAATAGGCAATCACATCACGGTCAATGTGCCGGTGCTTCATCAGGTAGGCAAAAATGCGCCGCATATTGGTATTCGCTTCAGGAAGTTCAAACGGTTTTTGTGGTGGCTTCTCCCGCTCAGCAGCAGATGGGTATATTGTACCCTGTTCACCACCCAGAAGTGCTTTGACGGCTTCTGGGTAACTGTAATTATAAAACCACCGGACAAAGCTGATCGCATTTCCACCCTGACGGCTGTCGTGATCGAACCATTCACAGCCACGGATGGTCACGCTGTGATCTCTATCGAGCCTCTTATCCCGTCCAGAAGGAAGGAGTTTTTCTCCTCTCTGGCGTAGGAATTCTTCCAGATCCACTTCAGCTGCTCGCTGTTTCTGCTCATCAGTGAAATGAATATACTGAGCCATAGTACCTCCTTTCCCTTACATCGATGGCCCATTTTGCCATCCCTGCTCCTCATGATCATCCGCTTTATGCCCAAGGGCTAGTCGCTTGGCCATCAGCTTTTTCCTGCGCTTGGAATCAATTCGAAGGCCCAACGGACTAGTAGGTGCCATTGCATTGTCACGGAAAATCTGGCCCATGTGATAGAGGAGACGAGTTACCGCAGCGATTACTGCTGGGTTGTGGTTGTTCACTGCCGGTGACTTAATTGGCTGTTGGGCGCTATCCGTTTTTGGTGGTGTCTCGGTCGAATCAATTTCTCCTGATTCTTCGTTCGCATTTGGGTTGGTGGAGTCCATCTCTTCCTGTTCCAATTCCAGACGTAGACAATCAGCCTCGCGGATAATGGAGTTCTTGATTGCCTTGAATTCCTTTTGCTTTGAGAGAGGATTATGGACACGTGGTTTGTCCTTGTAGTAACCCTCCAATTTATCACGCAGATCATTCCAGACCTGATAGCACGCTGCCACATCTGGCTGCAGTGCCAGCTCATCAGTAATAGCATCTACTAGTTCTTTCAACTTTTTAGGCAGGTATCCATACTGCTTTTTCCCTTTGACACTGCTCAGGGCATTGGCCAGTTCCACCATCTTTCTGGCAATCGAATCATTATCCAGCGAGGTGAATTCCATGTGCGCAATCAGTTCCGCCATAGCGGAGCGGGACTGTTTTACCAGGTTCTGATAAGCCAGATCTTTTTTGACATAGATGTTGTGCATCTCATCCTGGAAGATAGTGTTGGTCAGCGCAGAGCGCATGGCTGTGATTCCGGTCTTGTTCAGATACCCGTGTTTCTCATCTGCAGACCACACCATCATGTGTACATGTGGGTGGTACCCTTCATCGTGGAAGGCTGCACACCACCGGAAGTCATCCACCGGGATCTTCATGGCCTGCGCCAAACGTGTCCGGTGCTGTAGGAGGAGGGTGCGCCAGTTTTCAGCACTATCGTATCCAAGAGCAGACGCATCTTCTCGGCGCAGAGAAAGGATGACCGTCCAGACAGGGCCATGGTGTTCCGCGACCTCTGCCATCATATCCTGGAGCGACACATCCTGCGTGTCACTGAACAGGCCATGGTCACCGCGCTTTTCTACACGGGGACGGGTAGCGATGTATTTGAGGTAGCCATCGCCAGCTTCCATGGTGTGGACATTGGCATCCAGTGCCATAGTGATCAATTCAGAGGCGTTGCCAAAGGTGGGAGAGGCGCAGTAATCACTGTACTCGAATAGTTCTTTGGTATCTGGATAATCCTTGAGCAGTCTTTCGATGAGTTCTTTCTGAGGCTGTGTGACAGGACCCCGGCCATGAAGTTTCTCAACACCTTCTCTTGTGGCAATGTACCGCATGTACTTTGCTGCACTGCCATTGCAGATGTACCCACACTTCTGCACCAGCTTTGGCATGGCTTACAACCTCTTTTGGAACCGGAAGATCTCCTTGAAGCTGATCATGCCATGGGTGCGCATCACATCCTGGACACACCGGCCACGCAGCTGTTCCAACTCATTGAGTGTTGCATCTGTATCGTGTGCCATGAGGTGCATCATCATGGACATCTCCACCGACATTTTGAACAGCAGCTTGCCGAGCCGATCTCCCAGCGCGCCTAACGAGCCTTCCAATGTAGCTGACAGTGTGACTGGTAGATACGAGCCGTCCTGCTCCGCTTCAAGGTATCCGGTATAGAATTGAATGGCTTTTTCAATAAATTCGCTTTGACTCTGAGAGTTGTCAAGCTGATAGGAGCGCTCCACCAGTTCTTTTGTTTTCGGTGTCAGCCAGAAAGCAAATTTTTTCTTTGTGTTACTCATGACGTAGTTCACCTCACACTCTAATGAGTCTCTGGCCAATACGAAACGCTTCCAGGTCATCGATGATGAAAAGGTCGCTGCGCCAATGGCCGGGCCATACCGCAAAGAGTTTGCTGATACCCGACTGGGCGTGTACGTATCCTTCGATCTTGTCATGATATGTGGTGAGCTGTTTGATCTCGCCAGTGGCAAACAACTCGATATAGCAGATTCGATTGCTGTCGTAAGGAAAGCCGTCTGTCTCCTTTGCGCTTCTCATCTTTGGTACCTTCTTTCTAATCAAATTTGCGCTGGGTACGTCTTCGTCCCCGGAAGAAAGCCTGATACGGCGGGGCTTACGGGGATTCACGACCCCGTAGGCGTGATTTTTTTGCTTTCACGACCCCGGTGGGAAAAGCCTGAAACTGCCCGCACTGCGGGCAGAAGTGAGAGAGCCGGGGCGTTCACGACCCCGGCTCTTTCTGCCTGCTTTTTTTTCGTCCTCCGTCCCCTGGTGGAAAAGCCCCCCAAACGGGGGCTAACCTTCCCGATTGGGGTAGGTGGTCTACCCCCACCCATAGGAGGGCACACAGGGCCTCACAGCGGCCCACACGGGGCCGTTATCAGGTGCCCAGCATTCACCCCATCTGCATTCCCGTCAAATCCTCGTTTTCATGCTCCTGAAGGGGGACCTGCGTCAGATCTTCCATGTCGGCAATCCACATAGACATACTGTCGAGCAGCGTTTCTAAGTGATCAGACACAACTTGGAAAGAGTTCTCCAATGTTTTGCTTGAGGAGAACTCCTCTTGTTGCGTTTTGTGAATCACTTCCATCTGACGCTGCACAACAAACAGGATGTCCAACAGATCATAGGCAGAGGGAGTGTGGCAACCAACCGATTCCTGCTGCACAGGAGACTGTTCTGTCTTTTGGTAGATGCCATGACTCACTCGTGCATAGGGGAACGCAGGATCTTCAAGTTTTTTACTGATAGGCAACACAAGGTTGTTCTGTTCAATGGTTCCTTCGTACTGCGTTCCTTTGGCCTGTTCACGCACATAGTCGATGATCTCGCGGTATCGATGTGGCTCACCGTCATCCAGGAGTTCCCGGAAGCAGTTGAGCACGAATTCATTTTTGCTGTTGCGATCGATCAACATCTTTCACCTCCTCACACTATTACATGCTCTGGCCATCCGGGAATGAGGAAGCGCACATCTCTTCGTCAAGATACTGTGCGCGATAATCATCCAGACTCAGTCCCGTCTGCTCCATGCAGTAGTCATTCATTTTGGAGCGTAGGATTGAGCGATCCTCTTCGGTCAGGGGGTAGCGGTAGGTTTCCTCAGAACCATCTCCACAGACCTGGATCACAGTGAGTGCGTCACACACTTCACCAACATCCAAATCAAAATCTGCATAGACATTGAGATAGTCATCATTGGCATCAGTAGCCACATTGGTTCCGAACACAGCGTCAGGATCAAATGTGACTGGCACATAGAAATTCAACAGACTTCCGCACTCGCTCATGTCATCCTGGAAAGAAATCTCATCCATACAAAGCCGCCTGGATCCGGTCAGCACCATAGCCTCTGAGCTTGGTGTGAGTTCCTTTCCATCGAGTTTGTCCAGCAGTCTTTCCCACCTTTGATCTGTAGAGATGTTCTGTTTTCGGAATGCATGATAGGCTGCCACACTCACATCATGGATACGGTAGGTGTGCCAGCCGTCCATAGCATTGGCTGCGGAAAATGTATCTCTGTCAAAGTCCATTTCGAATACTCCAGATACCTTTCCGGTATTCTGCAGCCGTTGGTCCAGGAGTTGATCGTACTCTGCCTGAGTGATTTCAATGCGGTCTTTGAGCACGGCTGCAAAGGAAGCTGGCTGAGGATTATCCTCAGCAGTGAGATATGTACGCAAGCGCTTTGCAGCGACGAGCAGTGTATCTGCTTTAGATGTTTTGAAATAAAGATCCTCTCCACCGCCGGTGATATGGTAGGCTGCCCAGGTGGTGTTGGCCATTTGTTCCGCCACCGCCTCGGCATGTTCAGCGTCAATGCGCTCCCGGATGGCTTGCTGCTCCTCGAACGGAACGCACTCAGAATATAGATCGATCAGCATCTCCTGCATTGCTTTTTCAATGTCACGCCCGTCCTGGGCAAGCCGATTCTCCAACGCTTGGTATTTGTACTCATGAAGCCAGAGCACGATCTCAACGGAGCCGCTCATTGGGACACCCCCTATTCCGCCGCTTGGCAGGCTTTTGCTTGCTGTAGGTGCTGGGTGCTGGACAACGGATATCTTTGTGGTGGCGAAGACTTAACAGCCGATTGGACGAACGAAGATCCTGGTTCAAAAAATCACACTTTTTCATTATGTCTACCTCCCATGTCATAGCCGGCCGAAACATCTTGGCCGGGATTGTTCTGGTCAATGTTGTTATCCTGTGTCTGTGCAGTGCGCCCGCCTTTTGCTGTACGCCTGGGGCGTGGGCGAACTGCAGGCTTGTTCTTACTGTCCAGATACTCCCGAGTATCCGCTGGCACATATTTTTCATAGAGCTCTTCCAGCAACCGCTGCAGTTCTTTCTCTGGTGTTCGCTTTTCCTTTGCGGACAAAAAATACCGAAGCGCATCCAATCGCTCCGGCTCCATCGTCACTTTCAATTCAATCTTGTCCATTCTGACCTCCTTACATTGAGTAGAACTCAATCCGCAAGGCATCCTCTACCTCACCTGGTTGGAAGGTATCCGGCTTAGCAAACACTTCACCAAAGTGTTGTATCTGCTCTTGGGTAAGAGAACAAAGATCACCGGATCGAGTATCGCCAGCCAGAAAGAATGTGCCGACAATGATGTCGTTGCCTAAGCGCCGGTTTCCTTCCAGCCCCATCAATTTGCCATCCTCATTGCAGACCAGGCAAACATCGCTCAGGGGGAGCACCTCGATGTAGCCACCCACCATTTTCTGCATAGCGTCCAAAGTGTTTGGCATGGTTACCGTTTCTGGTGACTTACCAGGTTCCACCTTCAAGACAGTAATCTCTTTTTCTTTCATCAAATCGCCTCCTTTAATTTGTGGGCAGGTAGGAGCGTGGATTTACACGCTGACCATTGACACGCACTTCAAAGTGTAAATGCGGACCGGTTGATCGCCCCGTGGAGCCGGACAGAGATACGGTGTCACCTGCCTCCACGGTATCTCCAACACTGACCAACAGTTTCGAATTGTGAGCATACAGTGTTACCATTCCATTGCCGTGGTCAATCATTACATAGTAGCCATAGCCACCAGCATTGTAGGTTGCCTTTGTAACGACTCCGGGCAGAGCTGCACGAACTGGTGTGCCTGTGGGCACAGCGATGTCGATACCGGTATGACCTTTTGTCTGGCCGGTAAAGGGATCGGATCTGTATCCAAACTCTGATGTGACTCTACTTTCCCAGCTGGAACCCACAGGAGAACAAAATCCATCCGCACCGATAAACGGCACTTCGGCACCGGGTATCCAGCCCTCTGTTCCAGTAGCAGAACCGTAACGGACCAAGTTGTAGATACTGTCTGCGTTGTTTCGTTGTTCCTCTGTAACTGTTTCTCCTAATGCCGTTTGAATGTTGGACCATATTGTGGCGGTGTCTGTGATGGGAATTGCAACGGTGTAGGTTTCCTCCTCCGGTTCTCCTGCACTTTCGTCTTCGCTATCAGTTGAATCGAGCGGGCGGGTACGTTCCTCATAAGTGACAAAGCAATCAACAAATTGTTGGTGCGCTCGGCTGCTCGGTGACTCCGCGCCGAAATACAGAGCATAAAAAAATGCCTTGACACGTATTGCGTCAAGACTTTCTCCATCCTCTGTCATGCTATTGATTTCCGCAATTCGCTCATCCAACAATGCAAAGCTTGCCTGCATGTCTTCGATGTAGGCTCGGTATTCTGCAGGGATATCTGCTGGTAATGTGCCACCATAGAAACACAGGTCAAGGATGCTGCTGTTGTGATCAGCGGAACCGCCCAAGATAGAACAGAATGCAGCGATGAGGAGAATGATTGGGGATAGAATCGCTACCAGAACCCAGCCTGCAGCCTTGCGTGTCTTCTCGTTTGAGAGGACACCAATTGCGGCTTTTGCAATGGCAGCAGCAGGAATTGCCATCAGCGACCACCTGCCGATCCAAAGAGCTGCTCCTTATGGGAAGGCGCATGGACCGCCAGCAAATGTCTGTCTGTCCCGCATTTGTAGAGGCAGACGCCTCTCTGGGGGTAACGAATCAGTTCGTACTCCGCTTCCTCCAACTGAAGGTTTTCCATGTAGAACTTTTTATCGATGGCACCTGCATTAAAAACAAATTGATGGGTAGGGATTGCAAAAAGGGGGCGAGTCAACTCCCGGACGCCCGGCTGGTCAAAGTCTTCCAGGTTTTGACTGGCGAGAAATAGGGACGATTCTTTCTTTCTTACTCGTTTCAGGCAGTTTCGAATGTAGGTGACAGCTACTGGATTGGTGAGCCACAAGTACAGCTCATCAATCGCTGCCACTGTATTTCCGGCGCTGAGGAGCTGATCAGACATATATGAGAGCACACTAAACAGCAAGGTGTCCCGAAGGTTTTGCGCGACGCTGTCCAAGCCTTTGACACAGAACACAAGGAAACGCGCAGACGAGATATTCGTATGTCCGTTAAAGAATCGTGCATCCGCACCTTTGCACATAGAGTGGAGGCCCAGCAGCAGATCCCGAAGCATTTCGGGAGGATAGAGTTTCAGAGCTTCCTCGTCTTCATAGTTCTGGTAGGCATCCTCAATGGTGTCATAGAGGTCTGATAAGATAGGATAATCGGTAGGAAGCATACGTGAGAAGTCCGTCTTATCATTGATGCCCCATTTGCGGTAGAGCCGTTCTATCATCAGCTCCAAAGTGTCAATGTGGGGGACATCGAAGTCCTTATAGACACGGAAGATGTCACGAAGGAATGAGATGTGCTGGGCCAAGAGAGTACCGTGGAAGGCAGGAGGCGCGTCTGGATCATCAGGCTCACTACCATCATCCCACCGGCGCGGCTCCAATAAATTGATGCGATGTCTGCCGTCCATGAAGTCCAGAAAGCAACCTCCCAGATTTCTGCAGAGATCCTCCATTTCATGCTCCGAGTCCAGAGAGATGGCACACTTACCTGCCTCCAAGACATTGCACAGTAGGAGCCGGAGCAGATATGTTTTTCCTTGACCGCTGTTGCCAAGTATCAAGGCGCTGGCATTGGTTTTGTCGTCGGCTCGTCGGTCCAGATCCACGATAACATTGGAGCCATATTTGTCCCGGCCCACATAAAAGCCCATCGGATCCGTCTTTCCCGAATAGCTGATTGGGTACAGATTGGCCACGCTGGATGCAGGCAGCACACGTTCAGTAAAGGAGCCAAACGCATTTTGACCAGCAGGATTGGAGGAAAGAAATCCGTCTCTCTGACGTAAGAGTAGAGGATCTGTTCCCAATTTGGAGCGGATGAGAATTGCGTTGACCTCATCGCGCAGGGAGCGGAGCTCTTCCATGGTCGGAGCGGTGAACTCCAAAAAACAGGAACAATGGATGAGGGGTTCGGTTTGCCGTCGAGTTGTTTTGATCAGGGTTTCGACATCCTGGATTTTTTCCTCTGCAGTCACGCTTTGCTTGATGTTACTGAAATTACTGCGCTCCATTCGGTTCTTGTTGGTGGCTGCATGAATAATAGCATCCTCCTCAGCTGTGGTAACTCGCCTGGCGGAAAGGCGCAGGGTGACACCAGCCATTTCGCCAAGTCTACGGAGTAGAGCCAGTTCCTCTGTTGTGGGGGGATAACTTCGAAGTGCAACAACACTGCGATATGTACCACCCAGAATGAAATGGTCCGTATTGAACTTAACTGCAGCCGGTGCGATCAGATCCAGGAACTCCTTGGGCCGGGATACTACGGGTTGTTTCGAGGGTGTGTTTTTCTTCTTCTGTTTTTTCTTCTTAGCCATTTCCGATCACCGCCTTTTCTCCATCCACATCTTGAAAGAAGTCTGTGGTTATATCGTGCTGGTAATAAACGGCCAGCAAGCGTTTTACATCTTGCTCATCGGCTAGGCGGACGTGCAGGCCATGATCACAGATACCTTTCTCCAATTGGCGCAAGGTGCCTTCGCTCATGTCCGACTTCAGATCCCGCCGCAGAATCAAAACAAATTCTCGAGCAGAAGCGGAAGATGACAGGATTTCATCCAGATGACGCATATCCTCAATCAGCAGTTTCCGAATGGCAGGGGTCGTTTCCTCTTCCAGTCTCTTCTGATAAAATTCTTTGTTTCGTTGGAAGGATTCCCTGGAATCGACAACCAAGAGCTCCACAGCGGGCTCTGCCCGCAGGAGGTTGGCAAGCGCCGTTACCCTGGCACGGATTCCCTCGGATGATAGAACGGAAAGGTTATCGGGTCGGATGAGAAAAAAGACCAACTCCGAATTGGAAGTCGTAATTCCATGTGATGCAATACCCTGCATACCCATGAGCTGTCGTGTGGACTGGTGTTGCCGAAGAGCCAATTTTTCTTTGCGAGTCATGGGTCAAGCCTCCATTCGTAGTATTGCTGCTGCAGGATTAGGAAACAGGCGGCCCTCCGTAAAAAGTCCAAGATGCTGGAGCCGTCCACCCGAATAGTTAGGAAGGAGAATAGGACGGTAATCACGAGTGGTATCATCCCGGCCCCCTGACTCAAAGCCAGAACAGAGAGGAGAAAACCAACGCCGATAATACCAATATCCCGCAGTTCCCAAAGCCATAGCATTGGTTTTGCTTTCAGGTTTTCAGGATAGATAAACACATCTTCACCTCCTAGATGTCATTTCGGTCTGAAGAAAACAAAACCCTGCCAATTTCCGGCAGGGCATTGTTGAGCATTTATTCCAACTCATCTGCAAGGGCTCGTTGGATGCAGTCCAAGAAGAATGCGTTCTGCTTGATGTGATTCTTTTCCAGATACGCCTTGAACTGTTCGAACAGGTCTGCCGGAACTTGGAAGGCCACCGTTCTTTTGTTGTCTGCCATACTTGCATTTCCTCCTTTTTCGTACTCATAGAATTGTGTGATCAACCAAGCCATATACTGGCCAAGGGTTTTGCCGGATGCTTCCTGATGTTCCCGTACCTTTGCGTGCAGATCTGATGGGATTGGCGCACAGAGATTCTTAATATCTTCCGCCATAACCTGACCTCCTTCTTCTGTAATTGCAAAGCAAGCATACCCAAAAGCAAGGTAAAAAGCCATTCACAAAAGGAACTAAAAGTAACCTTGAAAGCCAAGCATAAGGCACATAGCGATGCGCTGGATCAGGTATTGCACACATGGAATTGCAACGCTGTTGCCCAAAGCCTTATATCGATTGGAGTCCGACACATTTGGCATATTTGTCCAACCATCCGGGTACCCTTGTAGCCGTTCACATTCCATTGGTGTGAGTCTGCGAATGAGGTATAC
Organism: uncultured Dysosmobacter sp.; assembly: GCA_947625655.1. Lineage (GTDB taxonomy): Bacteria > Bacillota > Clostridia > Oscillospirales > Oscillospiraceae > Oscillibacter. The sequence continues at coordinate 32,534 of CANQPD010000005.1, forward strand.
CATTCCCATCTTTTCAGGTAACTGTTGATAAATTAGATCTGTAGCATCCTTGTACTGGCGCGCACTTTGGGTCCCTACAACTGTATCGCTCTGAAATAGATCGACACGCTGCCGGCGAAACACTGCATGATGATCTGTTGCGGTCAAAGTATAGGATAGATTCGGCTGATATCCAATTCCGTTCCCACCATTATGTGGCTGCCGGTCAATTGCATTTCCTGTAATACAATAGGTTTCCTCTGGTGCTGCAACCAAAGGCAAATTGTTTCCACCAGTTCCAGCCCTTGCAGAGAGAGTAGGTGACACAGCATGTGGACCAGTATAGCGGGCATCAATTCCGTGGTTCTCGTATAGGGCCGGTTCTTGGGGCGAATCAACTACCAAAGGATGATTCAGTAAGCTTGCGGATAAAGTTGGTGAACATTCGACTGGCCCACGGTATCTGGTGTCCTGACCGTGGGCATCAAGAACCAAAGGTTCATGTCCGTGTGTCTGAGCGCGGAGCGTTCCTGTCATCTCTTTGGTTACATCCATTACACGGCCGCCCTGATCATTCAGGCAGAAAACAGTCGGCATACAATTTCCGCTGGCACTACCTTTGAGAGTAGGAGCGATTTCTTCATCGTAGCCAATGCTACCGGCAGTTGCACCAGCCCCTGCGGAGAATCCTGCGGCAAAAATGCATGGGTATCCCTGACCCGCTTGACCTCCACCAGTGCTTAAAGTGGTGTGTTTTTCTTCTGTAATAAAGCAATCGCCGCTTCCTTTTGTTATTAGACCCGATACATGAAGGCTTTCCGGGGGCAATAGGGCGAGGTCGCCGTCTATGCCGCAAGTAAATCTGGCCTCATCCTGCTGGTTATTCACAAAAGGAGTTGGATCCAGAACACCATTTCGTCCTGTGGACATACCGCAGTTGGTTCCAAGTGTGGCAGACACGTCGCCCGTTAAATCACCGTTATAACCATCGACCCCAGTAATTTCTCCGTGCAGATTAGTGTCCTCCGGTTTTTGTATCCCAGCCTGAACCCTCAGTGCTGCCGCAAGTGCTGTCGGAAGATCTTTCCCCCTCTCCTCCGCTCGCCGCAGGATACCCATGCAAGCTGTCGGGGATAAATAATATTTGGATGGGACTGTATCCTGCAAAATCTGTGATAAGGAAGATTCGACGACGGCGCTGGGGCACTCCGAGGTATTGAGCGTCCCAAGTGACCCAAGCCACACAGGATCGTACTCCCAGCACGGCCCCAGCATATTCCCAGCGCCCGGTCTCAGGTCTAATAACATGAAGGTATGGTTCTTCAACTTGGAGGAACGATTGGAGGACGATTTTGAAGTCTTCTCCGTTTGCGCTGGAGAATGCTCCTGGGACATTTTCCCACACTCCATATCTTGGCCGAACAAGGATATCTGGCCGTCCTCTTTGCTTATCTGCATATCTCATCTCCTTAATGATGCGGATCTGTTCCAAAAATAGGCCGGAGCGTTCACCGGCTAACCCGGCACGCGCTCCGGCCACGGAAAGATCCTGACACGGAGAGCCACCGCAGATGATATCCACCGGCGGTAACTCTGCTCCATCTAATTGTGTGATGTCTCCGACATGAACCATGTTGGGAAATCTTTTTTGTGTTACTGAGATTGGAAACGCCTCAATTTCGCTGGCCCACAGCGGTTCTATACCACTGCGAACAGCAGCCAAAGGGAATCCACCAATTCCATCAAAGAGGCTGCCCATCGTCAGGACACGGCCTGTGGGTGCTATCATTTTGTTGCCGCCTGTACAAGCGTACGGGTGGTGTTGACAGCTGCTTGAGCTGTGTACACCGCAGACATGATGTTGGCTCTGGTGGTGGTGTCCAGACCAAATGTTCCTGCAATCCTGGGCACTTCGCCAGCAGAAAGCATCAGACCTAATCCCAGCAGAGCATGCTCGCTGAATACCATTAGCCCTGCCACCAATATGGTGGCCTGCAGGAAAGCGGTAAGGCATAAGCCAATCACTTGCTTCATCCACTGGGTAAAACCATCGGTGTATCCTCTAGGGATTGAAAACATATAGAGGCTTCCGACCGCAATCTGAATGAGGAGGATTCCGCCTCTTTTTAGATTTGCGAAAAACACCTTGATCACAGCATAGGCCATCAAAATTATGCAGAAGATCAGCATGAGTGGGTTGGTGCCAATTCCCCAGTGGCCAGCAGCCGCGATCTCCGTTAAGGAAGTAGACTCCATGTTTTCCAAAATTGCCGCGCCAAGATCTCCAATGCCTGAACCGGCTCCGGTGATACCTTGTGCAAAGGTCCCTTGCAGCGCAACGGATAACGAATATAGGCGAACTGGAACAACGGTAAACAGGTTCACTGCCAGAAAACCCTTAATGGCATTTAATGCAGCCTGTTGGATATTGCCACGGCCAGAAATATATTCTATTCCGCACTCAAAACCAGAAACGACCAGACTGACGCCATACAGAGCCCAACCGAGTTGGGAGAAGAATAGGACAACAGCTTGCACCCATTCCAATTCAAAAAGTTCCGCACCCATATTGCCCATCTGGGCAAAAAATGCGCCGAGAAAGCCAACGACCTGACTGTAAAACCAATCCATAAGAGCATCCATAATGGGATTGGCTACAAAATCCCAAATAAACATTAGGCACTAACACCTCCTCTCTAAAAGGTAACCGCACCCCTTCCTAATTAGGAGGGGGTGCGGCCTTCGATTCTTAGATGCCGATGATGCCCCAGATGTAATTGGGGGCCAGCAGTACGAAGATAAGGCAAACAAAGAGGATTGCAGGACCAGTCCATTCGAATTGTCCCCTCGTGCGGTAATCGAAGTACGACATTCCTAGCTTCACAAAGAATGCAATGGCAAGGATCATACTCAGGGCAGGAAAAACCACATTATCCACGACAGTCTTGATTTGCGTTGCGGCATCATCCCAGGTCTGTTCCACTGCACCGGCCACATCACCGCCAGCTGCGAAAGCGGGGACAGTGAGTAAAATCGCCATAAGGGAAATCACACAAAAGGCACATAAGTATTTTTTCAACTTCATGTTAATCACCCTTTCTTAAAAAATATCGAGCTGGAACCGGTGTGCCTTTCCTCCGAGCTGAAACCAGCTGAAAGGCCTTTGAACCTTTTGTTCTCCTCTGCTCATAGGTAGTTCCTCCTCAAAGTGGGAGGGCCGCCCAATTGGGCGACCCTCCTGGATGTAATGAAATTGGATCAATATCCCGTTCTGGGAAGGGGCTCGGAAGGCTTATAAACCTTGGTTACCCAACGGCTGGTTGCCATAATCCACTGTCCGTCATAGACACCGCCCACATCTGCCTGGTTAACGAACTGGGTGCCACCAGTGAGCCAAGAGACTACATTGCAATAGACTCTCGGTGCCTCCACCTGTCGGAAATTGGAGGGCACCACGCCGAAGGACACCATAAACTGGGTCACATACTCGTTGGAAGCCAAACCAAGTGCTGCAGGCGAGGCATCCAGCGTATAGTTCTGCATGGTGCTCAGGTTGTCGTACATGGTGCGCCATGTACCGCCGCTCAGGTTGGTCTGGTAGACCACCTTGTAATTTCCAGGCACATTGTAGGTGCCGGTGATGATCTTATCCAGCCGTACCGCCTGGGTAGGCAGGGTATCCCTCCAGTAGAAGGAGGTGAGGCTGGTGGTGGAGTTGTTGCCGATGCCAGAAAAGTCATAGCGAATCTGCTGCCCAGGCATGACCTCCACATATCCGGTCTTTTTAATGCTGACGTTGGTATAGAGGCTCTTATTTGTCATGGCCGTCTTAACGATCTGACCGGCAAATTCGATCTCCGCCTCAATGGGAGTCTTGTCCAGGCCATAGAACTCGGCTGCCTGGGCTTCCACAACTTTGTACCGGCCCAGGGGCAGCGGCTTAGAGACTGCCACGCCATTTTTGTCCGTCTTGATGGTATCCACCAGCTTGCCGGTCCGATAGTTGTAGATCTCGAAGACGGTGTTGGGAATGGGGGTTCCGGCAGGCCAGCCGTTCATCGAGTTATAATCTGCCGAAGTTTTGGTAATCTGGATCTGTCCGGTAATGGGAGTGTTTTCCCGCTCAACCTCGGTGGTCTCTCCAGACTTCACATAGACGGTTTTCTTCTGGGTGTCCGGGACATACCCCTCATTTTCCAACTCGCGCAGGTAGTAACGGCCTGCCTCCAGATCTTCGATGTAGACATAGCCCCGGTCATCACTGGTGTACTGACCGATGGGGGTGTTGCTGCTGTCATAGAGGAGGAAGGTCACCCCGTAGATCCCTTCGCCGGTAGTGCTGTCCGTCTTATGGATCAGGATACCGGACACGGCCTTATTGGTAATCTTGAGGGGTTCTGTCTTTCCGTTCTCCACCTCAAAGTAGTAGGGGGTGCTGTCCAGCTTGAAGCCATCCGCTGCCTCGACCTCCACCGCATAATAGGCACCGTCTTCCAGGGAAACGAAGACTCGACCGTTTTTGTCCGTGGTGACGGTATCAATCAGTTCGTCATCTACCTTACGGATCTCGAATGTGGTGCCAGGAATGCGCTCGGTCTGATCAGCTTCGTTGACCTTGATAATCTCAACCCCTCCGATGGGATCGTTATAAAAAGTCAAGGTCTGCGTATCTGCCGGGTTTACCACCACGGTCTGGGACTGAGTGGCCGGATCAATGGTGTAGCCATCAATGGTTTTCGTTTCCTTTACCACGATCGTGCCGGTCACACCACTGATTCGAATCTCACCATTGGCATCTGTGGTATAAAGGCCCTTGCTGGACAGGTGGCCGTTGTCAGCGTCCACATAGCCACCATCGGCGTAGGTCAGCTCAAATTCCACACCAGCCAGAGGCTTTTTAGTCACGGAATCGAGCTTTCGAATGACCAGAGTGCCCTTCGCCGCATTATAGAAGCGCAAGGTCTGTACCTCACCGGCCTTAATCTCAATGGACTTGGGAGAAGTGTCCAGCACATAGCCCTCCACTGTTTTGACCTCTCTGGCGGTCACCGTGGTGCCGGGCTCCAAATCATCAATAACAATGCGGCCATTCTCATCGGTAATGTACTCTCCATTGCTGGAGCCAACGACCGCGCCGGAACTATCTGTGACCAAGAAAGTCACGCCCGCCAGCGGCGTTGTGGTACCCTCGATATATTTTTCGATGACCAATGTGGTACTGGGCGTGTTGGTGAAGTAGAGCGTCTGCGTATCATTGGGGTTGACCTGGACGGTCTGGGTCTTCTTTGCGGGATCAATGCTGTATCCCGGAATGGTTGCGGTTTCGGTCACTACCAGGGTGCCCACTACACCGTCAATCTGGATCTTTCCGTCCTTATCGGTAAAGTAAAGACCGTTGCTGGAGATGTAGCCGTTCTCGTCCGGCACGTACTCACCGGTAGATGTGGTCACCTTAAATGTAACTCCCTCGAGAGGTTTACCAGTAAGAGAGTCCCGCTTATCGATGATCAAACTTCCGGCCTTAGAGTTCTTGATGACCACTGTCTGTGTATCGCCGCTCTCGCCGATCACCACATTGGTGGTGGGCTGATCGATCACATACCCAGACGGAGCCTTCAGTTCAGAGATTACATAGGCACCTGGGGCCAGATTCGTGATGTGAATTTCACCATTGGAGTCCGTGGTGAAGATGCCATTCTGGGTGAGAGTGGAATCTCCAATGACACCATCTAGCCCAACTTCACAGCCTGCTGCCGTAGTCACTCGGAATTCAGCACCAGGAAGAGGTTTGTCGGTGGCGCTATCGCGTTTCTGAATAATGAGCTCGCCCTTGGGCTGGTTCTTGAAGGTAAGCGAAACAGTTCGCCCCTCCTTGATCTGGATGGTCTGGGACTGGGTGTCAATCAGGAAACCTGCCGGAGCCTTCGTTTCAGTGACGACCACGCTTTTACCGGGAGCCAAGCCCTCGATGCGGATCTCACCGTTCTCGTCCGTGCGGTAGATTCCATTATTGTCCCCGATCAAAGTGCCATCGGCATACATGTCCTTAAACTCGGCGTCCTGGAGAGTCACGCTGGGATTGACAGAACAAACCTTGCGAATCAGCAGGTTGCCATCCGGCATATTCTTAAACCGGACGGTGACAACCGACTGTTCTCCGCTGTCGGCCAGATAGACGGTTTCCGAAGACTGGATGATACTATAGCCGTCCGCAGGGTCCACTTCCTCCAGAATATAGGTGCCGGGTTTGAGGCTGGTCCAAATAGCGGTGCCGTTTTTCCCGGTCACCTTCTGGCCAATAATCGTTCCACCGGTGCCAGATGTCCCGCCAAGGTAACGCAGCTGGAACGTGCAGCCCGGAAGGGCCTCACCAGTGACGCTGTCGTATTTCTCGACGATGATGGCGTTAAGGGGAGTATTCTGGAAGGTAACGGTTTTCTTTTCTCCGCCATGGAGAATGATCTTCTGAGTTGTGGGCTCTACCATCTGGAACCCAGGAGCAGGCTCTACCTCAGTGATGGTGTATTCGCCGGGATACAGCCGCTTTCCCTGCTCGTGAAGTCGGATCTCGCCGTTAGAATCCGTCAGGAACTCGCCAAAATCAATGGTGGCAGGTGCGTCAGCGGCCTCACCATTGCTGGTATAGGTTACATGGAATCGCGCTGCCTCCACGGGGGCACCGGCAACGCTATCCTCCTTGTAGATGGTGAGTTCAGGGCTTTTGCTGTTCTTGAAAACAAGCTTCTTTTCGTCCCCTGCATTCAGAGAGATCGTCTGGACCCGATCTGCGTCTTTATCGGGGAGGAAGTAGGGGGCCGGTACGGACAATTCAGTGACACGGTAAGTACCAGGTGCCACACGGAGGGTAACAGTACCATCCTGGCCGGTGGTGACATCATTCTGGTAATCACCATCAATGGCTTCAATCCGGAAGACGGTGCCGGAAATGGGGGTGGTGGAGTCTGCAGCATCGACTTTGGCGATGGTGAGCTGGGGCTGCTTCAAGTTATCAAAGATCAGCTGCTTCTCATCGCCGGGACCCAGCCAGATCGTCTGGGTGGGTTCTGCAGCCACCACATAGGGGTCAGGTACGGAGATTTCAGTCACTTCATAGCTGTCTACGGGAAGGCCAGTCAAAGTGGCCGTGCCGTCTTCACCAGTAGTAACATCCGTGTGGTAGCCGTGATGAATGCCCTTTACTTCAAAGACGGCTCCGGGAACAACCTGTCCAGTCTGGCCATCTCGCTTAAGGATGGTAAGGGTAGGAAGTTCTTCATCTACTGCGGAGACCGAAATCGTGCCGCCACCGTCCACATCTTCCTGATCCACATGGACGGTAACAGGCTCTTCGAGTCGGGCATAGGGAGCCGGGACATAGACCTCAACAAAAGCGTAGAGGCCCTCAGTGATATTGGTAACGGTAATAATTCCAGAGGCATCGGTTTTCTCTGTGGCAATGATCTGCCCATCTTTCAGGACATTGAATACTGCGCCTTCGATGGGCTGGTCGGAGTCGTTTACCTTCAAAAGTTCGAGCTTTACTTTTGCGTCGTTCTCGAACACAAGGTCAACATCGCTCTTGCCGTCCCAATAGAACTCCTGCCGGACCTTATCAGGATCTTTGCTGATGGTGTACCCGTTCGGAGGGGTGACTTCAGTGGCTACATAAGAGCCGATGGGCATCGTATCCCAGGGTACATCCTGCAGATATCCTCCGACACCAGTGGTGTAGGTGCCGGTAAAGCTGTTATCGACACCCTCGATCTTAATCACAGCACCAGCCAGCCCCTTGCTGGGATCGTCGGAATCCACTTTGCGGATGCTGCCCTCACTGGTGATGACAGGAGTATCAGTAAAGGTAACTGTGACGGTGGTACCGCTCTCGTTGGGGAGAACAACATACTGAGGTCCTGCGTTATCAATTTCGTACCCCTCCGGAGGGGCCATTTCAGTTACGGAATAAGTGCCTGCATCCAAAGACGACAGCGTATAGGTTCCATCGCTCCCGGTGACAAACTCCTTGGAATAGGTGCCATTGGCGGACTGGATGAGGAACCGAGCACCGGAAAGGCCCTTGCTGGGGTTGGTAGAGTCTACCTTCTTTACGGTAAGCTCGTACTGCTCGCGGGTGATGGTGAGTTCGCCAACGAATACAGCCTGAACATCATTGGCGGGGTGGTAATTGGAGCCGGGACCAGCATATTTGTATTCATATACTGCGCAATCACCCCAAACACCCTCTGCACCGAGGTCGAGAGTGTACTGGGCCCTGTCGCGGAAAGACCAGCCATCCAGTTCCTCATCAATGCTGGTGTAGTTGGTGTGTTTGAGGTTGTTGAAAACATACATCAATTCTTCCGCGCAGGCGACCACAGGATCAGAGAGCAGACCGGCCTTATACCGCCAAACTACTGCCTGCACCCATGCATTCATAGTCCAGGTATAGTCGGAGCCCCATACTTCATCCAGGCCCAGTGCTTGTGCCCGGTCAGTGAAAATACCTTTGGTATGACAATAGAAATATGCCATCATAATTTTCACTGTGGAGTCGTTGATTTCTTTGGGGCTGTTCCACTCATGACCTTCCAAAGACCAGCCCATGCCTTTGCCTTTTTCGGAGCAAAAGCCCATGACGCTGTCGCCGTTGAAATCAAACTGCATCTGGTGCATATAGCAAATCCCTAATGCGGGAGAGTCATAGTGGACCCCGTTGTAGGTGCAGTCCTCCAACTTAATGGTGTTGGGGCTGGCAGCCAGCGCACTGGCAGGGAACAGGCCCACAATACACAGAACAGCGAGCAGCAAGGACATCATGCGAATATATACGGAATGCGTTTTCATCTTCATTTTTTGTCCTTTCCTCGAAAAAAGAAAGGGCCGCAGGGATGGAGCATTCCAGTCAAAACAGGCTGTCGGGTCCTGTATCCCTACGGCCTGTTGCTTCTCTCGATATTATTTTTTGCGGTTATTCTTCTTGAACTTGGAAAATAGGCAGATATGCTATTGCATTACATCATTTCACTCACCTTCTTTCTTGTATAGGCACAAAAAAACGACCCCTCCAGTTTTGGAGGGGCCACACTCTACATGGATTTATCCGTAGGGATTATTGGTATTAGGCTTTCCGAGAAACAGATAGCAGTACGTAACGCCATTGTCCTTGGTTACACCTACACCAAGACTTGTTGCGTCTGGATCCGTCATGGTTTGGAAGTGACCAGGAGACTTTTCCCAGTTATCCACTGCGCGCTGTGCAATATCTGCTATTGCCGCACCAGTGAATACGGTGAGATTTGAGCCGAAGCCATAGGGATATCCAGATGCCGCCACCGCTTCACACTCTTCTTTCGTGTGATGCCAGGTAAACTTTTGATCGCTGCAGTTCTGCGCTGCTGCCATCAGGCGCTGATCGATAGTCAGTTCCTGGAGACCATTCTCGCGTCGTACCTCGTTCACGAGGACGGCGATCTCTTCTCTCACCTCCTCAAGCGTGGAGGATGCTTCCGGTGCTTTTCCAGTGTAAGGAGCATCACTGTCCATGTACACCGCTCCGTCCCAATACACATTGAACCCGACCATCTTGCCCACATCTGCAAGTTTGACATAGTTGTTGCCGTTTATGATATATGCTTCCATCTGAACTTTTTCCCCATCCAGGAAGAACTGGTGGGAGCTGCGAACTGCAGTGAATAGTTCTTCAGCGGCGTGTGCTGTGGGGAATGCCAGAAACGCGCCGATTACGATACCTGCCGCTACCAGGGCCAGATTCTTTTTTGCCTTCATATTCATTCCTCCTTTGCATTATGTGGATCTTTGCAAGCACACAATATCCAAGAAGGAGGTAGAAGTCAAGCAGAATCTTCCGCGTGGGCAGAGAACAAATGGCGACGCAGCAGATCAGTTTACACAGCAGTCGCCTGGACGCACCAGCGGTAAGCACTCTGATTCATTACGCAGGTGTACAACACGATCCGGTCCTCGCCGGTAGGCGTCATGGCGCTGCGGTCCGTTTCGCTGACCTTACTGACGGAGGTAACTTTATAGGTGCGGGTGCCCAGCTTAGTGGTCAGGGTGATCTTATCCCCGATCTCCAGGGTATGGATCTTGCCGAAATGGTTGTTGACACCCCGATTGTGGCCAGCCAGGGCAACAGTGCCGTCCCAGATACTCGTGTCTGTGAAGTGGCCTGCTCCCTTGGCCAGTGTGCTGCTCCCGGTGCCCTGATAGATCTTCACACTGAGGCCAATGGCGGAGATTTTCAGAGTTCCCAGATAACCACCAGAATAGTAGAGATCATCGGTCACATAGGTATAACCGCCAGAGGTACTGGATCCGCCAGAACTGCCAGAGCTGGTATTGCCTGTGTCTTCGCCAGACGTAGGCGGGAATACGATGGGCATATTGCCGCCGGAGATAGTACCAACCGCCATGCCGCCAGGGGCCAAGTTGGGGGTAAGATAGGTACCTGTTCCAAGGGCATCTGCGCTGGGGCTGCCAAAGGAAGGCGGGATCAGGGCTGCATTTTTGCTGATATCCTCATTCTTCATTGCCCCACCATCAGCCGTGTGGACTACCTCGATAGAAGTAGGATCCCCGTAATCCGGATTACCGGGGGCGTCAATGCTGTAGTCCAAGGCGCTGGCAGGCAAGGCCAATGCCGCAGACAGGCAAAGCGTCAGGCAAGTGGAAATTACTCGTTTCATTCGCTCTCCTCCTCCGTTGTCTCGTGGCGACGCTTCATAAATAGAGCGGCACCTGTTCCTGCACCGACTAGGGCTACGATACCGAAGGGGACTGCAATGGCCAACCAATTAAACTGGGCGGGGCCAGTGCTTTCATCCTCCGTTGGCAGAATAGGCTCCAGCGGTGTTCCTTCAAAAATAGCCACATAGCGCACCTTATTCAGGGCGATGCGGCTGACGGTTCCGGTATAGTCCGCAGTCACGGTATAACCTTTCACATAGGAGCTGGTCGCAGTTCCGGTATAGGTGGCGACAGCGGTGAAACGGTCGCCAACGGCATATCCATCCATGTTTGCGGTATTGTCTGTCTGCCAATTGACCGTTTGAAGCGTCAGGGTCCGGCCATCCTCTTCGATAGTCTTGGGGATGTACTGGGTATCCTGACCAGCCAGATTGGGGTAGGAGCGTGTGGCAGAGACTTCCTTGGTGGAGCTGCCATACCCAGCAACCTCCACCCGGACTGTGGACAGGTCCAGGCTCAGAATCCCGGTCAGACCGTCATCCGTAACGAATTCCTTTTCGGCGGGCAGCAGCGCCAGCACAGACTCCATATCCTTATTTTTGCTGGGCAAGGAGACCGTTTCAGTGTGCTGCCGACTTTCGTTTTCGGGAAGCTCCTGTTTGAGCAGATCCGTCAGGGTATAGTGGAAGCCATCCTGCTCAAAATCAGAGCGGGGAATCCCTGCGGGGTCATCCTCCGGCCCCAGATCATAGATTTTTTTCAGTTCTGTGCCGTCCTCGCTGCGGCTGATAGAAGTAGGGTAACATACCTGGGCTGCAGTAGCCGCACTCCCAAGATCCGCTGCCAGTGCTGCGGGGCAGAGCGCCATTGTCAGTGTCAGAACCAGGACGCAAAGGGTCATTACTCGTTTCATGAACATTACCTCCTTACATTGCCATGGTGGGGCCGTTTTCCTCTTGACCCTCGGGGTCCGGGGACTTCTGAGCCTCCTGAACCTGTGCCTGCTCATAGGCCTCCAGGACCTTCTGATCAAACTGCTGCTTGAAATCTTTGGTGCAGGGATAGCAGATGTCTCGATACTCACCCTTTACCTTTCTGCGGGGCATGGAAACGAAAAGCCCATTTTTCCCTTCCATGATCCGTACATCCCGCACGGCAAAACAGCCGTTCAGCGTAACCGAAGCGATTGCTGCCACGGGGCCGTCCCCTCGATAGGGAAAGATCCTCACATCCATCTCCATAGGGGACACTGCTGCTTTCATGTCGTTCTTCATGTCTTCATTCCTCCTGAATTTGATGTATTTTGGTTAAGCCGCTCTAAAGTGCGGCGGACCAACAGGTCATACTCCCAGGGCTCAACTTCCAGAGATACAAAAGCGCCGCCCTCCGTCAGACCATCCGCCATAAACTTAAGAATCAGCGGATGCTTCGAAGCGCAGCGTTTCCATTCTCTCAAGGGGATCCAGCCTGTACCGGCGCGATACGCCAGCGTAATGGCGGATTCCTTTGCCCGGTTTGCATTCAGCCAGAGATATTTATCCTTTAATTTTGAAGATAAGGAGTCACCTTTTGGAATTGGTACAATCGCATCAGGATGGAGGACATACCGAAGCCGCAAGGCGGAAATACATGCCTGTGTTGCAGTATTGACCTCCTCCACATCGGCCCAGAGCGGAAACTGCTTGTAGTCAGAGGCCAGGATGTCTTCGCCTTCTCTGTCATATTCAAAGAGCGGGACACATCGAGCGATCTCCAGACAATGCACTCCATCCGTCAGCCCAAGAGATTTTACTCCCGTAGCAGGCAGACTCGCATAATGCGTTAACGCATCATCCAAAGATAGAAAATGGGACATCCGCCACCCGACCACGCCTTTCGGATCATGTCCCAGACGAAGATCATCCACCGTGTAATAACTCAAATTCATAATTCCTCCACTTCACTCCATCTTCATGCCTTCCATGCTGTGATCAACATTCTGGCCTGTCAGCTCGTTCAGTTTTTCCTCAGCCCACTCCGGAAGAAGATTCTCCTGCAGGACTCCGATGAAGTCGGATCGGTTCCATCTGGTATGTTCTCCATCTCCCAGGCAGGTACAGCGGATAGAACGACCGATGGCATGGGGACTGCACCCAAATCCATCATGGGCATACCAAAGCTGATTTTCCTGTGTCCAGCAGGATTCTCTCAGAGTGTCCGGACTCAGTACCAGCACCTTTCCTGTGTAATCTAAATCCTCCCATGAATTGGGTTCGCAGTGTTCTGGGCCGAAGAGGTTAAGCTTCTGATAGGCCTCCCGTATTTGGTTCACAAAACCATTCACAACCTCGGAGTGTGAGTTAACAATAAACTCCACCTTGTGGCCCATATCTTCCGGAATGAAGGTGCGCTGTGCCCAACTTCTGTTGTCGGGGCGGAATCGGCCATCGCCACTCTTTTCCTGGATGGTGTTTGCCAGCGCCCAGTTCACCCGCTTGAAACCGAACTCCTCCAACACCTCTTTGGCGCAGTCCTCTTTGAGATGCACGCCATCAAAGCCTTGGCGGATACTATCCTCAATCGCTTTTTTACAGGCGATGTTGGCCTGATGGCTGGCCCGCCATAGGGCTATCTGCCCGCTGCGCCTGGCTGCGTCCAGACCGTCTGTGTAGAGGTAGGTATCATTCCTCATCTGCTTCGTCCTCCACCGCCAGAAGCAGACGCAGACCGTCCGGGTTGGCTCCGCACTCCAGAAGATCATCCAGCAGCTCCTCATCCACGGTCTCGAGAGGGTCGGGGATATCCAGGACATCGACGATTTCATTGCTGGCATCCACCAGCTGGAGAATCAAGGAGTCGATCACCTCGTAGAGATGGGTGATGGTGGTGATGGCCTGCCGCGCCGTGATGTCCTCCCGGCTGATCAGGATACTGCCTGCATCTGCCTGGATAGTCAGCTGCTCCGCGTCAGCCAATTCAGCCATCTGCATGGCGGGGAAAGGAATTTTCTGGTTTCTGTTCTCGGGATTACGATGTAATACAAACTTCATTTCAAATTACCTCCTAGTCTGCTTTTAAGATTCTGCGAGGCCGGTGCAGGATGACGGGTTCCCACATGGCCTCAGTTGCCTGCCCAAAGATATCAAGTTGCTTATTCAGGTAGGGGCTGGGATCGTAGTTGGTGATGATCAACTCCCTGAAGGTGGAACCTTCGGTCTGTGACAGCGGATTGGTTCGTTTCAAGGAGATGATGAAAAAATCATCTTTGTACAGATCAATGATCCGGTCATCATAGCCGTAGGAGATGATCACATACCCTTTACATGAACGTGCCCTGTCGTGAAGGATGATGTGGTGTTCCGGAAGGAATCGCACATCATAGACCTTTTCTGTCAGCATATAGGGTGGATCTGCATAGATGATTCCGTCCGGACGGTCCTCCTTGGGGATCAGCACAAGGGCATCCTGATGTTCCAGGAAAATGCTGTCCATTCGTCTTGAAACCTGGGGAAGTTTATCCACGATTGCCTGCGGGTCCACAGTTTTAATGCCAACAGAATTTCCTGTCCCACTGAAGCTGCCGTAAGTGGTGAACAGAAAAGCCGCTGCCCGCCGCACATCAAAAAGTTTTGCGTTGCCATCCAGGATCGTGAGCAGTTCGCGGATCTCTTCTTCGGTAAAACAAGTGGACTCCGCTACAACTCGTTTCTCCTCCTCAATATGCCGATAGAAGTCCGGCTCATGAGCGGCCATATCGCGGTAGAAGGCGAAGGGTGTCCTGCCATGCACCGGCAGAAACTTCAGTTCTTTGGCCAGTGAGAACGATTTTTCTTTGACGCAGCAAAACACATTGAACAAATCGTCGTTCAGGTCGTTATAAATGTCCAACCGGCCCTTCTTTGGCTGCAGACCTAAGATGACGGCACCGCTTCCACCGAACACCTCTGTAAACTGTTTCATATGGGGCGGTATCAGCTGGTGGATGTAGGGAACAAGTTTCTCTTTGTTCCCCATCCACGGAAAGAAGGGCTTAGCCATTAGCAGCACCGTCCCTTTCCGAGTAACCATCAAGGCACCCTCGCATACTGCGGATATCTTCCATCAGGCCATCCGCCATCCCCTGGAGAAAATCCATGCTGTCACAGAGTTCCGCAGCGGTGGCGGCATAGTAATAGCCGTACTGGTCACTAGCGATGGGGTTCTTTTTCTTTCGCAGTCGTTTTACCAACTTTTGAAGATCCTTAACATTGATCCCCAGTGTCCGAGCCAACTCCCTGCCGCTTTTCCGGTTTTCACGGCCATGACAGGAACTTTTCAAATAGTCCAACAACTTGTCATCTCTCATAAATGCCTCCTTTTCCGGACACGTTTTACCGAAAAAGGGCGCAAAAAAGAAGGGGCCGTTTTGTCCCTTTCGGAAAAACGGCCCCTAATTTGGTGTGAGATTGTTACATGGTCATCTCCGGTTCATGTTCTGGCTGGCTGTATTCGTAGATGACCTCTTGCCCATTCCTGGCTGCATAGCCATGGTCTGTTGTGGACAGGCCATATTTTGCCATATGATGCTGGGCGTAGGCTACAGAGTCAAAGCACTGGTTGAGCAGCGGATCCTGGCCAAGTACACCCTCCTTTCGGGCCAAGTCCATGCCATACTGCGCAAGATCAACCCCGCGGGGAATATATTCGTAGCAATGGAGGTTTTGGGCGAGATCCAGTGCCAAATCCAGGCGGTGACAGTCTTCCAACTCCATGACACACATCCATTTTTCCAACCAGTGGGGTTCTCCCTGCCCCTGTTCCGCCCAGACATAGCCGAAGTCAATGGCGTGGCGAACCAATTCTCCTGCGGAGTCATATTGGCTGAGGATGTCGGTAATCTGGGGCAGAGCGCAGTCCACATCCACCGCCATGCACTGATCCAGTGTTTCTGCTTGCAAGGCATCCAGCCCGAGAAGCAGTTCATCCGGATGGACTGCATCCATGTACTCTCCTGTGTCGGGGAATCCAATCCAGACACCCTCCATATTGTTTCTGCTTACCAGTTTGATCCGAATTGCATACTCACCGGTGTTAGGCAGCGGCATGTTGGGATTTACCTCCGGCAAGGGACGATCGGGGTTCAGCCGCTCTACATAGTGGTTCTCAACAAAACTGCCTGAACCATGTTCCCGATAGGCTGCCCCAACAATTTCCGGGTCAAGGTAGCCCCGTGCCGCGTGTGTGGGGGTGTGAATATGCTCCATGACGAATCGTCCCAGTAGCACATCGTCCTCTGCTCCATAGAGGAGCTGGTAGTGATCCAATCCCTGAAGAATTTGGATGGTCGTCTGAATGTCCCTTGGTGATTCAATCTGCATGGCACCTCGGAAGAGCAGTTCTTCCTTTGCTGTCATGCTTTCCAACCGTTGTTCCAGCCAATCATGTTCCGATTTGCCCATCTCCATCCCCTCCAAAAGAGGGGCAAGGCGGTGTTTCATGGACTCATCACCTCCATCTGCGGCCCACAATGGGACTGCGAGTAACTCACATCCAGGTCGGTGTGCTGTACCACATAGCCTTCGGAGGTGAAGACTCCGCCCTCCTCCATTCTGGCCTTTCGGCCAATGGCTGCATAGTCCAGAACCTCATACACCTCTTCCGGCAGGCCGGGCGGAATTACCGGGAAATCATTGTCCACATAGAAGTGTCCCAGCTGCTCGTCATTACCAACTCCTGGAGCAACATGACAGCAATCCGCACTGTTGGCCAGGTCGACCAGCCGACACAATGGCAGTTCCGTCATTCCTTTATCCAGATCCATGCGGACAAGGCCCTCGAAGGCCGCTTCCTGGACAGGTTCCAAGGAGGCCAGTTTCTCAGCCAGCAGATTCAACTCTGTCAGATCCATATCCTCTGGCAAATGCTCCTCAAGGTATTCCCGCCCACAGAAGTCCGATACTTCGGTATAGAGGGGGGAGCCGGTGTTCAGTTCCAGCTGGAGTGCATCCAGTTTTTCCTGTTCCATAGGCAGTTCTACCAACCGGTGAGCTGTACTGTCCATTTCCAAAGGACTTACATATACGGTGAATCCTTTATTCAAGCGTCATTCCTCCCGTCTCCTGGTTCTGATGTTCTTCATACCACTTGGGATCCGCACCAGGTACATCCCAACCGCACATGCTGCCAGTGAGCATCGCCTGTTCCTGTGCCGGTGTAATGCCCCGACGCTGGTTGTTATAGTCCGCCAGGTAGCGGTTCTGGGCCCTGTCGCCGGTACTCCAGTCGCTGGGGTAGTAGCCGCTCTCACCTTTTTTGATGCAGATAAGTGTTCCTTCACCGGGAAGCACAGACCAGCACATATCCGGCAGGCGGGTGAGAGAATCGGGGGAGAACTTTTCTTCCTCGGTCTGGATTGTCCAGTTGCTGGAGTTCCAGAGACTCACATAAAGTTCCCCCTCTTCCAGATCGATGGCCCGCTGCTCAAATCCCTCGCCCCAACCGTCCGACGCCTGACCTGAAATGTAATCAGCCAGGGCTTCTTTTTCCTCCGGCAGAAGGTCACCCACTACCTTGCATTCCGCTACGCACCACAGCTGCCCATCGCGACTTTCTGCGTCAAACACGATGGACTGAACTTTTTCATTTACCCCATCCTGTTTATCATACCAGCGCATAAGGCCGCGACTTTTTTCCTCCGGCACCTGGTTTTCCAGAAGCGCCTCGTGAATGCACGACTGATAGTCTCGCAGATCACGACCATTCAAATCGTTGCCGTACTCCTCCAGATCTCCACAGCTGTCACGACCGTAAAGTTGAGCGGTGAGAGGCATGTAGAATTTCAGAGTCTGGGGTTCCGGTAACAGAACGCGGAATCGGTCTTCGCCAATCCGGAGGGCAAGGCCACTGCCGTTGTCCCAACTGATATGAAACTGTGCGTCATCATCGATATATTTGAGCGTCCCCATACTTCCAGGGGACAGTGCGTAGGGATCATCTTTCATTTCCGTCAATCGAATGCGAGACCCCTTGGGATATTGCTCCCGGAGAAAGTCCAGCCACTCTTTTTGTATTTGCATCTTGCACCTCCTACATGGTCATGCCCTGATCTTGGGACATATCCTCCAATTCCTGATGGAGTTGTTCTACTGCCTCGAAAATCGTTGGATCGTTCTTGAAACTCTCCAGTTTCTGATAGTCACCGAAAAATGTCTGCTCCCCGTCCACCATTCGGACAAAGTCGACTGTTGCGAAGTCATCCTTGGTGACACCAAGCCGTTTCTCAGGATGGTCGCTGTTCTGATAGAGCTCGACCGCTTCGTCCAGGGTAAGGTTACGGTGGAGCTGCTCCTGCGGGGTGTTACAATCAGTCATCACAAACCACGCATAGGAATGGGGGAGGGACGGGTCTGCCACATCTTGAAGGGCTTGCAACCCTTTCTCGGTCAAGCCGTAGTTACAGGTTCGTCGAGGATTTTCCTCGCCCGCAAAATCCAACAGAATATCATCCACTGCTTTCTTGATCTCTGGATCTTCAGAAAGCGTTTCGTGCTTGAATCCGGTCGTATTGCGGAGTGGAAGTTCTTCTTTGATAGTTTGAAGATACTGATGTGGGTCTGTGAACTCCTGAGCCGTCCCATCTGCAAAGGTCACTCGCCCCACTATCTTGTCCTTTTGGGCCATTTCCTGCTGCCGCTTATCATAGCAGTATAGGTAGCCCTGATAATCACCCGGAGTGGGGGTACAGCGGAGACAGTAGCGGTATTGGTCTGTTTCTGCCACATATCCAAAACTTCTGCTGTCCTCTGTGATGGTCCCGCCGTTTTTGTGACAGTAGTTGCTCATGGAGGCCAGATCTTTTAGCGGCCCGTTTGCTCGTAAGGTGTCAACGATAGCTTGGAGTTCTTCCTTGAATTCCAAAGTATTGAATCGATCCTCGTTGTGAGGCCACCAGGTATGCCAAAATTCCTTGCCACCAGAACCAAAGTCCGTGCGGATGTGACCAACTGTGCCCAGAGCTTCATCCTGTTTCTGGTCCAGTTCTGAATAGAAAAGGCCCGCCTCCTCAATGGAAGCGGGCCTCAGCTGAACACCGTTTTCACATTTTTTCGTAGGTTTCTGTTTCATGGTTTTTCACCTCCTTCGTTTGGTAAGTACACAACATACCACAGTTTAGAGAGATTAGCCATGGTCAAAAACATTTTTATAAGAGAAGTGAAAATAGCCTACAACAGCAGCTCCCAGTACGGCCAGCAAAGCCACCGAGATCATGAGTTTCTTTTTCATTTGCATTCCTCCTAATCCATCAGGTGATGCTGTTCAGTATTCTTTACTTTAAGCAACATATAAGCCATCAGTTATACCAAGAGAAAATTGACTGCCCGAGTCATTATGAAAGGTATTCCATCTCTAACGTATGTGTTTCCTCAGAAAAAGGGCTGCTGCATCGGCGGATCAGGCCGAACTCGGTTCGCCGGACTCCTTCCTCTGCCATAATGTCCTCGCCCAGCTTCTCAAAATCCATATACCCGTCGATGGTATCGATTAGCTCGTCATCAGCGCCAATGCGCCGAAGGACGGTTTGGCCATATTCATAGGTGTCCTCCGTGATACGCTCATAGTCGTCCAGATTCATGGCATATCGAAGAGCATCCTGCATGGTTTCCGGCTGCTCCACAGAAAGAACCGACAGGTATTTCATCAGCTCGCTGTCTTCAAGCTGCATCCCCTCGATTGCCCAAGCCAATTCGTTTGCATCTTCCACGCATACTCCCGTGGTGGGAATATACTCGTTCAAATTGGGAACAGCAAAAGAAACCTTGGTAATTGCGGCCTCTGCAAAACAATCGATCCCCAGCAACTTTTTTACTCGCTCCAATTCCTCCTTCAATGCCGGAAGCGATACACTCGCCTGCGCTTGGGAGGAGGAGAGGTCAAGCCGGATCTTTGCCGCCTTCTCTCTGACGGGTTCGGCATCCTGCTTGAGAAGCACATAGCCAGCATGGGTGTACGCACCACCATGCTCGGCATAGTACTCCGCACCGATTTTCGCGAAGTCCAGGTAGGGCCAGGCCGCTTCGGGGAACCTGGGATCGCCCTGAATCTGGCCGGCAACAGCGACATACCGGCCAAGCGTCACATCCGAATTGACATTAGGGATGAGAATGTAGTCCGATACCTGTTCCGCCACACGGATCATATCGTTCAGATCATTGATGCTGTTGCCATCCAAGGCGCCGGCATAGATGCTCCGTTCACGAGAGTCCATTTTGGCAATGATGCTCGAAAGCAGATTCAGCTGTGCAAGCTGCGTTCTGGAATCAGGGTCGAGTCCGCCGAGATATGACGGCAGGTTGGCAATCACACTTTTGATCTCAACGATCTCTGTTTTTCCTGTTCTGTTAGCTTGTTCAAGCTGGCTGTACGCTTCTGTCATAGCGCCATGAGATGCGGGCAAATTGAGCGGGACAATGACAGAACTCCCGCTGCGGCTCATAAAGAGTTGGATCATGTCATCCCTCCCATCTGAAAGTCCTGCTCCCGCTGATAGGACTCTGCCGGGTCGTCTGCCATCAGTTCCTCCAGACTTACTGTACCGACATAGGCGATGTAGCCGCGGTCGGTAAACACGCCCGACTGATAGCCCATGTGTTGCAGGCCATACCGCTCGTAGTCATAAAACTCGTCCAGATTGGGGTCATACTCAAAATGGCCGGATCTCTGAATCATGTATTTCCCATATTCCTCGGGGGTGTGGGCGCCGGGGGCGAATTCAAACAGATCCAGGTTTTCCGCCAAGCGGCGGATCTGGCTGGCGCATTCCGGTTTAGCCATACTTACTGCTGCTCCCAGCTTTCTGCGGTCGTCACACGAGAGTTTATCTGCGACCAGCGCCAGCTCATTGAGCTCGTAGATGTTGTCGCACCGGAAGTCCAGTGCTACATCCACTTCCTCCGGGAATGAACTGTCTGCCATAAAAAGGCGCATATCCTTTGGGTCAGCAATGCCGGAACGCTGCATGGCGCGCTCAATTTGTCCTTTTGAGGCAGGGAGATAGATCCAGGTCACATTCCTGCTGTTCTCCGGCTCCCACCGGGAGGATATCCCGACAGCAGTCATATCGGCCTCATAGTGATAGCAGGGCAGGTGCTTCCCATCATAGAGCTGTGAAAGCTGCATGCCGTTGTCATAGACCACTCCGTAGCGGGTGATAGTCCCCTCATTGTCCTCAATCAACAGGACAGCGGTTTCCACTCCGTCCAGCTGTTCCAGTTCTTCCATGCTGGCACACCCGCCATGGATGTTCATGTAGTGATCACGGCCAACCTCTTTCAAATTTGTGAAGTCCGTGATCACCGTCGCCTGCTGGCAGCAGAAGGTCAGGTTGATGAGATCCTTCATGCTGGTGAGATTCAGCTTTTCAGCCATCGCCTGAAATTGCGAAAACTCGCCCACAGTAAAGCTGTCCAGCCGCTTTGCCAGATAGTCCAACTCATCAAGGTTGACCTTGGTGCATACCAGCCGATTCAGCACAGGCCAGGCACTGTCGAGCGAGTCCAAGCGGCAGTCGGCTTCAGAGGCATCGCCGATCTCCAGTGCCTCCAACAGCGAAACACAGTGGTCGTACTGATTTCTGGGAATGGGAAGAGGGATCGTCGCAACACCGTATTCCGGGTGGTCAGCGTTGCTCAGAACTGCTTCCATCATCACATTGCATCACCTTACTATTACAATAAATTTGGACAGGAAAGCCGGGCAGCCAGTCCGGCTTTCTTTCCATCTCGTGCCTAAGCTACAATAAGAGGAGCAACTGGCTGACAACACCTCACTTGGGCTAACAAGTCCGCAGGAAAGACTGTCAGCCATCCTCTTGTTGCAGCGTTCGATTTAAGCAGGTTGAGCCACCGGATGCCGGAGAGTTCGCGTCACCCAATAGATTGAATCGGCAGCGAGAAAAGATGGATTCCGGTTGCAGATTCGTTGTATTGGAGGAATGTGGATGAACTGTGTTGGCATCGATATTTCCAAAGGGAAAAGCATGATCGCCGTCATGCGGCCCTTCGGAGAGGTAGTGGTTTCACCCTTTGAGGTGCTTCACACCGACAGCGAACTGAGTAAGCTGGCAAGGCTGCTCAAAAGTCTGGACGGTGAGACCCGTGTGGTGATGGAGTCCACGGGCAATTACCACGCGCCGGTGGCCTGGCTGCTCCACGACGCGGGGCTTTATGTCTCCGTAGTCAATGCAATGCTGGTGCATGACTACGGGAACAACAGTTTAAGACGGGCCAAGACTGACAAGAAGGATGCCGTGAAGCTGGCCAACTACGGCCTTGACCACTGGATCACGCTGCCGAGATATGTCCCGGAGGAGGATACCCGGCTCATGCTGAAGACCTGCTACCGGCAGTACCAGCAGTATTCCAAAGTACAGACCATGATGAAGAATAATTTAATCTCCCTGCTGGACACTGCTTTCCCAGATGTAAACCGCCTGTTTACCAGTCCGCCCCGCGCCGATGGCAGCGAGAAGTGGGTGGACTTTGTAGCTGCTTTTTGGCATTGCGAGTGCGTCTGCGGCCTGTCTGAGAAGGCCTTTACCACCAAGTACCAGAAGTGGTGCAGAAAGCACGGCTACAATTTCAGTGAAGATAAGGCGCTGGACATTTATGCCTCTGCCTGTGGACGCTTCGGTGTCATGCCGAAAACGGATACGGCAAAACTTTTGGTAGAACAGGCCATTTCCCAACTCCGGGCAACTTCCGCCGCGTTAGCTGCCCTTAAGCAGGAGATGCAGTCTCTGGCGACTTCTCTACCGGAGTATCCTGTGGTGATGGAGATGTTTGGTGTTGGCCCCACCCTCGGTCCCCAGCTCATGGCCGAAATTGGCGATGTGCGCCGTTTTCATTCCAAGAAAGCGCTGGTGGCCTTTGCGGGCATTGACGCCCCACCTTACCAATCCGGACAAATGGATGTCCGTAGCCGCAGCATTTCCAAGAGGGGGTCTGCCTCGCTGCGCAGGACACTTTTTCTGGTGATGGGTGTCATCCTGCAATGCGCTCCAATGGATGAGCCGATCTACCAGTTCATGAACAAGAAACGCTCTGAGGGCAAGCCCTACCGTGTCTACATGATGGCATCCGCCAACAAGTTCTTGCGCTTCTATTACGCCTCTGTGAAAGCCTACCTGGATTCTCTGGAGCACGACTGATTTTCCGGCTCTATACTGTCTGGCTGGCCGCCATTTTAGTTTTGAAATGCGCAGCGGCTTGATTTTGTATTGCCTTTTTCGCCTCCCTAAAAATCTGAATTTTCTACTTGACTTTTATTAGCAGGTCTTTCCTTCAAAATTCAAAATCGCATCTCCGTACTTGGCCAGAAGCAGAGCGCAGACAATCAGGTGGAACGCCTCATCTGTGACCAATTCGGGGGATGCGAGATCGGCAAGAGTGATATTGGGGCTACCGGTGGAGATGGCTTTGGCCGCCTGATAAACACTGTACAGCTCCGGCTGGATGCCGGAAAGCTGGACGGACTGGAAGTCAAATCCGCGGGCATCAAACTTCCAGATCATCCTGCGCCAGATATCCTCATACGCCGTGAGGAGAAACAGCGCGGCCAGATTACGGCCTGACATTCGATAGTAGCGCTCGCGCCAGTGCTGCCAGCGCTCACGATGGCACTCATTCAGAAAAAAGCTGATGGAGCAGCAAGTGAAATTCCTCTCTAAGCGGGCCAGAAGCTGTACCCCCGCTTCAGGGAAGAAGCAATCCCTGACGAACTCATTGAGATTCAGTGCGCCGGCCGCGATCCGTTCATCCAGGCAAATGCACAGTTTCAGCGGACAAGGCTGATTGCGCCTGAAGTTTATACAGTATGGGCACTCCGTGTCCTCGCTGCTGTATTGGAAACCGGGAGAATACCGGCCGTGACCTCTGACCTTGAAATTGGGCGGGGTCATCATCTGCTGTTCCAGCTGGCACAGCGGTGTATCTCGCATGAAATAGCGTGTCATAAGGTCATGTTCATCCCTTCCTGCTTGATTTCGCCATTGTCTTCTCTGATATCCGCATTCTCCTCCATGTCGTTCTTCTGACCGAGGACAAGGTATTCGCCCGGATAAAGTTCCATTTCGTAAAGCACGCTGCCATCACTGCTTCTGCGGTCAAGGACCTTGATGGTCGTGCCCTCAAATAAATAGTTGGATGCCTTTTCGAAATCAGAGCGGAATCCCTTCCCGTAATTACAGGTCGAATATTGATGAGTTGGCTGATCCTTGACCACGGAATAGTAAGCGTTGGTCTGAACCTCAGTCACCACCCGTACAAGCCCGACCAGGGCAGGGTGCTTGCTATGGCTGGTTGCCACCAACTCTGTCCCGGGGCGGATACAGCGTTTCAACTCAGCCAGATTTTTGATGCGCAGCGGCGCTTTTTGTTCGTTCTTTTGCTCCAATCTTCAATCCTCCTGTCTGGTTTGAGGCAATAAAAAAGCGCCGGAGTCTTATTTCCAAAACTCCGGCGCCTGAATATTACAAGATCGGTTCTTGGTTGTAGGATTCCATGGGGTGCTGCTCCTGCTCTCTTATGCGCTCCAGAGTATCGGGAGCTGCAATGGCAATCTGCTCCTGAACACTCCGGATGCACTTTTCCTGCTCGGCAGTCAAGTCAAAACCAGCGTCCAAGGTGTCAGAGCAGCACCGGTAGATTTCAACAAGCTGCTCCTGATTGAAAATTTGCTGTTTGGAAATGAGGCCAGCGCGGATGGCGAAGTCCTGCTTGGCACCTACATAGTTTTCTTGAAAGTAATTGCCCTGGTTGAGACCTGTGCGGTCGAAGCTCCAGCCCCATGTGACGAATTGGACGCCAAGCCGGGTGGGATGGGCAGCCAGCACGGCTCCGTTGAAGTCAGCCAGCAGGCGGTAGTCACCGGTCAGGCTTTGGGCTTGCAGGGGCGGAGCCTGTTCCAGCAGCGTCATGTACTCACGCACGGTACAGGCCAGATCGGTGGCTCGCTCACAGGCTCGTTCCCGTTCCGGCGTCGCTACATCCTCCTGCCAGTAGCGAACGCCTCCGTCCGCTGTAATCCGGCAGAGGGGGAGACCATCCCACTCCACAGGAAGCAATTCGTCCTGCTCAGGCTGGGAGGTGAAACCCTCCCGCGTGAGCGCAATATGTAGTTCTTCAAAATACTGTTTTCGATCCAAGTTAATTTCCTCCTGTGCGTAATGCCCTTTGGGCTCTCATTTTGATTTTATCTGAAAAGAAAAAAGGCCGTCACCTTAAAAAAGTGACGGCCAAGATGTGTGGAATAGAAAAGTGGTTTGTACTACATTTTAGCACAAACCACTTTGTTCACAAAAATTTAACAAAATAATTTTCGAAGAAACAGAAATTTTTCCGTGTTGCTCACTCAAAATTGGGCGCAAAAGCCCTCAGTTTTAGTTCAAGTCCTCACCGCACGTGGAAGAGGTGGGAAGATATCTTTTTTTCGTGCAGTCAAAAATGGACGCGAAAAAACCCCGAAACCGTTGCGGCTTCGGGGTTTTCCGGTGCGATATCTTTTTTGGTCGCACAATGTGGTTGCGGGGGCAGGACTTGAACCTACGACCTCCGGGTTATGAGCCCGACGAGCTACCAACTGCTCTACCCCGCGATGTTAAGTTGTCCGCGGTTTCCGGTACTGCCCCGGAAATGATGGTAACTACTCGGGTTATGAGCCCGACGAGCTACCAACTGCTCTACCCCGCGATATTTCGTTTTGTGGTGCCGGTGACCGGACTCGAACCGGTACAGTATTGCTACCGGGAGATTTTAAGTCTCCTGTGTCTACCAATTCCACCACACCGGCAGCTTGTCGGCAATGGTTAGAATACCACAAACCCCCCGGTTCTGTCAAGAGCGTGGGAGCAAAAACCGAAAAGAATCTTCCGACACCCTTCGTCTTTGCACGCCGGCGTGCAATTTTCGCCGCCCGCGCGCATATACTGAGTGAAACCCCAAACGCAAAGGAGGATACCGCGGTGAAAGCGCAGATGCCCAATATCGGTGATGTAGACGACCTGATCTTCCAGGACTGCTGGCTCGTCAGCGACCGGTAACATAGCGGGACGCCGCCTTCGCGGCGTCCTTTTTCATGCCCAGCCGCAGATGGTCCCGCCGCCCACGACCGTCTCCCCGTCGTACAGCACCACCGCCTGTCCCGCCGTAATGGCCCGCTGGAGCTCATCAAACACCACGCGGACGCGGCCCTCCGGCAGCGGCTCCACTACGGCGGCGGCCTCCCTCTGGCTGTACCGGGTCTTGGCGGTGACGGCCATGGGGCCGCTCAATTCCGGAATGGAGATCCAGTTCACCCGTTCCGCCGTCAGGGTCCGGCTCCACAGCGCGCTGTCCGGCCCCAGGCGGATGGCGTTGTGCGCCGTATCTTTCTCCAGCACATACAGGGGCTCCTCTGTGGAGAGCCCCAGCCCCTTGTGCTGGCCCCGGGTATAGCGGATGAGGCCCTTGTGCCGCCCCAGCACCCGGCCCTCCTGATCCAAAAACGGACCCGCCTCCGCGGCATGGCCGCAGGCCCGCTCAATAAAATCCGCGTATCTGCCGTCCGGCACAAAGCAGATATCCTGGCTGTCGTGCTTCCGGGCGGCCGCCAGACCGTATTCCCCGGCGATCCGGCGGACCTCCGTCTTGTGGAAGCCCCCCAGGGGGAACAGGGTGTGGGCCAGCTGATCCTGGGTCAGCATGTATAAAAAGTAGCTCTGATCCTTGCTCCGGTCCACGCCGCGCTTTAAGAGATACCGCCCGGACGCGCCGTCCCGCTCCACCCGGGCGTAATGCCCGGTGGCCAGAAAGTCGCCGCCAAGCACGCGGACCCTGTCCAGCAAGGCGCCGAACTTCACCGAGCGGTTGCACTCCGCGCAGGGATTGGGGGTGCGCCCCTGCTGATATTCCTCAATAAAATTCCGAATGACAGTATCCCGGAAAACAGGCGCAAAGTCAAACACATAGAAAGGAAAGCCCAGCCGCCGGGCCGCCTGGGCGGCGTCCTCCGCGTCTTCCAGGGAACAGCAGGTTTTTTCCCGCCGCTCCCCCAGGTCCTCATTGTGGAACATCCGCAGATTCACGCCGGAGAGCTGGTGCCCCGCCTGCTGCAGCAAAACCGCCGCCACAGAGCTGTCCACGCCGCCGCTCATGGCGACAAATACATGCGCCATCTGCCCGCCTCCTTCCTGTACCGATGGTATTGTAGTCCGTCTCCGTGAAAATGACAACAAAAATTTGGCTGTGAAGGCCCCGTTCCCACAGCCAGGCTCAGTCCTGGCTCCGCAGCAAAAACGCCTCGGCAGGCAGGGCGTCCGCCAGGGCCAGCAGCGTCCGGTTGAAACCGCCGGCATAGTCGAAGGGCAGATCCGACACGCCGCCGCCCACCTGCCGATCCGGCAGGGAGAGGGTAAACCGGCTGCCCTTGCCGGGATGGGACTCCGCCATCAGCGTCCCGCCGTGCCCCTCGGCGATGCGGCGGCAGATGGGCAGCCCCAGCCCCAGCCCGTGGGGCGGAGGATCCATCAGCCCGGCGTGGAGATAGCGGTCAAACAGGGTGGGGAGCCGGTCCTCCGGGATGCCGCAGCCGGTATCCGTAACGGAGAGCAGGATCGCCTTCCCGCTTTTCCGCAGCTCCACCGTGACGCTCCCCCCGGCGGGCGTGAACTTGAAGGCGTTGGACAGCAGCTGATACAGAAGCTGTTCGATGGCCTCCGGCGCCACGGCGCAGATCTGGCGCTCCAGGGCGCAGACAAAGCGCAGCTCCAGCCCCCGCAGGGGGGCCAGCGCCGCCGCCTTTTCACAAAGCTCGCCCACCAGATCCACCAGATCCCGGTCCTGCAGCTTCAGCGGGGCGTCGTCCAGCAGGGAGCCCGCGGCGGAGAGACTGTTCACCAGCCGCAGCACCTGGTAATAGCTCTGATCCATCAGCGCGGCCTTGGCGTCCAGGGCGGGATCCGCCTCCCGGGCGGCGGCGGGCGCAAGCTGGGCAGCGGCCAGATGGAGGTTTCCCAAGGCCCCCCGCAGCTGGGCTGCCACATTGGGGAACAGGGATGCCAGTTGGTTTTGATCCGGCTCCATGAAGATCTCCTTTCCCGCGCCGGCGGCGCTGGGTCTAGCATTTGCGGCAGGGGCCGGCCCAAACCCAGGAAAACCCTGCCTGCAGCACCAATAGGATATCAAAAACCCCGGGCAAACACAAGGATTTTGTTGGATTATGCCGAATCCTGTCGAACCCGGCGCCGCTTCCGCCCCGCGAAAAACCGGCCCGGAGGTGCTCCTCCGGGCCGGTCCCCTTATTCGCTGGCTTTTTCCGCCCCGGTTTTTTTCCGGCGGTAATTCCGCCGGGGGCGGGCGGGCTTGGCGACCTTCTCCGGCTCGGCGGGCTCCGGGCTCTGGAAGACAGCCTTCAAATGGTTGTAGATCGCCCCGCCCTGGGCGGCGCCGTACTCCTTCACCAGGGCGTTTTGCAGCTCCTGGCGGGTCCCGGCGCGCAGCACGAAGGGCAGATGGAGGCACTCCTCGATAGACGGCCGCAGGGCCACCTCCTGGAAGGCGTCGGCGTACCGGGCCCGCAGGGCGTCGATGGACGCCTCATAGCCCTTGTCCTGGCTGATGACATAGGCGTAGTCCGCCTCCCGCTTGCCCACCAACACCCCCAGCTCCGTGATGATCTGGAAGTCGATGGAGTTCTTGCCGCCCCGGACGCTCTCCACATACTGCACGTCCGCCCTGGTCCCGGCGCAGAGCTTTTGGATCTTGCTCAGGGCCAGGCCGCTTTTTTGATAAAAGACCAGGACGGCATCTTCTTCGGAGAGCATGTCGATGCCCTTCAGCCCGGTGCCGATGTTGTTGTCGCCGTCCACTAAAAAAATCATTTTCATGAAAATAGTTCTTTCTCTCCTCAAATTTTGGCCTGTCTGTGACAAAAGCCGGTTGTAGTATAACAAACTTTTCGAAAAAGCACAAGGGGGCACAACAGAAGTCCCTTTTCCCATGAATGCCGCCGGGGCTCTGTTGCGGGCAGTTTCACGGCATGATATAATAAATTTAATAAAATTCAAACCTACAGAGGGGGCACTATGCAGAAATACAGCCTTGACCTTGATTATTTCAGTCTGCTCAGTTTGCATCGGGCACTGTTAGAGGCAAAGTTTCATCCAGCGCCGGAGGATGAGTCGGTTTCGGGCAGTCCCTTAGTCGCAAACATATCCATACAAGTTCGGGATCTGCTGATAGCGAGCGAGCAAGGGAGCCAATGGCGGGATTGGTTTCAGCTAAGCAACCGGCCTGACCGCAAAAAGCAGGCCGTCCTTTTGATGAAGCACTGCAAGCGCTGGAAAAAAGCGGCCGCTGATGAAAAGCGCACGATCGCCGGCAGCTATTTATCTCCCTTTATTTTTGATGATGTGGATCGGGCCCCCTGGTTTTATGGCTGCCCGTTGATATCCCAAAGGACGCGCAGGGAACCGTGCCCGCGATAAATGCGCAGCATCCATGCAAAAGGAAAAGCGGGAGGCCGTTTTCGGCCTCCCGCTCAGTCGTGCGTTTTATTCCTCTTCGTCGGTGACGATCAGGCCGTAGCCGCCGTTCTTGCGCTGATAGACGATGCACAGGCTGTCGTCCTCGCTGCTGCGGAACACAAAGAAGTCGTGATCCAGCAGGTTCATCTGCAAAATGGCCTCCTCCGGGCTCATGGGCTTCACGGAGAAGCGCTTGGTGCGGACGATGTTGAATTCCTTCTCCTCGGCGATCTCAAAATCACCGGCGGGGACAGGCGGCGGGAAGCCCTCGCTGCGCAGGCGCTTGGCCAGGCGGGTCTTGTTCTTCAGGATCTGGCGCTCGATATAGCCCACCGCGGCGTCGATGGCGCCGCGCATATCCCCATCCGGCGCCTGGGTCTGGGCGCGAAGCAGCGTGCCGCCGCCCCGGATGGTGATTTCCACCGTGCACAGGTGGTCCTTCTCCACAGAGAACGTCACAAAGGCGGTGGTGTCCTCCTCCCGGAAATACCGCTCCAGCTTGGAGATCTTCTTCTCGGCATATTCCTTGATCGAGTCGTTCAGGGAGACCTTCTTGCAGGCATAGGTATACTTCATCGAGATCGCTCCTTTCGTGTGGGAGAGAGGCGTTTCCTCTCTTTTGTACAGTATAGCACATAAATTTGGGTTTGCATAGAGATTCCTGTGCGGATTTTACAATTTGTTCAAGGGTGACATCTTTCGCCAAAAGAAGTCCCCGGGCGACAAAAGCTCCCATTTACAAATCCATGGGAAACGTGCTACTATGATCTAGGAAGCTTTCCAATATCCCACCCGCTTGGGCCGCACGGCGCGCGTCGCCGGGCGGCTCCTTTTTATCTGTCCGGGCGCCGGATCAAAAGGGGAGGCCGTCCCCGCGGACGGCCTCCCGGTCACCTTTATCTTCTTCTGCGGCCGCCGCCCCGCTTGCCGTCGATGCTGCGGTTCAGGTCGGCCATCTTGCCCTCGGAGGAGCTGAGGAACTGCTTGAGCTTGTCCTCAAAGGACTGATCCCCGGAGGGGGGCAGCGGCTGCTGGGGCGCCCGGGCAAAGGACCGGGGCTGCGCGGGTCTGGACTGCGCGGGCCGGGGCGCGCCGCCGGCGGGGCGGGCGGGCCGGGGAGCGGGGCGCTCCTCCCGGGGCAGGGCCTTTTTGATGGAGAGATTGATCTTCCCATTTTCCGCGGACAGGACCAGGACCTTGACGGTCTGCCCCTCCTGCAGGAAATCATGTACGTCGTTGACGAAGGTGTTGGCGATCTCCGAGATATGCACCAGTCCGGACCGGCCGCCCTCCAGGGCGACAAACGCGCCAAATTTGGTGATCCCGGTCACCCTGCCTTCCAAAATGCTCCCAACCTGAGGCTCCATACCCTAATTTGTTTCTCCTTCCGATGATTTGGGCCGCAGCCGCCGGCGGGGCGGCGCGGCTTTTTGCAAAATAAGAGCGGTGCGGGCTCCGGCAGGGGAGACGGATGTCCCCCCTCGCCACCCGGCACCGTTCAGTTGCTCGTATCGTAAAACACATACTCGCCGGGGGTGACATAGCCCAGCTCATCCCGGGCGATCTCCTCGATCTTCTCCGGGGTGACGCCCTCGGCGATGTCCTCTTTCAGCGCGTCGTTCTCCTGCTGCAGCTCCGCCACCTGGTCGGCGTAACTGTCCCGCTGGGCCCGGGCGCTTTCCACCTGGCCCTGGAGCCCGTGCAGCTGCCAGCCGATGGCCCCCAGCAGCGCCAGGATCACCAGCTTGGTCAGAAGGCTGGTGCGGTGGCGGGGCCTTTTTCCCGCGGGCGCCTTTTTTGCCATCTCTGCCGCCTCCTTTGTAAGCTGTCCGATGCCCAGTTTTTCTTATTGTATAGCATTTTCCCGCAAAATAAAAGAGATTTTTTCCGTGCCGGGCCATTTTTTTGCAAAAATTTTTCAGCCGCAGCAGGGGAAAGGACAGCAAATGCACCAAGCAGGCCAGGGTATCGGCCCAAAAGTCCCACACCGGGCGCAGCGGCTGGGACAGGGCGCAGAAGAACAGCACCGCGCCGCCCAGGGCCCCCAGCACCGCGAAGCCCCGCAGCTCTCCGCCGCACCGCCGCAGAAGAAAGCGGAAGGCGGCGCCCCCCACGGCCAGGCAGTAGGCCGTGTCCAGCGCGCCGGTAAAGCGGGGAAACCGCAGCCGAAAGGGCCGCAGCAGGTCGTACAGCACCCCGGCGGACAGCCCCAGCAGGATGGACTGGCAGAACACCAGCATCTGCTGGGAGACCTGGGCCCCCATCCCTATCCGAACAGGCGGCTGAAAAAGCCGCCCCGGCCCTGTCCCCCGTCCTCATAGGTCACGGAGTCGATCCGCCCGTCCACATGCAGCTCCCCGCCGTCCAGGGACAGCTTTCCGATGTGCAGATCCTCTCCGGTGATGACCAGCGTCCCGGCGGAGGTGGACATGACAATGCCGGTCTCGTCAAAGCGGTCCACGTCCTCCACGCCGGAGACCGTCAGCCGCTCCCGTCCGATCAGCTCCAGCCGGTGGGCCGCCTGGGGCATGGTGTTGTAATCGTTCATTCTCTCGTCCCTCCCCTGTCCACAGGATATGGGGCGGGGGCGGGAAATATGACTGGATCAAATGCCTGCCTTTCTCCCGAGGGCGGTTCCTCCTGTCAGGGTGTGAACCCCCCCTTGGGGGAGGCGGCCCGCCAGGGCGGATGAGAGGACGGGAGTTTTTCCTTTGGTCAAGGAGGGAGAGCCGCCCTGGCGGGCGGGGGTGGGAGGTTTGCGCCGTGTTGCGGCGCTGGAATGCACCCCCCATTTTCTTTTTGAAGCATCAAAAAGAAAATGCGCCGTGCACGGTGGAAAAGAAAAAATGCTCTGATCCAAACCTGCATCCCATGTGCCATGGGATGCAGGTTTGGGGATGCGAGCCTCGTGACGATGCGTTTGGCAGAACCTTGCCGGGCTTCATC
The DNA here is from genome assembly GCA_947625655.1 of uncultured Dysosmobacter sp. Classification (GTDB taxonomy): domain Bacteria; phylum Bacillota; class Clostridia; order Oscillospirales; family Oscillospiraceae; genus Oscillibacter. Next base: position 64,677 of record CANQPD010000005.1, read on the forward strand.
CGGCTGCGCTATATGCCGGCGTTCGGTAGGGTGTCTATGCCGCATTTGGAACACTGGGTGCAGACTTGTGGGTGCTTGTCGGAAGGGCTTCATCAACAGCCCCGCTGACGCTGCGCCGGCTTTTAAACATCCGCAGGGGCCGCGCCCCCGGACAAACAAAAGCAGACATGGATTTCCATGCCTGCTTCTCCGTCAGATCGGGCCCTTACCGTCCGATCTCTTTATAAAGGCTCACGGCGTCGGCCTGCTTCACCGTCTCCTGGACGGACAGCACCTCCACCGTCACCGTGCGGACGCCGAAGCGCAGGGAGATCTGATCTCCCACCTTCACATCGCAGGACGCCCGGGCGGGCCTGCCGTTGACCGTCACCAGCCCGTTGTCGCAGGCCTCGTTGGCCACCGTCCGCCGCTTGATCAGCCGCGAGACCTTCAAATACTTGTCCAAACGCATGGAACGCTCCTCCAGGCAAGGACTGCCGGCACAGACGTGCCGGCAGCCGTTTTCAAACGCTCCGCCCCGGGCCCGCGGGCGCCGGGGAAAGAGGCGGGGAAAGCCAAGGCTCCCCCTTGAGTTACTTCGCGACAGCGTCCTTCAGGGCCTTGCCGGCCTTGAACACGGGCACGACAGAGGCGGGGATCTCGATGGACTCCTTGGTCTTGGGGTTGCGGCCCAGGCGGGCGGCGCGCTTCTTCACCTCGAAGGAGCCGAAGCCCACCAGCTGCACCTTCTCGCCTTCCTTCAGGGCGCCGGTAATGGTCTCCAGAGCGGCGGTCACAACAGCCTCGGCGTCCTTTTTGGAAACGTCCGCGGCAGCGGCGACAGCGCTGATCAGTTCTGCCTTGTTCATGGGTATTGTCCTCCTAATCAAATTCATTTGTTCATAATATCTCTTAAACGCGGCTGCGTGTTAAGACAATTCCTGCTTGGCCCTTTTCCACAGGGCCTCCAGTTCCGCCTCGGTGTACTCCGCCAGGGGCTTGTCCGCGCTCTCCTCCACCCGGCGGAAGCGCGTGTCAAACTTGTCGCAGGCACAGTGGAGGGCATCCTCCGGATCCACGCCGGACATCTGGGCGATCTTGGCGGCGGCGAACAGCGTGTCGCCCACTTCCTCCCGCACGCCGTGGGACACCTCCGCGGCCCGTTCGGCCTCCACGGCCGCCCGCAGCTCCCGGACCTCCTCTTCCAGCTTGTCCAGGGCGCCGGAGATGCTGTCCCAGTTGAAGCCCGCCTTCGCGGTCTTGGAGATGATCTTCTCGGCCCGCCACAGGGCGGGCAGGGTGTGGGGCACGGCCTCGATGGCGTCAGCGGTGGAGCGCTGGCCCTTTTCCTTCCGCTTCAGGGCCTCCCAGTTCACCAGGACCTCTTCGCTGGTGTCGGCCTGCATGGTGCCGCCGAACACATGGGGGTGGCGGTACACCAGCTTCTGGGCCACGCCGTCCACCACGTCGTCCATGGTGAAGCGGCCCCGCTCCGCCTCGATCTGGGCATGAAAGGCCACCTGCATCAAAATATCCCCCAGCTCCTCGCACATGGCGTGGGGATCGTCGTGGTCGATGGCGTCCAGGGCCTCATAGGTCTCCTCCAGAAAATTCCGGCGGATGGAGCCGTGGGTCTGCTCCGCGTCCCAGGGGCAGCCCCCCGGCGCCCGCAGAAGCCGCATGATCTCCAGGAAATCCTCCCACCCATAACGGGGCTTACATTGAAAATCTACCATACATTATCCGCCTTTGCAAGAAATTTCGTTGGAAAACCCTTGATTTTCAAGGATTTCTTCCGGAGCCGGGGCCAGGCGGCCCCCCGCCCCTCATTTTAAGCGCAGAAGTTTGACGATCTTTTCGCCGTGGGGGACGGACCGCACGTCCTCCGCCCGCAGAATGCGCAGGGCGACGACCAAAACGGCATACACCGCCACGCCGGCCAGGATGCCGCACAGCGTGGCTGCGGCGTTGGCCATATAGACGGAATGGCCGCCAAGGGCCCGGTCCGCGAAGCCGTACACCGCCCAGGCCGCGCCGCCCATGAGCACGGAGGCGACGACGGGCTTTGCGAACAGCTGGAGATACCGGGGCTTCTCCGGCGAGTATTCCCACACGAAGAACAGATTCAGCCCCACGATGACCAGATAACAGCACAGGGTGGAAACCGGCGCGCCGTGGATGTTGATGTCAGGATTCCCCACCAGCACATAGTTCATCACCACCTTGGTGACGCCGCCGGCCCCCACGGTGAAAATGGGCAGTTTCTCCTTGCCGTAGGTCTGGAGGATGGCGTTGGTCAGGATCATCAGGCAGATGAAGATTAAGGCAATGCCCAAAATCCGCAGATGGGGCCCCGCCGCCAGCGCGTCCTCATACTGGGCGGGCAGCACCAGCACCATGATGGGGGTGGACAGCACGGAGAGCCCGATGCCCGCCGGCAGCGCCAGGATGGCGATGAGCCGGAAGGCGGAGGAGACGATGCGGTCGGCCCCCCTGTGGTCGCCCCTGGCCAGGGCCGCCGCCGCGAAGGGGATCAGGCTCATGGTGACGGGATAGACGAAGGACGCCACCATGTTGGGCATATCCATGGCCATACCGTACTGGCCGTTCAGCGCCGCCGCCTCTTTTTCCGACAGCAGCAGGGCGTTTTGCAGCTGGCCCATGACGATCTTGGTGTCGATGAGGTTGATGATGCTCATGGCGGAGTTGCTGAGGGTGATGGGGATGCCGATGACCAGGATCTGGCGCAGCAGCGCCCCGCTGCCGGAGGGGACGTCCAGAGAGGGGGTCCGGTTCCGGTGGGTCAGGAGATAGCCGATCAAAAACGCCATGGACAGCACGGTGCCGATGGTCACGCCGAAGATGGCGCCCGCCGCGCCCATCTCCAGGCTCTTGCCCGCCCGCAGCAGATACCAGGCCAAAGGCAGGCCGATGCCCAGCTTGCACAGCGCCTCCAGCACCTGGCTGACGGCGGTGGGCGTCATGTTGCCCTGGCCCTGGGTGTAGCCCCGCATGCAGGCCAGCAGGCACACGCAGAACACGGCAGGGGCCAGGGCCCGGACCGCCTGGTGGGCCAGGCTGTTCTCCAAAAACTCTGCCAGCCCCTCCGCCCGGAAGAACATGAACAGGGAGCCCACCGTTCCCAGGCAGAAAAACAGCACGATGGCCGTGCGGAAGATCTTCCGCTTCTCATTTTCCCGCCCCTGGGCGTGGGCCTGGCTGGTGAGCTTGGAGATGGCCAGGGGCAGCCCGGCGGTGGAGACGGTCAGCAGCACGTTGTAAATGTAATAGGCCGTGTTGAAATAGGCCTTCCCCTCGCCGCCCAGGATATTGTTCAGCGGGAACTTGTAAAACGCGCCGATGACCTTGACGATGGCCACAGCCGCCGCCAAAATGGCGGCGCCGCCCAGGAAGGATTGCTTTTTTTGATTCGACATGGGGCGATTACCTCGCATTTATCAAAGGATGCGCAAAGTGTTTTGCTTCAATGTATTGCCGGAAGCGGCGGTTTATACCCGCTTCAGGCACGCCTTCACCAGCGCGGTGAACTTCGGCCCCGCCTCCACGCCGGCGGCGATGACCTCCTCGCCGGAAAGGGGCCGGTCCAGCACTCCCGCCGCCATGTTGGTGCAAAGGGTAAAACCCAGCACATTCATGCCGCAGTGGGCGGCCACGATGGCCTCCGGCACGGTGGACATGCCCACGGCGTCGGCGCCCAGGATCCGGGCCGCCCGGACCTCGGCGGGGGTCTCATACTGGGGGCCGGGGAAGTACATATACACGCCCTGGCGCAGGGGGATGCCCAGTTCCCCGGCGGCCTGCCGGGCCGCGTCCTGCAGCGCCGGCGTGTAGACATGGCTCATGTCCGGGAACCGGGGGCCGAATTCGTCCATATTGGCCCCGCACAGGGGGCTTTCGCCAAAGAGCTTGATGTGGTCGGTGATGAGCATGATATCCCCGGCGGAAAAGGCGGTGTTCACCGCCCCGGCGGCATTGGTGACGATCAGCGTCTCCGCCCCCAGCAGCCGCAGCACCCGGACGGGGTAGCTCACGTCCGCGAAGCTCCACCCCTCGTAGGTGTGGAGCCGTCCCTGCATCACCGCCGCGTCCTGTCCGGCCAGACGGCCGAAGACGAACCGTCCCCTGTGGTCCGGGGCGGTGGAGCGCTTCATGTGGGGCACGTTCTCATAGGGCACCGCGATGGGGTCCTCCACCTGGTCCCCCAGGGCCCCCAGGCCGGAGCCCAGGATCAGCAAAACCCGGGGGCGGAAGCTCCCCAGCCGTTCCCGCAGCGCCTGGGCGCTCTCCCGGCACTGCGCATAGGTATACCGCTCCATCACAGTTTCCCGCCGCATTCCCGGCAGAACGCGTCGCCCTCCCGCACGGCGGCGCCGCAGGTGGCACAGGTCCCGGCCTCCTGTTCCCGGCCGATCCCCTCGTTCACCTCCCGGAGCTCCGCCTTCAGGCCGTCGATCTCCTGGAGCTTGGCCAGCAGCACCTCCGAGTCGGTGGGGTCGCCGGTATGGGTGGCGTACAGCATGGCGCCCAGCTCCCGCAGTCCCTCGTCCACCGCGCTCTCCAGCGTGGCGGCGCGGATGCGCAGCTTGGCCACAGACAGCAGCTCCCCGGCCTTTTTCCCCACGCCGTAAGCGGCATCGGCGGCCGCGTCGCCCACCTGGAGCGCGGTGCGCTGGACGCTGTCCAGCAGTTCCTGCATTTTTTCGTTCATCACAGATCCTCCCTCAATGATTGTCGTAGGTGCTCCCCCCGATGAATTCCCGGGCCAGGGACTCCGGCGCCACATACTTCTCGTCCATGGCCTCAATCCGCTCAAAGCCCCGCAGCATGTCGTCCACCACGTCGTATTTCCCCGCGGGGATGGCCTCCAGCAGGGGCACCACAAAGGGCTTCAGCACGGCGAACTCAAAGGCCAGGGAGGAGTCGAACATGATGTGGGCGTTCTCCTTATAGGGGGAGATGTACAGCTTCTCGCCCCGGCGGACATTGGCCCACATCTTCAGGGTGAAGCCGGCGTCGCTGCCCCGGAACTTGTAGTCCCGGACGATGCGGCGGCAAAGCCGCAGCCAGGGGTGCTGAAAGACGATCTTGCCGTCGCCGTCCACCAGGTTGCTGCGGGCGGCGATATACAGCTTGAAGGCGTGGGGGTTCTTGCCCACGATGATGTCGTTCAGGGCGTGGATGCCCTCGAAGATGGCCAGCTCGTCCGGCCCCAGGCGCAGGGGCTGGGACAGGATGTCAGAGCGCATCTGGCGGGCAAACTCGTACTTGGGCACATGGATGGTCTCGCCCCGGTCCAGCATGGCAAAGTGCCGGTTCAGCAAATCCACGTCCAGGCAGAAGGGGGACTCGAAATCAATGGCGCCCTCCCGGTTCCGGGGGGCCGTCTCCGGGTCCACGGTGTTGAAATAGTTGTCCATGGAGATGGTGTGGGTCTCGATGCCCATTTTCTCCAGCTGCTCCTCGATCTTCAGCGCCGTGGTGGTCTTGCCGGAGCCGGAGGGGCCGGAGAGCAGGATGACATGGGATTCGCCCCGGTGGTCGGCAATCTTTTTCGCCGCGTTCTCCACCTTTTTGGCAAAGGCGGCGTCGCACTCGGCGGCAAAGGCGCCGGGGTCGCTGCGGATGGCTTCATTGATCTGCGTCAGTGAATACGGCATATCAGTTGGCTCCTTTCAAAGTTTCGTAAAACGCGGCGAAGGCCGCCTGGTTGGCAAGGCATTTTTCGGGGCGCTCCGTGTACTCCTTGGGGTATTTCAGGTTGAACACCCGCTCAATGTGGTTGGTTCCCGGCTCCACCATCTTGGTGGAGCCCCCTGCCCCAAAGGACAAAATGGAGCACAGCTCCGACATGATATAGATGTTGTACCAGCACGCCGCTCCGGGGCGGCACCAGCCAATGTTCTCAAAGCTGCCGGACATATACTTCTGCCGGTACAGGTAATAGGGGCCGTATCCGGCGGCGCGCAGGGCGGGGGCGGCGTAGTCCAGCATCTCTCCCACCGCCTCCGGGCCGGGAATGGCCAGCCCCTCCAGCAGGATGCGGCTGCCCTTTTTCAGCGCCAGGGTGTGGACGGTCACATTGTCCGTGCCGAAGGCCAGACAGCGGTCCAGGGACCGGCGGAAGCCCTCGGGGGTGTCCTCCGGCAGCCCCGCGATAAGGTCCATGTTCACATGGGGGAAGCCGTATTTCGCCGCCAGCTCCATGGCATCGTCGATGTCCCCGGCGGTGTGGCGGCGGCCGATGGCCCGCAGCACATGGTCCTCCATGGTCTGGGGGTTGACGGAGAGGCGGCTCACGCCGTGGGCGCGCAATACCGCCAGCTTTTCCGCCGTGATGGTGTCCGGCCGGCCGGCCTCCACGGTGATCTCCTCACAGGGGGCGGTGTCAAAGGCCTCCTCAAAGGCCGTCAGCACCCGGTCCAACTGCTCCGCCGTCAATGTGGTGGGCGTGCCGCCGCCCATGTAGAAGGCCCGGACCCGCAGGCCCTGCTCCCGCACCATTTTGCCGCCGGACCGGATCTCCTCCACCAGGGCGTCCACATAGGGCGGCACCAGGGAAAAGCTCCGCTCCACCGACTGGCTGACAAAGGAGCAGTAGGCGCACCGGGTGGGGCAGAAGGGGATACCCACATAGACGGCGATATCCCTCGGCCCCAGCTTTTTCTGGGCCGTCAGGGCCGCCGCGCCGGTCTCCAGGGCCAGGGCCGCCCGCTCCGGGGTGACGAAATATTCCTGTTCCAGCATGGCCCGGGCCTCGTCCGGCGTCTTTCCCGCCGCCAGGGCCCAGGTTACCGGCTTGTCGGGCCGGACGCCGGTGAGCATGCCCCAGGGGGGTATTTTGACCACGGGGGAGCCAGTGCCCCCGGAGGGTATCTGCTCCGCCACCTTTTCAAATGCCAGGAAAAAGCATCGGGCGATGGCGTGGCGCCGCTGTCCCTCCCGGTCGAAATCGGAGCCGGAGAGGGCGCAGTCCAGCTCGTGTGACGCCGCCGCGCCGTGACAGCGCAGCTCCACGGCGACACGGCAGCGGTCCGTCTCCTTCAGAGAGATGACGGCCCAGGCATCGTCCCCGGGCTGGACCGGCTCATAGACCGGCAGTTCGCCGGGAAACAGGTTCATCAGGCTCTGTTCCACCACGTACCGCTCGTCGTGGCCGTTCAAAACAAGTTTCATACCGTGTCCTTACTCATTTCCCATGGCCTGGATCAGGTAGGGATTGCTTCGCCGCTCCCGGTCCAGGGTGCTGGGCTCCATATGGCCGGGATACACCTGATAGTCTCCGGGCAGTTCGCCCAGACGCTTCAGGGAGGCCATGATCTTTTTCACGCTGCCGCCTGGGAAGTCCGTCCGGCCGCAGGAGCCGGCAAACAGGGTGTCGCCGCACAGAAGCGCGTCGCCGCAGCGCAGCGTCACGCTGCCCTCGGAATGGCCGGGGGTGGCCAGGACCTCCACCGTCAGGCCGCCCACGGCGAGGGCATCCCCCTCGTCATAGTCCTTCGCGCCGGGGACCGGGGGGAAGAGCTGCCGCAGATAGGCGTCGCCCTCGTAGACGTCCCGGCGGTTCAGATAAACGGGGATGTCCGGCCACCGGGCCGCAAGGTCCGCCGCGCCGCCGGTGTGGTCGTAGTGGCCGTGGGTCAGCAGGATGGCACAGGGGGCGCAGCCGGTGGCCTGCACCGCGGCGGCTACCCGGGGCGCGTCTCCGCCGGGGTCAATGACGGCGCAGATTTTTTCCGTTTCATCGCAGAGGATATAGCAGTTGGTCCCGATGGGGCCGACCTGCAGGGTTTTGATCTCCATGGGGCGCACCTCCTTGGCACGAAATGATGGGCCGAACAGCCCCGTTCAGGACTGGTCGGTATCGAAGAGGATCGTCACAGGGCCGTGGTTCAGGGACTCCACCTCCATTTTGGCGCCGAATTCGCCGTGCTCCACGGTGAAGCCCCGCTCCCGGCAGCGGGCCATGAACCGCTCGTACAGCGGGATGGCCAGATCCGGCTTGGCCGCCCTGGAGAAGCCGGGTCGGCGGGAGGAGGTGTCGGCGTACAGGGTGAACTGGGAGACCACCAGGAGGCTGCCGCCCACCTGCTCCAGGTTCAGGTTCATTTTATCGTTTTCATCTTCAAAAATGCGGAGATTGCAGATCTTATCCGCCAGTTTGTCGGCGGTTTCCCCGGTATCGTTGGGGCCGACGCCCAGGAGGACGAGATAGCCCTCGCCGATCTGGCCGTTGATCTTACCGTCGATGGCGACGGAGGCGTGGGAGACACGGGTGACGACTGCGCGCATGGGAAGACTCCTTTCGGGAAGAGGTTGGGGAGGGGAGGGCCGCCCTGGCGGGCGGGGCGGGGGAGATTGTGCCGTGTTGCGGCGTGGGGAATGTGCTCCACCGTCGCGGCAATACGATTCCCGGCCCCTGTCGGGGCCGCCAATCGTGCCGCTTCCTCGAAACAGGCTCGCTTTTTCCGCCACTGGCGGCGCTTCGCCTGTTTCCCCCCCATTTTCTTTGGTCTTGCCAAAGAAAACGGGCCGTGCACGGTCATCTCCGCGCTAAGAGCCGCCGCTTTGCGGCGGTTGCGCTCCGAAACGCTCCGCTGCGGCTCCGTGAAAAGAAAAACGCCTTTCGTCCCAACTTTCCCCATGTCTCATGGGGAAAGTTGGGGGCTGCGGGCCTCGTAACGGTGCGACCGGATGGTACTTGCTAGGTCTCATCCGAGTGCGCTACAGGCCGGTGACTGGTGGGGCGTTTAAGCCGCAATTTGAGACGTTGGGTGCAGAGTTGGGGGTAGTTGTCGGAAGGGCTTCTGCCCCTGGCCCCGCTGACGCTACGGGGGCTGTTATCCTGCATTGGCGTGGCCTGCGGGGAATGCCCCGCCCGTAGGGGCCGATGCCCACATCGGCCCTTGCGTTTGCCGCAATTGGGGACATTGGATGCGGATTTGCGGGAGGTCGACGCAAGGGCCGGAGCAGCCCACCCGTGCATTCCGCTTCGCTATGAATTCCGTGGGAGATATGATGCAGAGATGTTGTAGGGGCGGATAGTATCCGCCCGAGACGCGGGTGCTTGCGGGAACCGGGCGGCTGATAGCCGCCCCTACGGAGGTTTTTGTAAGCAAGAAAGTTGGCGGAGAATTTGACGTTCGGCGGGCCGGGGTCGTCCCGCCCTACGGGGCTTCGGCCCCTGCGGATGTTCAAGAGCCAGCGCAGCGGCAGCGGGGCCAGAGGCAAAAGCCCTTCCAACAAGCACCTACAAGTCTGCACCCAGTGTTCCAAGTGCGGCATAAACGCCCTACCGAACGCCGGCGTATAGCGCAGCTGGGTGAGACTTTCCAAGTTTTATCCGGCCGCACCGTGACGAGGCCCGCATCCCCCAACTTTCCCCATGTTCCATGGGGAAAGTTGGGACGAAACATTTTTTCTTTTCCACCGTGCACGGCGCATTTTCTTTTTGATGTCTCAAAAAGAAAATGGGGGGTGCAAAATCCCCGTCAGCCAGCTGGGCGGGTGACCTTCAGCACGCCGGAGACCTGGTTCAGCTTGTTCATCAGGGCCGTCAGCTGGCTGCCGTCCCGGACGCGGACTTCCAGGCGGCAGATGGCGAAGCCGTCCTCCGTGCTGCGGGTGTTGACGCCCAGGACGAAGGTGTTGGTGGTGGACAGGGCCGCCGAGATGTCCAGCAGCAGATTGACCCGGTCCTTGCACACCGCCTCCAGAATAGTGGGGTAGCTCTCGTTGGTGTCCGTGCCCCAGGTGACCTTCAACCAGCGCCCAGACTGATCCGGGGCCATGCGCTTTTCCAAAGATGCGTTGGGGCAGTCCGCCCGGTGGACGGACACGCCGTAGCCCCGGGTGATAAAGCCCACGATGTCGTCCCCCGGCACGGGGGTGCAGCACTTGGAGAACTTCACCAGGCAGTTGTCCAGCCCCTCCACAATGATGCCCTGCTCGCTCTTGACATGCTTGGGGGCGGCGGCATGGGGCTCTTCCTTGGGCTTGGGCTCCGCCGCGGCCTCCAGGGCCTGCTGCTCCGCCTGGCGCTGCCTGGCCGCCCGCTGCAGTTCGCCCTGCATGCGGCTGACCGCCTTCTGGGCGGAGAAGCCGCCGTAGCCGATGGCGGCGTACATCTCCTCCAGAGAGGCGAAGGAGACTTTTTTCAAAAGCGTCGGCAGGACCTCCGGGTCCGTGACCTCCCGCATGGTGATGCCGCAGTGCTTCAGCTCCGCCTCGAAGGAGGACCGGCCGTTGACGATGTTCTCGTCCCGCCGCTCCTTTTTGAACCACTGGCGGATCTTGCTGCGGGCCTCGCTGGACTTGGCAATCTTCATCCAGTCCCGGCTGGGGCCCTTGGCGTTTTTGGAGGTCATGATCTCCACAATGTCGCCGTTTTTCAGCACATGGTCCAGCGTGACGATGCGGTTGTTGACTTTCGCGCCCACCATCCGGTTGCCCACGGCGGAGTGGATGGCGTAGGCGAAGTCGATGGGGGTGGCGCCGGCGGGCAGATTCTGCACGTCGCCGTTGGGGGTGAACACGAACACCTCGTCGGAGAACATATCCACCTTCAGGGAGTGGATATAGTCCTCGGCGTCGGCGCCCTCCTGGTTTTCCAGCAGGCGGCGGACCCACTCGTATTTCCCCTCGGTGCCGGCGCCCTGGCCGTTCTGCTTGTACTTCCAGTGGGCGGCCACGCCGTATTCGGCGATCTCGTGCATCTCCCGGGTGCGGATCTGGACCTCGAAGGGGATGCCGTCGCTGCCCATGACGGTGGTGTGGAGGGACTGGTAGCCATTGGGCTTGGGGGTGCCGATATAATCCTTGAAGCGGCCCAGGATGGGCTTGTAGATATCGTGGATGACGCCCAGGACGTTATAGCAGTCGCCCACGTTTTCCACCACCACCCGGAAGGCGAAGAGGTCGAAGATCTCCCCCAGGTTCTTGTTCTGGTTGAACATCTTGCGGTAGATGGAGTAGGGGTGCTTCACCCGGCCATAGACGATGTGCTGGATGCCCATGTCGTTCAGGCGGCTGTCGATCTGCTCCTGAGTGCGCTGCATGAAGGCGTCGTGCTCCTTCTGCTTGACGCTCAGCTTGGAGACGATCTCTTCATAGCCCACGGGATCCAAATATTTCAGGGACAGGTCCTCCAGCTCCCACTTCATGCGCTGCATGCCCAGACGGTGGGCGATGGGGGCATAGATCTCCATGGTCTCCAGGGATTTCTGCTTCTGCTTGGCGGGGGACTGGTACTCCATGGTCCGCATGTTGTGAAGCCGGTCGGAAATTTTAATGAGGATCACCCGGATGTCCTTGCTCATGGCGATGAGCATTTTCCGCAGGTTCTCCATCTGCTCGTCTTCCTTGGTGGCGTACTGGATGCGGGTCAGCTTGCTGACGCCCTCCACCAGGTCGGCGATGGTGGGGGAGAAGAGCCTGGCCACCTCCTCATGGGTGGCGGGGGTGTCCTCAATGACATCGTGGAGAAGGGCGGCCTCGATGGACTCGGAGTCCAGCTTCAGCTCCTCCGCCACGATCTGGGCCACCGCCAGGGGGTGGATGATATAGGGCTCGCCGCTTTTGCGCTTCTGGCCGTCGTGGGCCTTGTCCGCGAACTCGAAAGCGGCGCGGATCTGCGCAAAGTCCGCTGCGGGATTATATCCCCGTACGGTTTTTTCCAGCAGTTCGTACTGCTCCTGAATGGTCATGTCAGATCACCTCTGTTCCGATTGGCCGCATCCTGCAGCCGGACAAGATAGGGGCAGGCGAACAGGTCCACCTTGCCCTGGATCTGGTTCAGGCACAGCGTCAGCCGGTCGCCCTGGCGGGTCATGGCGATCAGGCCCCGTTCCCGGAAGACCTCCAGCGCCAGGGCGGCCCGGAGAAAGCTCTCCTTTCCGCCGCACTGGGCCGCCAGCCGCCGCAGGCAGGGCAGGGCGTCCTCCTCCGTCTTGCCCTGGCGGAGGCGGCGCTCCAGCGCCACCCAATAAGCGCCGAACTGCTCCCGGGAGGCGGCCAGATGGTCCACCTCCTGGGCCGTCAGCGCGCCGCCGTCCATCAGGCGGCGCAGCAGCTCCAGGTCCGCCGCCTCGTGGCGGCTGGGGGTCAGGGAGGGCCGGATATCGATGAGCTGCAGCTGCAGCGTGGTGTTTCCCCGGAAGGTGTTGGCCTGGAGATAGAAGGCGGCGTCCACCCGCATGCCGGCGGCGACGCCGCATTCCTGCTCCGTCACGGAGAAAAAGATGGCGTCGAACCGGCAGGTGCCCTTGGAAAGGCGCAGCTTCAGGTGCTTGCCCTGGCCCACGGACTGGATGGCGTCCACCGTGGCGCCAAGCAGGGCAAAAACGGGCCGGGGATTTCCGGCGCCGTAGGGCTCCAGATTGCTCAGATGCTCCACTTCCGCCAGATCCACGTCGCCGGGGCAGGTGATGGGAGCGTCGATCTCCAGGGAGGAGACCGGCAGTTCGCCGCCGGAGGCGGAGCGGACATAGCGGTTGATGCGGGTGCGGAAGGCGTCGATGTTCTCCTCCGGGATGGTGAAGCCCGCGGCCAGCTCATGGCCGCCGAAGCCGTCCAGCAGGTCGGCGCAGGACTCCAGGGCCGCAAAGAGGTTGAAGCCGCCGTAGGACCGGCAGGAGCCCTTGCCCGTGCCGTCCTTCAGGTGGATCATGAAGCTGGGACAGGAGTATTTTTCACTGAGGCGGGAGGCCACGATGCCCACCACGCCCTGGTGCCACGCCTCGCTGGACAGCACCAGCGCGCTGCGGTCCTCGCTGCGGAGCTTTTCGATCTGACAAATGGCGTCGGCGCAGATGGCCTGCTCCACCGCCTGGCGCTCCCGGTTCAGGTCGCACAGGGCCCGGGCCAGCTCCTCGGCACGGGCGGGATCGCTGGTCTCCAGCAGGTCGGCGGCCAGATCCGCCGCGCCCATGCGGCCCGCCGCGTTGATGCGGGGGGACAGCACAAAGCCGATCTGGATGGAGGTGATAGGCTTGCCCAGCAGCCCCGCCTCCTTCAGCAGGGCGTGGACGCCCACAAAATCCGTGTGGGGCAGGGCCTCCAGCCCGCAGGAGACGATGGTGCGGTTCTCCCCCTCCATCCGCATGACGTCGGCCACGGTGCCGATGGCGGCCAGGGTGCAGTAGCGGGCGAACAGGGCGTCCTCCCGGTTCTCGCCGCCCAGGGCCAGCACCAGCTTCAGCGCCACGCCGCAGCCCGCCAGGTGCTTGAAGGGATACGGGCAGTCGGGGCGGTGGGGGTCCACCACCGCCACGGCGTTGGGCAGGGTCTCCTTGCACTCGTGGTGGTCGGTGACCACCACGTCCATGCCCAGGGAGGCGGCGAAGTCCACCTCCTCGTTGCCGGTGATGCCGCAGTCCACGGTGATCATCAGCGTGGCGCCCTGGGCCCGGAGGCCCTGGATGGCATCTTTGGAGAGACCGTAGCCGTCCTCGATGCGGCGGGGAATGTAGCGCAGGCACTTCGCGCCGCAGCTTTTCAGATAATCCATCAGCAGCACCGTGGAGGTGATGCCGTCCACATCGTAGTCGCCGAAGACGGCGATGGTCTCGCCGCCGGCGATGGCCCGCTGGATGCGGGCCACGGCCTTGTCCATGTCCCGCATCAGCATGGGGGAGAGGGTCAGCTTCCGCTCCCGGTCCAGGAATTCGGCGGCAGCCTCCGGATCCCGGACGCCCCGGGCAGCCAGCACGGTGGACAGGAGATAGGGGTAGCCCGCGCTGCGCAGAAGAGCCACGTCTCCCTCCGCCGGTGCGCCGATATTCCATTTTTTGAATTTCAAGGGTGAGGCCTCCTCTCCGCCGTCACGGCACATGAATCTATAATAACCATCCTATTATAGCAGAAAAGGTACGGCAGGTAAAGAAAAATTCTTTCCGGCGGAACGGGAGGGGCCGGGGCGGGGAGCGGACGCCAAAAAACGGGGCGGATGGCATCCGCCCCGAGCCGCTTTCTCCGTCCCGCCCGGGACGGCGGAAAGCCTCCTGCCTGTTGGGCAGGGGGCTTTCCATAGAGGGGAGAGTGATGAAAGGACAGGGATATCAGCCGATGCTGCTGCCGGTGATCAGGAAGTAGGCGGCACCGCCGATCAGGGCCACCAGGGCCAGGAAGCAGTAGCCGTACTTGCCCAGGGGATAGAACCAGCTGGCAATATCCTTCTTGCCCGCGGCGCGGCCTTCGTTGACAGCGTCCATGGCGGTCTCCTTCTTGAGGATCCAGAAGAACATGACGCCCGCCAGCACAGCGCCCAGGGGGCAGATGAACACGGACACCAGATCCATCCACTGAGAGGTCCAGGGCTGGATCATGACAGAGACAATGGCGCCGATCACGCCGATCACGGCGACAGCGGGGATACGGCCCATGTGCAGCTTCTCCTGCAGGAAGGCCACGGGAGCCTCATACAGGTTGACGATGGAGCTGAGGCCGGCAAACAGGACGGCGACAAAGAAGATGATGCCGACGATGCGGCCGCCAGCCATGCCGTTGAGCACGTTGGGCAGATACACGAACATCAGGCCCGGGCCGGAGGTGGAGGGCTCCATGCCGCCGGCGGCCATGGCGGGCAGAATGACGATCATGGCCAGCAGGGCGGCCAGAGTGTCAAACAGCGCCACATTGCGGGCGGAGGAGGGGATGTCCTCGTTCTTGGGCAGATAGGAGCCGTAGATCACGGAGCCGTTGCCGGCGACGGACAGGGAGAAGAACGCCTGGCCGAAGGCAAACAGCCAAACTTCCCAGTTCAGCAGGCCGGCGGGGTTCAGGGTGAAGATGTACTTGTAGCCATCGGAAGCGCCGGGCAGGGTGGCGATGTAGATGGCCAGGGCCACGAACAGGAAGAACAGCACGGGCATCATGATCTTGTTGGCCTTCTCAATGCCGCCGGCAACGCCCATGGCCATGATGACCAGGGAGATGACCAGGCCGATGATCTGCCAAACGCCGTTGCCGATGCCGAAGACGCCGTTGCTGGCCATCATGCCGATGGCCTCGCCCAGGGAAGCGGCCTCGGGAGCGGCGGCGCCGAAGGTGCCGCCGATGACGTTCATGTCCTGGCCCATGGCGTACAGGCCGCCGGAAATGCTCATCCAGGTGTACTTGAAGATCCAGCCCAGCACCACGGTATAGCCGATGGCCAGCATCATGGCGCCGATGATGGGGATGGCGCCGATCAGCTCGCCGGACTTCTTATTGCCGGTGCGCTCCTCGGTGCACATGCCGAAGGCGCCCACGGGGCCGGCCCCGGCCCGGCGGCCGAGGGCGAACTCCTCAATCACGCCGGAGGCGCCGATCAGGACGACGAAGATGAAGTAGGGGATCAGGAAGGTCAGGCCGCCGTAGCGGGAGACCATGATGGGGAAGCGCCAAATGTTGCCCATGCCGACGGCGGAGCCGATGCAGGCCAGGATAAAGCCCCATTTGCTCTTAAAGCCGTCGCGGGTCTGCAGGGTGTTGTCTGCCATAGTTTTCCCTCCAATTTTAAATTTCTCTATTCCGCGGCACGCCGGAGGCGGGCCGCCGGTCACACGTTTGCAGAGATGAAAAGAAGGACGCCCGCGGAAGCCTATTTAGTTTCCGCGGGCGTTTTGTCCTTTTCTCCTGCGCTCTTTCCACGCGGCGCAGGTTACGCAAGATTATAGGGTCTCAGAGGGGAGGATTACTTCTCCTCGTTGGGGTAGGGTTCCAGGAAGGCGTGGAAGTGACGCATGGGCAGGTTGTGGCCCCAGACGATGCGCATGTTGGGGATGCTCTCCCGGTCCTCATACAGGGCCTTGACAGCGGCGATGACATAGTCCAGGTGCTCCTGGGTCAGGCGGCTGCGGTCAATGGCAAAGCGGACCACGTTGGCCAGCTCTGCCTGCTGCTCGGGGGTCTTCAGGTCATACTCCATGGAGTAGTCACCCAGCTCGGACACACGGATGCCGTAGCGGCGGATCAGCTCCAGGGAGAAGCCCTCGCCGGCGAAGGTGTCATGGCCCCGCTTGCCGTCGAAGAACTCGTCCATGTTGATGTACACGGCATGGCCGCCGGCGGGCAGCACCACGCCCTTGACGCCGGCCTTGTAGAAGCCCTCGGCCAGGTAGTTGCACTGGGCCACGCGCTCGTTCATGTAGTTGAAGTCGCAGGACTCATACAGGCCCACGGCCAGCGCCATGATGTCGCGGCCGCTCATACCGCCGTAGGAGTCGTTGCCGTAGCAGGAGATCTGCTTCACCTTCAGCAGGACGCCCACGTCGGTCTTGACGGAGCCGTCCTCGTTGAAGTCGGAGAACTTCTGCCAGAACAGGCCCTTGTCCCGGAAGGCCAGCATGCCGCCCATGTTGGCGTGGCCGTCCTTCTTGGCGGACATGGTGAAGCCGTCGCAGTAGGAGAACATCTCGGTGGCGATCTCGGCGATGGACTTGTCGGCATAGCCCTCTTCATTCATCTTGATGAAGTAGCAGTTCTCCGCCCAGCGGGCCACGTCGAAGATCAGGGGGATGTCATACTTGTGGGCCACGCGGTTGATCTCCCGGATGTTGGCCATGGAGACGGCCTGGCCGCAGATGGGGTTGTTGGTGATGCAGGTGAAGATCAGGGGCACGTTCTCGGGACCGACGGTCTGGATCAGCTGCTCCAGCTTCTCAATGTCCATGTTGCCCTTGAACGGGTTCTTCTCGTACCTGCCGCCCTCGGGTACCTGGTACAGGATCTCCTTGTGGTACAGGTTGCGGGGCACGGAGCCCATCTGCTTGATGTTGCCCTCGGTGGTGTCGAAGTGGCCGTTGGAGGGGATGGTGAAGACCTTGCCGGGATGGCGCTGGGCCAGGATCTTCTTCACGATCTCCATCAGGACGGACTCAGCGGCACGGCCCTGCTGGATGATGAAGCTGTTGGGACGCTCCATCTGCGCGGCGCCGCCGTTGAACAGGCCGCCCTCATACTCGCAGAGGTAGACCTCGTCCATCATCTTCTCCACATCGCGGCAGTCGGTGCGGACCAGGTCGATGATCTTCTTCCAGTTCTTCTCGCCGCCGCGCTCAAAGATGTCGCGGAAGGTGTCCAGCAGGACATAGTAGCCGGTGTTGCGGCCATAGGCCTCGTCGCCCAGGAACAGGGACGCCCACTGCTGGTTGGTCATGGCGGTGGTGCCGGAGTCGGACAGCATGTCCACGGTCAGCATGCCGGAGGGGAAGGCGAACTCGTTGTAGTGGGTGGCCTTCAGGGCGCGCTCGCGCTGCTCGACGGTGACATTGGGAATGTCACGGACGGCAAAGGTGAAGTGATGGGGGGCGGGAACGTTCAGGGGATACTCTTTAGACATAATACTTTACCTCCATATATTGGCGTTTGTCGCCTTGATTTTTTGGAGATACCCCGGTCGTCGAAAGCAGGGTTCCCAGGCCCCGCCTTGCGCCTAGCGGACAGTATCAGTGCGCGGATCAAAGAGAATGTGCCGGGTCCATGGGGCCTTGCTTACAGCGCGGCGATGACCTCGATTTCCACCAGGGCGTCCTTGGGCAGGCGGGCGACCTCCACGGCGGAACGGGCGGGGAAGCTGCCCTCGGTGAAGAAGGTGGCGTACACCTCGTTCATGGCGCCGAAGTTGTTCATGTCGCTGAGGAACACCGTGGTCTTGATCACGCTGTCCATGGTGAGGCCGGCCTCTTCCAGGATGGCCTTCACGTTGGTCAGGGACTGGCGGGTCTGGGCCTGGATCCCCTCCGGGAAAGCGCCGGTGGCGGGATCGATGGGCAGCTGCCCGGAGGTGATCACAAGGCCCTCGGTCTTGACGGCCTGGGCATACGGCCCGATGGCCGCAGGGGCCTTGGCCGTGTTCACAATGCTTTTCATTGGCTGCGCCTCCTTTTCGTTTTTGCGAGACGATTTTATCAGAATTATAAAAATTTGTCAAGGCAATATCCGGCCTAAATTATTCGATTTGTACGAATTCACATTTTTTAATTGAAAAATTGTGTCAATTATATATAAATACCTTTGAGAAAAAGTGAGAAACTTTTCTCTTCAAAATGAGAATTTTTTCTTTGACAAAGAAAGAACCTGTATTATATAATGGTATCAGTCCCCCTGGGCACAAGAAATCGCGTCCCCCCACTTTATATATGAAAATGAGGTGAGCCTATGCCCAGTGTTCCCAACGCTTTGCTGCAGCAGTATGTGAAACTGACGGAATTTCTCGGGCAGGTCCTGGGGCCGTCCTACGAAGTCGCACTGCACGACCTGACCAACAAGGAGCGCTCCATCATCGCCATCGCCAACAACCACATCAGCGGGCGGGAGATCGGCGCGCCCCTGACCAATATGGCCCTGAGCATTTTGAAGGACAAGAGCTACGAGACCTCGGACTACCGGCTGCACTATTACGGCGTGGCCGTCAACGGCAAGGATCTCCAGTCCAGCACCTTTTTCATCAAGGACCGCGGGCGGCTTGTGGGCATGCTGTGCATCAATTTTGACGACAGCCGCTACCGGGAGATCAGCAACCAGATCATGGGGCTGTGCCATCCCGATATTTTCTGGGAGGGCATTCTCTCCCGCGCCAGCGAAAGCGCGGGCAGCGCCAACCCCGCCGTCCCCCTTAAGCCGGAGCGGTTCGGAAACTCCACGGAGGCCGTGGCGGCGGACGCCATCAACCGGGAGCTGGAGCATCTTGGCGTGACGGCGGACCGGCTGACCTCCGAGGAGCGCCTGCGGATCATCTCGGTTCTGGACGCCGACGGCATTTTCCTGCTCAAGGGCGCGGTGAAGGACGTGGCCGCGGGGCTCCACTGCTCCCAGGCCAGCGTTTACCGCTATCTCTCCCAGCTGAAAAACGACGACGAGACACCGTGACCGTCTGCCGCATATAGCGGAAAGCGGGCGGCAGCCGCCCGCTTTTCCCTTGAACGGGGGGAGGACGCCATGTTGATCCGGCCGGCAGCTCCGGCCCGGGCGGCAGCCGCGTCCGGCCCCTTCTCTGCATCCAGGACGACCCGCCCGCCGGGGCGGGCTGTATTTATTCATATAAAAGGAGGAAGAGTCCCTTGATCCGGGAATATCTGCGCCGTCTGCTGATCCTTTTGGGCGGGCTGGCGGTCAGCGCCGTGGGCATCACCATGATGCTGCAGGCCAACGTGGGGCTGGAGCCCTGGAGCGTTTTGCAGCAGGGCATGTCCAAGACCTTCGGCATCACCTACGGCACCGCCGCCATGATCGTGGGCGCGGCGGTCATCGCCATCGCCTTCCTCTGCGGGGAGAGCTTTGGCCTGGGCACCCTGGCCAACATTTTCATCTGTCCCATGTTTATCGACATCCTGCTGTATCTGGACCGCATCCCCCTGATGGAGGCCCTGCCCTCCGGCGTGGCCATGCTGCTGGCGGGCATGGAGCTGCTGGCCCTGGGCACCTGGCTGTACATGAAAAGCGCCCTGGGCTCCGGCCCCCGGGACGCCCTGATGGTGGTCCTGGCCCGGAAGACCCGCCGGTCCGTGGGCTTCTGCCGCTCCTCCGTGGAGCTGCTGGCCATTTTCATCGGCTGGCGGCTGGGGGGACAGGTGGGCGTGGGCACCGTCATCTCCGCCGTGGGCATCGGGACGCTGTTCAACCTGAACTTCGCCCTGCTCCGCTTCCGGGCGGCGGACGTCCACCAGGAAAATCTGGCGGAGACGCTGCAGCGGCTCCGCGGCAAGGTGTAAAACCTCCCCGCCGGACCTTTCGGTCCGGCGGGGTTCTCTTTTTATCCCCCACCGCCTGTCATGAATGTCCGCTTTCCCTCATAAAATCTGACAACGCTGCAAAGGGGGATCACCATGAAAAAACTGATCGCACTGCTGTGCGCCATCCTGGCGCTGGGGACCAGCGCCCGCGCCGTGGAGGTGGCCGCGCCGTCGGCCCTGCTGATGGAGAAGGAGACGGGGACCGTCCTCTTCGCCAAAAACGAGCACGAAAAGCTGGAGCCCGCCAGCGTCACCAAGGTCATGACGCTGCTTTTGACCATGGAGGCCATCGACAGCGGCCAGCTGAGCTATGACACCGTGGTCATCGCCTCCGCCCACGCCTGCTCTATGGGCGGCAGCCAGATCTGGCTGAAGGAGAACGAGCAGATGACGGTGGACGACATGCTGAAGGCCGTCTGCGTGGTCTCCGCCAACGACTGCGCCGTGGCTCTGGCGGAGCAGATCGCCGGCAGCGAGGACGCCTTTGTGGAGCGAATGAACCAGCGGGCCAGGGAGCTGGGCATGAACGACACCACTTTCAAAAACGCCTGCGGCCTGCCGGCGGCGGGCCATGTCACCTCCGCCCACGACATCGCCCTGATGAGCCGGGAGCTGATTTTGAACCACCCGGACATCCGCCGGTACACCACCATCTGGATGGACACCCTGCGGGACGGCCAGTCCTCTCTGGTGAACACCAACAAGCTGGTGCGGTTTTACGAGGGCACTACCGGGCTGAAGACCGGCTCCACCGACGCCGCCGGGTACTGCATCTCCGCCACGGCGGAGCGGGAGGGGATGGAGCTGATCTCCGTGATCATGAAGGGCACTACCTCCGCCCAGCGCTTTGAGGACGCCAAGGCCCTGCTGAGCTACGGCTTTTCCGCCTACGCCCTGAAGACCGTCACGCCGGAGACGCCCTTGAAGCCGGTCATCGTGAACCTGGGCACCCAGGCCACGGTGCAGCCGGTGCTGGGGGAGGGCGGCGCCCTGCTGCTGGAAAAATCCAAGGCCGGCGATCTGCGGCAGTCCGTCACCCTGCCGGAGGCCGTAGACGCGCCGGTGGCCAGGGGCGATGTGCTGGGCGCCCTGACAGTCACCTCCGGCGAGGAAGTGGTGGCGGAGATCCCCCTCGTCGCCGGGGAGGAGGTCCCCCGGATCACCTATGGCCAGATGCTGCTGCGGCTGCTGCAGACCGCTTTTTTGTCGGATTGACCCAAAGTCCCGGGTGTTTTTCCACGGATCCCCGACGGTTTTCTCTTGCCGGGGCCTGCTGGAAATGATATACTCTCCTCAATAGAGGATGGGCCCCAGGCCCATCGCAAAGGAAAGGACGATACATAAGATGTTGGATGTCAAGCTGTTTGAGATGCGGAGCTTTCTGCCCCTGCCCTATGAGGAGGCCCTCGCCCCCCGCCTGAAGCGGGCCCAGGAGAAGCTGCAGACCGGTTCCGGCGCCGGCGGCGAGTTCACCGGCTGGGTCCACCTGCCCCGGGATTACGACAAGGAGGAGTTCAGCCGCATCCAGGCCGCCGCCCGGAAGATCCAGGGCGATTCCCAGGCGCTGGTGGTCATCGGCATCGGCGGCAGCTATCTGGGCGCCCGGGGCGTCATCGACTGCCTGTGCTCCCCCAACTACAACCTGAAAAAGAAGAACACCCCCAACGTCTATTTCATCGGCAACGGCCTGTCCGCCGACGCCCTGCAGGAGACGCTGGATCTGGTGGCGGACGTGGACTTCTCCGTCAACGTCATCTCCAAATCCGGCACCACCACCGAGCCCGCCGTGGCCTTCCGCTTCTTCCGGGAGGCACTGGAGAAGAAGTACGGCAAGGAGAACGCCGGAGAGCGCATCTACGCCACCACCGACAAGGCCCGGGGCGCGCTGAAGTCCCTGGCGGACGCTGAGGGCTGGGAGACCTTCGTGGTGCCCGACGAGATCGGCGGCCGTTACTCCGTGCTGACCGCCGTGGGCCTGCTGCCCATTGCCGTGGCCGGCGTGGATATCGAGGCCCTGATGGGGGGCGCGGCTCAGATGATGGACGTATGCGCCAACGGCTCCTACGACTGCCCCGCCTGGAAGTACGCCGCCACCCGCTATGAGCTGTACCGCTCCGGCCGGCCCATCGAGCTGCTGGCCTGCTACGACCCCGCCTTCCGCTTTATGAGCGAGTGGTGGAAGCAGCTCTACGGCGAGAGCGAGGGCAAGGACGGCAAGGGCCTGTTCCCCGCCAGCGTGGACTTTACCGCCGACCTGCACTCCATGGGCCAGTACATCCAGGAGGGCAAGCGGCTGATGTTTGAGACCGTGGTGCGCCTGGGCGCCTCCAACGGCCAGCTGTACGTCCCCCGGGACGAGGCCGACGGCGACGGGCTGAACTTCCTGGCCGGGAAGCCCATGGACTTCATCCGGGACCGGGCCATGGAGGGCACCCTGCTGGCCCACACCGAGGGCGGCGTGCCCAACATCATCGTGGAGGCCGACGGCAAGACCCCGGAGGCCCTGGGCCAGCTGATCTACTTCTTCGAGTACGCCTGCGGCCTGTCCGGCTACCTGCTGGACGTGAACCCCTTCGACCAGCCCGGCGTGGAGGCCTATAAGAAGAACATGTTCGCCCTCCTGGGCAAGCCTGGGTATGAAGACCGGAAGGCCGAGCTGGAGGCAAAGCTGAACAAGTAATATCTGCGTCCTTCAGGGCAGGGCTTGCCCAGGAGACGCCGCTTGTGCGGCGTACGAGCGTTTTGCCGCAGGCAAAACCTCGAACCTGCCGGAATTCATTTCCGGCAGGTTGGTAAAATCAGAGGGGCCCCCATGCGGCCCGCCGCATGGGGAGGCAAGCCTGGGTACGAGGCCCGGAAGGCCGAGCTGGAGGCAAAGCTGAACAAGTGACGCAGAACGCGGCGCCTTTCGGCGCCGCGTTCCCCACCGCTTGTCAACCGCGCAATGTAAACAAATTTGAAATTTGCTTTTTTGCATTGTTTTTTGCCCCGGCTTATGATATCCTATGGACAGTGAAATACCCCGCGCCAAGCAATATTGAAATGACAGGAGTGATTGACTATGGTCAGACTGATTATGGGCATGAAAGGTTCCGGCAAGACCAAGCAGCTCATCGAACTGATCAACAACGCGGCGAAGGACGAGCCCGGCAACGTGGTTTGCATCGAGGCCAACCGCAACATGACTTATGATATCCACTATCATATCCGTCTTATCGACGCCCAGGAATATAAGCTGAACAACTACGACCTGTTCCGCGGCTTTATCAGCGGCCTGTATTCCGGCAACTACGACATCTCCCACGTGTTCATCGACAACCTGTGCAAGACCGTCGGCCAGGATGTCGGCCCCGACACCGAGACGTTTTTGAACTGGCTGGACGCGTTCGGCGAGAAGAACAACATCAAGTTCACCGTCACCATCAGCGCCGACCCCAGCGCCGCCACCGAGGGCATGCAGCGCTACCTGTAAATCTGCCGTGAAAAAAGCACCCCCATCCGTTGGATGGGGGTGCTTTTTGCCGTTTCATTCCCAGGCAGTCCCTCACTGGAGGCCCGCCAGCAGGTCCGGCGACAGGTCTTCCAGCTCCGACAGGCACACCTGGTCCACGCCGAAGCAGGCGGCCATCTGGCGCCGCTCCGCCGCGGCGCGCCGGTCCAGATACCAGACCACCAGGGGTTTGCCGTCCTCCGACGCGGCGCTGAGATAGGCGCAGGCGTAGCGGTCGGAGTAATAGGCGGCGGTATCCTCCCGGGCCAGCAGGGCCTCGATCTCCCCGCCGGAGGGCGTGCCGCTCTTTCTGCCGCCGGTCCAGGCGGAGCCGTCGGCGGTGATCAGCAGGGACAGCTTGCCGCTGTCCACCAGGCCCCGCAGGCTGTCCAGGGCGTAATAGACCTCCTCCAGCGGGTCCACCGGCGCGGTGGGGAAGTCCCCGGCGGCGCTTTCATAGGCCGCCACCCGCACCACCAGCCGGTCGGCGCAGGCCCCCAGGGCGGCGTAGTCATACCCCTTGTAGGCCGTGCCCTGCCAAACGGGGGCCTCCACCATCAGGTAAAGGAGCTTATCCCCCATGGCGGGGCGCAGGGCCTTCATCAGTTTGACCAGTGCGTACTGCCTGTCGTTTTTCAGCTTGGGGATATCCAGGAACACCCCATCATAGCCGCCGCTCTCCACGGCCGCCGCCAGGACCGACGCGGTCTCGGCGGCGCTGCCGCCCAGGGCCGTGGTGCCGCCGGTGACATACAGCAGCGTTTTGGCCCCGGCCTGTTTGGCGGCGGCGCGGATGGCCCCGGCGGCCTCTTCGTCCATGGTGGGGGTGACCCTGGGCTTGCCGGCGCTGATGAGCTTGCCGGCGGAGACGGCCACCGCGTCAAAGCCCGTCAGATCCGCCAGCGCTTCGGCGGAGGAGGCAATGCCCACTTTGCCGGGGGCGGCGCTGTGGAGCTTGTCGTAAAGCCGCGTCAGGATCACGGCCACCTGCTCCCGGGGGGCCGTCTTTTCCGGGGAAAAGGCGGTGGCGGAGGTGCCGTCCATCAGCCCCAGGTCGCAGGCCATGGCGATATAGCCGCTGTTGGTGGTCACGTCCTCAAAGGGCGTGGGCAGGTCCTGGGCCAGGCCCGCGATGGAGCCATAGCCCAGGGCGCGGACCAGCATCACCGCCAGCTCCTCCCGGGTGATGGGGTCGCCGGGGCGGAAGTCCTCCCGCTGGCTGGTCAGGGCGCCGTGGTCATAGGCGGCCTGGACGGCGCCGGCGTACCACGCGGTGACGGGCACGTCCTGATACACCGCCTGGGCGGGGGCGGGGGTCTCCCAGCCGAAGACGCGGCACAGCACCACCGCGAAGGCCGAGCGGGTCATCTCATGGCCCACGCCGAAGCTGGCGGCGGACTCGCCGTTGAAGATGCCCAGCTCCACGCAGCGCCGGATGGAGTCCGCCGCCCAGTGGCCGGCGGGCACGTCCCGAAAGGCGGCGGAGGCGGGGGAGGCCAGACCGCCTGCCAGCAGGGCGCAGAGCGCAAGGCAGGCCAGGGCCCGCCGCAGTTGTCGTTTCATCCTTTGATCGCTCCTTTACAGGTTTCAGTCCGTCAAATCCTGTATAGTATATCAAATTCTGCCATTGCAGTCAAATGAAGGGCGTCGAAGGGGGGCGGGGGAGCGGGAAGAAGCCCCCGGACGGATGTCCGGGGGCTTCCTGGGGTGCTGTTTGGGAAGGTATTTCGATCACAGCCTGCCGGCTGTTTTCAAAATGCTTCGCGCAGCGGAACTTAGGCGTTCTCGTCCTTAGCGGGGGGATCCTCCTTGGGCAGGTTCACCGTGAAGGTGTACTCAATGGAGTTCTTGGTAGCGACAGCGCCGTCGACCTTGCCACCTCTGACCTGAACAGCAACGTCCTCATAGCCCCGAGCGTTCAGCTCGCGAACGATTTCGGCGGCGATGGCATCGGTGCCTTCCTTGTCGGGATCCTGAACATCGATCACGCCATCCCCAATCTTGAGCACGACCTTGGTGTCGTAGTTGTCATCGGGAACGATGGTGTCGCCGGTATCAATGTCGGTGGCGGTCTTGTCGTAGATCACAACGCTGGTAGCCAGGCCGTCCTCGAACACGGCGCCGATGTAGCCCACGAACGCAGAGTTGTCGTTCAGGTCCTTCACGGCCTTCTCCAGGCCCTTGACACCGTTGTCATAGTCGAAGATGTCCTCGTAAAGCTTGGTCTTGCCATCGACAACGGTATCCTGAACCAGAATGACCTTGGCGCTGGCGGAGACGGCGAAGCCGTACTTGTCGCCGGTAGCGGTATCGACCTGCAGGGTGTTGCCCTTAACGCTGATCTCATTCTCAGTCTTGGTCATGTCGGTCCACAGAACCACGGTGTCGTTGTCGTCCACAGAGTCCTCGACCAGGGTGATCTTGTCGATATACTTGCCGATGACGCCTGCGAAGGGCAGCTCATTCACGCTGCGGACGGTGCCGTCAGCGTAGTACTTCACCTCGTACCACTCGCCCTGCTTCATGCCTCTGATCTCGGGATTGCTGTCGCCGGTCTCGGTCAGGGTCACGACCTCGCCGTTAACGACGGCCTCGCGGGTCCAGGTGTACTCGTCCTCGGTGGAGTCATAAGCCTCGCGGTTCATGCTCTTGCTGGTGACGAAGGCGAAGTTGGAGGTGGTGCCGTCATCCTCGCCGACCACAACAGCGGCGATGACATAGCCGTTGTCCTTGAACAGCGTGTAGACACCGTGAGAGGTGTACTTCGCGTCAATGTCGGCATAGTCCTTATCGCTGGCAATCACAGCTTTGGCGTTGAACGCCTTCAGGCTGGTGCTCTGGACGCCGGTGCTGATGGAATCCACATCGCTGATGATGATGGCGTTCACGTCATCGAAACCGGCAGCAACGTCGGCGGCAATGTTGTCGGTCTCAACGTTGATGTAGACGGAGGAGTCGTTGCCGTAGACCTTCTTGAAGGCACTGTTATCAATGCCGTCCAGGGTGACGTGCTTCTTGTCGATGGTAACGAATTCCTTGTCCGCATTCTCGACGGGATCATTCATCCAAGCCTGGCCGACCTTGTCGGTGTCACCGGCCTTGTCATAGGCATCGCCGTCCTCGTCCCTGGTGAACCACTTATTCGTCTTGGCGACCTCGGTCAGGGTGTAGACGCCGTTCTTATCCACGGTGTAGGTGCACCAGGTGTTCATCAGGGAGTCGGGAGTGAGCTTGTTGCCCGCCTCATCCTCGCTCTTGCTCATGTTCACCTTCACGGTGTCCATGGTGCCGTCCAGCAGGATGACGTTGGCGTCAACGTTCTTGTTGGTCAGGTTGCTGCTGCTGCCGTCCATGCCGGTCAGGAACAGGTACTCGCTGGCCTCGTCCACGATCTCAACGCCGATCAGGAAGCCGTTGGCATCCAGGAACACGTTGTAGCTGGTGTCCTTCAGGTTCTTGTCGTCGTAGTCGTCCAGAACCTCGTCGTCGTACTGGACGGAGTCGTTGTAGGTGATCTTCTCGCCGTCAACGGTGATGTTGGAGCCTTCCTTGAAGGCGGTGATGGTGGCCTTCTCCAGAACCTCGGGCTCGGCGATGGTCTGGATCTCGCCCTCAGCCACGGTGACGATGACAATGTCATCCTCTTCGATGGTGGTGACGTCGAAATTGTCGATGTCGTCCTCAGAGACCTTCAGGGTCTCCTTCGCGTCGGTGTCCTTGACCAGGTTGCCCTTATTGGTCACGTCATCAACGCTCCAAACCTCGAAGGAAACCTCGTCCTTCTTCTCGTTGTAATCGCCCTCGGCCTTGGCCAGATAGGTGTTGATGATAGCAATGGTGACTTCCTTGGCGTCAACATCCACATAGACCTCGGTGGTGACACCGTCGCCGGTGGCACCGACCTTCTCGGTGTTGGTCTTCACGATGTTGCCGACGGTGAAGTAGCCGGCGTCCTTCAGGACGGACTGCTGCGTCTCGCCGTCGATGTAGATGTCGAAGTCGTAATCCTCAACAGTGTTCTTGCCCAGCAGATCATAGAGCATCTTGCCGGTGACCTTCTCGGTGTAGGTCTCCACCAGCAGGTCGTGGTTGACATAGGCGCCGATGTCCTTGCCCTTGTACTCCCACTCGCGGTCGGGACGGCCAAAGACGTCGTTGCCCTCGGTCAGATACAGCTTGGTGAAGTACTGCTCAGCGAACTGGATGTACTTGTCGTCCTTGATGTTTCTCTGGCGAGAGGCGGAGTTCAGCCACTCCATGGCCTTGGCCTTGGAATTGCCGACGGTCACGGTCTGGCCGTTGATGGTGGTGTTGATGGTGGTGTCATACTCCACCAGGTCGGCCTTCAGGGTGTTGAAAGCGTACAGAGCAGCCTCTTCACGGTTGACGGCCTTGACGCCGTTGAACTCGCCCTCGAGGCTCTTGTTCAGGCCCACGTTGATGGCCTGCTTGGCCACGTTGATGGACCAGTTGGCGCCGGTGTAGCCCTCGATGGCGGCGTCATAGCCCAGAGCGCCCAGCAGCATCTTCATGAAGGCGTAGCCGGTCAGGGTGCCGGCGGGACGGAAGGTGCCGTCAGCGTAGCCGCTGATGATGCCCTCCTTCGCGCAGTAGGCGATGTAGCCGGCGAAGGTGTGGTTGGTGGGCACGTCCTTATAAGGAGCGGTGTCCGCGTGGAGCTCGGCGGCGGTGGTGGGGCCCAGGATCATGTTGCAGATGATCTTGGCAGCCGCGCCACGGGTCAGAGAGCCCTGGGGGTTGAAGGAGCCGTCGGCATAGCCGTCGACGACGCCGATGGTGGAGATCACGTTGACGGCTTCTTCGTAGGTGATCTTGTCGTCATCCGTGAAGTCCTTGGCGCCAGCGCTGATAGTGACCAGGGACATGGTCATCACCAGGGCCAGCACCAGAGAAAGGAACTTCTTCATGGTTTTTCCTCCTTTTAGATTTGGCGGTGAAGAGCCGCCGTATTCCGCGGAAACCATCCGGCGGGCCGTCCGGCGCACATACAGTGGCTAGCCGGAATCCGTATCTATGCCGGAACCGGCACCCGTTTGGCCTCCGCAACGTCAATCTACGATAAAAACCATTGGGCCGCAAGGGTTTCGGCGGTCTTTTAACCGAAGTGAAAAGCGGCGTATCATGGGTTGGCGCGGATTGTCAGGAAAGGATAACCAATGGAAAATTTGGGGATATATAAAGGTAACATCTGGAAGGGCGGCCCCTTCCGGAAAAAACAGGCACGCCGATGGGCGTGCCTGTGGGCTCAGTCGGCGGCGGTGGCCGCTTTTTCGGGACGCCCGGGGGCCTGACCCGGGAGATAGTACCGCTGGCCGGACTGGGCCAGCTCTCCGGCGGCCACCAGGCGGCGCAGGACCAGGGTGCACTGCTTGCGCTGGATGTGGAGCAGTTCGGCGATGTCCTGGCGGTAGGCAAAGCCCGCCCGCTCCAGATAGGCGCGGATGACGGCCAGGTGGCGCTCCGGCGGCACCACGGAGCCGGGGAGGTAATACTTGCCGCCAATGCGGATCAGCTTTTTCCGCTCCGTCAGGCGGCGCAGCCGGGCGTGGGCGGCGGTCTTGGAAATGCCCAGCAGGGCCATCACGTCCCCCCGGGACAGGGCGCCCACTTCCGCGGTCCTTTCCAGGATCCGGGTGTCCTCGCTCTCCCGGTTCTCGTCCCGGCGCAGATCCCGCAGCAACACGTGCTCCATGCCGCCCCGGATCAGCGCCGCCCGGGTCATCCGGGACAGGCGGGGCAGGTCCACAGGCCTGCGGGAGCGCTCGGTCAGCAAAACGTGGGGCTCCTCCGCCGGGGCGCGGCGATGGGCGTCCTCCAGCAGGCGGCGGACGGCGTTGGTCAGCGGTACCTCCCGGTCCGGCAGGCGGATCAGGTCCCGGTCAAAGTCCACCTGGTCCCAGGTCAGGGCCGCGATCTCCTGGGCCTGCAGGCCCAGCTGCCACGCCAGCCACAGCGCCAGGCCCGCGGGGGTGTCCCGCTCGGCCTGGAGGATCTTCCACAGCTTGAATTCGTCTACCTGGGGCGTGGGCTCCCGGCCGGCCCAGGCGGTGTTTTTCCTCTCCGGCACCCAGGCGGCGAAGCGGGCCTGGAGGGCGGGGACCTCCACGCCGCTGATACGGGCCACCGTGGGCCAGTCCTTGTCCGCCAGCTGGCGGATGATCCAGTCGTGGCGCAGGTCCATCAGCCGGACGGCGGTCTGGCCCTCCCGGTCCAGGGCCAGCCGGGCCAGGCGGGAGATGGACTCCGGCTTCAGGGGCGTTTTGCCCCGGGAGGAGAGGACCACATAGGGCGAAAGCTCCGCGTGGGCCTCGTGGAGCCGCCAGAGGTAGATCCGCAGCTCCGGGTCCAGCGGCACCATGCGGTCCGGCAGCTCCAGGCGGTCATCCAGAAAGGACACCTGGTCCCAGGTCAGGGCGGCGATCTCCTCCCGGGAGAGGCCCTCCAGCCAGGCAAGGCGGAGAACGGCCCCCTCCGGGCCTGTCCGCTCCCGCTCCAAAATTCGGCGCATGGCGTTTTCATCCGGTCGGTTGACAATATATTCCCGCATGGCAAGCTCCTGTTCCTGCCCGGGGCGCCGGATGTTACGATCTCACGGCAAGCAAAACGGACTTTTGGTAAAATACGCCTGCCCATCACACGCGCCCGGTCAACATTCAGTGTCCAGGTTTGATGCGGTGGGAACGGCCCGGACGCCTGTCAGGTCCCAGCAGCCGTGGCGGGTGATGAGGCCGCCGGTCAGGCGGCCGTCCCGCACGGTAAGAATGGCGTCGTAGGGTTCCTTGTCCACCTGGGAGCGCAGCGCTCCTGATATCAGGTATTTTCCGCTTTGCAGCACGCTGCCGGTAAAGCGGTTGCGGCAGCCCAGCAAACTGAGATAGCCGGACACCACCTGGGCGTCCTCCTGCAGCACCAGTTCCCCGCTCCGGGGGCCCAGCTGGCTTTGCAGCATCACTGCATAGCAAATCTTTTTCACAACATCACTCCTGTAGGGCGCATTATAGCGGCGTCATATTTTCTCAAAAACGGTCATTTGTTGTTAAAACGTCGAATTTTGGACAGATTTGGCGGAATTGTCCCAACACAAATGCAGTTGTTGGCAGAACGCAAAAAAGCAAGGACAGGGATATCCCTGTCCTTGCCCGGTGTTCCTGATGCCATTTTTTCAAGCCTGCGCCTCCCATTGCGGGACGCTCTGCCAGGCCGCGCCGATCCGCTCCCGCTGCGCCATGCTTTCCATGAGACCCACCACCTCTTCCGGCGAATGGTCCAGATCGCCGCAGAGCCAGCCCTCCAGCAGGGCCAGCAGGATCGTCTCCCAGCAGGCCAGCCG
Source organism: uncultured Dysosmobacter sp. (assembly GCA_947625655.1). Classification (GTDB taxonomy): domain Bacteria; phylum Bacillota; class Clostridia; order Oscillospirales; family Oscillospiraceae; genus Oscillibacter. The sequence continues at coordinate 95,227 of CANQPD010000005.1, forward strand.
CAGCTGCTCCGCCGCCGGGTCCCTCGGTTCGCCGCAGCGCTGGCGGTAATAGGCCAGTGTCTTTTCCAGCGGCTGCCGGACGGCGTCTCCCATGACCTCCCGCAGGCCCGTCCGGCCCCGGCTGTCCAGCAGGGCCAGATAATAGCCCCGCTGACCGGCGGTATAGGCCAGCAGATCCAGAAGTGCCTGCTGCCAGGTCAGGCAGTTTTCCTGCCGCAGGCACAGCCGCGCCCGCTCCTGCTGAAGCGACCAGTCAAACAGGGCGGGAACATCCGGGAAATGATAATAAAACGACTGCCGCCGGATGGCGCACCGGTCCGTCAGCTCCCGGACCCGGATCTGGTCCAGGGGCTTATGCGTCAGCAGCTCCCGCAGGGCGTTGTCCAGGCTGTGCTTTGTCCGGTTCCCAAACACTTCCTCGGGCATAGGGTTTCCTCCGTTTCGTGCAGCGTTCCGCGGCGCCCGCCGCGGTCATGTTCCCTTTAAGAATACCCGTCCGGCCGCGTTTCGTCAAGATGCGACAGGTTTTGCAGGCTGAAAATTCGAAAAAAAGACAGCCTTTCGGCTGTCTTTTGCAGGCGCGGATCGTATGTGCGGCGCCTCCGCCGCCGGGGGCGGCAGAGTCAGTCCGCCAGCTTTGCCTTGCGCAGAGCCATAACGATGACGGGGATCAGCAGGATGTGGACGATGATGCCGGGGATGGCGTTGACAAATGCGCCGGCCATAAAGGCCGCCCAGGTGAAGGCGGAGCCGGTGACGCCGGAGATGACCACCATGGCAACGCCCCAGACCACCCGGCCCAGCAGCATGGCGGCGATCAGGGACACATAGATGCTGGAGGTCTTTTTCGGCAGCCTGGCGTACAGCAGGCCCGAAAACAGGCCATAGGCCGCCAGCTCGAAGCACATGGCAGCGCCGGTGGGGAAAATGGGCGGCATGCCGAACAGGGCAAAGCGCAGCAGGGGGGCGACGGCGCCCACCGCCAAAGCCCACCAGGGGCCGCAGAGGAAGCCCGCCAGCAGGACGGGGATGTGCATAGGGCTGAGGGCGCTGCCGATCTGGGGGATCTGCCCCGTCAGGAAGGGCAGGACCATGCACAGGGCAAGGCACGCGGCGGCAAAGACGGGATGGCGGATGAGGATACGGTCTTTCATGGTTTCAAAGTCTCCCTTTCAAATTGGTCTGCCGTCTTGAACGGGAGCCGCGCCTTGGGGCGCGATTAAGGGGTCGCTTGGGAAAGGCCTCCAGCTTGGCCGGAGCGTTATGAACACATGGCGCGGAGCAGGTCCACCGCTTCGTCCATGAGTTTTGACAGTGTGAGGGACTGGGTGCCCGCCACGATGTTGCTGCACTGGTTCACCGGCAGCAGCAGCTTTTTCGCGGCGCTCTGCCCCACGGCCACAGCGATGGCGGGAGTGATCTCCCCCATCAGGGAGTCGGCGGACAGGATGCCAATGGGGCCCACGATGACGTCCGCCGTGCGGCAGGCCACCAGCACCGGATTTTCCCCGGTGGCGCCGGCGGAGGCCCCGGCCTTCAGCATGGCGGAGGTGGCGATGGCGTTGGTGCCCACGGCCACGATCTCACAGGGCAGGGACGCGGCCCTGGCCCGCTCGATAAACAGCTGGCCCATGCGGCCGCTCTGGCCGTCGATGACAACGACTTTCATGGTTCCACCTCCAAAATCATGTCACAGCGGCCCGCCGGGTCCAGAGCGGCGAAATACCGCTCCTCCAGGGGGATCCACTGTGTGAAAAAGCACTGGCCCGCCTCCGGCCCGTTCCGGGCCAGGATCCGGGCTCTTTGCAGATCCGGCGGGACGCGCAGGAAAACCGACAGGTCATAGCTTCCCGCCAGGGCGGGGTGCATGCTGTAGGCCCCCTCCACAATGTTCAGGGGCCTGGGGGCGGTCTCCACGGCCATGCCCAGAGTCTGGGCATGGCAGTCGTACCGGCGGTATGCCACCGGCCTGCCCCGGGTCAGGGGGCGCAGCACCTCTTCATAAAACCGCTCCCGGTCCACGTTGCCGCCGGGCTCCGCCAGCCGCTCCGCCGTCCGCTGCTCCGGGCGGAGGAAAAAATCGTCCATGTGGAACACATTGCAGCCGTAAATACGCCCCAGCAGGGCCGCCAGGGTGGTCTTGCCGCTGGCGCTGCCGCCCTCGACGGCCACAAGCGCCCGCCCCTGTTCCGCCATTTTGCGGTCAATGGCCGCCAGCAGGGGCAGGATCCAGACGTACTCCCGCCGGATGACCCGGTAGGCCGGGGCATAGGCGGCCCGGAACCGGCCGGAGTGATGGCAGGCAGGGAAGCCGCCGGCCCGCCAGCGCTCCACGGCAGGGGCAAGCATTTCATAAGAGAAGGGGAGACGGCCGCTTTTTGCCAGGGACAGCAAAACCGCCAGCTTTTCCTCCATTTCCGTCCCACCGCCGCCTGGCCTCTCCGCCGACAGGGCAAAGAGTCGGCACAGCGTCTCCGGCGCCAGGCCGGTTCGGGCCGGATACCCCAGGTGCAGGCGGCAGAAAGGGCCGTCCAGGGGTTCGATCTCCGCCGGGGCGTCCGGCGGCAGGGCCGCCAGCTCCTCCCGGAGGCGGCGGAGCGCCGCCGCTTCCTCCGTGACAAAGTGGCCGCAGCCGAATACGCTCTGGTGCAGGGCCTTCAGCAGATCTTCAGGCCGAAGGGCCGGATAGCGGGCGCACTGGCCCAGCAGATACGCGGCGGTCTGCCGTTCCATGGCGCGCCCTCCTTTCGTTTCCCGCCTATCATATCACCGATGGGGCGGCGGGGGCAAGACCTCCGGCGAAAAAAGCCAAAAAGTCCTGGAAATCCGAGACTTTTCGCCGCCGCTCCTCCCCTTTTTTCAATTCTTTTCAATTTTCCGGAGTCCTCGACAAATTCAGACAGGATGTGCCGCAGGGTTTGTGTATGATAAGGCTGTTCCTCCCCATATTTTGTGGCTGATAGAAAGGAAAATGCCATATGAAGCCCATTCCAAAGGAATACCTTGTGTTGTTCAACGCCATCACCCAGGCGGAAGAGACTTTAAGTCAATTGCGCGCCGACCTGATCGCCGCCCAGCAGCGGGCCGAGGAGCTGTTTCTGGACGAGGGGAGCGGCACTCCCCGGGAGCCCGATTGATCCGCGCGGCCCCGCCCTGCCAGACGGAGCCGTCATCCTTGTTGCATTTCCCCGGGACAGGCGGCATTCTTTTGTGGTATGATAGGATCAATCGATCTACAGGAGGAGATGCCCATGCTGCACATCGGCTGTCACCTGTCCTCCTCCAAGGGTTTTGCCGCCATGGGACGGCAGGCCCTGGAGCTGGGGGCGGACACCTTTCAGTTTTTCACACGCAATCCCCGGGGGAGCCGGGCCAAGGACCTGGACCCCGCCGACGCGGCGGAGCTGGCGGAGCTGCTGCGCTGGCATCAGTTCGCGCCCATCATCGCCCACGCGCCCTATACCCTGAACCTCTGCGGAAAAGAAGAGGCCAACCGCGCCTTTGCCCGGGAGACCATGGCGGATGACCTCCGCCGGCTGGAGCACGTGCCGGGGCAGCTCTACAACTTCCACCCCGGCAGCCATGTGGGCCAGGGGTTGGAGACGGGCATCGCCCGCATCGCTGAGGGTTTGAACGCCATCCTGCGCCCGGAGCAGTCCACCACCGTCCTGCTGGAGACCATGGCCGGCAAGGGCAGCGAGGTGGGAGGCCGCTTTGAGGAGCTGCGGGAGATCCTGGACCGGGTGGTCCTCTCCGATAAAATGGGCGTATGCCTGGACACCTGCCACGTCTCCGACGGGGGCTACGACATCATCCATGATCTGGACGGGGTGCTGACGGAGTTTGACAGGGTCATCGGCCTGGAGCGGCTGAAGGCCGTTCATCTCAATGACAGCAAAAACCCCGCCGGCGCCCGGAAGGACCGCCACGAGCGCATCGGCGAGGGCTGCATCGGCCTGGAGGCCCTGACGCGGGTGGTGCGGCACCCCGCGCTGCGGGACCTGCCCTTCTGCCTGGAGACGCCCAACGAGCTGCCGGGGTACGCCCGGGAGATCGCCATGATGCGGGCGGCGGCGGAATAGCAAAAACGGCACGGAGAAAATTCCGCGGCGGTTTTTCGGCAGAATGAAAGAGAGACGCCCGAGGCGTCTCTCTTTGCCTATGGATTCAGTTCAGCGGAACAGCTTCCGGCCGAGCCAGATAAACAGGCAGGCGCCCGCCACGCCCACCACCAGGTCGGCGAACCAGCCGTAGGCGTAAAAGCCCAGCAGACCGAACACCGCGCTGCCCACAAAGGAGCCGATGACGCCGATGACGATGTTCCGCAGCAATCCGCCCTCCACGTTCATCAGCTTCCCGGCGATCCAGCCCACCAGGGCGCCCATGACCAATGCTCCCAGCATGTCTGTTTTCCTCTCTTTCCCGGCGATGCCGGTTTTCTTCAGTCCTCAATATATTCCCGCACCCGGTAGACGGCGCCGATCTCCTCTTCGCAGATCCTGCGGCAGTTCTCGATCTCCTCCGGGGGGATGGTGTCCACCACGGTCATCATGACGGTAGGGACATATTTCCGCACCTCTTTGGCAAAGTCCTTCATGGCCTGATAGGCCCCCTGCTGCACCGGGTGGCAAAGGGCGTCGTACTTCTCCGCCGTGTCGGTGTTCAGGGAGATGGACACCATGTCGAACCGGCCCGCGAAATCCGGGCAGATGTCCCGGCCATGGATGAGGCTGCCGGTGCCGTTAGTGTCCATGCGGGTGTAAATTTTCGTGCCATGCTCCTTCATCCGGTCGATGACCCAGCAGATGTCCTCGATGCGGTAGCTGGGCTCGCCGAAGCCCACGAAGACCAGCTGCTGATATTTGGAGAGGTCCCAGCTCTCGATGGAATCCAGCATTTCCTCTTTTGTCGGCTCCCGCTCCAGCCAGAGGTTGTGGGTGTAGATGCTGCCGTCGTGGCCGTTGTGCCGCAGGCAGAACTCGCAGTTGAAGTTGCAGCGGTTGGTGGGGTTCACATACAGGTTGCCGCCGTATTCATAGGTGATGGTGAAGCCTTTTTTCATAGCTGTCGCTCCTTAATTAATACTGTCCAAATGGAAATTTGACAGGGTGAATGTGCCGTCGGCGTAGGAAACAGAGGCGGAGATATCCGCCACATAGACATTGCCGCCGATTTCCTCCGCATCAATTCCCACCGAGCCGCCAAAATCAATATCCACGCTGTCAGGGTATTCTGCGTCAAACCGGCAAATCAAGCCGGTATTCAGCCCATTCAGCTCTTCCGGTGCGACAGGCAGCTGAGGGGTAATGTCCACCAGCTCTTCGCCCAAAATGGCATAGGCCGTGCCGCTGATCACCGTAAAATCCAGCAATTCGGAAAGCTGATCCTGCCACAGTTCGGCAGGAAAGGTATAGTCCGTCAGGTCGCCGTCCTCGTTTTTCTCCACGATATGCAGAATATCGATAGAGACCCCGGCGCCGGTGCCGCCGCAGGTGACGGCCACCACTTCCTCCTGACCGTCGCTGTCCGCGTCAAAGCACCAGAGGGCCGGCCTCACCATGCCGGGCCCGCCAAAGGTCCAGTCGAATTCCGCCAGGGCATCGCCCCAGCGGAGCCAGGCCACGCTTCCGCCCGCCGGGTACACCCCCACGCCGTACAGGGCCACCTCTTTCTCCGGCAGCTCGATCAGCTTGCCCACCGGCATATCGTCCCGCCGGAAGGAGCGTTCGGCCCATTCGCGGATGTCCACGACTTCCGCCGGAAGGTCAAACGTCTCCGTGGGCTCCCGCCCCTCCGTCACCACCGCCGGGGCGGAGATGGGCTGGGCGGGGGAGGTCACGGGGGCATCGTCCCCCGTCGGCACTCTGATCGTGGTCTTCAGGGTGTAGCGGTCCCCGCCGCACCCGGTCAGCAGGGCCAGGGCCAGCAGGGCGGGAAACAGCTTTTTCAGATGTTTCATGCCTTTCCCTCCAATCCAAACAGCCGCAGGCCGTTTTTCCAGGTGATGTCCGTCATCTCCTCCGGGGAAATACCTTTCCACACCGCCAATTTTTCGATGACGTAGGGCAGATACCGGCTGTCGTTCCGCTTGCCCCGGAAGGGGACCGGGGTCAGATAGGGGGCGTCCGTCTCCACCACCATGCGCTCCAGGGGGGTGATGGCCGCCACCTCCGGGGCGCGTCTGGCGTTTTTGTAGGTGATGGGCCCGTCAAAGCCCAGATACCAGCCCCGCTTCAAAAGCTCGGCGGCCATCTCCGGGCTGCCGGAAAAGCAGTGGAACACGCCCCGGACTTTCGGGTACTCCAGCACGATGGCCAGGGAGTCCCCATGGGCCTCCCGGTCGTGGACGATGACGGGCAGGTCCAATTCAACGGCCATTTCCAGCTGGCGGCGGAACACGGCCTGCTGGAACTCCTTCGGCGGATTTTCCGCCCAGTAATAGTCCAGGCCGATCTCCCCGATGGCCACCACCTTTTCATGCCGGCACAGTTCCCGGATGGCGTCGAAGTCCGCGTCGATGCAGCCGCCGCAGTCCTCCGGGTGAAGGCCCACGGCGGCGTAGACATGGGCGTATTTCTCCGCCAGGCTGACAGCGGCCCGGGAGCTTTCCACATCGCAGCCAGGGTCCACCACCAGGCCGACGCCGGCGGCGGGAAGGGCGGAGAGCACCGCGTCCCGATCGGCGTTGAAGCCGCCAGAGTCATAGTGGGCATGGGTATCGAAAATGGGCATAGGGTCACCTCATGGTTTCTGATATGGTTATTCTATCACAGTTTCCTCTGATAAAAAGGGCCAGAGTGTGAATTTTCCATGGCCCCAGCCATAAAAAGCTGAACGCAAACCGGGAATCCAAAGGAGGGCTTGATCCCCCTTTAAGAAGCAAAAAAAGGACATCCTGCCGGATGTCCTCTCTTTACCGTATCAGCACGATCAGCCGATCTTGTTCAGCTTCAGGGTCATGGCGCTCTTTCTGTGAGCGGCCGTGTTCTTGTGCAGAACGCCCTTGGCAACAGCCTGATCGACTTTCTTCACTGCAACCTTGTAAGCGCCATCGGCCTCGGTGCGATTGCCTTCTGCGGCAGCAACCTCGAACTTCTTGATGGCGGTCTTCAGCTCGGATTTCGCGGCCTTGTTGCGTGCGTTTCTCGCCTCACCGATCAGAACGCGCTTCTTGGCAGACTTGATATTCGGCAAACCAAACACCTCCTTAGGCAAATTCGCCCGGCGGAACAGGATTTTCCACCGTGCAGAATGATATTTTAGCAGGGAACTTCCCAAAAAGCAAGAGTTTTTTTGCAATTTTCGTTCTTTTTTTGTATATTGTATCCCTCCATGCAAAACCTAGGGAAAACACCACAAGATTTTGTGTTGGGAGGGACGCATTTTGTTTGCAAAACGCACCGATCTGGCCCTGGAAGCCCGGGAGCTCTGGCAGGAGTCCGCGGAGAAAACCACCCGCTTGTCCGGGGTCAAGGCCGCCAAACAGAAGCTGGAGGGCTATCCCGCCACCCGGGTGGATATCCTGGACCGGCGGGGCGAGGAGGCCCTGGGGAAGCCCCGGGGCAGCTATCTCACCATCGACCTGTCCACCTTCTGGCAGCGGAAGGCGGACTTTTTCGAGCGGGCCGTTCGGGCGGTGGGCGGACAGCTGAAGGAGCTGCTGCCTGCCGAGGGTCCGGCGCTGGTCATCGGCCTGGGCAACAGGGCCATGACCCCCGACGCGGTGGGGCCGCTGGCGGCGGACAGCGTTCTGGTCACCCGGCACCTGATCGCCGCCATGCCCAGGCAGTTCGCCGGCTTCCGGCCAGTGGCGGTGCAGCGCACCGGCGTGCTGGGCACCACCGGCGTGGAGTCCGCCGAGGCGGTGCGGGGGCTGGTGGCGGAGGTAAAGCCCGCCCTGGTCATCGCCATCGACGCCCTGGCCTCCCGCCGGGTGGGGCGGGTGTGCAGCACGGTGCAGCTTTCCGACACGGGCATCATTCCCGGGTCCGGCGTGGGGAACCACCGCTCGGCGCTGAACCGGGAGACCCTGGGGGTGCCGGTGTTTGCCGTGGGCGTCCCCACGGTGGTGGATGCCGCCACGCTGGCGGCGGATCTGCTGGAGGAGCGCGGCATCGCGGAATTTGATGAAAAGCGGCTGCGGCACGGGAAAGGGGAGCTGATGGTGACCACCCGGGATATCGACGCGCAGGTGCGGGATCTTGCCAAGGTGGTTGGATATGGCATCAACTGGGCCCTGCAGGATCTGGAGATCGAGGAGATGAACGCGCTGCTGTCGTGATGTTTCGCCCCATTGGGGCGGGACGGAGGTTTTTCCCTGCGGGTGAGACGGAGGATGTCTGCCCGCGGGCGGGGAGCGAAGGATCACGCAGACTTGCGTGGGAGATGCACCCCCCATTGTCGTCGAAAGAAACTGCGCTACACTCGTTCCGCCCTGTCGGGCAGAACTCGCACCGCTCCGTTTCTTTCTCCTCTCCCCACCGGACCCGCTCCGCTGGGCTCCGGCGGGGGCCCCGTTGGTCTTGCCAAAGAAAACGGGCCGTGCACGGTCCAAAAGAAAAACGCTTTTTGTCCCAACATTCCCCATGGGACATGGGGAATGTTGGGGGATGCGGGCCTCGTCACGGCGCGTCTGGCAGAAACTTGCCGGACTTCATCCGGGTGCGCTGGACGTTGGTGGGTATCCAACGTTTAAGCCGCATTTGGCCCGTGGGTACAGACTTGAGGGTGCTCATCGCAAGGGCTCTTGCCTCTGGCCCCGCTGACGCTACGGGGGCTGTTATCCTGCGTTGGCGTGGCCTGCGGGGAATGCAGCCGCCCGTAGGGGCCGATGCCCACATCGGCCCGCCGCCGCAATTGGGGCGTGGATTTGCGGGATATCAGCGCAAGGGCTGGAGCAGCCCACCTGTGCATTCCACTTTGCTATGCACTCCGTGGGTGTAGATGTCGACTTTTGTAGGGGCGGATATTATCCGCCCGAGATGTGGACGTTTGCGGAAACCGGGCGGCTATTAGCCGCCCCTACGAAGGTTTTTGTAAGCAAGAAAGTTGGTGGAGAATTTGACGTTTGGCGGACCGGGTCGTCGCACCCTACGGCAGTAGCGTGAGATAACAGCCGCGCAGCGTCAGCGGGGCTGTTGCGGAAACCCTTCCGACAAGCACCCTCAAGTCTGTACCCACGGGACAAATGCGGCATAAACGCCGGAAAATCTCCAACGTCCGGCACAGCCGGATGAGACTTTGCAGGTTTTATCCGGTTCCACCGTCACGCGGCCCGCATCCCCAAACTGTCCCCATGTTCCATGGGGACGGTTTGGACGAAACATTTTTTCTTTTCCACCGTGCACGGCGCATTTTCTTTTTGATGTCTCAAAAAGAAAATGGGGGGTGCAAATACCCAGCCATCATAATGGCTGCTCCGCATCCTGACAGGATGCCGCCTCACGCTCCTCATAATTTTTACAAATGCGTCCAAGCATTGATCGGGTTGTTGGCTTGCTATAAATGCAGTGTCCGCAATTGACCCAGCGATAAGTCTCCCCAATCCGAATATAATGTTGGTAAAAATGGCAGCAGTCTCCGCAGGTTTTCTTAATCGTTATCATCCGAATCACCTCTGTTTAATATTAAGGGTATTTCCCTTAAAAGTCAATAAGGGAAATACCCTTAATGTATATTAAACATGGAGGTGGAGTCATGTTTTCTCATATGCGCGCGCTTCGTGAAGATAAGGACCTTTCACAAGCACAAGTGGCAGATTTTTTAGGAATTCATCAAACCACTTATTCGGACTACGAGCTGGGAAATATCAATATTCCAATTGAAACGCTCAAGCAGTTGGCGGATTTTTACCATACCAGCATCGATTATCTGGTAGACTATACAAATGATCCCACGCCTTATATAAGGCCTTGATAGCAGGCATGAAAAAGGCCGCCCGATGGGCGGCCTTTTTCATACATCCAGTTCCAGCACCACAGGGCAGTGGTCGCTGCCAAAAACCTCGCTCCAGATGTCGGCGCTTTTGATCTTCTCCTTCAGCCGCTCCGACACGATGAAGTAGTCGATCCGCCAGCCCGCGTTGTTCTTCCGGGCGTTGAAGCGGTAGCTCCACCAGGAATAGGCCCCGGTCTTATCGGGGTATAAATACCGGAAGGTATCCACAAACCCGCTGGAGAGCAGCTGTGTCATCTTGGCCCGCTCCTCGTCGGAGAAGCCGGGATTCATCCGGTTGGTCTTGGGGTTTTTAATGTCGATCTCCTCATGGGCCACATTGAGATCGCCGCAGTAAACAACGGGTTTTCGGGCGTCCAGCTCCAGGAGATAGTCCCGGATGTCGTCCTCCCAGGCCATGCGGTAATCCAGCCGCGCCAGCTGATCCTTGGAATTGGGGGTGTAGCAGCAGACCAGGTAAAACTCCGGGTACTCCGCCGTGATGACCCGGCCTTCGTGGCGGTGCTCGTCGATGCCGAAGTCATAGGTGACGTTCAGCGGCTCTTTGCGGGTGAAGATGGCGGTGCCGGAATAGCCCGCCTTGTCGGCGCTGTTCCAGAAGCGGGTATACCCCGGCAGGTCGAATTCCGCCTGCTCCGGGCGCATCTTCGTCTCCTGCAGGCAGATGACGTCCGCGTCGGCAAAGGCGCAGAAGTCCAGAAAGCCCTTATTCAGGCAGGCCCGCAGGCCGTTGACGTTCCAGGATACCAGTTTCATGGCAGATTTCCTCCGGTGATTCTCGTATTTTCCACATTGTATCCGATTCTGGCGCAAAAAACAATTGCCCAACCTGTATAAAAAGTGTAAAGTATTCTTAAATCGTCAAAAAGGGTGTTTTTTATGAACCGAGAACCTTCCCGGGGCGGCATGCGGAACATGACCGAGGGCAGCCCCGCCGGACATATCTTCTATTTCGCCCTGCCGCTGCTGGCGGGCAGCTTCCTCCAGCAGCTTTACAACATGGTGGACAGCTGGGTGGTGGGTCAGTACGTGGGCGACGGGGCCCTGGCCGCCGTGGGCGTGGGGTTCCCCGTCATCTTCATGTTCACGTCCCTCTTTATGGGCCTTTCCAACGGCGGCACGGTGGTCATCGCCCAGTTTTACGGCGCGGGGCGGATGGACCGGGTGCGGGACGCGGTGGACACCATCTACACCGCCTTCGTCTTCTCCGCCGTTCCCATCACCGCGCTGGCGGTGGCGCTGGTGCGCCCCATCCTGCTTTTGATGCGGATGGAGGAGAGCGCCTATCACGAGGCGTGGCTCTATCTCATCGTGGTGTGCGCGGGGCTGATCGGCACCATCGGCTACAATCTGAACGCGGGCATCCTGGGCGGCCTCGGCAACAGCCGGACCACGCTGCTGTTTCTGGCCATCGCGGCAGGCATGAACATCTTCCTGGACCTGCTGCTGGTGCTGGCCTGCGGCATGGGCGTGCTGGGCGTGGCCCTGGGCACCGTCATCTCCCAGGCCTTTTCCTGGCTGTTCGGCCTGACCTATATCAACCGCAAGTACCCGGACATCGCCATCCGGCCCTTCTGCCGCCGGTTCGACAGGCATCTGTTCCGCCAGATCATGGGCATCGGCCTGCCGGCGGGGATCCAGATGTCCCTGGTGGCCATCGGGGCCATGGCGGTGATGAGCAAGATCAACTCCTACGGCAAGGAGTTCACCGCCGCGTATAACGTGGGATCCAAGCTGGACCAGCTTGCGTTTCTGCCGGTGCAGAGCCTTTCCAACGCCGTCACGGCCTTTGTGGGGCAGAACATCGGCGCCAAACGGCTGGACCGGGCCCGGCGGGGCATCCGGGTGACGGTGGCCGCCTCGGTGGTCTGGTCGGCGGTGATGCTGGTGCTGATCCCCCTGGGGCCGGCGCTGGTGGGCTGCTTTTCCGACACCCCTGCGGTCATCCAGGCCGGGGCGGTGTATTTGCGGTGCATCATGCCCTTTTACGTCCTGTTCTCCGTCATGTTCTGCCTGAACAACGCCATGCGGGGCGCGGGGGACAGCCTGTTCCCCATGCTGGACGTCATCTTCTCCCTGATTTTGGTGCGGGTCCCGGCGGTATACTGGTTCGCGGGCCGCTATGGGCCGGACTATATGTACTACGGCGTGGGCGTGGGCTGGATCGTGGGCTTCACGCTGTCGGTGGCCTACTACCTCTCCGGCCGGTGGAAGCGGAAGGGCAGCCTGGCGGAAGAAAACCAGTAAACAATTGATAATTGACAATGGACAATTGACAATAAAGGAATTCGCCTTCGGCGAATCAATTTCAATTGCCGCCGAAGGCGGCCTCTCCATTCTCCCGTAATTGTCAATTGTCAATTATCAATTGTCAATTCCAAACTGAAAGGACGTGTTCTCATGTTCGGTCCCGATCCCAACGCCATTCACCCCAACCCCAGCATCCCCAGCGTCTGCTACATCAAAAACACCGTCACCCGCCCCAACATCCTGGTGGGGGACTACACCTATTACGACGACCCCGTGGACTCAGAGCACTTTGAGGACCATGTGACCCACCACTACGAATTCCTCGGGGACCGGCTCATCATCGGGAAGTTCTGCGCCATCGCCAAGGGCGTGGAGTTCATCATGAACGGCGCCAACCACCGGATGCGCAGCGTCACCACCTATCCCTTCAACATCATGGGCGGGGGCTGGGAGAAGTGCACCCCGTCCCTGGAGGACCTGCCCCTGAAGGGGGACACCGTGGTGGGGAACGACGTCTGGATCGGCCAGAACGTCACGGTCATGCCCGGCGTCCATATCGGCGACGGGGCCATCATCGCGGCAAATTCCGTGGTGGCGTCGGACATCCCGGCCTACTGCATCGCCGGGGGCGATCCCTGTCGGGTTATCAAGGCGCGGTTCGACCAGGAGCTGACCGGCTATCTGCTGGAGCTGCGGTGGTGGGACTGGCCGCCGGAGACCATCTTCGCCAATCTGGAGGCCCTGTGCAGCGGGGATCTATCCAAAATCCGGGAAATCCGCTTCTGAAATGTTGTAATTTCCGTCAAATACCGCTATAATAAATAGTTGCGAGTAAATACCGGCGCTCTTTCATTCGGACGCGCCGTGATAAAGGAGAAAACCCATGGAGAAAAAGAAGTTTTATATCACCACCCCCATCTACTACCCCTCGGACAAGCTGCACATCGGCCACACCTACTGCACCGTGGCCACCGACGCCATGGCCCGCTACAAGCGGCTGGCCGGATATGACGTGATGTTCCTGACCGGCACCGACGAGCACGGCCAGAAGATCGAGGACAAGGCCAAAGAGGCCGGCGTCACCCCCCAGCAGTTCGTGGACAGGATCGTGGACGGCCCGCAGGGCGTGCGGGACCTGTGGAAGCTGATGAACATTTCCAACGACCGCTTCATCCGCACCACCGACGATTATCACGTCTCCGCCATCCAGAAGATCTTCAGGAAGATGCACGACAACGGCGACATCTACAAGGGCACCTACAAGGGCAAGTACTGCAAGCCCTGCGAGTCCTTCTGGACCGAGAGCCAGCTGGTGGACGGCAAATGCCCCGACTGCGGCCGGGAGGTTCAGGACGCGGAGGAGGAGGCCTACTTCTTCCGCCTGAGCAAGTATGCCGACCGGGTCCGGGACCTGCTGGAAAACACCGACTTCCTCCAGCCCCGCAGCCGCGTCAACGAGATGGTGAAGAACTTCATCGACCCCGGTCTGGAGGACCTGTGCGTCTCCCGCACCAGCTTCACCTGGGGCATCCCCGTGGACTTTGACCCGGGCCATGTGGTCTACGTGTGGGTGGACGCCCTGTTCAACTACACCACCGCCCTGGGCTTTTTGAACGACAAATACGACGATTACGACCACTACTGGCCCGCGGACTACCACTTCGTGGGCAAGGAGATCGTCCGCTTCCACTCCATCATCTGGCCCGCCATGCTGATGAGCATGGGCATGCCTTTGCCCAAGCACGTCTTCGGCCACGGCTGGCTGCTGCTGGACGGCGGCAAGATGTCCAAGTCCAAGGGCAATGTGGTGGACCCCTATATCCTGGCGGAAAAGTTCGGCGTGGACGCCCTGCGGTTCTTCCTGATGCGGACGTTCCCCTTCGGCTCCGACGGCAATTTCTCCAACGAGCTGCTGATCCAGACCATCAACACCGACCTTGCCAACGACCTGGGCAACCTGGTCAGCCGCACCACCGCCATGGCGGGCAAGTATTTCGGCGGCACGCTGCCGGAGGGCTGCAAGACCTGGACCGCCCCCGAGGACTGCGACCAGAGCCTGATCGCCATGGCATCCGGCCTGCGGGACGCCTATGAGGCCCAGATGGAATCCTGCGCCCCCCACAACGCCCTGGCGGAGGTGTTCAAGGTCATCCAGCGGGCCAACAAGTATATCGACGAGACCGCGCCCTGGAGCTTGGCCCGCGACATGGAGGCCAACGGAGCCCGCCTGGCCCACGTCCTCTACAACCTGCTGGAGGCCACCCGCATCTGCGGCATTTTGCTGAGCCCCTTCATGCCGGAGAGCATGGACAAGCTCTTCGCCCAGATCGGCGCTCCCGCCGACGCGCGGACCTGGGAGTCCGCCGCCCTCTGGGGCGCCCTGCCGGAGACGGTCACCGTCACCAAGGGCGAGAACCTGTTCCCCCGCATCGACATGGACAAGGCCATCGAAGAGCTGGAGGCCGCCGCCGAGAGTGCCAGGAAGGCCGCCCTGCCGGACATTGAGGTGGAGCCCCAGCTCACCGAGAAGGTGGACTTCGACACCTTCTGCAAGTCCGATTTCCGGGCCGTGAAGGTCAAGGCCTGCGAGGCCGTGAAAAAGAGCGCCAAGCTGCTGAAGTTCACCCTGGACGACGGCACCGGCGTGGACCGTCAGATTTTGTCCGGCATCCACGCCTGGTACGAGCCGGAGGACCTGATCGGCAAGACCCTCATCGCCATCGTAAACCTGCCGCCCCGGAAGATGATGGGCCTGGAGAGCAACGGTATGCTCATATCCGCCGTCCACACCGAAAAGGGTGAAGAGGCCCTGCACCTCATCATGGTGGACGACGCCATCCCGGCGGGGGCGAAATTGTGCTGACGGGGGCTTAAAGGGGGGACCAGTCCCCCCTTTAGATTCCCCCTCACCAGTGACATCGGTCACTGGTGAACGCCGCCCAAGGCGGCTGGGTCGAGGAATTTTCGCCACGCACATGTCGCGGCGAAAATGATTTGAATTTCTTCTTTCGCCGCTGGCGAAAGAACTGGGGAAACCGTGGGTTTCCCCAGGCCCCTTTCCTTTGCGCCTGCGGGCGCGGGGATCGGGGGAAATTGCGGGTTTCCCCTGGCCCCTTTCCGTAGGGTGGGGCACCTTGGGGTGCGCCCCGCCGCACGGGGAAGGCCGCCGGCCCAAAGTGAAGGATATCTTTTATCTCTTCTCTCTTATCTTTTATCTTCACTCTCCACTCTTCACTCTAATGATCTGAGGTTTTTATGCGGTTGCAAAGCGCGATTTTTGATATGGACGGCACGCTGCTGGACTCCATGCATGTCTGGAACGACCTGGGGCCCAACCTCCTGCGCGCCAGCGGCATCGAGCCGGAGCCGGAGCTGCGGGACAAGCTGCGGACCGTCACTGTGCGGGAGGGTGCCGCCTATTGTAAGGAGACCTACGGCCTGCCCCAGACGGTGGACGAGATCGTGGCCGCCATTGAGGGCCAGGTGGAGGATTTCTACTTTCACCAGGTACAGGCCAAGCCCGGCGTTCAAAAATTTTTGTCCCTGCTGAAAATGGAGGGTGTGTGGATGTATGTGGCCACCGCCACGGACCGCCGTCTGGCGGAGGCCGCGTTGAAGCACGCGGGCATTGACCAGTACTTTCGGGGGATGCTGACCTGCCCGGAAGTGGGGGTGGGGAAGAACCAGAGCCCGGAGATCTACGAGCGGGCCATGCGGCGGCTCCGCTCCACCAAGCGGGACACCGTAGTGTTTGAGGACGCCCTCCACGCCATCCAGACCGCCAAGAATGCCGGGTTCCGGGTGGCGGCGGTGTACGACCCGTCGGCGGAGGCCGACCAGGAGGAGATCCGGCGCATTGCCGACTATTACATCCGTTCCTTCGACGAGATGTTTGAATCTCAAATGCTGGAATAACAAAAATCTGACGGCCCCGCCGTCAGATTTTTTTCAGCGCTCTGTAACGAATCCCTTCCCAAAGGGATATATGAGGTGAAAGGAGGGGAGCGCCATGGACGATATGAATGAAATTTACCGCCAGCACGCCCGGACCGTCTATAAGTTCCTCCTCTCCCAATGCCGCGACCCGGATCTGGCGGAGGAGCTGACCCAGGAGACCTTCTATCAGGCCGTCCGGTCGGTTGACCGCTTCGACGGCGGGTGCAGGGTGTCCGTCTGGCTGTGCCAGATTGCCAAGCACCTGTGGTACCAGCATTTGCGGAAGCACCGGCGGGAGGCCCCCATGCCCGAGGAGCCGCCGGAGATCCCCGCGCCCTCGGCGGAGGAGGGGCTTTTGGAGCAGGAGGGCCGGATGGCGCTGCTGCGGCAGGTCCACGGCCTGGGCCCCGACGCCCGGGAGGTGGTGTACCTCCGGGCCTTCGGGGGACTGAGCTTCCGGGAGATCGGCGACGTGATGGGCCGGACGGAGACCTGGGCCCGGGTGACGTTTTACCGGAGCAAGGAAAAACTGCGGAACGGAGGAAGCGATGATGAAGAATGATCTGACCTGCGCGGTGGTGCGGGATCTGCTGCCAAGCTATGTGGAGGGCCTGACCTCGGAGGAGACCAACGAGGCCGTGGACGCCCATCTGGCCCAGTGCCCGGACTGCACGGCGCAAAAGGACGCCATGACGGCCCCGGAGGCGGCGGAACAGGCGGAGACCGCCAAGGAAGTGGACTATCTGAAAACCGTGAAGCGGCGGCGGTGGAAATGGGTGATCGGTGCCATTTTCTGCACGCTGGCGCTGGTGGCGGCGGGGCTGGCCGCAAATACTTTCGCCGTCGGCCGGGAGGCCACTATGGAGAACGTATACAACTTCTCCCGTGTGGACGAGGACACACAGACTTTCTACCTGAACATCGACACGCTCTCCTCCGGCATTGCCTATTGGAGCTGGAAAACGGAGGAGGCGGACGGCGTGGTAACCGTTACCGCCCGGCAGGGTCCGGTGTCATTCCTCCACAAGGAGGGCTGGGGCCGGCTGCAGATCCCCCTGGACGGCGTTCATGAGATCTACCTTTTCGGCCAGCTGGTCTATCAGGACGGAATGGTCATTCAACAGAACGCGGTCGCCCTGTATAACGCCCGGACGCCTTATCTGGGCAACGCTCCCGCTCTATCAGGCATCACGGCAAATCTCTGGCTTCTTCAGCACCAGAAATATACGATCAGCTTACAGACCTCCGAACGGCCTTACGGCTGGACGATAGCGTTCTCCACAGACCTTGAAGAAGGCCTTCGCTGGAATTACGACCAATATATGCTCCCCTGCGCGCCTTTGATGCTGGCCTTGGTGGACAATCTGGATCAGGTCTCCTGGACCTATATGTATGGTGATGAATTCCGTACACAAACTGTAACGCTGGAGGAAGTCAACACCCTTCTTCCGAAACTGACGGATCTGTATAACAGCAAGTACGACACCAACTGGACAGCCAGAGACAGTGTCAAAGACTATGCGGATTCTATTGCCGGTATTCAGCAGCTGGCAGACCTCTGTGATCTGATGAATTCCAAATTGTATATCCTATTCCCCGATATATTCTGGTAATAGGCAGGCGGGGCGCCTGATCCCCCGCGCTCCTGTCATAAAACGCAGGTCCCCGGCTTTCGCCGGGGGCCTGCGTTGCTTTTTTCAATCGTTTCTCCTATAATCAGGAAATGGCCATGGGACAGTTTTTTTCAAAATTTTCCGAAATTCCTGCGACGAAATCCCTCTCCCACCCGTTTTTATAGAAGCAGGGAGATATCAACAGGAGGGTGTTTTATGCTGGTATTCTATTTGGCGGCGCTGGAGAACGAGGGGGAGCGCCGCCAATTTTCGGAGCTGTATACCCGGTATTACTGCCAGATGGCCGCCGTGGCCGCCCGGTATTTCCCCGGCGATCCAGCCTCGGCGGAGGACGCCGTCCACAACGCTTTCCTGCAAGTTATCAAGCATTTTTCAAAAATTTCTGAAATTTCCCGCGACGAAATCCCCTTCTGGCTCGTTTCCATTGTGAAGAACGAATCCATCACCCTCCGCCGCAAGCACCGGAGGCTGGTCCCCCTGATGGACCGGGCGGAGCCTGCCGCCCCGGGCGGCGAGGACTACATGCTGACGGTGGAGCTGATCCGGCAGATGCCGGAGGCCTACCGGGCGGCGCTGGAGATGCGGTTTGTGGAGGAGCGGAGCTATCAGGAGATCGCCCAGGCCCTGGGGCTCAGCGAGACGGCGGTGAAGAGCCGGGTCAGCCGGGGCAGGACGCTGCTGCTGCGGCAGTTGGAGGAGGGATGAGCCATGACCGAACAGGAACAGGACGCGCTGGTGCGCCAGTGTCTGCTGGACGCGCTGCGGGCGGACTGGGCCGAGGTCCTGGCTCAGGCGCCGGAGGCGGTCCCCTCGCCCCGCCAGCGGCGGCGGATGAACGCCATGCTGGCCGATCCCGTGGGCTACGCCCGCCGGAGATCCCGGTTCGGCTGGCGGCGGGTCCTCCACACGGCGGCCTGCGCCGCGCTGGTGTGCCTGGTCTCCCTGGGGACGCTGCTGGCGGTCAGCCCTACCATCCGGGCGGAGTTCCCCAACTGGGTCCGGGAGATCACCCATTTTTACTTCTCCTACCAGGCGGACGGCCTGCCCGCGGACCACAGCGGCGACGTGTATACCATCGCCGACCTGCCGGAGGGGTATGCTTTGGCGCGGGACTATCCGCCCACGGAAAAGCGTCACGAACACACCTGGCTGTATCGGAATGGAGCCGGGGAACAGGACGTCATCGAGCTGGCCTGCGTCTGGGAAGGCTCCCGGGAGATCGAGCGGGACTACTATGACGAAGAGCCGGCGGAGGTCCACGGAAACGACGCCCTGTTCTACCGTTTCGCCGGCTTTCATCCTCACCGGAACCTGCCCGGCTATGAGCTGTTTTACGACCAGGAGGATGACGCATGGATGGAGGAGCTGGACCCCTGGGGCAACATCCTGGTTTGGACCGATCCCAACACCGGCATGCTGTTTACACTGTACGCCTATTTTGACAAAGATGACATGGTCCGCATGGCGGAGAGCGTGACGCTGGTCACGGAATAAAGGAGGAACGAGCGATGAAAACACCGTCGGGATACGATCAAGAGACCAAACGGCGCAAAGCCCGGAGCTTCCGCGTCCGGGTGCTGCTGGCCTATCTTTTGATGCTTGGCCCCGTGATAACGTTTATTTTGGCTTATCAGGGAATTCTGCCGGTGGGGGACCCCCTGGTATTTATCGGGGCGGAGATCGCGGCGCTGCTGGCGGGGCTGGTCCTGTACCTCTCGGTGCTGCGCTGCCCGCTGTGCGGCCATTTCATCCCGGTGAAGAACCTCTTCCTGCTGCTCTTTTACCAATGTCCAGCGTGTGATTTCCGGGCCAGCGGCGAACCAGCCCTGGCCATGGAGAACGTCCCGGAGGTAAGCGCGGCGGCGGAGCGCCGCTTCCGCCGGAAGGTCCGGGTCTTCTGCGCGGGCTTTCCGGTGTGGCTGGCCGTGATGCTGCTGTTCGCGGCGGATATTCTGCCCCGAAGCGCCCTGGCCCTGGGGGTCATGGCAGCGCTGGCCCTCCCGCTGCTGGCGCTGGTGTGGACGCTGCGGTGTCCCGCCTGCGGCGCCTGGGTGCCTGTCCAGCGGGCGGTCTGGGAGCTTTGGCGCTTCCGCTGCGGCCGCTGCGGATACACGCTGAAGGAGAAATAAACAACAGGCCCCCGGCTTTCGCCGGGGGCCTTACTGCTTTTATGGTTTTTTACTCCACGATCTCGTCCAGACGGGGCAGGAAGGGGCTGGTGGTGCAGCTCTGCTCCGGGGCCGCCTCCTTGAACTTCTGGACGTTCATGGCGCTCTGCTTCACGGGCTGGATGGTGCCGGCACCGGCCACGCAGCCGCCGGGGCAGGCCATGCCCTCCAGCAGGTAGCCGTTGCGCTTGCCGGCCTTGGCCATCTGCAGCATCTTCTTGCACTCCCGCAGGCCGTCGCCGTACTCAATCTGGATCTCCCGGTCCGGGTCGATGTGCTTGATGGCCTCCACCACGGCGGCGGCCACGCCGCCGCCCACGGCGAAGCCCCGGCCCATGCCGGTGCCCTCGCTCATGTCGTCGTCAGGATCGGCCTCGATCTTGGCAAAGTCGATGTCCTTGGCGTCAAACATGCCCTGGAGCTCCTCAAAGGTCAGCACGAAGTCCACGTCGGAGCGGACGGTGCGGCGGTTGGCCTCCAGCTTTTTGGCGGCGCAGGGCCCGATGAACACGATGCGGGCGTTGGGGTGGTCCTTCTTCACCATGCGGGCGGTGATGACCATGGGGGTCAGGGCCATGGAGATGTTGTCCTTGAATTCCGGGAACTGGGTCTTGGCCATCATGGACCAGGCGGGGCAGCAGGAGGTGCCCATCCAGGGCAGCTTCTCCGGGACCTCTCTCAAAAAGTCGTTGGCCTCCTGCACGGTGCAAAGATCTGCGCCGATGGCGACTTCCACCACATCGGCAAAGCCCAGGGTGCGCATGGCGGAGCGCAGCCGGGCGGGGGTGGCGTCCTTGCCGAACTGGCCCACGAAGGCGGGGGCCACGCAGGCGATGACCTCCTCGCCCCGGCGGATGGCGGTGATGAGCTGGAAGATCTGGCTCTTGTCGGCGATGGCGCCGAAGGGGCAGTTTACCAGGCACATGCCGCAGGAGACGCACTTGTCATAGTTGATCTTGGCCCGGCCCTGCTCATCGGACTCGATGGCGTTCATGCCGCAGGCGGCGGCGCAGGGCCGCTCGATATAGCTGATGGCCCGGTAGGGGCACTGGTTGAAGCACTTGCCGCACTTAATGCACTTGCTCTGGTCGATGTGGCAGTACTTGTCCTTGTCAAGGTAAATGGCGTCCTTGGGGCATACGTTCTGGCAGGGGTGGGAAAGGCAGCCCTGGCAGCTGTCGGTAATGCGGATCTGCTTGGGGGGGCAGGCATTGCAGGCAGAGTGGATCACGTTGACCAGGGGGTTTTCAAAATACTTCTGGTCGGTGACAGCCTCGTTGATATGGGTGCTCAGATGGCCGCCGATGTCGATGTTCATGCCCAGGGCCAGCCGCACCCGGGCAATGATGACCGCCCGCTCCAGATACACGTCGTGGCGGTACTTCGCCACATCGCCGGGGACCAGCTTATAGGGGATCAGGTCCACCTGGTCCCGGTCGTTCTCGTCATACGTATAGGCCAGCCGTGCCACCTCGGTGAATACGCTGCGGCGGATATCGTCTACCGCGCTATGTACGCCTCTCATACGTCTCTCTCCTCCATACATTCGCCGGACGGTCGCATACCGACCCAGCTTGTGATTTGGTCGCGACCATATTATATTAAATCGTCCGCGCTTTTGCAAGGATATGTTCCAGGAAATCCAAGGAAAATCCGCTTTTTGGCGGGCTCTTTGCGCCGGCCCTTTCAGGTGAGTTTCAGTTTCCCCGGATATCCTCTGTAATACCGGCGGAAAAATTGATTTTTCGTATCATTTGCGGTATAATGCGGTATTACCCGCAGTGCGCAGGAACCGGCGCGGTTTTCCGGGACATCCCGGCCGCCGGCAGGCGTACCGCCCTCTGCCCGCCGCGGGGTCCAAACACGACCGAGCCGACAGGAGGATTTTCCCATGACCTGGCAAGAAAGACGAACCGTTACCATTCTCTGCGCGATCCTGGCGGTGCTGAGCGCCGCGCTGCTGATCGTGCTGGGGCTCCGATACCAGCAGAACCGGGATCTCCCCGCCCAGGAGGAGGGCGCGGTGCCCGGCACTGTCACGGACCCGTCCGCCATCATCACCCTGGCCTATGAAAACGGCAGCACCTCGCTGTCCTTCTCCCTCAACGAGGCGGGGAAGTGGATCTGGGACGCGGACGCCGATTTCCCGCTGGACGATGCCACCGTCGCCTCCATTCTGGAGCTGCTGACCACCTGGAAGCCCCAGCAGACCATCACCGACAGTGAGACCCTGGAAGACTGCGGCATGGACGATCCCACGGCCACGCTCACCGCCGGCACCGCCCAGGGCGGGACCGTGACCATGGTCCTGGGCAGGGCCACCACCGACGGAAACAGCTATTACATGCGTCTCAACGGCGATGAATCCACGGCCTACATCATCGACGGCGCCCTGTACCGGCTGCTGTGCGTGCCCATTTACGACATGTGCGCCCTGCCGCAGCTGCCGCAGCTGCCGGAGAGCGCCCTCCAGTCCGTCACCATCCGGGGCGCCGCCCCGGCGGAGGGGGAGAGCGGCGCCGTCACCGTTTTGGCCGCCCGGCGGGCCGAGGGCGAGGACAGCGTCACCACCTGGCGATCCGGCGGCGCCAACGTCACCGACGACGAGACGGTCCGGGCGCTGCTGGAGGATCTGGAGTCCCTGTCCTTTGAAAAATGCGTGGACTACCGCCCCTCTGACGAGGCGGCGGAAATCTGCGGCTTTGACAATCCCGCGGCGGAGGTAACGGTGGAATACGTCGCCGACAGCGGCACGGAACAGACGCTGGAGCTGGCCATCGGCGTCCGGCTGCCCGACGGATCCGGCCGCTATGCCCGGCTGGGGGACGACTCCACCATCTATCTGCTGGCCACCGACGCCCTGGATCCGCTGATGCGGGTGGCCGCCAACGGGCTGGAGGGCTGACCGGCTTTTCCGTGATCTTGAAAGGAGGGCTTTTTCATGCGCGTGCTGGTGGTCGAGGACGAGGTGCGGCTGGCCTCCACCCTGCAGGACCTGCTGGAATTGAACGGCTACACCACCGATATCTGCCACGACGGCGAGGCGGGGCTGGACAACGCCCTGTCCGCCATTTACGACGTGGTGGTGCTGGACGTGATGCTGCCCAGGATGGACGGCTTCACCGTGGTGCAGCGGCTGCGGGCCGCGGGAAACAGCACGCCGGTGCTGATGCTCACCGCCCGGTCAGAGGTAAGCGACCGGGTGACGGGGCTGGACCGGGGGGCGGACTACTATCTGACCAAGCCCTTCGAGCCCCGGGAGCTGCTGGCCTGCATCCGGGCTCTGTCCCGGCGGCAGCCGGAGCTGCGGAACACCGACGCCCTGGAATACGGCGATCTGAAGCTGGACAAGAACTCCTTTACCCTTCTCTGCGGGGAGCGGTCCGTCCGCCTGAGCCGCAAGGAATTCGACATGATGGAGCTGCTGATGCTGAATCAGGAGATCGTCATTACCAAGGAAAATCTGCTTTTGAAGATCTGGGGCTATGAGTCCGACGCGGAGGACAACAATGTGGAGGTCTATATCTCCTTCCTCCGCCGGAAGCTGGCCCATCTGCGCTCCACCGTGAAGATCAAGACCATCCGCATGGTGGGATACTGCCTGGAGCGCTCTTCGGATTGACGGTTTCCACGATTTCCACCGTGTTTTCCACATTTTCCACAGACTTTTCGACAAGGGGGAACGCTTGTCATGATCCGAAAACTGCGGCTGAAGCTGGTGGCCATCTGCATGGCCATGGTCACCGCCGTGCTGGCGGCGGTGTTCCTGTCCGTCTTTTTCGCCATGCGGCGGAATGTGCAGGAGCTGAGCCGCCAGCTCCTCTTCCGGGTGGCCCAGGAGAGCGGCTATTCCCTGGGCGGGCAGCCCAGCGCGGGCATCGCCATCGACGGCGACCAGACCATCCTGCTGCCCTATTTCACCGTGAATGTCTATTCCGGCAGGGGCACCTATTACGCCGACGTCACCGGGGGCACCTACGCCAATCTGGACGACAGCGAGGAGCTGACCGCCATTTTGCGGGACTGTCTGGCCCAGGACGCCAGCGAGGGCTTTATCCGGGACTATCACCTGCGGTATCTGCGCCAGGACAAGGGGCTGTACATCCGGCTGGCCTTTGTGGACACCTCCATGGAGCGGGCGATCCTTCAGGAGATGATGGGCAGCTATCTGGTCATCGGCGCCGCGGCGCTGCTGCTTTTGCTGGGGGTGTCCATCCTCCTCTCCCGATGGGCCACCCGGCCGGTGGAAAACGCCTGGCGGCAGCAGCGCCAGTTTTTGTCCGACGCCTCCCACGAGCTGAAAACGCCGCTGACCGTCATCCTCTCCAACGCGGAGCTGCTGGAGACGGCGCAGCTTGCGGACAGGCCCGCCCGCTGGGCGGACAACATCCGCACCGAGGCCCAGCAGATGAAGTCCCTGGTGGAGGAGATGCTGACCCTGGCCCGGGCGGACAATATGGTCCGCACTGTTGTGCTTGCGGAGGTCTCCCTCTCTGACATCGCCGCCGACTGTGCCCTGGCCTTTGAGCCCGTGGCCTTCGAGGCGGGAAAACCGCTGGAGTATCAGATCAAGGAGGACGTGACGGTGCCGGGGGACCGGGACAAGCTGCGCCAGCTGGTCTCCGTCCTGCTGGACAACGCCATCAAATACGGCGCGGAGGGCGGGACCATCACCCTGTCCCTCCAGAAGACGGACCGGGCGGCAAGGCTTACGGTGTCCAACCCCGGCGCGCCCATCCCCGCGGAGCAGCTGCCCCGGCTGTTCGAGCGGTTTTACCGGGCGGACGCCTCCCGGGGGGAGCAGTCCGGCTTTGGCCTGGGGCTGCCCATCGCCCGGACCATCGCGGAGGAGCACAAGGGCTCCCTGCGGGCCGAGAGCGACGCATCGTCCACGCGGTTTATCTTCACCATGCCGCTGAAACGGTCATAAAACTATCGGGCGGCTGATAGACGCCCCTACCGAAAGAAAATCCGTAGGGGCGGCTATCAGCCGCCCCTTGTCCGCACAATCTCCACAGAGCGGTTTTGCCGCTCTGCAAAATCGTAAGAAATTCGTAAGATTTTCGTCGGCCGTCCCGTAAGAAATTCCCGATATTCTGAAGCTGGCTCAAGGAGGGAAGCACATGAACGAATGCATCCTGGTTGTGGATGACGACCCTGAGATCGTCGGCGCCATCGCCATCACCCTGGAGCGGGAGGGCTACCGCGTCCTGCGGGCCTACTCTGGGCTGGAGGCCCTGGACCTGGCCCTGGACCCGGCGGTGCGGCTGATCCTCATTGATGTGATGATGCCGAAGCTGGACGGCCTGTCCGCCCTGATCCGCATTCGGGAGAAGCGGAACCTGCCCGTCATCGTCCTCTCCGCCAAGAGCGAGGACACGGACAAGATCCTGGGCCTCTCCATGGGGGCGGACGACTATATCACCAAGCCCTACAATCCCCAGGAGCTGGCTGCCCGGGTGCGGAGCCAGCTGCGGCGGTACACGTCTTTGGGGGACATCCACGCAGAGGGGCGGGGGAACGTCATCGTCAACGGGCGGCTCCGGTACGACCCGGACAAGTCCCTTCTGCTGGCGGACGGCGATCCGGTGCGGCTGACCCCCACGGAGACCAGGATCGTGGATCTGCTGATGCGCAATCCCGGCCGGGTGTTCCCGGCGGAGGAGATCTACCGCCGGGTGTGGAACGAGGACGCCTACGCCTGCGAGAACACGGTGATGGTCCACATCCGCCGCATTCGGGAGAAGATCGAGCTGAATCCCAAGGAGCCAGATTACATTAAGGTGGTGTGGGGCATTGGATACAAAATGGAACAGCACGGATAAGGGGCCGGAGGAGGCCCCGGAGCTGGTTACAGTGAAAACTCTCCCAGAGGCGGCGGGATCCGCCGCCGTGGAACAGCCCTCCCCGGGGAGGGGGCGGCAGGCCAGGGCCGTGATTGGATTTCTGGCCTTTTTCCTGGGGCTGAGCCTGACCCTGGGCAGCCTGGGGGCCATCGCGGGGCGGCTGGTCTGGCAGCGGGGTGCCAGCCCGCTGGAGACAGACTGGCAGGAGACGGACGCCTTCCGGGGGCAGGTCTCCGCCTATCTGCGGGACTTTCTGACCCTGGCGGCGGGGGAGGAGCTGACGTGGTACAACGACTGGTATGGGGGCGCCGCCACCGAGGAGGTGCTGGTCTCTGGCTGGGGCGGCGTTGCTGTTTCGGAGTATGAGACCGCGCTCACCCCTGTTCCCTCCTACCCCGCCTACCCCGATGACATGGACCCGGACTACTGGTATCAGAACGACAAAAACGTGCTGTACCGCATCCGCAGGCAGGGCAGCGTATACAGTCCAGGTGAATGGTATTCCAACACCGACGGCGCGGTGCTGAGCCGCAATCTGCCGGAGGGCTATCATTTTCTGCTGACCTTCGCCAACGGCAAGGTCACCATTCTCAAGGACGGCGTGGAGCTGGACGTCTACGGCGACGGCGTTTACACCGAAGATTCCGATTGGTTCGTCCCCGGCTACGACAACTTTCCGGCAGGGGACAATGTGAGCAGCGCGGTGGTGTACATGGCCGTCCGGGAGACGCCCACCCAGTATTACAGCACTGACTACGGCGTCCGGACCAGCGATATGTACTGGCCGTACCAGAGCCTGCAGGAGGCCCGCTCCTTTTGGCTGACTCAGGCGGCGGCGCTGGCGGCGGGCCTTGTTCTGCTGGCCGTGTGGTTTGCCCTGCGGCGGGAGAAGCGGCTGGCGGATGAAAAGCTGGCCTCCTGGACGGTGCATGTGTGGACGGAGCCGCGGTTTCTGGCGGTGGCGGCATGCCTGCTGTGGATGACCGCCGGGAACTCCTATGTATCGGATATGGCCTGGGCCCTCCGCCATGAGCTTTTTCAGGGCTGGAACTATTGGGCCGGCCTGGCGGGGCGGTATCTGCTGTGCCTGCCGCTCTCCAACAGCCCCGCGCTGCTGGCGCTGGTGTGGGTGGTGTGGCTGATCCACAACGACCATAGGTACAATCCCAAGGAGAGGCGGCGGAGCCTGCTCCGTGGGCTGTTCCGCGCCCTGCGGGCGCGGGATCTGAAACGGCCTGTGCAGAAGCGGCTGGCCCGGAACTCCGTAACACGTTTTTTGATTCTTCTGGCCGTTTTTCTGCCGTCCATGATTTTGGCAATCAGATTTAGCTACGATGGGACTTTTGTACTGTTTTTCGCTGCCGCCGCGCTGATCCTGATTCTTCTGCTCTACACACTGTGGGGCCGCCGTGACCGCGCTCTGGCCCGGGACATCGGCTTTCTTTCCGACCAGGTGGAGGCCATCCGCTCCGGCGACCTGTCCACGCCGTTGGAACTGCCGGAAGACGCCGACCTGCGCCAGACGGCGGAGGCCCTGAACGACATCCAGGCGGGGCTGCATCGGGCGCTGGAGGAGCGGACCCGCAGCGAGCGGATGAAGGTGGAGCTGATCTCCAACGTGTCCCACGATCTGAAAACGCCCCTGACCTCCATCCTGTCCTACGCGGAGCTGCTGCGGCAGGAGGAGCTTACGGGCGCGGCGGCGGATTACGCCCGCATCATCGACGAGAAGGCCCAGCGTCTCAGCGCCATGGTGCAGGATGTGTTCGAGGTCAGCAAGGCCGCCGCCAGCCAGCTGCCCGTCCATCTGGAGCGGCTGGATTTGGCCAAGCTGCTGCGGCAGACCCTGGCGGACATGGACGATCCCATCCGGGCCAGCCAGCTGACCTTCAAGCTCGACCTGCCGGAGGAGCCGGTGATGATCGTGGCGGACGGCAAGCGGCTGTACCGGGTGTTCCAGAACCTGATCCAGAACGCCCTGCAGTACGCCCTGGAGGGCAGCCGGGTGTACCTGAGCCTGAAAACCGGCCAGGGCAGGGCGGAGGCCAGTCTCCGCAACACCTCCCGCAGCGAGCTGCCGGAGGGGGTGGACTTCACCGCCCGGTTCGTCCGGGGGGACGAGAGCCGCACCGACGGCGGCAGCGGGCTGGGGCTGTCCATTGCCAGCTCCTTCACCGAGGCCTGCGGCGGGGAGTTCCGGGTGGAGACCGTGGCGGATCTGTTTACCGCCGTGGTGAGTTTTCCGCTGGCGGAGGGATAGGGGGCGCCGCAGCGCGGCGCGGGAATGCACCCCCCATTCTTTTTCGTCTTGCCGAAAAAGAATGCGCCGTGCACGGTGGAAGAAAAAGACGCTCTGTCCAAACTGGCATCCCATGTGCCATGGGATGCCAGTTTGGGGATGCGGCGGCTGGAAGCAACGGCCGGATAAAATTTGGATGGCTTCATCCGGCTGCGCTGGATGTTTGCGGTGATCCGGCGTTTATGCCGCATTTGGCCCGTGGGGGCAGACTTGTGGGCGCTTATCGCAAGGGCTTCTGCCCCTGGCCTCGCTGACGCTACGGGGGCTTTTTAATATCCGTAGGGGCCGATCTCCGGCCTAAGAGCCGCCCTGCGGGCGGTTGGCCTCCGAAAGGCGGCCTGCGGGCCGCTCTGCCCACATCGGCCCTTGCGTATGCCGCATTTGGGACGTGGGGGCTGATTCGGGGTGCTCATCGCAAGGGCTTTTGCCTCCGGCCCGCTGACGCTATGCTGGCTGTTTCTCCGCATTCATGCGGTGTGTCATCCCGTAGGGCGGGACGACCCGGCCCGCCGCTGCGCGGGCTTTTGTGCCTGCGCCGGTATGTCCTGCGGGGAAGGCGACCCTCCGCATGGGACACCCCGCCGCGCGGCCCATTGCTCTCCGCCGCCGCGATCTTGGCGGATAACGGACGATCACAGGGCAGGCCATTGCACACGGCGCATATAAAACGGCGGCAGACAGGCTGTTCCTGTCTGCCGCCGCTTTTTTCCTCAGCCGTCCTGCCGGACTTTTTCATCCATCAGGCCCTTGTCCACACAGAAGAAGGTAAACTCCCCCGTGGCCAGCAGCAGCCCGCCGGTGCCGGTGATGTCCACCTCCACCAGGCAGGTGGATTTGCCCCGGTGCCGCACCCGGGCCTCCGCCCGGACAGTGCCCTCCGACTGGTTGCGCAGGAAGTGCAGAGAGCTGGTCTGGGTGACGTAGTACCGGCCGTCGGTGTGGGCGGCGGAGCCGGTGGCGTTGTCCGCCAGGGTATAGATGGCGCCGCCGTGGACCATGCCGTAGGGGTTCTTGCTCTCCGGGCGGATCTCCAGCCGGAAGACCGCCCGGTCCGGCTCCACGGATTCGATCTCAATGTGGTTATGGATCATAAAGGCGTTGGTCTTGATGCGCTCCCGTGTCCGCATCTCCAGTTCGTTCATATGGCGTCTCCTTTGGTGAAATTGAAACCAGTTTACCACGCCGCCAAATATTTTTCCACATATTTTGAAAGAGGGCTTGACAAACAGGCTCCGCCGCGTATAATGAACGCATGAACAGTCGTTCAATTATTCATTTGAGAGGAGGCGGACTATGGAGGACCGCTACAACGTGGAGTGCTGTGATTTTATCCACGCCCATGGGGAGATCGTGGACAAGGTGCGCCGGGAGATGCCGGGGGAGGACACCCTCTACGACCTGACGGAGCTGTTCCGCATTTTCGGCGATTCCACCCGCATCCGCATCCTGTATGTCCTGTTTGAAGCGGAGATGTGCGTGTGCGACATCGCGGCGCTGCTGGGGATGACCCAGTCCGCCATCTCCCACCAGCTGCGGGCTTTGAAAAACGCCCGCCTGGTGAAATCCCGCCGGGACGGCAAGACGGTATTTTACTCCCTGGCGGACGACCATGTGAAGACCATCATCGACCAGGGCCTGGAGCACGTTTCTGAGTGAGCATTCCACATTTTTAAATACATATTGGAGGACGATCATCATGAAAAAGCGTTACAAGTTCGTTATCGACTGCGCCAACTGCGCCGCCAAGGTGGAGGCCGCTGTAAAGAAGATCGACGGCGTCAACGACGCCACCGTCAACTTCATGGCCCAGAAGCTGGTTCTGGACGCCGACGACGCCCGGTTCGATCAGATCCTGGAAGAGGTGATCGCCACCGCCAAAAAGGTGGAGCCGGACTGTGAGCTGACCGTCTGATATGGCCCGGACGTTCTGGGACAGGTTCGCGGGACTGTATGACCTGGCGGAATCCGCCAACCGCCGGGCGGTTCGGGGAATGGCCGGGGCGGCGGCCCGCCTTGTCCCAGCGGGGTCTGATATGCTGGAGTGCGCGGCGGGCACCGGGGAGATCTCCCTGGCCGCCGCGCCTTTTGCCAAAAGGATCCTGTGTACGGACCTGTCCCTTCCCATGCTGGAACGGGCCCGGCGGAAGGCCGCCCGGCAGGGCCTTTCCAACATCGAATTCGCCCGGCGGGATCTGCTTCACCTGCCGGACCCGGACGGCGCCTTCGGCGCGGTCTGCGCCGCCAACGTACTGCATCTGCTGGACGCGCCGGAGCGGGCCGTGGCGGAGCTGTGGCGGGTCACCGCCCCCGGCGGGGCGCTGATCCTGCCCACCTTTCTCATGGGGGAGGCGGGGCCGCTGATGCGGGGGCTGATCGCCCTGTACCGGCTGCTGGGGTTCCGGCAGAAGCACCTGTTCACCCGGCGGAACTATCAGGCCTTTTTGGACGGCCTGGGGCTGCCGCCCAGCCGGCTGACTGTCATCCCGGGGCGGCTGCCCGTGGGGCTGGCGGTGATACAAAAACCAACTATCCCGGAGGGATCAATATGAGCAAAAAACAGAAAAAGATGCTGAAGCGCATCGTCATTGCCGCGGTGCTGCAGGTGATCGTGAAGCTGCTGGCGGCCTTTGCCATCCTGCCGGAGCAGGGCCTGCTGACAGCGGTGTGCTATTTGGCCCCCTACGCCGTCATCGGCTGGGACGTTCTCTACAAGGCCGTCCGCAACATCCGCAACGGCCAGGTGTTTGACGAAAACTTCCTGATGGCCCTGGCCACCGTGGGCGCCTTCGGCACCGGGGAGTACGCCGAGGCCGTGTTCGTTATGCTGTTCTACCAGGTGGGCGAGCTGTTTCAGGATTACGCCGTGGGCAAGTCCCGGCAGTCCATCGCCTCCCTGATGGACATTCGCCCCGACACCGCCAATCTGGAGGGGGAGAACGGCGAGCTTGAGGAGGTGGACCCGGAGGACGTGGCCGTGGGCGCCGTCATCGTGGTGAAGCCCGGCGAGCGGGTGCCCCTGGACGGGCTGGTGCTGGAGGGCAGCTCCGCCCTGGACACCGCGGCCCTCACCGGCGAGTCCGTGCCCCGGGACGTGGCCCCCGGAGACGCGGTCATCAGCGGCTGCGTGAACCAGAGCGGCCTGCTGCGCATCAAGGTCACCCGGCCCTGCAGCGAATCCACAGTGTCCAAGATCCTGGATC
The DNA here is from genome assembly GCA_947625655.1 of uncultured Dysosmobacter sp. Lineage (GTDB taxonomy): Bacteria > Bacillota > Clostridia > Oscillospirales > Oscillospiraceae > Oscillibacter. The sequence continues at coordinate 126,514 of CANQPD010000005.1, forward strand.
TGGTGGAAAACGCCAGTGAGAAAAAGGCCGCCAGTGAGAACTTCATCACCCGGTTCGCCCGGTACTATACCCCCTGTGTGGTCATCGCGGCCCTGGCGCTGTTCCTGCTGCCCACCATCGCCCTGGCCCTGATCCCCGCCGCCAGCCAGCCCGCCTTCCTGGCCGGCACCGCCTGGTCCGGCTGGCTCCACCGGGCGCTGATCTTCCTGGTCATCTCCTGCCCCTGCGCGCTGGTCATTTCCGTGCCCCTGAGCTTCTTCGGCGGCATCGGCGGCGCTTCCAAGTGCGGCATCCTGGTAAAGGGCGGCAACTATCTGGAGGCCCTGGCCCAGACGGAGACCGTGGTTTTCGACAAGACCGGCACCCTGACAAAGGGCACTTTTACCGTCACCGCCGTCCACCCCGAAAAGGACTTTACGGAGGAACAGCTGCTGGAGTACGCCGCCCTGGCGGAGCATTACTCCGACCATCCCATCTCCCTGTCCCTGCGGGCCGCCTGCAAGACGGCGCCGGACGCCGGCCGGGTGGCGGATGTGGAGGAGATCGCCGGCCACGGCGTCCGCGCCACGGTGGACGGCAAGGCCGTGGCCGTGGGCAACAGCCGCCTGATGGAGCGGCAGAGCGTCAACTGGCTGCCCTGTGAGCTGCCGGGCACCATCGTCCATGTGACGGTGGACGGCTTTTACGCCGGGCATATCGTCATCTCCGACCTGCCCAAGGAGGACGCCAAGGCCGCCATCGCGGATCTGAAGGCCAGCGGCGTGAAGAAAACCGTGATGCTCACCGGCGATACCGACGCGGTGGCCGCCTCCGTGGCCGCGGAGCTGGGAGTGGACGAATACCACGCCCAGCTGCTGCCCGCCGACAAGGTGGATCTGACGGAAAAGCTGCTGGCGGAAAAGTCCAGCAAGGGCAAGGTGGCCTTTGTGGGCGACGGCATCAACGACGCGCCGGTGCTGAGCCGGGTGGACATCGGCATCGCCATGGGCGCCCTGGGCTCCGACGCCGCCATCGAGGCCGCCGACATCGTGCTGATGGACGACAAGCCCTCCAAGATCGCCACCGCCATGCGCATCTCCCGGAAGACCCTGCGGATCGTGCACCAGAACATCTGGTTCGCCCTGCTGGTGAAATTCGGGGTGATGGCCCTGGGCGCCTTCGGCAAGGCCACCATGTGGGAGGCGGTGTTCGCCGACGTGGGCGTGGCTTTCCTGGCCATTCTCAACGCCACCCGGTGCCTCCATGTGGATGAATTCCGGAAATAACGCCTATCGCCCGGCAGGCCACCGCCTGTCGGGCTTTTTCCGCCGTTTGTCGGGAACGGCTTGCTTTCTCTTTCACAGTTTCCTATGATAAACGCGGAAGGGGGGCTGCTTGTGAAGAAATGGAAACCAGCGGCCATATGCATCCTGCCTGTGCTGTTCATCGTCTGCGCCTATGTCAACACCCATTACAAGGGCTTTCCCAAGGTGGGCCCTCCGCCGGAGGCACTGGCCCTCAGCGCCTTCTACGGATGCGTCTGGACGGCGGTCATCTTTTTACTGCGGGACAGCCGGGGCTGGCTGCGCTTTTTCGCCTGTTATCAGGGACTGGCCCTCCTGCTGCTGGCGCTGATGGTGCTGTGCTCCGATGTGTCGATCCTTCCGGCGCTGCTGTTTCTGGGGCTGATGCTGCCCTATCTTGGATTTCCTCACTATCATTTTGTGCTTGTCATTCTGCTGTTTCAGGAGGCGCTCAGCCTGTACTGGCTGCTCCGGCTGAAAAAGCGGCGGCAGGCGGAGCGATAAGCACAGGCCCGGCGCGGAGTTGTCCGCACCGGGCCTTGTTGTCAATACTGGTATTTTTTCCGTCCCCACGCCAGGAAGAAAACCGAGACCGCCAGCCCCAGCAGCTCCGCCGCCGGGACGGCCAGCCAGATCCCCGGCTCGCCCCACAGGCGGGGCAGCGTCAGCAGCATCCCCACCAGAAACACAAAGGTCCGGGCGAAGGAGATAACGGCGGACACCACGCCGTCCGACAGGGCGGTGAACAGATTGGAGGCAAAGATGCCCACTCCCATGAACAAAAAGCTCACGGCGTAGAGGGGGAAGCCCTCCATGGTGATGGTGTACACGGCGCTGCCCGCGTCTGTAAACAGCGTCAGGCAGGGGCCGATGACCAGCCGGGACAGGACGTACATCCCCACAGAGCAGAGGAGGATGAAGCCCAGGCAGGAGCGAACGATCTTTTTCAGCTGGGGAAGGTCCTGGGCGCCGTATTTATAGCTGACCACCGGGGCCACCCCCATGGAAAAGCCGAAAAACACCGCCGTAAACACAAACTGGAAGTACATGACGATGGTGATGGCGGCCACGCCGTCCTCGCCCCAGAATTCCAGGAAAATGAGGTTGAACAGCAGGGTCGTGACGGCGTTGGCGATGTTGGTCACCATTTCCGAGGAGCCGTTGCCGCAGGTCTGCAGCAGCATCCGCCCTCTGGGGCGGAAGGGGGTGAAGTACAATGAACCCCTTCGGTTTTGGAAAAAGAACACCACACCTGCCGCCGCGGGAATGCAGTAGCCAATGACCGTGGCCGCGGCGGCGCCCTCCACGCCCATGTCCATGGGCCCCATGAAGAGCCAGTCCAGCACGATGTTGGCCATGCCCCCCGCCACGGTGAGGCCCAAACCCAGCCCCGGCCTGCCGGCGGTGACAAAGAGGGTCTGGAACGCCGTCTGCAAAAAATACGCCGGGGTGAACCACAGCAGGATGCGGCTGTAGCTGCGGCAGTAGGGGAGCTGGGCCTCGCTGGTGCCGAGAAACCGAAGGATGGGGTCCAGAAACCAATTTCCCAGGATCAGAAACAAAAGGCCGATCAGCAGGGATACCGCAATGATGCAGGAGAAGTCCCGCCGGGCGGCGTCCTCCTTTCCCTCTCCCAGTTCTCTTGCGATGATGGCGCTGCCGCCGGAGGCCAGCATGATGCCCACCGCCAGCTCCAGGCTGTTCAGCGGATAGGACATATTGATGGCGGACAGGGCCAGCGTCCCCACAAAGCGGGAGATGAACATGCCGTCCACAATGGTGTAGAGGGACAGGAACACCATCATGACGATATTGGGCAGGGCGAACCGCAGCAGGGAGGCGGTGCGGAAATTCCGCGCCAGGGCGTTATCCACGGCGGACCTCCCCGGCGAAAGCCTCCGCAAAGGCCCGCTCACTTTTCAGCATCATTTCGCACAGCTCCGGCCCCATCCGTTCCAGCACCCGGTCCTCCATTTGATACATCTCCTCCAGGGTCTCCTTTGCAAAGGTCCGCCCCGCCTCGGTGAAGCAGACCAGTTTTTCCCTCTGGCCCTGGCCCGCCGCAAAGCAGAGGTATCCCCGGCGCTCCAGATCCTTGATAACGGTATTCACCGTCTGCTTCGGGATCATCCAGCTCTCCGAGATCTGCTTCTGGGTACACTGGCCCGCCATATCCAGTGCGTACAGGACCATGAACATGTTGTAGCTCATGCCGTGCCGCCTGGCCCATTCGCCATAGAGCGCCGTGCTCTGGCACATATAGGTATTGATCAGCTCCATCTGCTGTCTGGTGTTCAAATCAAGTCCTCCTGTTCAGTACGGTTTCGGACTGCTTGGCGTATTATAGTACGGATTCGGACTATTGTCAAGCCCAGGGCTTCTCTATTGTGTGCCGCGCCGCTCCGTGTTATAATCATACCAAATCTCTCCCAGGAGGCGTACCATGGATCAGGAGCTGACGCTGTCCCTTCTGCAAGACAGAAATACGAAGCAGGCCTATGGAACGCTGCTGGAATTGGAGCGGATCTCCGAGATCTCCGACGAACTGTACCCCTGTACCGCCCGCTTCGCGGATATGGTGGGCAGTGACCGTTACGCGGTCCGGGTCCGGGGCTTCCGCCTGTTCTGCAAGCAGGCCCGGTGGGATACCGAGGGCGTCATCGACCAGCACATGGACGCCGCTTTGGCGATCCTGAACGACGAAAAGCCCACGGCGGTGCGGCAGGCGCTGGCGGCGCTGGGCGATGCGGCGCCTTATAAAAGGGAACTGTGGGACATGATCCGGGATCGGGTCCGGAACATGGACTGTTCACGGTATCCGGATACCATGCGGGGCCTGATCGCAAAAGATATCCAAACGCTGCTGGATCTGATGAAATAAACGGAAAAAGGAGCTGCCTGACGGCAGCTCCTTTTTTCTCCTTCTCGTTTTTGTACGCGGATCATTCCAGCGTCTCCAGCTCCTCCTGCCACAGCGTCCACTTCGCGTCGCTGGGCATCCGCCAGTCGCCGCGGGGGCTGAGGGCCACGGAGCCCACCTTGGGGCCGTCGGGGAGGCAGTTGCGCTTGAACTGCTGGGTGAAGAAGCGGCGGTAGAAGGTCTTCAGCCACTTCAAAATCACGTCCCGGCTGTACTGCCCGCCCAGGGCATGCAGGGCAAGACGGTATACCTTCCTGGGGGAGAAGCCCCAGCGGAGGATATAGTACAGGAAGAAGTCGTGAAGCTCATAGGGCCCCACCAGATCCTCCGTCCGCTGGCTGATCTCGCCCTTGACGGCGGGCAGCAGCTCCGGGGAGACGGGGGTGTCCAGAATGTCCTCCAGCACGTCGTGGAGAGCCTCGTCCTTGCCCGCGTTGTCCCGGGCCAGATATCCCACCAGATGGCGCACCAGGGTCTTGGGGATGGAGGCGTTGACGCCGTACATGCTCATGTGGTCGCCGTTGTAGGTGCACCAGCCCAGAGCCAGCTCGCTGAGGTCGCCGGTGCCGATGACGATACCGCCGGCGGCGTTGGCAATGTCCATCAGCACCTGGGTGCGCTCCCGGGCCTGGCCGTTTTCAAAGGTGACGGAGTGGTCGGCCATGTCGTGGCCGATATCCTTGAAGTGGCTGCGGACGGTGGCGGAGATGTCCACGGTCCGCAGGGTGGCGCCCATCTGCTCCGCCAGAATGACGGCGTTGTTCTTCGTGCGGTCGGTAGTGCCAAAGCAGGGCATGGTGACGGCCACGATGTCCGTCATGGGCCGGTCCAGCATCTTCATGGCAAGGCCGGTGATGAGGACCGCCAACGTGGAATCCAGTCCGCCGGAGAGGCCCACCACCGCCGTCTTGGCCCCGGTGTGCTCCAGCCGCTGCTTCAAGCCCAGGGAGGCGATCAGCAGGATCTCCCGGCAGCGGGCGTCCCGGTCCTCCTTCCCCTCGGGGACGAAAGGCATGGGGGCCACATAGCGGGTCAGCTTGGTGGGGGAGACGGTGAGGGAGAAGCCCGCGTAGTTTTTCCTGCTGTTTTCCACATCGTTGAACACCTGGATTCGGCGGCGCTCGCAGGCCAGCTTCTGCACATCGATCTCCGAGATCAGCAATCCGCCGTCAAACCGCCGCTCCGCCAGCAGCGCGCCGTTTTCCGCGATCATCTGGTGGGCGCCGAAAACCACATCGGAGGTGGATTCCCCCTCGCCGGCGCTGGAATAGACATAGCCGCACAAGAGCTTTGCGCTCTGCATGGTCACCAGCTGGCGGCGGTAGGCGTCCTTTCCGATGAGGTCGTTGCTGGCAGACAGGTTGCCGATAATGGTGGCTCCCGCTTGGGCCATGCGGACGGAGGAAGAGTCCGGTGCCCACAGGTCCTCACAGATCTCAAAGCCCAGCTTCAAGTCGGTCAGATTCTCGCATTCAAAGATCTGTTCCGCGCCAAAGGGTACCAGTTCCTGGCCGCAGAAGGTGATGTAATCATCCTCTGCCGGCGCCGGAGCAAACTGGCGCTTCTCGTAAAATTCACCGTAATTGGGCAGATGGGTCTTGGGCACCAGGCCCAGGATCTTTCCCTTCTGTATAATCGCCGCGCAGTTATACAATTTGTTGTTTACCCGCACCGGCATGCCCACGGCGGTGACCACCTCCAGATTCCGGGTGGCCTCCAACACCGTGGCGAGCGCCTCCTCCGCCCCCCGCAGCAGGGTCTCCTGATAGAACAGGTCGCCGCAGGTGTAGCCCGTCAGGCCCAGCTCCGGCAGCACCAGCACCTTGACGCCCGCCTTTTCGGCGGCGCGCATCATGGTAAAGGTCTGCTCGGCGTTGTAGTGGCAGTCCGCCAGACGCAGCTTGGGCGTGCCGCAGGCCACAGAGATAAAACCGTCTTTCATGGAATCGACCTCCTGACGATGATCTTTTTATGGGCTTATCTTACCCCCCCTGGGGAAAAAATGCAAGACAGCAAAAGGACCGCCGGTGGCGGTCCTTTTGCCGTGTGTGTTTTAGGAGGGAGAAAACGCATCGGGTTTGGGAGGACCCGTTGCTTGATGATTAAGATACCCCAGAATTTTTGCGGAATTATGAGTTTCCTGTGAACAGTTTGTGAATGTTTTCCGGAGAAAACGATTACTTGACTGATCCACCTTTTTGCCTTTAAAAAATGGGGGCCTGTTTTCCACACAGGCCCCCATTTTGTTGTTTATTTGTACTTTTGGCTCTCCGCCACCGCCAGCTGGTCACAGCGGTTATTAAACTCATTTTCCGCGTGGGTTTCCCATCCGGCTTTGCCGGATGGGAGCCCTTTCATTTCATTTGCTTCGGGCGGAATGAATCCGCCCTGCGCCAAGATTTTTCTGCGCAAAATGCTTGTTCGGCGCTTCCGCGCCGCCCCGCGCTGCGGGGACCCGGGCCACGCAGTAAAGCACTATTTGTACTTTTGACTCTCCGCTACCGCCAGTTGGTCGCAGCGGTTATTGTACTCATTCTCCGCGTGGCCCTTGACCCAGTGGTAGCGCAGGGTGTGGATATCCGTCAGCTCCAGAAGCCGCTCCCACAGGTCGGGGTTCAGGGCGGGCTTTTTGTCGCTCTTGATCCAGCCCCGCTTTTGCCAGCCTCTGGCCCAGCCCTTTTCCAGGCCGTCGATGACGTACTTGGAATCAGACCACAGGTCCACGATGCAGGGCTCTTTCAGCAGGGACAAGGCCTGGATGACGGCGGTCAGCTCCATGCGGTTGTTGGTGGTGTTTGGCTCGCCGCCGGACAATTCCCGCCTGTGGGCGCCGTACATCAAAATGGCCCCCCAGCCGCCGGGGCCGGGATTGCCGGAGCAGGCGCCGTCGGTGTAGATGGTGACTGTTTTCATAAAATTCTCCGGAGAGAAAGGAAAGCAGCGCAGGCTTCTTTCCCCTCTCTCATTGGTTTTTCAGAATTTCCCGCTTTTTTGCCGCAAACTCTTCTTTTGTCAATAGACCGCTGTCCAACTGGCCCCGCAGCTGTAAGAGCTGCTTCCGCGTGGCGGCGTCCTCACGGTTTTGGGCACGGGGCGCCCCGGATGGAGCGGACGTGTTCTTTTTTGTGAGCCGTTTGATTGCCAAAAGATACAGAAATGCCACTCCGCCGCCTAAGGCAGCGCCAATCAGGCACAGAAGGATGATCGAAAAAACCAAAATGGACTCCTCTCTTATCTCTCCGTGGGCGTTACATCAGGTTCGTTATTCTCATCGGTCTCCGCACCAGTATCCGCCGCTTCCCGCTCCGTCAAGGCCAGAGAGATGACCTGGTCGCCCTCTTCCTTGAAGCGCATGACGATGACGCCCTGGGTGGCGCGGCCGGCGACGCGGATATTCTCCACAGCGGTGCGGATCAGGATGCCCGCCTGGGTCACCAGCAGCAGGTCCTCGGTGCCGTCCACCACTTTGATGCCCACTACGGGGCCGGTCTTCTCCGTCACCATGTAATTCTTGATGCCGATGCCGCCGCGGTCCGTGACGCGGTATTCCTCCACGGGAGTCCGCTTGCCGTAGCCCTTTTCCGTGATGGAGAGGACGCATTTGCCCTCGGTGGCCCGGGCGGCGCCCACCACATAATCGCCCTCCCGCAGGCGGATGCCCCGGACACCCACGGCGTCCCGGCCCATGGGCCGAACCTTGCTCTCGTCGAAGCAGCAGGCCATGCCGTCGTGGGTGGCGATCAAAATTTTCTGGTTCCCGTCGGTCTCCCGCACGGTGATGAGCTGGTCGCCCTCGTCCATCCGCAGGGCGCGGATGCCGTTGTTCCGCAGGTTTTTCAACGTGTTGGCGGGCAGCCGCTTCACGGTGCCGTTCCGCGTCACCATGAACAGGAAGCGGCCGTCGTCCTCGATGGAGCGGGTGTGGATCATGGTCTGCACCCGCTCGCCCTGCTCCACCTGCAGGATGTTGATGATGTTGGTGCCCTTGGCGGTCTTGCCGGACTCGGGGATCTGGTAGCCCTTCTTCCGGTAGACCTTGCCGGTGTCGGTGAAGAAAAGGATATAGTCGTGGGTGGAGGCGGTGAACACGTCCACCACGTAGTCCTCCTCCCGGGTGGTGATGCCCTTCTTACCCATACCGCCTTTGGACTGGGCGGCGTACTCGCTGACGGGGGTCCGCTTGATGTAGCCCGCCTGGGTCAGGGTGAAGACGCACTCTTCCTCTTCGATGAGATCCTCAATATCGATCTCGTCCTCCACGTCCTGGATCTCGGTGACCCGGTCATCGCCGAACTTATCGGCGATGGCCGTCAGCTCCTCCTTCAGGATCTGACGCACCAGGCCCTCGTCGGAGAGGACCTTGTTGTACCAGGCGATCTTCTCCTCCAGCTCCTTGTACTCGTTCTCCAGCTTCTCCCGGTCCAGGCCCTGGAGGGCTTTGAGGCGCATATCCAGAATGGCCTGGGCCTGGATATCGTCCAGGCCGAAGCGGGCCATCAAATTCTCTTTCGCATTGTCATAGCTGGTGCGGATGATCCGGATGACCTCGTCGATGTTGTCCTGAGCGGTCAGCAGGCCCTCCAGCAGATGGGCCCGCTCCTGGGCTTTCTTCAGGTCGTATTTCGTCCGGCGGACGATGATCTCCTCCTGGAAGGCCAGATACTCGTCAATGATGTGCCGCAGGGACAGGATCTTGGGCTGGGACTGGTTGTCCACCAGGGCCAGCATATTGATGGCAAAGCTGGCCTGCAGCTGGGTCTGGCTGAACAGGCGGTTCAGCACCACCTGGGGGTTGGCGTCCCGCTTCAGCTCAATGACGATGCGCATGCCGTTGCGGTCGGACTCGTCCCGGATGTCGGAGATGCCCTCCAGCCGCTTGTCCTCCACCTGGTCCGCCATGCTTTTGATAAGCATTCGCTTGTTGACCTGATAGGGGATCTCGGTGATGACGATGCGGGTGCGGTCCTTGCCGAATTCCTCAAACTCGTGCCGGGCCCGGATGACCACCCGGCCCCGGCCGGTGGCATAGGCCGCCCGGATGCCGCTGCGGCCCATGATGATGCCCTTTGTGGGGAAGTCCGGCCCCTTGATGTGCTGCATCAGGTCGGACAGCGTGGCGTTGGGATCGTCCAGCACGCAGATGCAGGCGCCGATAACCTCCCGCAGGTTGTGGGGCGGGATGTTGGTGGCCATGCCCACGGCAATGCCGCTGGAGCCGTTGACCAGCAGATTGGGGAAGCGGGCGGGGAGGACCCGGGGTTCCTTCCGGGACTCGTCAAAGTTGGGGTCCCAGTCCACGGTGTCCTTTTCAATGTCCCGCAGCATCTCCTCGGCGATCCTGCTCATGCGGGCCTCGGTATACCGGTAGGCCGCCGGGGGGTCGCCATCCACGGAGCCGAAGTTGCCGTGGCCGTCCACCAGCATATAGCGCATGGAGAAATCCTGGGCCAGACGGACCAGGGCGTCATAGACGGAGGCGTCGCCGTGCGGGTGATACCGGCCCAGCACGTCGCCCACGCAGGTGGCGGACTTTTTGAAGGGCCGGTCAGAGGTCAGGTTGTCCTCGTACATGGCGTACAGGATACGCCGGTGGACGGGCTTCAATCCGTCCCGCACATCCGGCAGGGCGCGGCCCACGATGACGCTCATGGCGTACTCGATGTAGGATTTTTCCATTTCGGGGACCAGGGGAGATTCCACGATCTTCTGCTGAGGATACCGGATCTCCTCGGGATCGTATTGGGGCTTTTTGCTCATTTATGGATTTCCTCCTTTTAGAGGCGTTTATTTTCTAATGGTAGGATATAGGAGATAAAAGATATGAGATAAGAGTTATGGTGTCCGGCTCTGCCGGACTATTTTAAATCATTCGCCAAAGACGAATTTCCATGTTCTATCTCTTATCTCCTATCTTTTATCTGAATCAGTAGTCCAGATTGACGGCGTACTGGGCGTTCTTCTCGATGAATTCCTTCCGGGGCTCCACCTTTTCGCCCATGAGGATGGTGAAGGTCTCGTCGGCCTTTACCGCATCGTCCAGGGTGATGCGGCGCAGGGTGCGGCGCTCCGGGTCCATGGTGGTCTCCCACAGCTCGTGGGGGTTCATCTCGCCCAGGCCCTTGAAGCGGGAAATGTCGATTTTCACATTGGGGTTGCCGCCCCGCAGCTCGGCGGACACGGCGTCCCGCTCCTCGTCGGAGAAGGCCACCCGGGTGGTCTTGCCCCGGGTCAGCTTGTACAGAGGGGGCACGGCGGAGTAGACATAGCCCTGCTCAATGAGAGGCCGCATAAAACGGAAGAAGAAGGTCAGCAGCAGGGTGCGGATATGGGAGCCGTCCACATCGGCATCGGCCATGATGATGACCTTGTGATACCGCAGCTTGGCGGGGTCGAATTCCTCGCCGATGCCGGCGCCCAGGGCGGTGATGACCGGCTGGAGCTTGTCGTTGCCGTACACCTTGTCCGCCCGGGCCTTCTCCACGTTCAGCATCTTGCCCCACAGGGGAAGGATGGCCTGGAAGCGGCTGTCCCGGCCCTGGGTGGCCGAGCCGCCTGCGGAGTCGCCCTCGACGATGTAGATTTCCGTCAGTTCCGGATTGTTCTCGTTGCAGTCCCGCAGCTTGTCCGGCATGGCCGCGCCGCCCAGGGCGGTCTTGCGGCGGATGGATTCCCGGGCCTTCTTGGCGGCCTCCCGGGCGCGGTTGGCCATCAGGGCCTTGTCCAGGATCATCCGGCCCACCTGGGGATTTTCCTCCAGGAAGGTGTCCAGCTTGGCCGCCACGATGTTGTTGACCAGGGTCCGGATCTCACTGTTGCCCAGCTTGGCCTTGGTCTGGCCCTCGAACTGGGCATCCGTCAGCTTGACGGAGATGACGCAGGTCAATCCCTCCCGGCAGTCCTCGCCGGAGACCTTCTCATCGTCCTTCAGCATCTTGGTCTTCCGGCCGTAATTGTTGAGAACGGTGGTCAGGGCCCGCTTGAAGCCCTCCTCGTGCATGCCGCCCTCCGGGGTGTGGACGTTGTTGGCAAAGGAAAAGATCGTCTCGTTATAGCCGTCGTTATACTGCATGGCCACTTCCGCCATGGAGTCGTCCTTCTGGCCGGCCATGTAGATGACGCCGTCATGGAGGGCGTCCTTGCTCTTGTTCAGCCAGGTGACGAATTCCCGGATGCCGCCCTCAAAGCACATGTTATCTTCCTGCTCCCGGCCGGGCCGTTTGTCCACGGTGCGGATGCGCAGGCCCGCGTTGAGGAAGGCTTCCTCCCGCATGCGGGTGTGGAGGGTCTCATAGTTGTACACCGTGTCCTCGAACATCTCGGGGTCCGGCTTGAAGGTGACGGTAGTGCCGGTGTGGTCGGTGGTGCCGACCACGGTCATCTCCTGGGTCACATGGCCCCGGGAAAATTTCATTTCATAGATCTTACCGTCCCGGTGGACCTGGACCGTCAGCCACTCGGAAAGAGCGTTGACCACGGACGCACCCACGCCGTGGAGGCCGCCGGAGACCTTGTAGCCGCCGCCGCCGAACTTGCCGCCGGCGTGGAGGACGGTGTAGACCACCTCCAGGGCGGGCTTGCCGGTCTGGGCCTGGATGTCCACGGGGATGCCGCGGCCGTTGTCCACCACGGTGATGGTGTCGCCCTCGTTGATCTGCACCAGGATGTCGGTGCAGTAGCCCGCCAGGGCCTCGTCGATGGCGTTGTCCACAATCTCATACACCAGATGGTGGAGGCCGGAGGTAGAGGTGGAGCCGATATACATACCGGGCCGCTTGCGGACGGCCTCCAGGCCCTCCAAAACTTGAATTTCAGAGGCATCGTACTCATTGGCCGCGTCTACCGCGGTAGAATTCAGAATCTCATTTTCTGCCATGCAGGTTCTCCTTTCAAGGGTTTTTTCTCGGTACAAGGCAAAGAGAACCGGGCTTGGAGCCATTTCCGGCCCGTTTCTCCCTGCCTTGAAATATATAAAATTATTGTGGTTATTGTGGGATCAAAATTCCAGCTTCTGACTCTCCGCCCGTTTCTGCAATGTGGTCGAATTCAATTGGGAGAGATAGACGATCTGGGGGTGATAGGGGTGGTCGCAGACCACAAAGGACTTCGGAATGTCGCCGGAGATGTCCAGCACCACGCCCTCTTTCTCAGCGGCGGCCAGGTACTCCCGGGTACGCTTGCCGTAGCTGCACTTGTCCAGGTCGAAGATGCCGATGATGCGGTGGTCGGAGACGATCTCGTTTTGGCCCAGGTGAAGATACATGGGGGCTCCTTTCAGGAAGAGGGTGGGGAGATCCGCCCTGACGGGCGGGGAGCGGAGGATCACGCAGACTTGCGAGGGAGATGCACCCCTCATTTTCTTTGATCTTGTCAAAGAAAACGGGCCGTGCACGGTTCAAAAGAAAAACGCTTTGCGTCCAAACTTTCCCCATGTCCCATGGGGAAAGTTTGGAGATGCAAACATAGAAAGATACCGCACTGGAAATTTCCGGGTTTCTGCGCTGGGCGCGGGTGTGGGTCGGGTGCTTGTCGTTCCCTTTCTGCCACGCGAATTGGCACGGCGGATAACCGGGCAATCATCGCATGGGCCCTGCTTCTATTTCCGCTGACGCTCCATGGGCGGACAACTCGCGTTGGTGCGATATTGTTCTTTCGTAGGGGCCGATGCCCACATCAGCCCGTTTCTTCCCTCCTTATCATGGTACTAAGGGCCGATGTGGGCATCGGCCCCTACGGGGATGGTAAACGGCAAAATCCCGCATAGCGTCAGCGGGGCTGTTGCGAAAACCCTTACGTTGATATCCCACAAGTCTGCACCCAGTGTTCCAAATGCGGTATAGAAGCCCTACCGAACGCTAACATATAGCGCAGCCGGATCAAACTAGGCAAGTTTTTTGCCAAACGCACCGTGACGAGGCCCGCATCCCCCAATTTGCATCCCATGTGCCATGGGATGCAAATTGGGATCAAAAAGCGTTTTTCTTTTGGACCGTGCACGGCCCGTTTTCTTTGGCAAGGCCAAAGAAAATGGGGGGTGCAAAAATCCCCAGCACGCCTGACAGGCGTGCGCCGTCCCGCGCCCGTGGCGCGAAAACCCCCGCCCGAGGGGCGGCTATCCCCAATGCTCTGCCATAGCATTCATCACATGATCACGCCCTGCTTCACATGGAACACCCTGCCGCCCAGCATCTGCGGCAGGCGGTCGTCCTCGCAGCAGGTGATGAACACCTGCCCGCCCACGATGCGGTTCAGGACAAATTCCTGACGCCGGGGGTCCAATTCGCTCAAAACGTCGTCCAGCAGCAGCACCGGATACTCTCCCGTGGCGTTTTTGTAAATCTCCCGCTCCGCCAGCTTCATGGCCAGGGCCGCCGTCCGGGTCTGGCCCTGGGAGGCGTACTGCTTGGCCTCCCGCCCGTCGATGCTGACCAGCAGATCGTCCTTGTGAGGCCCGGACAGGCACAGCCGGGACGCCCGCTCCGCCGCCTGGTGCTCCTCCATGTGCCGGCGCAGCTGCTCCGCGATGACCCCGGCGTCCGCCGACGGGTCCGCAACCGAGGAGACGGTTTTATATTGTATATCCAGCTGTTCCTTCCCGCCGGAGCACTCCCGGTGATGGAGGGCGGCGTATTCCCGCAGCCGGACGGTGAACTGGTGCCGGTAATGGATCAGCACCGCGCCGAAGCGCACCAGCCGCTCATTGAACTCCGGCAGCGCCGTCAGCAGATCCGGCCGCTCGTCGGCGTCCCGCAGGATGCGGGTCTTGTGGTCATAGGTCCGGTTATATTCGGAAAGAGCGGCGGCATACCGGGGCCGCAGCTGGCAGAGGGCGGTATCCATGAATTTTCTCCGGGCAGCGGCTCCCTCCCGAATCAGATACAGGTCGTCGGGGCAGAAAAACACGGTGTTGTAGACCTCACTGAGGGCTGCGCTGTTTTTGGCGCTCACCTGGTTGACAGACAGTTTCCGCCGCCGGTCTCGGAACAGGTCTGCCTGAACCCGAAAGGTCCTTTCCCTTGCGAACACCCCGGCACAGAGCCTTGCGGCGGGGGCGCCGAAGCCGATCATCTCCCGATCCGTCCTGGCCCGGGGCGACTTGCCGCAGGAGAGATACACCAGCGCCTCCAGCAGATTGGTCTTGCCCTGGGCGTTCTCACCGAAGATCACGTTGCACCGGGGGTCAAACTCCGCCGCCTGCCGCCCGTAATTTCGAAAGGACTCCAGCTCCAAACGGTCAATCCGCATAGGATACCGTGTAGTGCTGTCCGGCGAAGCACACGTCGTCGCCGGGGCGGATCTTCTTGCCCCGCATGGTACAGACCTCGCCGTTGACGGTGACTTCCCCCGCCTGGATGCGCTCCTTGGCCTCGCCGCCGGACTCCACCAGGCTGGCGAATTTCAGCAGATCCTGGAGCTTGATAAATTCTGTTGTGATCGTGATGGTTTTCATATCATTCAGCGCTCTTCAGCCGCACGGGCAGGACCATATACAGGAAGTTTTCCTCGCCCTCCACAGGGACGATGATGGCGGGGGAGACGCCGGTGTTCAGCTCGATTTTCACAGCGTCGGCGGGGGCGTACCGCAGGGCCTCCATCAGATAGCGGTTATTGAAGCCGATCTCCAGACCGCCGCCGTCGCCGCTGAGACGGCAGATGTCCTTTGCCTCGCCGTTTCCGGTCTTGGCGGAGAGCAGCACCTTGTCATGGTCAAAGATGCAGCGAACCGGGCTTTTCAGCTTGTCGGAGATGACCACGGACACCCGATCGATGCTCTCGATGAGGGCCTTGGTGTCGGCGATGACGGTGATGGGGTTTTTCCGGGGAATGGCGTTTTTGTAGTCCAGGAACTCGCCCTCCAGCCGGCGGCAGATCAGCTCCGTGCCGCCCACCTCGAACAGGATGTGGCGCTTACCCTGGGTGACGGCGGCCAGATCCTCCACATCGCCGCAGATGCCCTTGACCTCGTTCAGCGCGGAGCCGGGGGCGACAAAGGAGAACACGCCGCCCTCGATCTTCTCCAAAGGCTCCCGGCGGACGGCCAGGCGGAACCCATCCACCGCCACCATGGTCAGCCCCTTGTCGGTGATCTCAAAGAGGGCGCCGGTGTGGACCGGGCGGCTCTCGTTGGTGGAGACGGCAAAAGCCACCTCCTCGATCATAGCCCGCAGGACCTTCTGCTGGATGGCAACGGAGTGCTCGTCCTCCACCTCGGGAAGGTCGGGATAGTCCGCGGCGGAAAGGCCCAGAATATCAAAATCCGCGTCGCCGCAGGAGAGATGGACCATCATCCGCTCATCGGCGGTGAAAGTCACGATATCGTCGGGCATGCGGCGGATGATGTCGCCGAACAGCCGGGCGTTGAGCACAATATCGCCGCTCTCGGTGACATTGGCGGAGATCCTGGTGCGGATGCCGGTCTGCATGTTGTAGCCGGAGACGGTCAGCTGTTGGTCGGCGTGGAGCAGCAGGCCCTCCAGCGCGGGAATGGAGCTTTTCTGGGCTACGGCGCGGCTGGCGACGGAAATGGCGTTTTGCAGCAAAACCTTTTCGCAGCTGAATTTAATCATGGTAACGCTTCCTCTCTATATGGGATGTGTGCCGCCGAAAAAGCGGTCTTTTTAAAAAGAAAAGAAAAATGTCTTTAGAAAAAGTAGTCATAAAGGAAAAAACTGTGGAAAAGGAGAAGATCCCCGCTGTTTGCAAGGGTTTGGGCCGTCAGGAAGATTGTGGAGAGATCCGGCGGATTTTCCACGGCCCTGTCGAAGAGCCTGTTTTCCACAGGCATTTTTTCCTTTTCCACGGGGAACAGTGGAAAAATTCAGCGCTTGGAGTTGATGTTGGTCTTGATCTCCTTCACGGTCTCCGCGAAGGAGGGCTCCTTCTTCATTTTCTTCTCCACCTGCTGGATAGAGTACAGCACAGTGGAGTGATCCCGGTTGTCAAAGACCTTACCGATCTCATCCAGACTGAGGTTGGTCATGCTGCGGATGAGGTACATGGCGATCTGGCGAGCGGCCACGGCGTCCCGGATGCGCTGCTGGCCCCGGATGACCGCTTCATCCAGGCTGTAGTACTTGCTGATGTATTCCAGAATGGCCTCCGGCGTGGGGATGTACTCGCTGCTGCGCTTCAGGATATCCTGCATGGCCCGGGTGACGGTCTCCTCATCGGCGTCGTTGCCCAGAAGATCCTTATAGGCCAGGATCTTGTTGATGGTGCCCTCCAGCTGGCGGACATTGGCGGTGACGTTTTCCGCGATATAGGCGGAAATCTTGTCCGGCAGCTCCATGCCCAATAGGGCGGCCTTGTTTTTCACGATGGCCAGGCGGGTCTCAAAGTCCGGGGGGGCCACGTCCACCAGCAGGCCCCACTCAAACCGGGTGCGGAGGCGGTCCTCCAGCTGGGTCATTTCAGAGGGGGGTCGGTCAGAGGTCAGCACGATCTGGCGGCCGGACTCGTACAGCGTGTTGAAGGTGTGGAAGAACTCCTCCTGCGTCTGCTTCTTGCCGGCGATGAACTGCACATCGTCCACCAGCAGCAGGTCCGCCTGACGGTACTTTTCCCGCATCTCGGCGGTCTTGCCTTCCCGGATGGCGTCCACCAGCTCGTTGGTCAGATCGTCTCCTTTGACGTAGGCGATCTTGGACTGGGGCGTGTGCTTGCGGATGACGTTGGCGATGGCATAGATCAAATGGGTCTTGCCCAGGCCGGAGTCCCCGTAGATCAGCAGGGGGTTATAGTTCTTGGCGGGATGCTCCGCCACCGACATGGAGGCGGCGTAGGCCAGCTTGTTGGAGGGGCCCACCACAAAGGTCTCAAAGGTAAACTCATCGGAGGTAAACCGGTCGCTTGCCCGCCTGTCCGCCCCGCCGCTGCGGGCCTGGAAGGAGATATCGTCCAGGATCTGGACCTCAAAGTCTGTGGAGAAGATATCCCGGAGGGAGGCTTTGATGTTCTTCAAAAACAGGGACTCGATATAGCCCTTTTTGAAGTCGTTGGCGCAGTGGAGGATAAACGTATTTCCCTGGATATCCACGGCCTCCAGTTCGTCAAACCAGGTGGCGATGGTGGTCTCGGAAAGATCTTTCTTCAGCTGTTGCAGGACATTGTCCCACACGTCAGCGACGGAATTCAAAAAGATACACCTCTCTCTAGTAAAAAATAGACAAAACAATACAGATAGATTATAGCAAAAAAACGAAGGATGCGCAATACATATTCTAATAATAAGATTCATAAATTCGCGGAGAAAAAGCAACTAGATATAGCGCCCTTTTTCAAAAGCACATACCAGATTTTGAAGCGTGCGCAAATCTGCTCCCAAAAACGGCGTTTTTTCAGAAATTTCAAGTTTTTATTGACACCTTTTGATGGGATATGTTATACTAATCCATGCGTCAAAAGACGCCTGATACTTGATTTACTGCGCCGCGTCCCAGGACACGGTGTCGAGTAAATGCCGCTTTCGGCGGCTGGAATTCTGACAGGAGGTGTCTCAACATGGCAACGAAACGTACCTATCAGCCCAAGAAGCTGCATGGCCAGAAGGTTCACGGCTTCCGCAAGAGAATGGCTACCGCCAACGGCCGCAAGGTTCTGGCCCGCCGCCGCGCCAAGGGCCGCGCCCGTCTGTCCTACTAAGCGAAACGGAAGCGCGGGAGACACTTGAACAGACGCCTTTAGGGACGGCGGGAATTTTTGGGATTCCTCCGTCCCTCATCGAATTTCTGTTGGAATCGGCAAGGCGGGGAGACGTATGAAGCGAGCAGTCACACTGAAAGAGAATCATGAGTTCCGGCGGCTGTACCGGAAAGGCATGTCGGCGGTGGGCGGCGGCATGGTGGTCTACTGCCGGAAGAATAAGCTGGGAAACAACCGGCTGGGCATCACCGCCTCTGTGAAGCTGGGCCATGCCGTGGTCCGCAACCGGGCCCGCCGCCGCCTGCGGGAGGTGTACCGTCTCAACGCGGACAAGCTCCGGCAGGGATGGGACATCATCCTGGTGGCCCGGGGACGGACGGTCTCCATGCCCTGGAGGGATCTGAACGAGACCTTCCTGCGGCTGTGCCGGAAGCTGGATCTGCTGGAGAAAAAGCCGTGAAGCATGTCATGATGGCTCTGGTGCGGTTTTACCAAAGGGCGATCTCACCCTACCGCCCCCGCTGCTGCAACTACATCCCCACCTGTTCCCAGTACGCCCTGGAGGCTATTGAGAAATACGGCGCCCTGAAGGGTGGCTGGCTGGCATTCAAGCGCATCCTGCGGTGCAATCCGTTTCACAAGGGCGGGTATGACCCGGTTCCGTGAAGCGTCAAAGAGGGGACAAGTCCCCCCTTTGGATTCCCCCTCACCAGTCTGCGGACTGGTGTGTTTGCCCCAGGGGCAAACGGGTCAAGGTATTTTCGCCACGCACATGTCGCGGCGAAAATGATTTGAATTTCTTCTTTTGCCTTTGGCAAAAGAACTGGGAAAACCCGTGGTTTTCCCTAGCCCCTTTCCTGAAAGGGGAACAAGCCTTGACGATCTCATTTTTTGGAGGAAAACGCCTATGTTTTCTACGATCGGATACTATATTTGTATCCCCTTCGCCTGGCTGGTCCGGCTGTTTTACAGCCTGACGGGCTCCTACGGCGTGGCCCTGATCCTGTTCACCCTGGTCATCAAGCTCATCATGCTGCCCTTCCAGATGAAGTCCAAGAAGAGCATGATGCGCATGAACCGGCTGTCCGGCAGGATGCAGGAGCTGCAGAAGAAATACGCCAACAACCAGGCAAAGTACGCCGAGGAGATGCAGAAGCTCTACGCCGAGGAGGGCGTCAGCCCCATGAGCGGCTGCCTTTGGAGCTTCCTGCCCCTTCCCATTCTGCTGGCACTGTACTCCATTATCCGCCAGCCCATCGTCTATCTGATGAACTTCGGCGGCCGGGCCGCCGGCTTGGAAGTGGTGGAGGAGGCCCGGGCGCTGATCACCGGCGCCGGCATCGAGCTGACGTCCAGCGTGGCCTATGAGCAGATCGAAATGTCCACCATCATCAATGCCCAGTTCCCGGAATTCATCGCGGAGCATACCGGCTGGTTCCATGTGGACTATAACTTCCTGGGCCTGGATCTGACGGCCATGCCCTGGAACGCGGTGAAGGGCTTTTCCCTCTCCTGGGCTGTCATCGGCCTGATCCTGATTCCCATTCTGGCCGGCGGATCCCAGCTGCTGCTGTCCATGGTCACCATGAAGCAGCAGCCTCAGCAGGAGGGCGCCGCGGGGAACTCCACCAAGACCATGATGTATATGATGCCCCTGTTCTCCGTGTACATCGCCTTTATGATGCCCGCGGCACTGGGCGTTTACTGGATCGCCCAGAGCGTGTTCTCCCTGATCCAGGAGGTCGTCCTTGGCAAGTTCTATAACAAAAAGCTGGAGGAAGAGGAGAACGCCAGATACGAGGCCCGCCAGGCGGACCGGCAGCGCCGTCAGGAGGAGGCCAAGCGCCTGCAGGAGGAGCGCAAGCAGCAGACCGTTCAGAAGCAGACCCTGCGGGAGAAGCAGAAAGCCGCCCAGCAGGCCAAGGCCCAAAAGGCCCAGAAGGCCAGGAGCAGCACCACCGAGGCCGGACGCGTCGGCGACCGTCCCTATGCCCGGGGCCGCTCCTATCGGGAAGACCGTTATGATGATTGAGGATTGAGGAACCGTTATGAGAGAGTTTATCGATGTAACGGGCAAGACCGAAGACGAGGCCATCAGCAAGGCGCTGGCGCAGCTGGGCCTCGACCGGGACGATGTGTCCGTTGAGATTTTGGAACGCGCGAAATCCGGCTTTCTGGGCCTGGGCAGCTGTCCGGCCAAGGTCCGGGTGAGCTACGGCCCCGAGGAGGAAGAGGAGCCTGTTGCTTCCGCTCCCGCCCCCAAGCCCGCGGCAAAGCCCCAGCCCAAGCCCGAACAGCCCAGGAGGGCCCCTGAGAAAAAAGCGGAGCGGAAGGCAGAAAGGCCCGCTCCCGCGAAGCAGGAGCGCCCCGCCGCCCCGTCCCCGGCTCCTAAGCCTGCCCCTGTTCAGGAACTGGGGGAGGAAGTGGACGATGAGAAGGCCCAGGCCATCAAAAAGTTCCTCTCCGGCCTGCTGGCCCAGATGGAGAGCGAAGCCGCGGTCAAGGTTTACCAGCCTGAAAAGGGCCGCTATAAGGTCATTCTGGAGGGCCAGGGCCTTGGGGCGCTGATCGGCCGCCGGGGCGAGACCCTGGACGCCATCCAGCAGCTGACCAGCTACGCCGTCAACCGCATCGGCGGCCGGGTCCGTGTCCAGCTGGACGCGGAGGGCTACCGGGAGAAGCGGGAGCAGAGCCTGCAGAACCTGGCGAAAAAGGTGGCGGGAAAGGTGGTCAAGTACCGCCGTAGCGTGACGCTGGAGCCCATGAACGCCTATGAGCGCCACGTGATCCACACGGCGCTGCAGGAGGTCCCCGGCGTCACCACCTACTCCACCGGCGTGGATCCCAACCGCCGGGTCATCGTGGCCTACGACCGGGACAAGCGCTGATAATACCCATGAAAAGATCCGCCTGGAAATTTTCCGGGCGGATTTTTTCATGATATTGCAATATGCGGGGAAAAAACCGTACTATTGAGGTGAGAGCGCTTTTCAAAAACAGAGGAGGGAGCCCCGTGGAAGACAGCAGCATCATCCAGCTCTACTGGGAGCGGTCGGAGCAGGCCATTTCCGAGACGGACAGCAAATACGGAAAGCTGTGCCGCTATGTGGCCATGAATATCCTGAAAAGCCGGGAGGACGGCGAGGAGTGCGTCAACGACACCTATCTGGGACTTTGGAACGCCATGCCGCCCCAGCGGCCCAGTCGGTTTTCCGTGTTTGTCAGCCGGGTGACCCGGAATCTGGCGCTGAAAAAATACGAATACCTCTCCGCCGCCAAGCGGAACCCGGAGGCGGTGTGCTCCCTGTCGGAGCTGGAGGACTGTGTGTCCGGGCGGGAGGCTGTGGAGGACGAACTGGAAAACCGGCGTATCGAGCAGGCCATCAGTGCGTTTTTGTGGCGGCAGGAAGAGGAGAAACGGGTGATTTTCCTGCGGCGGTACTGGTATTTTGAGTCGATTGACAGTATCTGCCGCCGCAGCGGATACAGCCGGAGTAAGGTCACCTCCATGCTGCACCAGACCCGGAAAAAACTGCGGGCCTATTTGGAAAAGGAGGGTATTGAGATATGAATCCCAAACAGTTTTCCCACCGCATCGGCAATGTGGAGGACCGTCTGGTCCAGCAGGCCCAGAAGCTGCCGGATTACGGCCGTCATAGAAAGGGGCTGCGGGTCAAGCGGTTCATGATGCTGGCGGCGGTTCTTGCATTGATGGCGTGCAGTTTCACCGTGGGGACCATGGCCAGGACCGTGCCGGAGCCGGAGACCGTGGTATTTGAGAGCCTGGGCGTCACCATGGTCCTGCCGGACAGCTGGAAGGACCAGTACGGCGTGGAGATGGGCGAGGACGGAAAAAGCTGCGGCGTGTACGTCAAGTCCATCCACGAGAGCGACGGAGACTGGCACGGCGCCGGGTATCTCTTCTGGTTCGGGGAGATGTACCACGAGGCCATGACCCCGGCAGAGGTAGATGAGATCTCTCCTGTGGCCTTCCAGTATGTGTTCGCCACGGAGGGGGGCACCTATCTCTTGTGCTATGCCAGCGACGTCCAGTGGGACCCTGGCGTTCCAGAGCAGGAGGAGCTTTACTACCGGATGCAGGCGGAAACGCGGGACATTCGCTTTATTTTGGATAACGCGGCGGGCTGACAGGCCCGGAAATCAGCCCTGAAAATTTCCAGGGCTGATTTTTTCTGCCTTTCGTGACAAAAGCCGAGGTTCTGTCGTATGATAAGTGAAAGCTTTCAAAACAGGAGCAAGCCATGGATAAAGATATCTTTCAATATGCAGTGGGGCAGTACCAGGACATGGTGTACCGCATCGCCCTGCACCAGTTCGGCGTCCCCCAGGACGCGGAGGACGTGGTGCAGGAGGTCTTTCTGCGCCTTTACACGGCGGAAAAGCCCTTTGAGAGCGGCGAGCACCTGCGCCGCTGGCTGATCCGGGTGACCGTCAACGTCTGCAGGGATGTCCTGAAAAGCCCCTGGCGGAAGCGGCGGGTGCCGCTGGAAGCCGTCCCGGACCAGCCGGTCTTCGACAAGCCGGAGGAGCGGGAGCTGTATCAGGCGGTGATGGCCCTGCCGGAGAAGTACCGGACGGTGCTGGACCTGTTCTACTATGAGGAGCTTTCCACCAAGGAGATCGGGGCTCTGCTGGGATTGCGGCAGTCGGCAGTGACCACCCGCCTCTCCCGCGCCCGCGAGCTTCTGAAACAGCAGCTGAAGGAGGTGCGGAAGGATGCGTGAGCTGTACCGGCGGACGTTTTCCCAGGTCCATTCTTCCACGGTGATCCGATGGGAGGATATGGAGACGATGAAACCCAAAAAGAGAACTTCCAGGAATTTTGTGATGCTGGCAGCGGCGGTGGCCCTGCTGGCGGCGCTGTCCACCGTGGCGGTGGCCACGGACCTGTTCGGGCTGCGGAGCCTGCTGCTGCCCCAGAAAACGCCGGTATCCGTTTTAGATGACGACGGCATCGTGATCCCCGGCGAGGTGAAGGAAGTGGACGCCATCAGCCTGTCCGGTTATGCGGACAGCGATGAAAGCCGCGCCACAGCGGAGTGGCAGGCGTTTTTGAACAGTTATGACGTCGAGGGCGCCGCCCAGGCCGCTGATAAAAACCCGGGTCAGGTGGATGCAAAATACAGCCAGTATCAGGTCTATGACCAGGAGATGGCCAGCAGGCTGGACGAGATCGTGGAAAAGTACGGGCTGACCCTCCATAGTGTGATGGCGATCCTGATGCCGGAGGAATGGAGGGATGCGGTGGGGGCGTTTGCTCTGGAGGGAAACACCGCATACAGCGGCTATATCTATGAGGACGGCACCTTTGCCTACGACGGAGACGCGGTGCTGCCGGACTACGGTCTGGTGGACTACCAGTTCCGACGCAGCGTGAAGGGGACGTTCAACGAGGTCATTTTGAACATCGGCGACATCTCCCAGTACCGGGAGTGGGTCTATGAGACCGCCTGCGGACAGGCCGTGACCCTGGCGCTGAGCCGGGACAAGGCCCTGATCATCGCGGACCTGGGAGACTCCTTCGTGACGGTGAACGTGCTGGCGGGCACGAAGACGTCCCCGGACAACATCTTCTCCTCCGGCCCCATCTCCGCCGAAAACCTGGAGGCCCTGGCGGACAGCTTTGACTTCACGGTGCTGACGCCGGTGGAGGACCCCGGTCTGGCCGTGATGGCCGGCTCCGACCCCTTGGAGACCACCCTGCCGGACAGCCCGGAGGAGGACGCCCTCTATGATGCCACCGGCATGGAGGAGGCCTTCGCCCAGTCGTTCTACTGCGGATTTTACAAGGCTGTGGAGGAGGACCGCCGGGAGGACGTTGCCGACATGATCGCGTGGCCCCGGGTATTGGCCACGGAAAGCGGGGAGACCCTGATCATGACGGCGGAGGAGTTCCTGCCCTATTATGACGAGGTGATCACCCAGGGGCTGAAGGACGCCATGTCCGAAAACCAGTATACGGAGGACCGGGCGGACCTGTTCTATCACGACGGTGCCGTCGGCGCGGCAGGCGGCGCGGTGTGGTTTGCCCTGGTGGAGGACGGAAAAGCGGAGATCATCACCCTCCAGAACCCGGAGGGGGCCAGCGTCCGCTACGGCGGCTATAGCGGGCGGAATGTCGCCGGTGTGTACACCGACACCCAGGGGACGGGCGAGGCGTACAGCAGCCTTGAGCTGTGTGACCGGGGCGACGGCACCTACGACGCCGCCATATCCCTGTACCGCCTGACGACGCTGGACGGCATGGCCGCCCCCCGGTATGACCGCAGCGACGGGATGCTGTATTTTACCTCGGAGGATCAGCTGGTGGAGGCTGTCATCGGCTTCAGCGGCGACACCTCCACGGCGGACGCCGCGGCGGTGACCATCACTTACTCAGAGCTCCCTTCCCTCCAGGTGGGAGACACGTTCCACTTTCCGGACGGAAAGCGGTGAGACCCTGGGGATGTCCCCTTGACATTCCGGGAAAAACATGATACACTCTCACCCACGATGAAAAGGCTGTGAGAAGGAACAGTATCCTCACAAGCTCCGCGCCAGAGAGGGGACGGTGGGTGCAAGTCCCTGCGGAGAGGGGGAGAAGGCCCCTTTGAGCCGCGGAGCGGAAATGCCCCGCCGGTCCCCGCCGTTACCGGGACAGAGTGCGCATCAGCCAGATGCGAATTCAGGTGGAACCACGGACTTGATCAAGTTCGCCCTGAGCCGAAAATCGGCTCAGGGCGTTTTGTTTTGAGCCTGCTGACAAATTCTTATTCGGCGGCTGAACGGGTCTTTTTCTGCCATACGATTTCAAAATCCTCGGCAATACACAAAGTATTGCCTGCGGTTTTTCAACCGTCTGACAAAAAAATCCGCCGCCCATCCATCCGAAACGATTTTGCCAACAGGCTCTTTGTGCGAAATACAGGGAGACATTTGATATAACAAAAGGAGAATGGATATGAAAAACAGCGAAAAAACACTGGAGACCATCGTCAATCTCTGCAAGAGCCGGGGCTTCATCTACGCCGGCTCCGAGATCTACGGCGGCCTTGCCAACAGCTGGGACTACGGCCCCCTGGGCGTGGAGTTCAAGAACAACGTGAAAAAGGCCTGGCTGAAGAAGTTCGTCCAGGAAAACCCCTACAACGTGGGCCTGGACGCCGCCATTATCATGAATCCCCAGACCTGGGTCACCACCGGCCATGTGGCCAGCTTCTCCGACCCCCTGCTGGACTGCAAGGCCTGCAAGGCCCGCCACCGGGCGGACAAGCTCATCGGCGAGGAGCATCCCGAGGTCAATGTGGACGCCATGAGCTTCGACGAGATGGACGCCTTCATCGCCCAGCATGAGGACGTGGTGTGCCCCGTCTGCGGCAAGCACGACTTCACTCCCATCCGCAAGTTCAACCTGATGTTCAAAACCGCCATCGGCGTCACCGAGGACTCCTCCTCCACCTGCTATCTGCGGCCGGAGACCGCCCAGGGCATCTTCGTGAACTTCGCCAACATCCAGCGCACCACCCGCCGGAAGCTGCCCTTCGGCGTCTGCCAGGTGGGCAAGGCCTTCCGCAACGAGATCACCCCGGGCAACTTCACCTTCCGCACCCGGGAATTCGAGCAGATGGAGTGCGAATTCTTCTGCAAGCCCGGCACCGACCTGGAGTGGTTCGCCTATTGGAAGGACTTCTGCAAGAACTGGCTGCTGGATTTGGGCATCAAGGAGGAGAACCTGCGCCTGCGGGACCACGAGCCCGCGGAGCTGGCCTTCTACTCCCGGGCCACCACCGATATCGAGTACGCCTTCCCGTTCACCGACTGGGGCGAGCTGTGGGGCATCGCCGACCGCACCGACTATGACCTGGGCCGCCATCAGGAGGCCTCCGGAAAGGACCTGACCTACTTCGACCAGGAGAAGAACGAGCACTATATCCCCTATGTCATCGAGCCCTCCCTGGGCGCCGACCGGGTGGCCCTGGCCTTTTTGTGCGAGGCCTATGACGAGGAGGTCGTGGGCCAGGACAAGAACGGCAAGGACGACGTCCGCGTGGTGCTGCATCTCCATCCCGCCCTGGCCCCCTTCAAGGTGGCCGTGCTGCCCCTTTCCAAGAAGCTCAGCGACAAGGCCATGGAGCTGAAGCAGGAGCTCAGTCGCGAGTGGATGGTGGACTTCGACGACGCCGGCTCCATCGGCAAGCGCTACCGCCGGGAGGACGAGATCGGCACGCCCTTCTGTGTCACCGTGGACTTCGACACCGTGGGCGATGCGGAGAAGGTCGGCGACAACTGCGTCACCGTCCGTGACCGCGACACCATGGAGCAGGTCAGAATTCCCATCAGCGAGCTGAAAGCATATTTGGCGGAAAAGCTGGCCTATTAAAAAGCGTGACCTGGCAGGGCGGGTGTCTTCACCCGCCCTGTTTTCACAGCGTTCATGCTTTTCCGGCGGCTCTGTGGTAAAATCATAAAATCGGGAAAAGGGTGAGAACCCGGCGGTGGACTTTGCCGCGCCGCCCGACGCGAAACGAGGTGAATGATTTGAGACATTTCTGGCTGTTCCAGCCCTCCGACCGGCAGCTTTCCGGCGGGAAAAAGGCCGTTTTCTGGTGCTGGAACCTGGGCGTCCTGCTGATGGCGGGGGTGTGCCTGGGGCTGCTGTCCATCTTCTTTGCCTACGGGGATTATCCGGACGTGCTGATGGGCAGCTATCTCCGCCGGCCGCTGCTGCTGGCGCTGAATATCGCTCCCGTGGCGGCGCTGGTGCTGCTGCTGTACGCCCTCATCGGCCGGCCCTGGATCGCCTTCCTGGCCGCCGCGATCCCGGTCTGGGGGCTGTCCCTGGGCAACTACTATAAGCTGCGCTTCCGGGACGACCCCGTGATGTTCCAGGACCTGAAATACCTCCGGGAGGCGGGCTCCATCGCAAAGACCGCCAACTACGACCTGACGCCGGACAAGCGGGTGTGGTTCGGCCTGGGGTGCATCGTGCTGGGGACGCTGCTTCTGTTCTTCCTGGTCCGGGGCGTTCCCCGGCGGCGGGTGCGGCTGCCCCTGTTTCTGGCGGGCGCGGCGCTGTGCGTGCCCCTGAGCCGCCTTTACACGGATCAGGAGATCTATAACGTCAAGACCCAGAATTACGACTATATCAACCGCTGGTCCTCCACCCAGGTGTACTTGTCCAAGGGCTTCGTCTATCCCTTCCTTCACAGTGTCACCACCGGCTTTATTGAGACCCCAAAAGGGTATCGTGAGGGAGAGGCGGCGGAGCTGCTGGATTCCTACCGGCCAGCGGACATCCCGGAGACGGAAAAGGTGGACATCATCACCCTCCAGCTGGAGGCCTTTGCCGATTTCTCCCGGTTTGAAAATGTGGAGGGCATCGACTGGGAGGCGGCCTATTCCGTCTACCACGCGCTGGAGGCCGAGAGCTATACCGGCAATCTGGTGACCAACATCTTTGCCGGCGGCACGGTGAACACGGAGCGGGCGTTCCTCACGGGCTTTGCCGACCAGTGGAATTACCGCGCCAACACCAATTCCTACGGCTGGTATTTCTCCAGCCAGGGCTACGCCGCGGAGGGCAGCCACCCCAGCTACGAGTGGTTCTACAACCGCCGGAATGTCAACGGCTATCTGGGCCTGCCTACCTACTATTTCTATGAGAACCGTTTCAGCGAACTCTATACCGGCGGCATCGCCACCGACGACGTGCTGCTGCCGGAGATCTTCCGGCTGTACGAGGAAAACCGGGACGGAGAGGGGAAGCCCTACTTCTCCTTCAACGTGACCTATCAGGGCCACGGCCCCTACGACACGGAGAGCGTCTGGCGGGGCAGGCACTATACCGATGGCCGGTATTCCACCGCCACCGCCAACATTGTGGATAACTACCTGGGCTCCGTGTCCGACACGGCGGAGCAGCTGCAATGGCTCCTGGATCAGCTCCGGGAAGAGGACCGCCCGGTGGTCGTGGTGGCCTTCGGCGACCACAAGCCCTGGTTTGGCGACGGCAACTCCGCCTATCAGGAGCTGGGCGTGAAACTGGACACCGCCACGGAGGAGGGATTCTACAACTACTACTCCACCCGCTACCTGATCTGGGCCAACGACGCGGCCAAGGCGGCGCTGGACAACGACTTTGTGGGGGAGGGCCCCGACGTGTCCTCCTGCTTTTTGATGAACCTGCTGTTCGACCAGTGCGGCTGGCAGGGGGACGCCTGGGCCCAGGCCGCCACGGAGATCTGGCGGACGCTGCCGGTGCTGACCACCGTGGGCCGCTATGTGCAGAACGGCCGTCTCACCGAGACCCTGGACGAGGCGGGGCAGGCGGCTCTCCAGACCTTCAAGTGCCTGGAATATTACTATGGGACCCATTTCCGATATTGAGGGGCCCTGCCACGAAGTTTGAAGTTACCAAAGACCCGGCGAAAACCGGGTCTTTGGTGATTTTTTTGAAAAGATTGCCGTAATATTTTTAAAAGAACATCGAAATACCCAAAAAAGGTCAACCTTTTTCCACGAAATGCCGGACAGAGACCACTTGTTTTTGACGCTGGATTTTCGTATGATAAAAGCAGAAAAACTGTTTTTCCCGGCCAAAAAAATTTAGAGCTGATTTTTGGGGGAAAAACGGGGAAAGAGGGAGCATATGGAGCAAATTTTTAAGCTGAAGGAGAACGGGACCACCGTCCGCACAGAGATCCTGGCGGGTCTCACCACGTTCATGACGATGG
Source organism: uncultured Dysosmobacter sp. (assembly GCA_947625655.1). Lineage (GTDB taxonomy): Bacteria > Bacillota > Clostridia > Oscillospirales > Oscillospiraceae > Oscillibacter. The sequence continues at coordinate 155,088 of CANQPD010000005.1, forward strand.
CTTACATCATCGCCCTGAACCCCAATCTGCTGACCAACTTTGATGTGGGCTCCCCGCTGTGGAACGGTGTGTTCATGGCCACCTGCATCGCCTCCGCCATCGGCATGTTCTGCATGGCCTTCCTGGCCAACAAGCCCTTTGCCCTGGCCCCCGGCATGGGCCTGAACAGCTTCTTTGCCGTGGTGGTGGCCAACATCGCCGGACTCACCGGCATGACCTATGTGGCCAGCTTCCAGGCAGCGCTGGTCATCATTCTCATCGAGGGCATCGTGTTCCTGATCCTCTCCATCCTGAACATCCGGGAGAAGATCGTGGAGGCCATCCCCCTGGGCGTCCGGCTGGGCATCTCCCCGGCCATCGGGTTGATGCTGCTGAATATCGGCGTGGGGTCCAACGCGGGTATCTACTCCGAGACCGGCGGTCCCTTCTATGCGATGCGGGATTTCTTCGGCGCCCTGACGCCCAGCGTGGCCCAGACCTCCATGGGCTCCGGCTACAGCGCCATGGTGCTGACGGTGGTGACCATGTTCATCGGCCTGTTCGTCATCGTGATCCTGGCCAAGAAGGGCATCAAGGCCGCCGTGCTGCTGGGGATGCTGGTGGCGTCCATCGTCTATTGGGCCGGAGAGGCCCTCTTCCTGGGCGTGAATCCCTTCGCGTCGCTGTCCACCGCCTCCTTCGCGCCGCCCTTCGGCGACATGATGGAGACCACCTTCTTCAAGTTCAACCTCTCCGGCTTCCTGGAGATCGGCTGGTTCACCGCCGTCACCCTGGTCATCACCTTCTGCATGATCGACATGTTCGACACCATCGGCACCCTGGTGGGCACCGCCTCCCGGGCCGGCATGGTGGACAAAGAGGGCAACATGCCCAACATGAAGGAGGCCCTGCTGTCCGACGCCATCGGCACCGTGGCCGGCGCATGCACCGGCACCTCCACCGTCACCACCTTTGTGGAGTCCGCCTCCGGCGTGGAGGCCGGCGGCCGCACCGGCCTGACGGCCCTGACCACCGGCGTTTTGTTCCTGGCCTGCATGTTCATCGCTCCCGTGGCCGCCATCATTCCCGCCGCGGCCACCTCCTCCGCCCTGATCTACGTGGGTGTGCTGATGCTGATGGGCCTGAAGAACGTGGACTTCGACGACCTGGATCAGATGGTTCCCGTGGCGCTGATGCTGATTGCCATGCCCGTCTCTGGCTCCATCGGCCATGCCATCGGCCTGGGGCTGATTGCCTACACCGTCATCAAGGTCTTCAGCGGCAAGGCCAAGGACGTCTCCGCCCTGACCTATGTGATCTCCGTCCTGTTCCTGGTAAAGTTCTTCCTGATCGTCTGACCGTTTTATTATAAACAGGCAAATAAGCAGAGCCCGGCAGCAACTGCTGCCGGGCTTCTTGCTATGCTCAGAAGAACATCCCCATAAAGCCGTCAGGCCGTTCCTGGGCCTGGTTCCAGATCTCCAGAAAGTGGGCGCGGGAGATGGACTTGGCCTCCCGCTCGCCGCTGAGATTCAAGGCCCGCAGGTCGGCGGGAAAGGGCTCCTGGGCCAGGGCGTCAAAATTCCCTCGGTCACCGCCGTAGGAAAAACAGATGCCGCCGGGGAAAAACTCCACTTTTCGCACCTCCCGCCGGTTTTCATCCAGCTCGGAGTAGACTTCGGCGGGCTCGTCCTCCTCGCCGTGGGCATAGGTGATCCAAACGTATGTCATACGATTCCTCCTCTTCTTCCGGGAAGCCGTCACAGATTGCTGTTGAAAAGCCGGCTGATCTCCGCCTTCCCGGCCTCCACGCTGCCCTGGGCAAAGCCGTTCCGGCCGCCGCCCCGGCCATGCAGGGCGCGGTTCAGCTCCTTGACCAGCGGCGCGATGTCCTGCCCATCCGCCCGGACCAGGGCATAGGCGTAATGCCCGTCTTCTCCGGCGAATACGGCAGCCAGCCCCCCGCAGCGGTGGGCCACGGTGTCCGCCAGCCGCCGCACGCTGTCGGGCTTCATGGCGGGCTGGAACAGTACCACGTCGCCCTTGCCCGTGTTCTCCTCGGCGATGGCGGCGAAAACCTGCTCCTCCAGGGACGCCATCCGCGCCTTGGCGGCGGACAGCTCCGCCTCCAGCCGCTCCACGGCGGCAAAGGTGTCCTGGGGCTTCACACTGAGCCGCTGGCCTACCGCCCTGGCCTGGTCATAGACCGCCCCCAGATACCGCAGCGCCCGCCCGCCGCAGAGGATCTCCATGCGGACGCCTTCCCGGAATTTCTGGCAGGACAGCACTTTCACCAGCCCCACCTGGCCCGCCCGGGCCACATGGGTGCCGCAGCAGGCGCAGCAGTCGGCCTCCGGGAAGGTGACGATGCGCACCTTTCCGGTCAGTTCCTTTTTGCTGCGGTAGTCCAGGGCCGCCAGCTCGGCGGGGGAGGGATAGGCGATCTCCACTGCCCGGTCCGCCCAGATGATCCCGTTGGCCTTGCGCTCGGCGTCCAGGGCCTGCTCCCAGGAGATGTCGGCGTTGTAGTCGATGGTCACCGTGTCGGTCCCCAGGTGGAAGCCCACGTTGTCGCAGTGATAATCGGCGCACAGGATGCCGGAGATGATGTGCTCGCCGGAGTGCTGCTGCATGTGGTCGAACCGCCGGGCCCAGTCGATGCGCCCTGTCACCGTCTGCCCAATTTCCACGGCTTTGTCACAGGTGTGGAAAACCACGCCGTCTTTTTCGTGGACGTCCGTGACGGCGGCGTCCCCCAGCGTCCCGTGGTCGGCGGGCTGGCCGCCGCCCTCGGGGTAAAAGGCAGTGCGGTCCAGCACCACTTTGTAGGCGCCTTTCGCCTCCTCACAGGACAGCACAACAGCGGTGAATTCCCGCATAAAGGCGTCAGCATAATAGAGCTTTTCGGTTTCCATGTGGAAAACTTCCTTTCAGATCATGAGATGGAGACGATGAACCGCCACACCGGCTCAGCCAGATACAGCCCCAGCACGGCGGAGCAGATGTTAGCCGCCAGACCATAGGCGGCGGCCCATCCTTCAGATTGTCCTTTTAGGAGACGGGCGTACAGCAGCGCCTCCCCCAGGGTGATGACAACCTCCAGCATCACAAAGGGCAGGAGCGACCAGCCGGTGACGCCGTGGGTCATGGCGTTGAACGCCATCACCAGCGCCAGAGCGCCCTGGGTGATGAAATTGACGGCGAGAAAGCACAGCCAGTTCCGCTTTTGCCGCCCGAAGCCAAACAGCACCAGCAAAAGCCCCTCGATCAGGAGCGTGGGGACAAAGGTGGCCAGAAATTGCAGGACATATCCGATCCGGGCAGGGGGAATGGTTACAGTCTTGTCCGCCCAGTCCACCGTGGCAGAGGACTGTAGGACCTCCCGGGTATAGGCGTCGGAAATCCAAACCTCCCCGGACTGGGTGGCAACGAGGAGACGGTAGGTCTCCGGCACGCCGTAGTAGCTGAATGTGTGGAGCATGGAACCGCCATCCGGCACTCCTGTCAGCTGGCCGAAGATCAGGTCGCCATCCAGGATGCAGGCATGCCAGCCGTCCGGGACGGCGGCCCGCATGATCCGCAGAAGATCCTGGTCCAGACCGGCAAAATCCTTCTCTGTGCGGTAGTGCTCGCCAAAATCGGGGCCCTCCGCCAGCAGGTCCATGTAGTAGAGTCCTTCCGGGGCGTTTTCCACCTTGACGGTCAGCTGTGCCTTCGGCCCCGTGTCCGCAAAAGCGGTGACGGTCACCAGGGCGGCCGTCAGGCAGGACAAGACCAGAATACGCAGAGTGTGTTTCATAAGCGCCTCCTTTCCATCTGTGTTCAGCGGGCAGTGACGAAAAACGCGGGGTAGGGGTGGGACAGCGCATAGCCCAGCCGCTCCGCCAGGGCCAGGGAGGCGGGCGTGTGGGCATCCCAGCTGGGATACAGCCCCCGGTCCAGGCACTCCAAAATCAGCCGTGCCCCGCAGGCCAGGGCCAGCCCCCGGCGGCGGAAGTCCGGGTGGGTGTCGATCTCGATCTCAATGCCCTCCCGGTATCGGGCATAGGAGGCCGCGCCGGAGACAAGGCGCCCATCCTGTAAGACGACAAATCCAAGGCCCAGGTTTCGGAAGGCGTCCCAGCTGGGAAACTGGGCCGCCAGATCCCGGCTCCAGGTCTCTTCCTTACACAAATCGTATAAATCTTCATCTATTATACGAATTGTATATGATTTATCCAGCCCAGAGGCCAGTTTTTGCAGATATGGGCGGTCAAATCCCGCCGGGTCCTTCCGGGTGGCGTAGCGGGTGATGGGAGCGGCCCGGCTCCCGAACGTCCGGGCGATCGGCGCCTCCCAGCGGCTGTCCCTGGGGATCAGGATGCAGCTGTCCCGGCCCCGCAGGGCCTGCTCCGCCAATTCCGGCAGAGGCTCGCCGGCCAGGAAGCAGAAGTCCCCCAATATGGCGGCGGCGGAGCGGGGGGCGGCGGGATCGTCGCCATACACTGCGCCCATGACCCCTTGCAGACAGGACCAGAGGATGGCCTCCGGCCAGTCGCCGAACAGGGCCGCCGCCTGTCCGGGCGCGTTCATCCGGCAGATCATGGCGTCACCTTGTCCAGCAGCCCCAGGGCGGACTTCCACCGCAGCACCCGGATACAGGCGCTGTCAATGACGGACTGCGCCAAAACGCCGCTCTCCACGGCCTCCAGGACCTTGGGGATCTGGGTGCGGTAGTCCGTGGTGAGGACGAGGTCGTTTCCGGCCTCCAGGGCCATCACCGCCGCCGCGCCGTCCTGGGCGTAGGCCGCCACGGCGTCCATGGCCAGGTCGTCGGTCATCACCACACCGTCAAAGCCCAGCGCATCCCGCAAAAGCCCGTGGACGGCAGGGGAGAGGGACGCGGGCAGGGTATCGTCCACACAGGTCATGATATTGTGGCTCACCAGCACGGCGGTCATGCCGCCTCCCGCCTGGATGCCCGCTTCAAAGGGCAGGAAATCAGAGGTCTCAAAGGTCTCCACCGGCCGCCGGTCCACGGCGATGCCGGTGTGGGTGTCCGTGTTGTTCCCGTAGCCGGGGAAGTGCTTGAGCACGCTGCCCATGCCGTCGGCGGCCATCTGAGCGGTGACAGCGGAGACATAGTCCGCCGTGGCGGCGGCGTCCCGCCCAAGGGCGCGGGCATAGATGAAGTCCGCCGGATCGGTGGACACATCCGCCACCGGGGCCAGGTTCACGTTGAAGCCCAGGGCCCGCAGCAGCACGTCCTTCTCCCGGGTGTCCGCCAGGATGGCGTCCAGCCCCCCGGCGGCAAACAGCTTTTGGGGAGACTTGAATTTGGAACCGCGCAGATGGGGATTGGAGCTGACCCGCACCACGGTGCCGCCCTCCTCGTCCACGCCGATGAGCAGGGGGATGGCGGCGGCGTCCTGATAGCTTTGGATCGTTTGAATCAGGTCATTGGCGGTCTTGTCCTGGGTGTCCTGGCCGAAGAGGATGTAGCCGCCCAGGTGATAGGCGCTGACATCCCCCACGGCATGCTCCGCCGGGACGCGGACGAAGAACAGCTGGCCCACCTTCTCCTCCAGGGTCATGGAGGCCAGCAGGGCTTCAACCGGTTCTGCCGGCGTTTCCGGCTCCGCGGCGGGCGGCACCTCCGGTTCCACGGCCGGCTCCTCCGGAGCGGGGAGATCCGCCGCGCCGTCCTGCGTCTCCTGGGCGGGCGCGCCGCAGGCGGCGAGGGCAAGCAGGGTCAAGGCGGCCAGCGCCGCCGCCAGCAGTCGTTTCATAGAGACACCTCCGGGAAGTGGATGGGAATAGTGTAGCATAAGGAGGAAAAAAAGGAAAGACGGAGAGGAAGCAAATTTCCTCTCCGCCTGGTGCCCGTTTATTTCATGCAGCGCAGCGGCAGTGTTTCCAAAACCTCTTCGTGCTCCAATGGGCAGAACCGCAGGTCGGCCTCTTTCAGATGTGGCATCTCCAGCAGCAACCGGCAGTCGGAGAAGTTCGTGCCGTACAGGGACAGCTTCTGCACATGTTTGCACTGGGTCAAAAAGGAGAAGTCGTCCACGTAGATTTTCTCGATGACCAGCGTCCGGAGCGCCGGCATGTGCCCGATGGCGGACCAGTCGTGGAGATCGAAATAGTACGGCTCCGGCGGGAAGTGGTCTCCCGGCGGCAGCAGATAGGCGGAGCGGGAGACCTTTTGGGACTGGATGGTATTTCCGGTGAGCTGCAGCTTCAGCGTTTTCATCCGCGACAGGTCCTTGCTCCAGTCATAGGCCGTGGCGGGCACTCGGCCAAAGGTCTGCCGCACGGCCAGGGCGATCATGGGATGCAGGGCGATGCCACCGGGCTTTTTGGGCAGGTGCATCCCCAGGTCCCGTTCCTGCTCCGGCGTCAGGAGCAGGCGGCAGGGCTCCGGCTTTGAACGGAGGGGGCTCCCCGGGGACTGGCTGGCGGCCTGGAAAATTGTGCATGGACTGGTTGGCTTTTTCCGGTTGGCGGCGGTCAGTTCCCGGTAGCTGTCTGCCTCGTAATAAAAATACAGCGTTTCCCCAGCCGCGTCCAGGCAAGTTCCGGAGAAATAGGGGCTGCCGCTGGACGTCCGACGCGGCATCCGCAGCCGGGCAAGGTCAATACCGGCGGCGGACGGCGCCGCTTCGATCTCCTGGGGGTTGGTGAGGCGGGCGCCTCTGTTGTAGCCGTTCGCGGCCTGCCGGAGCATTTCCCGGAGGAAGTCCTCGGTGCAGTCGGCGCATTTCTGGAAGGTGACGTAATCGTCGTCCGTGCTGATGTAGACCGGCGGATCCGGCTGGCCGGACAGCAGGTCCCGCAGCAGATACCCGGCGTGCCACACCCCCTGGTTTTCCGTCCAGATCAGCACATAGTTTTCCGTGACTTCGGCCCAGTCCGCCATGGGGAGCTGCCAAAGCTGAAAATATTTGTTGCCGCGGCTCTGGTATTTTGGGTAGCTGCCGTCTTGCAGGGCTTTCCGGAATTCCGGCTCCCAGTCCCGGATGGTCTCCTTGATTAGTTCATAAGAGGTGAAGATCCTGTCAGGCGGACAGATGCGGTTGTGCCTTGTGTTGATGGGGTCCTGGCCGTACGCGGCCAAAAACTCCCAGTAGGCCGGCGGCAGCCGGACGCCAAGCCGCGCCTCGGCTGTTTGGATGGCCTCCTGGGAAAAACCCTGGTGCTCTCCCCCGCAGAAAAAGTCCATCAAATCCCGAAGGCTCAGATCGTATTGCAGGGCCATGATAAAAGCCGCCTCCTTTTTGTGTCTCTGAGAAAAAGTATAGCATAAAGGCCGGGACGTCCACAAGGCGGTGTTGTGGGATGCGAAAAAGACCCCGGCGGGCATTGCCCGCCGGGGTCAACTGCTGCAAAATCATTCCTCGGGTTTCACCAGGGCGATATGCAGCTCGTCCAGCTGCTTCTGCGTGACCTCCCCAAATGGCCCCAGCCATTTGGGGAGCCCTGACAGGATTTGAAATGCTCGGCGGAAGTGAATTCCGCCTGCGCCATAGCCCAGGCTACCTTCTCTTGCCGCTGCGCGGCAATTCACCTTGAGGGCTTGTTGGCGCAAGCCGCTTGTACGCGCCTGACGGCGCGGCTCGCCGCTGGCTCGCGCGAGGTCACCGACTGATGTGGTCGGAAACCTTATTCCTCCGGCTTCACCAGGGCGATGTGCAGCACGTCCAGCTGCTTCTGCGTGACTTCCCCAAATGGCCCCAGCCATTTGGGGAGCCCTGACAGGATTTGAAATGCTCGGCGGAAGTGAATTCCGCCTGCGCCATAGCCCAGGCTACCTTCTCTTGCCGCTGCGCGGCAATTCACCTTGAGGGCTTGTTGGCGCAAGCCGCTTGTACGCGCCTGACGGCGCGGCTCGCCGCTGGCTCGCGCGAGGTCACCGACTGATGTGGTCGGAAACCTTATTCCTCCGGCTTCACCAACGCGATGTGCAGTTCATCCAGCTGCTTCTGGGTGACCTCGCTGGGGGCGCCCATCATCACATCCTGGGCGTTTTTGTTCATGGGGAAGGGGATGATCTCCCGGATGGAGTCCTCTCCCGCCAGCAGCATGACCATGCGGTCCACGCCGGGGGCGATGCCCGCGTGGGGAGGCGCGCCGTAGGTGAAGGCGTTGTACATGGCGGGGAACTTGGCCTTCACGTCCTCCTCGCCCAGGCGGACCATCTCAAAGGCCTTGATCATGATTTCCGGGTCGTGGTTCCGCACCGCGCCGGAGGAGAGCTCCACGCCGTTACACACCAGGTCGTACTGATCGGCGGTGATGCTCAGGGGGTCGATCTCGCCCCGCTCCGCCTTCAGCAGCACCTCCAGCCCGCCGGCGGGCATGGAGAACGGGTTGTGGCAGAACTCCAGCTCGCCGGACTCCTCGCCGATCTCGTACATGGGGAAGTCCACGATCCAGCAGAAGGCGTACTGCTCCTTATCCATGTGGCCGGGGACGGCGGCGCCCAGGGTCTTCACCAGCACGCCGGCGGTCTTCTGGGCCTGGGTCAGCTTGCCGGCGGACAGGGCCACGAAGTCGCCCGCCTTCAGGCCCAGGGCGGAGACGACGGATTCCTTGATGGGCTGGACGAATTTGGCGATGCCGCCCACGATCTCGCCGTTTTCGTCCAGGCGGAACCAGTAGGGCTTGCCGCCGGAGACCACCTCCACGTCGGCCAGGGTCTTGTCGATGAACTTCCGGGTCTCATGGAAATCGGAGACCACCACGGCCTTGACCACGTTCCCCTCAAAGGGCCCGAAGCCGCAGCTGCCAAGAACCTCCGTTACATCCTGAACAGTCAGGTCAATGCGCAGATCGGGCTTGTCGGAGCCGTACTTCTCCATGGCCTCGGTGAAGGGGATGCGCATAAAGGGCGCGGAGCTGGCCCGGTCGTACTTGCCGTACTTGGCGAAGATGGGGGGCAGCACGTCCTCCAGCACGGCAAACACGTCCTCCTGGCTGGCGAAGGCCATCTCCATATCCAGCTGATAGAACTCGCCGGGGGAGCGGTCCGCCCGGGCGTCCTCGTCCCGGAAACAGGGGGCGATCTGGAAGTAGCGGTCAAAGCCGGAGGTCATCAGCAGCTGCTTGAACTGCTGGGGGGCCTGGGGCAGGGCGTAGAACTTGCCGGGGTGGTTCCGGGCGGGCACCAGATAGTCCCGGGCGCCCTCGGGGGAAGAGGCGGTCAGGATGGGGGTGGTGATCTCCAGAAAGCCGTGCTCCGTCATGGCCTGCCGCAGGGCGGAGACCACGTTGCACCGCAGGATGATGTTGTTTTTGACGGCGGGGTTCCGCAGGTCCAGATAGCGGTATTTCAGCCGCTGGGCCTCGTCGGCCTCCCGGCTGCGGTTGATCTGGAAGGGCAGCTCGTTGTGCTGGCAGCGGCCCAGGACTTCTACTTTGGCGGGGACGACCTCGATGTCGCCGGTGGGGATCTTGGCGTTTTTGCTGTCCCGCTCCCGGACGGTGCCCTCCACGGAGATGGTGGATTCCTTGGTGATGGCCTTGAATCGGGCCACCATGTCCTCGGTCTCCGCCACCACCTGGGTGGTGCCGTAGAAATCCCGGACGACAATAAAGGCCAGGCTGGCGGAGACCACGCGGACGTTTTCCATCCAGCCTACGATTTTCACCTGCTTTCCGGCGTCGGTCAGCCGGAGTTCCCCGCAGGTATGGGTGCGATTCTGCATCATAGTGATTGATCCTTTCTGTATATGAAATATAAGGTTAGAGATCATAGGCGAAGGACAGCGATATCAGCCGATCCTGTACGGCGGCCAGGTCCAGATTTTCAAAATCCGGAGACAAATCAGTTTTCATGGACTCCTCCAGTTGGAGCAGGTCATGATCCAGCGCCTCCCGCCCCGGTGTGTCACGCATGGCGTGGGGGGAACTTCCCAGGGAATTCGCGCCGTATCGATCCTCGTAAAACGTCAGCAGACGTTCATACATGGCCGCATGGGTTTGTTTCCAAAGGCGGCCTTCCGTGGGGATGCCGTAATCGGGATAAAGGGCGTCCGGGTCGATGGGGTCTATGGTCAGCGCTTTTTGCGCCAGCAGTGCTTCCGAAGCGAGATCCTGCTTGATCGTTTGCACGGCGTCTTCTCTCGCGCGGGCCAGGTCATTGGCGGCGGGGCCATTGCAGATCATGTGGTTGTATTGATTCAAAACGGCGCTGCACAGGGACCGGGCCATCTGCGCCGCCGTGACGGCGGTGCCGTCCACAGTCAAGAGCACGGTATCCGCCTCCACCCCCAGCACGTCCTGGCACAGGTCAAAGGGCTTCGGAGTGAAGGTCAGCCGCAATTCGGGATCAATGACCCGGGCCAGGATCGCGGCGGCCTGCCCCCGATTCAGGGATGCATCTCCCTGGAACGTGCAGTACTGGTCGGAGCCGGTGAGGATGCCGGCATTGTAGAAGGAGAGCACCATGGGATCCCCGCAGTCCGGCACCGTGGTGATCCGGTTGATGGCGGGCAGATCTGCTTCCGCCGCCGCCAGCGTCCGGCTCAACAGATCCAGAAAGCTCCGGCGGCCGGCCGGGTATTTGCCGGGATTAAAATTGCTCCGCAGGGCGTTCAGCTGTTCTTCCGGGGTCCGGGCACCGTCCCCGCCCAGATATCTCCCGGACGATGGGGCGTAGGTGCCCTGATAGCCGATGGACTCCGCCAAATATGCATAGGCCGGGTCATACCAGTCCTGCCCCTCTGCCGCCTCCGGCAGAACGCCGTCCCCGCCGGTGAGCAGGTCATAGAGCCGGGCGCAGATGGTGACGAAGTGTTCCGGCATCAGCTCGCCGGAGGGGTTGAAGCTGCCGTCGGAGCGGCCCTCCATCAGCCCGGCCTCACAGACCGTCTCCACATAGCTTTCGCACCAACTGCCTTTCACATCCGTGAAATCCGGGCAGTCCTTCACTTTCGGCGCCAGCCAATCGGAGGTCTCCGCAGCGGAGACGGGCAGGGAACAAAGGAGCGTTGCGAGAACCAGGGACAGGGCGGTAAAACGCCATTTTTTCACAAAATCAGCTCCTATTTGTATATTTAAAACGATATATTACAAAGTGTATTTAATTATCCCAAAATCACAGCGCCCTTTTCCATCTCCGCCAGCCCCGCCTTGATGCGGTACACGGTGGCGGCGGGCTCCAGCTTGGTCTGCTCGCCGCTTCGCATGTCCTTGCAGGCCACCACCCCGGCGCTGATCTCGTCCTCTCCCAGGAAGATGACATAGGGGATGCCCAGCTTGTCCGCGTAGCTGACCTTCTGCTTGAACTTCTTCTCCTCACAGTGGAGCTGGGTGCGGATGCCGTTCTCCCGCAGCAATGTCGCCAGGCCGATGGCGGCGGACAGATCCTCCGTCATGGGCAGGATCAGCACGTCCGCCGGGGCGGTGGGCAGGTCGGGATTCAGCATCCCCTGCTCCCCCAGGACGTAGAACAGCCGGGTCAGGCCGATGGAGATGCCCGCGCCGGGAAGCTGGCGGTCGGTGTAGTACTCCGCCAGGTTGTCGTACCGGCCGCCGGAGCAGACGGAGCCGATCTCCGGATGGTCCAGCAGGGTGGTCTCGTAAACCGTCCCGGTGTAGTAGTCCAGCCCCCGGGCGATGGTCAGATCCACGGCGAAGTTCTCGGCGGGCACGCCGAAGTCCCCCAGATACCGCACCACGGTCTTCAGCTCGTCAAGGCCCTGGTCAAAGGTCTCGTTCCGGCCCTGATAGCCCTCCAGGGCCGCCAGCACCGCGTCGTTGCCGCCGCCGATAGCGATGAACTTCAGGATCTCCTCCGCGTCGGCCTCGCTGACGGCAAAGTCCTCCACCAGGATGGCCTTGACCTTTTCCGGGCCGATCTTGTCCAGCTTGTCCACGGTGCGCATGATGTCGCCGGACTTCTCGGTCAGCCCCAGCATAGCGTAAAAGCCGTTCAAAATCTTCCGGTTGTTCACCCGGATCTGGAACCGCTTCAGCCCCAGGGTGGAGAAGGTCTTGTAGATGATGGCGGGGATCTCCGCCTCGTTGATGATGGACAGCTTGCCGTCGCCGATGATGTCGATGTCCGCCTGATAGAACTCCCGGAAGCGGCCCCGCTGGGCCCGCTCGCCCCGGTAGACCTTGCCGATCTGATAGCGGCGGAAGGGGAAGGTCAGGTCGTTGTAGTGCAGGGCCACGTACTTGGCCAGGGGCACCGTCAGGTCAAACCGCAGGCTCAGGTCCGCGTCGCCCTTCTGGAAGCGGTAGATCTGCTTTTCCGTCTCGCCGCCGCCCTTGGCCAGCAGCACGTCGCTGGACTCGATGACGGGGGTGTCCAGGGGAGTGAAGCCGTACAGGGAATAGGTGCGGCGCAGCGCCTCCATGATGCGCTCCATCTGCTGCTGGGGCGCGGGGAGGAGCTCCATAAAGCCGGACAGCGTCCGGGGGGTCATTTTCGCCATATTTCATACAACTCCTTTTCAGCAATCGGTTTCAAAGCACCGGGAAAAAACAACGCTCCCGTCCCACAGTTTTGGGACGAGAGCGAAAAACGCTTCGTGGTGCCACCCAAATTCAGGGCGCAATGCCCCCTTTGGCCTCCTGGTACGGGGAGGGCGCCGTGGGCGTTTCCGCCCCCGCTCCGCCGCTGTCCTTCGTCCGGGCCGAACGGGGCGCTTTCAGCGCTGCGCCCCTCTCTGGGGATCGGCTTGCGGAGTACTGCTGCGGCATCTTCGCGGTATTTGCCATCAATATATGCGCTTTTTTGAAAAAAGTCAAGCGATGGGCCGGGTGGAGGGGTTGACGATATACCGCCAGTCCAGATCGCCCCGGGCCAGGCCCAGCACCAGCATTTCCGCCGTGGCGATGTTGCTGGCAAAGGGGATGTTGCTCTGGTCGCACAGGCGGGAGATGTAGGAGACGTCGCCGGCCATGCTCTCGTTGTTGGGATCGTTGAAAAACAGGACCAGGTCGAATTCGTTGTAGGCGATGCGGGCGCCGATTTGCTGGCTGCCGCCGTGGGCGTAGGACAAAAAGCAGTGGACATTCAGCCCGGTGGCCTCCGCCACCATGTGGCCGGTGGCGTTGGTGGCGTAGATATGGTGCTGGGACAGGATGCCGGCGTAGGCGGTGCAGAACTGGACCATCAATTCCTTCTTGTTGTCGTGGGACATCAGTGCAATGTTCATGGGAGGAGGCTCCTTTCTCTTTTATTTGATGCGCAGCAGGGGGACTTTGCCGCCCTGGAGGCGTTTTGCGATGTTGCGGTAGGCGGCGGCCGCGGGACTCTGGCTTCCCGTCAAAAGCAGGGGGGTGCCCTGATTCAGGCAGAGGGGAAGGGCGTCGTCCTCCGGCACCACGCCGATGAGGGGCAGGCCGGCCTTGTCGATGGCGTCGTCTATGGTGGCGTGCATGCTGCGCAGCATCTTCCTCCGCACCCGGTTCACCACCAGGTGCAGCGATCCGCTGCCGAAGCGCTCCAGTTCCATCACGGTGTGCTGGGCGTCCCGCAGGGAGGAGGCGTCCGCCGTGGTGACCACCACGGCCCGGTCCGCGGCGCAGGTGGCCAGCAGAAAGCCGCTGCCCAGGCCCGCCGGCGCGTCCAGCAGGCAGTAGTCGTATTTCTTTCGGACCTCGGCCAAAAGGGAGGCCATCTGCGCCTCTGTCACCGGGCGGCCCCGGGTGCGGACAGGCGCGGTCAGCAGATACAGCCCCGGCAAGCGGGCATGCTCCACCACGGCGCTGTCCAGTGCGCAGCGGCCCTGGGCCACGTCGGAGAAATCCATCAGCGCCCGGTCAGAAAGGCCCAGCGCCAGATCCAGATTCCGCAGGCCCACGTCGCAGTCCAGACACAGCACCCGCTTTCCCGCCAGCGCCAGGGCGGCGCCCACGCCGGCGGTGAATGAGGTCTTTCCCGTGCCCCCCTTGCCGGAGACGACGGCAAGGCATTGTCCGAGAGCGCCCATAGGCAGGGCCTCCTTTCTGCTTGGATCCTGTATGGTCTGCGCATTCCATTATACCACAAAATTTTGGCCTGTATAGCACCCAAAGTCCCGGCGGTTTCCCACCTGTCCCGGATACGGAAGGCGCTCATATGCATTATAGCGGATTCTTCTTGATTTTTGCAAATGCCCGGGGGTATTTTTGGGGCGTTTCCCGCACTTTTTTAATGAAAATCAGCCGGTGGCGCACATCTGTCCCCGGTATGACGTAATCCACGGTCTTTTCCACCACACCGCCCAGGACTTCCAGGGCGTGGGAAGCGGCGCGCAGCTCCTGGTCGGAATCCACGGATTTCATGGGAAGGAACCATCCGCCCTGCCGGACCAGGGGGAGACACAGCTCTGCCAGCAGCGGCAGGCTGGCCACAGCCCGGGAGGTGACGATGTCAAATCCCTCCCGGTGGCCGGCGGCAAACTCCTCGGCCCGGCCGTGGACGCAGTCCACATCCTCCAGCCCCAGGTCGGCGCAGACCTCCTTCAAAAAGTCGATGCGCTTGTTCAGCGAATCCAGCAGGGTCAGATGGATGGAGGGCTCCAGGATCCGCAGCACCAGGCCGGGAAAGCCCGCGCCGGTGCCCACATCCGCCACGGTCCTGCCGGAGAAGTCCGCCAGGGAGAGGAGGACGGCGCTGTCCAGAAAGTGGAGGGCGGCGATATCCGCCGGCTCCGTGATGGCCGTCAGGTTCATGACCTTGTTCTTCTCCACCAGCAGTTCGGCGTAGCGCAGCAGGGCGGGCACCCCCGCCTGGGGCAGATCCAGCGCCGTCAGGCCGCCGCGAAGCAGTTCTTCCATTACTTGTTCTTCAGCAGATCCCGGATCTCCGTCAGCAGCACTTCCTCGTTGGAGGGCGCGGGGGGAGCGGGAGGCTCCGCGGGGGCCTCCTCCTTTTTGCGGTGGAAGGCGTTGATGGCCTTGATCATGCAGAACACGGCGAAGGCGATGATGAGGAAATCCAGAATGGTGGCCAGGAAGGTGCCGTAGTTGACGGAGACGGCGGCGGTGTCCCCGACGGCCTCTTTCAGGACGATCTTCCAGTCGTCAAAGGAGATGCCGCCGGTAAGCATGGAGATCAGGGGCATGATGATGTCGTTGACCAGGGAGGTGGAGATCTTGCCGAAGGCGCCGCCGATGATGACGCCGACGGCCATGTCCATCACATTGCCCCGGGCAATGAAGGTTTTGAATTCGGCGATAAAGCCGCTGCTTTTTTTCATGATGGGTCCCTCCTGATTTTGAAATAGGGCCGCTTTTCCCGCCGCGCCTGGAGCCTGAGCCGGCAATGCCTTGCGCCGCAAGGGTTTCCGCGGCCAGACCGGAATGGAGCCGATAGAACGGCGCTCAATGACCCGGAGACGGGGCCGAAGCGGCGCTGTCGGCTGGAAACGGGAAATTGCTAAATGTATAAAATGTGTTAAATATTACAAATCGTTTTAAAACGCGTGGCTTTGCACCGGGTCACGGGACCGAGAGGCTCCAGACGGCGGCCGCCGCATCGGCGCCTGCCGCCTGCCCTCCGGACCTGAAACCTTACTTCTTGGGTACCAGCACCTTGGTGCCGCCCATATAGGGCTGCAGCACCTCGGGGATCAGCACGGTGCCGTCGGCCTGGAGGTTGTTCTCCAAAAAGGCGATCAGCATGCGGGGAGGGGCTACGCAGGTGTTGTTCAGGGTGTGGCACAGCTGGGTCTTGCCGGTCTCATCCTTGTAGCGGATGTGGAGCCGGCGGGCCTGGGCGTCGCCCAGGTTGGAGCAGGAGCAGACCTCGAAATACTTCTGCTGGCGGGGGGACCAGGCCTCGATGTCGCAGCTCTTCACCTTCAGATCGGCCAGGTCGCCGGAGCAGCACTCCAGCTGGCGGACGGGGATGTCCAGGGAGCGGAACAGCTCCACGGAGTAGCGCCACAGCTTCTCATACCAGTCCTTGGATTCCTCGGGCTTGCAGACCACGATCATCTCCTGCTTTTCGAACTGGTGGATGCGGTACACGCCCCGCTCCTCGATGCCGTGGGCGCCCTTTTCCTTGCGGAAGCAGGGGGAGTAGGAGGTCAGGGTCTGGGGCAGCTTTTCGCTGGGAATGATCTGGTCGATAAAGCGGCCGATCATGGAGTGTTCGGAGGTGCCGATCAGATACAGGTCTTCGCCCTCGATCTTGTACATCATGCCGTCCATGTCGGTCTGGCTCATGACGCCCTCCACCACGTTGCCGTGGATCATAAAGGGGGGGATGCAGTAGGTGAAGCCCTTGCCGATCATGAAGTCCCGTCCATAGGCCAGCACGGCCTCATGGAGCCGGGCAATGTCGCCCAGCAGATAGTAGAAGCCGTTGCCGGAGACCCGGCCGGCGGCGTCCATGTCGATGCCGTCAAAGCGCTCCATCAGCTCGGTGTGGTAGGGGATGGGGAAGTCGGGCACCTTGGCCTCGCCGAAGCGCTCCACCTCCACATTGGCGGAATCGTCGGGGCCGATGGGCACGGAGTCATCGATCATCTGGGGAATGACCATCATCCGCTTGCGGACCTCCTCGTCCAGGCTGGTTTCCAGCTGTTCCAGCTCGGCCAGGCGGTCAGCGTCGGCTTTCACCTGGGCCTTGACGGCCTCGGCCTCTGCCAGCTTGCTGGGATCCTTCTTGGCCTGGCCCATCAGCATGCCGATCTGCTTGCTGAGACTGTTGCGGGCAGAGCGCAACTGGTCAGCCTCGGCGATGGCGGCGCGGCGCTGGGCGTCCAGCTCGATCACCTCGTCCACCAGGGGCAGCTTGGCGTCCTGAAATTTTTTCTTGATGTTTTCCTTGACAGCGTCGGGATTCTCCCGGACAAAGCGGATATCAAGCATGATGCATTTCTCCTCTTTATATAAATATCAGAATCAACGGTCATAAAATGTTTCATGTGAAACATGCGGGGATTTCAGCCGCCCTGTTCAGCCAGCTTGCTCTCCACGGCGTCCTTCAGCTGCTGATAGCGCTCATGGGGCGGCGTAACGCCCTCACGGGGAGCTTCCTGGGAGAGCAGGAGGGGGTATCCCATCTTCTCCATGCGGTCGATGATCTCCCCGCAGCCCTCGTAGTCCTTGGCGCTGTAGGATTGCTGCAGACAGTAGAGGTCCGTCAAAGCGGCGGTGATGTCGAGATAGGCCTCTTTCTGCTCGTTCGCGGACTGGAGATCCCGCGCATAGTCCTCTTTCAGCTGATCCAGTTCCTTCTCAGCCTGGGCCAGCTCGTCCTGCAGCTGGATGATCTTCTCCTGGCTGGCCTGGAACTCCTGCATGGCGCTGACGGAGCTCTGCAGCTCCCCCAGAGCCTGGGTGTTGCTGCGCTGGTGCATCAGAAAGGACAGGGCCATCAGCAAAAAAGCCGCGATGAACAGGATCATGATATAAACCACCACCGGCTTGTTGCTCCCCTGGGGAGCCTTGCCGACATCGGAGGCGGTGGGTGCGGCCTCGCCGCTGCTGCGTTTTTCCAGTTTCATGCGTCCAGTCCTTTCTCCGGGCGGTGCGCCCGCAGCAGGGCCAGGGCCTCCAGCAAATCGTTGAGATCGTCCAAACCGTAGTATTCCAGCTCAATGCGGCCTTTTTTGCGGCCAGTGACGATTTTTACGCCCCGCCCCAGCTTGGAGGACAGCTCCTTCTGTGCCTCGGCGGCGTAGTCCACCTGGTCGGCGGCAGCCTTCTTTTCCGGCTTTTTCTCAGCCGCCAGCCGCTTTGCCAGGGCCTCGGCCTGCCGGACGGAGAGGCCGCCCTGGATGATGGCCTCCGCCGCCCGGGTCTGCATGGCGGGGGAGAGGGGAACCAGGGCCCGGGCGTGTCCGGCGGACAGCTCCCCGGACTTGACCTGCTTCTGCACGGCGGGAGTCAGCTCCAGAAGCCGCAGGGTGTTGGCCACGGCGCTGCGGGATTTGCCCACCCGCTGGGCGGCCTCCTCCTGGGTCATGTGGTACTGCTGGATCAAGGTCTGATAGCCGCCGGCCTCTTCAATGGGGTTCAGATCCTCCCGCTGGAGGTTTTCGATCATGGCCAGCTCGGCGGTCTTGCGGTCGTCGGCCTCGATGACCAGGGCGGGGACCTCCTGCAGTCCCGCCAGGCGGGCGGCCCGCCAGCGGCGCTCGCCGGCGATGATCTGATAGTAGCCGGAGGACAGCTTCCGCACGGTCAGGGGCTGTATGATGCCATGCTGGCGGATGGAATCCGCCAGCTGCGCCAGCGCCGCTTCGTCAAAGTTTTTACGGGGCTGGGCGGAATTGCTCTCCACGCTGGCAATGGGCAGATACAGCGTGCCCGCGCTCTCACTTTTCAGTACGTCGTCGCCAAGCAACGCGCCCAGGCCCCGGCCCAGGCCGGAGGGCTTTTTGGATGCCATGGACAGATGCTCCTTTCAGGATGATTCAGGTGGTTTGCTTCTTCAAAAACTCCGCCGCGAGAGCGGTGTAGGCCTCCGCGCCCCGGGAGGTGCGGTCATAGGCGGTGATGGGCTTTCCGTGGCTGGGGGCCTCGGAGAGCCGGACATTTCGGGGAATCACGGTGGCGTAGACCTTGCCAGGGAAGTAGTGCTTCACTTCCTCCGCCACCTGGAGGGCCAGATTGGTCCGGCCGTCAAACATGGTCAGCAGCACACCCTCCAGCTCCAGCCGGGGATTCAGGGAGCGGCGGACGATGCGGACGGTGTTCAGCAGGTCGGAAAGCCCCTCCAGCGCGTAGTATTCCCCCTGGACGGGCACCAGAATCCCATCCGCCGCGCAGAGGGCATTCAGAGTCAGCAGCTCCAGGGAGGGGGGGCAGTCGATGAAAATAAAATCGTATGCGTCCTTGATCTGTGCCAGGGCGTCGTGGAGCAGGAACTCCCGGCGCTCCATGCCGATCAGCTCGATCCCCGCGCCTGCCAGCGCCTTGTTGGAGGGGAGCACATCCCCATACCGGGTATGGGCCACGGCATCGGCGGCGGGAACGTCGCCGATCAAAACCTCATAGATCCCCTTGGACACGGTCTTGTCCACGCCCATGCCGGAGGTGGAATTGGCCTGGGGATCGAAGTCGCACAGCAAAACGCGCTGTCCGGCTTCTGCCAGGGCGGCGGACAGGTTGACACAGGTGGTGGTTTTCCCAACGCCGCCCTTTTGATTCACGATTGCAATGGTTTTTGCCACAAAGGCACCTACTTTCCAAATATCCGTATACACATACAGACACATTATAACAAGGCGGTCAAGCCCTTGCAAGGGTTAAAACAGAAAAATACACGAAAATTGGCTGTTTCATGTGAAACAGCCAAGATAAAAGCCAACAGGGCAAAAAAGGCCGGGATGTTTCACATGAAACATCCCGGCTCACCGTCAGGTCAGCAGCATCCCGCCATAGGGGGGAAGTGTCAGGCAGAGCATGCCGCTCTCCACGGAAAAGCTCTGGCCGGTCAGCCGGTCCAACGCCTGAGGCACAGGCCAGGGCAGAGTCAGGGGACAGGCTTCAGCGGAGGCGTTGACCGCCGTCACAGTCCGCTCCTCCGGCAGCTCCCGGGCAAAGACCAGCAGGGGACCGGAGGTAAACAGCCAGCGGAGCCCGCCCCGCTGGAGGGAGGGGCGCTGGCGGCGAAGCCCGCCCAGGTGGGCAAAGCGGGCCCGCAGTTCCCGGTCCTCCCGCCCCCAGGGATAGGTGCCACGGTTAAAGGGATCCTCCCAGCCCTCCATCCCCGCCTCATCGCCGTAATAGACGGTGGGCGCGCCGGGGAAGGTGAACATCACCAGCGCCGCCAGCCGGACCAGGGCCAGCCCCCGTTCCCGCTGGGCAGGGGAGAGGCGGTAGGCGGCCCGCTCCTCCCTGCTCTCCGGAAAGCGGTCCGCTCCCAGCACCGTCAAAATACGGGCCGTGTCGTGGGTGCCCAAAAAGTTCATGGCGGAATAGAAGGCGGCGGGGGGATAGTTTTCCCGCAGGGTCTCCATGGCCTCCCGGAAGCTGTCGGCGTCGCCGCCCTTGAGATAGTCCAGCAAGGCGGTGCGGAAGGGATAGTTCATCACGCCGTGGAGCTCGCTGCCCAGCAGATACCTGCGGCGCTGGGAATAGGCGATTTTATTGCTGGCGTCCTCCCAGACCTCGCCCAGCACAAAGGCGTCGGGATCCGTCTCCTCCACAGCGGCCCGGAGCTTTTCAATAAACCAATCCGGCAGCTCGTCGGCCACGTCCAGCCGCCAGCCGGAGATCCCGGCCCGCAGCCACCGGCGGATGATGGAATCCTGATTTTCAATGATGTAGTCCACATAGCCGGGGCACTCTTCCCGCACGGCGGGCAGGGTCTTAATGCCCCACCAGGCATCGTAGTCCTCCGGCCAGGGGTGAAAGGAAAACCAGTCAAAATAGGGGCTCTCCCGGCTCTGGGCAGCCCCCAGGGTGGGATAAAAGCCGTCGGCGTTGAAGTACAGGCTCTGAGAACCGGTGTGGTTGAACACGCCGTCCAGCATCACCCGGATGCCCCTGGCCCCGGCCTGGCGGCAAAGCTCCCGGAGATCCTCCTCACTGCCCAGCATAGGGTCGATCTTCGTATAATCCGCCGTGTTATAGCGGTGGTTGGACGCGGACTCAAAAACAGGACACAGATAGAGCACGGTGACGCCCAGCGCCGCCAGATCATCCAGCTTAGAGATAATACCTTTCAAAGAGCCGCCGAAAAAATCCCGGTTTCGGATCTCCCCGTCGGGATCCGGACGCCATTCCGGCTCATCCGCCCAATCCTGATGGACCCAGCGGCCTCCCACCATCCCCGTGGGGTCCGGCACGGTCAGGCGGCAGAATCTATCTGGAAAAATTTGGTATACCACACCGGAGCCGAACCACGCCGGCGTGCGGCTCTCGCGGTAGGTGGTCAGCTGCCAGGGATCAATATTTCCGTCGCTGCGGTAGCCGGTTTTATCCAGGTCGCAGCCGCTGCCGTCGTCCCGCCAGAGGCGGAAGTGATACCAGGTCAGCTCCGGCTCTCCGGGGGCGGAGACGGCGGCGGTAAAACAGGTGCGGTCCCCTTCGGGTCCCGCGATGGACAGCTCGATCTCCTGGCGGGTTTGGGAAAATTCGTGGCACAGCACCAGGGCGCAGTGGGTAAAGCCCTCGCAGGCCAGGGGACGGCAGTGGAAGAGGATTTCCTGCCCGCAGACCACGGCCCCGAAGGGGGTCTTGCAGGCTTCGCAGCGGGGATCAAAGACAAACGGTTCACTCATAACATGAGGCTCCTTATTGTGGAAGTGGTGAAGGATGGGCGGCAGTCCCGGAAAACGGCGCCCTGGGACTCACTGCAAAAGCTGGTTTTCGCCCAAGGTGACGGTGCCGATCTCGTCCTGGTCGAAATAAGCGTTGAGGATCTTGACAGCGGTGGAGGCCAGCGCCGCGCCGGCGCCGCCCTTTTCGATGACGATGGCCACGGCGATTTCCGGCTCCTCATAGGGGGCGAAGCACACGAACACGCCGTTGTTTTTCACATCGCCGCCCAGCTGGGCGGTGCCGGTCTTGGCACCGGCGGACACCACGCAGTCCTTAAAATAGCTGTAGACCATGCCCCCGGGCTGGGTATAGTCGTACATGCCCTTTTTCACAGCGTTCAGCGTGCTGTCGCTGATGTCGATGATGTTGGCGGGCTCGGTAGTGCCCACGGTCACCACCTCCGCGTTGTCGTAGGACTTGACGGCCTTCAGCAGATGGGCGTCATAGTGCTTGCCGCCGGAGACCAGGGTGGCAATGTAATTTGCCAGCTGGATGGGGGTGAACAGGTTGTCGGACTGGCCGATGGCCGCCTGGACCGTGTCGCCGCCGTACCAGGTCTCCCCCCGGGCCGCCCGCTCCTCAGGGCCCGCCAGGGTGCCGGTCCGCTCGCCGATCTCAATGCCGGTGGGCTGTCCCAGGCCGAAGGCGGCGGCGTATTCGTCGAGCTTCTCAATGCCCAGGCGGTAGCCCATTTCATGGAAAAAGGTGTTGCAGGAGGCGGTGATGGCCTGGGTCACGTTGACGCGGCCGTGACCGCCGCCCTTCCAGCACTTCCAGGACCAGGTCTGGGTACCCTCGATGATGTCGGGATAGTACCACCTGCCGGGGTCGTTGATCTTCTCCGTCAGGGAGACAACGCCCTCCTCCAGCGCCGCCACAGCCACCAGGGGCTTGAAGGTGGAGCCGGGGGGATAGGCGCCATAGGTGGCCCGGTTGTTCAGAGGCCGCCCGGGGTCGCTGTCCAGCGCCGCGATATCCTGGCGGTAGGTGGACAGGTCATAGGTGGGATAGGAGGCCAGGGACAGCACCTCACCGCTGCCCACCTTGACCACCGCCGCGCCGGCGCCCCGTTCCACGATGCCGTCCTCTTTGTTCATGCTACCCACGGTCTCGGCCAAAGCGTCCTCCACGGCCTGCTGCAGCTCCAGATCGATGGTCAGCTCCACGGTGTTGCCGGGCTGGGGGTCGGTGCTGTAATACTCGCCGGTGATCTTGCCGTCGCTGTTGACAGAGACCACCCGGCGGCCGTCGGTGCCCCGCAGATACTGTTCGAAGGCGGCCTCCACGCCGGATTTGCCCACCAGGTCATCCCAGTTATACCCTTCGCCCAGGGCGTCCTTCTCCTCCTGGGTGTCGATGCGGCCCACGATACCCAGGATGTGGGCGGCATAGGTGGTGTCGTATTTGCGGACAGTGGAGCGAGAGATCTTTGCCCCCGCGTATCCGCCGTCGCTGAGCAGGGAGATGAAGCTCGTGTCCACATCGTCCGCCAGAATATAGGCGTCATAGGTGTTGTCCGGCAGCTTCCGCAGGGACAGCTCGTACTGCACCCCCAGCACCAGCCGGGCCTCGTTCAGGGAAAAGCTGTCGGGGATCTCCAGGTTTTCCCGCATGATCTCCAGCAGGGTGGCGGTGGAAAGCCCTGCGCTGTTCAGCAGTCCGGCGGTCAGGTCCTGGGTGGTCAGCTTTTCGGCCAGCTCATCCGCCGCCCTGGCCAGGGCTTTTTCGTCGGCCTCCTCGCCGGAGGGGATCTCCACATCGTCGGCGGAAATGAGCCATGTGTGCTCCAGCAGATAGGCGCCCAGGGCCTTTTTCACCTGGCTCAGAGAGAGGAGATAGTTCAAAAAACGCCCCTTCTGGGTGTCCGTCAGCTGGTCGATGGTATAGGAAAAGGGGGCCGTGCGGGAGATGGGCAGGTTGTCGTTCCAGTCCACGCCGTTGTCCTGGCACAGCTGCACCAGCCGGAGGATTGCCTCGTTCTCGTCATCCCCGGTTTTCAGCAGGCTGGCGTCAAAGGTCAGGGTATAGGTGGAGCGGTTGGTTACCAGGGGCCGCCCGTTCCGGTCAGTGATGATGCCCCGGGAGGCCTCCACTTTCTCCGGCCGCGCGATGGAGCGGATGGACTGGGCGAGATAGTCGTCATAGTGGTTCACCTGGGTGTCGTACAAAACCCCCAGATATACCAGCAGCACCGCCGCCAGAAAGCCGGCCAGCAGATATAGGCGGGTTTGTTGGGTCTCTTTGTGGTCCATGGGATCTCCTTTTTCAATCGTCGGGGTGGGTCTTTCGGAAGACCGCCCGGTACAGCAGGGTGACGGGGACGGTCAGCGGGGCGGTAACGCAGAACTCCCGCAGCGTCACAAAGGCGCTGGCGCCCCAGGCGGCCTTTCCGGCGATCCACAGCAGCAGGCCATGGAAGACGCCGCTCATGAGAAAGGCGGCGGCGGTCCCCGCCAGGGAACAGAGGATGCCGGCGGGCAGCAGGCTCTGGGACAGCAGCGCCGCGCACAGGCCCGCCAGGGGGAACAGCAGCGTGTAAAAGCAGGGAAAGCCGCCCGGCAGCAGCAGGTCGCAGAAAACGCCCACCGCCAGGGCAAAGACGGTGCCGGGCACCGGCCCCTCATAGGCGGCGGGCACCACCGCCAGCAGCGGATAGACAAAGGGGATGACGCCCCAGACGGTGATCCGCTGGCAGACGGCCCCCTGTACCAGGAGGCACAGCGCCGCGGCGGCGGCATACAGCGCCCATTTAAAGATGGTTTCATTACGGGCCAGCACAGGCGGCGGACCTCCTTATCACAGAATATGAAACACGGCCCTCCGGCGGGCCGGCTCCGGCAGGGGAGAGACGGCGCGGCGGAATGAGAGAGCATGCGCCGAAAGGCGGATGCGAGGGATATGGAGCTTGGGGCCCCCGGCGGAGCCCAGCGAAGCGGGTCCGGTGGGGAAGAGACGGCGCAGCGGAATGAGAGAGCATTCGCCGAAAGGCGGATGCGAAGGATATGGAGCTTGGGGCCCCCGGCGGAGCCCAGCGAAGCGGGTCCGGTGGGGAAGAGACGGCGCAGCGGAATGAGA
>CANQPD010000006.1 GCA_947625655.1 uncultured Dysosmobacter sp.
CTGATGAACAGCGCCGACGGACGCCGCCGTTTTTAAAGATCCTGTCAGCCGTTGACGATGGCGGCGGTGTCCTGAGCAATCATCAGTACTCCCCGCGGGGCAGGCCCCGCGGGGGCCCGTGAGATTGAAATGCTCGGGCGGAGTGAATCCGCCCTCCGCCAAGGTTTTGCGCGGGCGCAAAACGCTTGTACGGCGCAAGCGCCGCCCCGCTCTGCGGGGCCCCGGAACTGATGAACAGCGCCGACGGACGCCGCCGTTTTTAAAGATCCTGTCAGCCGTTGACGATGGCGGCGGTGTCCTGAGCGATCATCAGTTCTTCGTTGGTGGGGATCAGCAGGACCTTGACCTTGGAGTCGGGGGCGGAGATGACCAGCTCCTTGCCCCGGCCCTGGTTGGCCTCGGCGTCCAGCTTCACGCCCATGTACTCCAGGCCCTCGCAGACCATGGCGCGGATGCCCTTGTCGTTCTCACCCACGCCGGCGGTGAAGATGATGGCGTCCACTCCGCCCATGGCGGCGGCGTAAGCGCCCACGTACTTCTTCACTTCATAGGCAAACTTCTCCTCAGCCAGCTTGGCCTTCTCGTCGCCATTGTTGGCGGCGTTCTCCAGGTCGCGGAAGTCGGAGGACACGCAGGACAGGCCCTCCACACCGGACTTCTTGTTCAGGATGTTCAGCATCTCGTCGATGTTCATGCCGTACTTGTTCATCAGGTACTGCAGGATGCCGGCGTCCAGGTCGCCGGAGCGGGTGCCCATGGGCAGGCCGGCCAGGGGGGTGAAGCCCATGGAGGTGTCCACGCTCTTGCCGCCGTCCACGGCGGCGATGGAGGAGCCGTTGCCCAGATGGCAGGAGATCAGCTTCAGTTCCTCGGGCTTTTTGCCCAGCATGGCGGCGGCGCGGCCGGAGACATACTTGTGGGAGGTGCCGTGGAAGCCGTAGCGGCGGACCTTGTCGTTTTCATAGTAGGCGTAGGGCAGGGCGTACATATAGGCCTTGGGGGGCATGGTCTGGTGGAAGGCGGTGTCGAACACGGCCACCATGGGGGTGCCGGGCATCAGCGCCTGGCAGGCCTTGATGCCGATGATGTTGGCGGGGTTGTGGAGGGGGGCCAGGGGGTTGCACTCCTCGATGGCGGCCATGACCTCGTCGGTGATGAGGACGGACTTGGCGAACTTCTCGCCGCCGTGCACCACCCGGTGGCCCACGGCGTCGATCTCCTTCATGGAGCCGACCACGCCGTTCTTGGCGTCCACCAGGGCGTCCAGCACGGCCTGGATGGCCTCGGAATGGGTGGGCATGGTCACGTCAACGGCGTCCAGGGTCTCCTTGCCCGCGATCTGGGGCTTGTAGGTGAATTTGCCGTCGATGCCGATGCGCTCGCACAGGCCCTTGGCCAGCAGCTCGCCGGTCTCAGGATTCAGCAGCTGATATTTCAGGGAAGAGCTGCCAGCGTTGATGACAAGAATGTTCATGTTTACCGTCTCCTCTTCTTTTGGGGGAAAGCCTTGCGGGGTTCCCATAAATGATATAAAATAAAGGCATTGGATGAGTCCCGTATGCGGGCGAAACTCTGCATCTTCCATTATAACAGAGATTTTTCAGGTTACAACCACCATTTTTACCGAAATGTCATTTTTTTGTAACCGCTTAGGGGTGAATTCTGTGCAGATTGCAGGTATCATAATAGAATACAATCCCCTGCACCGCGGGCATTTGCACCTGATGGAGCAGGTCCGCGCCCGTCTGGGCCCCGATGCCGCCGTCATCGGCGTCATGAGCGGGGACTTTGTCCAGCGGGGGGATTTTGCCGTTCTGCAGAAGCGCGCCCGGGCGGAGGCCGCCGTGAAAAGCGGCATGGACCTGGTGCTGGAGCTGCCCCTGCCCTGGGCCGTCTCCTCGGCGGAGGGGTTCGCCGGCGGCGGCGTGCGGACGCTTCTGGCCACGGGCCTTGTGACCCATCTGGCCTTCGGCAGCGAGTGCGGGGACGCGGCCGCGCTGAACGAGGTGGCCGCCTGCCTGGACTCCGGGGCGTATCACGCCGGTGTGCGCCGCTTTTTGGGGGAGGGCATGTCCTTTGCCGCCTGCCGTCAGGCGGCGGTGGGGGCGGTTCTGGGAGACGGGCGGGCCGCCCTGCTGGAGGGGCCCAACAACAATCTGGGCGTGGAGTACTGCAGGGCCCTGCTGCGTCACGCCCCCGGCATCCGGCCCCTGACGGTGCCCCGCCGGGGCGCCGCCCACGACGGGCCCGCCGGCTCCGGCCGGTATCCCTCGTCCTCCGCCATCCGCGAGCTGCTGCGGGCGGGGGAGCGGGAAACGGCCCTGGCCCTGATGGCCCCGGCCATGCGGGAGGTTTATGAGAAAGAGGAGGCCGCGGGCCGCGCCCCGGTCTTTTCGGAGACCTGTGAGCGGGCCATCCTGGCCCGGCTCCGCTCCATGACGGCGGCGGACTTCGCCGCCCTGGACCGGGGGCGGGAGGGGCTTTGGAACCGCCTGTACAGTGCCAGCCGCGGCGCCGTGTCCGTGGCGGAGGTGCTGGAGCGGGCCAAGACGAAGCGCTACGCTCACGCCCGCCTGCGCCGGATGGTGCTGTGGGCCTATTTGGGGCTGACGCCGGGAGACGTCCCGGACAAGATCCCCTATCTGCGGGTGCTGGCCGCCAATGAGACGGGCCGCGCTCTGCTGGCCCGGATGCGGAAGACCGCCGCCGTCCCGGTTTTGACCAAGCCAAGCCATGTGCGACGGCTGGACCAGGCCGCCCAGGAGCTGTTTGCACTGGAGGCCCGTGCCGCTGATTTGTATGCGCTGGCATACCCCGATCTTGCCGCCGCGGGCGGCAGCGCCTGGAAAGAGGGGCCTGTGATCGTCTAGGCCCGCTTTCGGAAAGGAGTCAGTCTATGACCACTCTGATTGCCATGTTGATGTCTCTGCTGCTGACCGCTTGTTCCGCCGCTACCATGGCGGACGTCAAAAGCGCAGCGCCGCCGGCGGATCTGCCGCCGGCGGAAGCGGCCGTTGAGGAGAAAATTTCCTATACCGTGGAGCTTCAGACGTGGGAGGACACTGTGTATGCAAAAGACGGTACACGCCTGGTATCCAGCAGCTTTCAGATTCCGGTGCTGACCGCCTGCCGGGAGGACGGCACTGCCATCACCGAACCGGAGACGGAAAAGGAGACCCAGGCGCTGGAAGCTGCCGCCGTCTTCAATGAGAGGTTCAGCGTATGGACATCGTCGGAGGAGCTTGACAGACTGTCGGAAGGCGCGGCGGAGG
Organism: uncultured Dysosmobacter sp.; assembly: GCA_947625655.1. Lineage (GTDB taxonomy): Bacteria > Bacillota > Clostridia > Oscillospirales > Oscillospiraceae > Oscillibacter. The sequence goes on from CANQPD010000006.1 coordinate 3,273, forward strand.
ATTTAGCCTGGCGTCAGGAGGCGGGCTACGAGTGGCTCGGTTATGCGTTGGAGCTGAGCTGCAATGTCTATCAGACGGGGCAGCTGGTCAGCATTTCCGGCCTGTATTACAGCGATACCGGCGGCGCCCACCCCAATACGTATCTGATGGGCTGGAACTTCGATTTGGAGAGCGGCGCCTTTTTTGAGCCGGAGCTTTTGTCGGAGGGGAGCGCCCTGCAGGAGACCGTCGGCGCCGAGCTGGCGCGGCAGGCCCAGGCCCGGGCGGCGGAAAACGGTCTGGCGCCGGAGGACTTTTTCTGGTCGGATTACGAGAATATCCTGGCCGACTGGGGCAGCTATGCCGTCTCTTTTGACGAGAGCGGCATGCGGGTGGCCTTCTCCCCCTATGAGCTGGCGGCCTATGCCGCCGGCGCGCAGGAATTCCACCTGTCCTATGACTGGCTGCGGCCCTATTTGAGCCAGCACGGAAGGGAGCTCCTGGGGCTGGAGACGGAGGAATAACGCCTATGGCGCGGGCCCATCGGCCCGCGCCTCTTTTTGCTTGACATGCCTAGCAATGCTATGTATAATAAGCATAGAATCTCTAGGTATAAACTTCCACAGGAGGTACATTATGAAAAAGAAGCAGAATATCGAGCATACCCAGCTGCTGGTGCTGTCCCTGCTGGCGGGGGAGGACATGTACGGCTACCAGATGATCGTGGAGCTGGCCCGCCGCTCCGACCGCACCTTTGAGATGAAGGAGGGCACGCTGTACCCCGTCCTCCACGGACTGGAGAAGGACGGCTATGTGGAGGCCTACCAGCAGGAGGCCCCCACGGGCCGGATGCGGAAGTATTACCACCTGACCCGCAGGGGCGGCGCACTGCTGAAAACGGAGGCGGAGTCCTGGAAGACCTACTCCGGCGCCGTCAACGCCGTACTCCGCAGCAGCGCGGGGCTGAATATGGCGTGATATGACCCGGGGGGAATATAACGCCCGGGTGCAGGCTGCCCTCCGCCGGGTGACGGAGCGGGAGCGGGCGGCCATCCGGCTGGAGCTCGACGCCCACATGGAGGACCACATCTGCGACCTGCTGGACCTGGGTTATCCGCCGGAGCTGGCGGAGGAGCGGACCATGGCCTTCATGGGCGACCCGGAAGAGGTGGGCCGGGAGCTGAATAAGCAGTATCCGCTGGGGTGGCTGGCGGCGAAGTGGGCCGCCATGGCACTGACGGCGGTGCTGGTGCTGCTGATGCTGCTCCCCGCCCGGCAGCTGGCGGGAACGGTGGCGGACAATCTGTGGAACCGCTTTTACCCGCTGCACCAGCTGGACCTGTGGGACATCAGCTTCGCCGGCTTTGTGGACGGCGAGTACGTTCATATCGTGGCGGACACGGCGGAGGTGGACCTGCGGCAAAGCGCGGACGGCGTGGGGATGCGGGTCTATCAGGCGGGGCTGGAGGACCCGGCGGCAGAGAGGACCACCGCCTGGATCGCGGTCAGCATTTACAGCGAAAACCCCTTCCGCAATTCCCCGACTCTGATGGGAGAACTGACGGCACCGGACGGACGGGAGGTCACGCGCACCATGACATATTCCTTCGGCGGCCCGTTCATGGTCTACAGCGAGGTTACACGGGGCGAGGACCTGACCTTTACATATGAGCAGGGCGGGCACAGCTTCACCTTCACCGTGCCCCTGCCCTGGGAGGAGGCGGAGCCATGAGGAAAAAGCGGATGGCGACCCGAAAGCGGTCGGCCCTGGGGTGGCTGGCGGCGCTGTGCCTGCTGGTGCTGTTCTGCCTTTGGACGGGACTGTACGGCCTGACGCCCCAAAGCGCCCTGCGGCGGCAGGGGCAGTATTTTTTCGTCGGAGACCTGACCCTGGTGGACAGCGTGCGGGACGGCTACGAGACGGATTTCGGCGCGGGGCGGGTCCTGGCGGCGGAGAACGACGGCTGTCTTCTGCTGGGCCTGGCCCGGTGGACGCCCTGGCGGGGCTGGCAGGCGGGCTTTGCCTGGCCGGTGGAGCGGACGGACAGCGCCGTGGATGCGGTGGGCGCGTACTACTCCTGGGACTTTGAGGGGGAGCGGTATCCCCATGTGCTGTTCGGGTATGTAAACGATCCCCGGACGGCCCGGGTGCGGTTCCAGGGGGACGGACTTCCGCCAGTGGACGCGGTCCTGCGGACCGACCAGGCGGGGCGGCGGTATTTTTTGGAGGAATATGTGGCGGACAGTCCCGGCAGTGTGCGGCTCACCGCCCTGGATGGGCAGGGCGGCGTTCTGGAGGAACGGCCGCTCAGTAGGGACGGCCGTCAGGCGTACATATCTTTGACTTATGATGATATGTAAAAACAGGGCTGAAGCCATGCTTCAGCCCTGTTTTCACAGCAATAGTTGACATAATATATTTTCTGCAAACCTATCCAGCCGCTCCGCGATTCCCGGCAGCGCCATGGCTGTCCCGGCGTCGTTGGCGGTCTCCAGCAGGCAGAACTCCGGCGGGAGCCAGAAGCCCTTGTTCATATTCAGGGCGGAAACCACCTGGCTTGCCACGATGTCCCCGCCGGAGTAGCCGGACACCACGATGGCGAACACCGCCTTGCCGGTGAAGGGAGTGGTGCGGTACAGGGCTGTCAGGCGGTTGACGGCCGCCGTCAGGTTGGCAGACAGGGCGTCGTTGTAGTTGGGGCACAGCAGCACCACCGCGTCAGCCTCCCGGAGGGCGGGGTAGACCTCCTGCACCATGACGCCGCCGTAGAAGCAGTCCCCCTGCTCGCCGTAGTGGAGGCACATGGTGTAGGGGCAGCCGGCGCAGTCCTCCAGGGTGCCGTTCCGCAATCCGATCTCCGTGATGTCGCAGCGGGGCTCCAGCCGCTCCCGGCACCGGCTCCACAGGGCCAGGGTGTTGCTGGTGGCGTGGTTGGAGGCGTGGAGCACCAGCAGATGCGGACGCGTCCGGCGGGGCGGCGCGAAGGCCAGCACCCGGCCCGCCAGGTCGGCGGCGGCCAGACGGTAGGCCTCCTCCAGAGAGCAGCCGGCGTTTTTCGCCTGGACGGTGAAGTTCCGCAGGTCCCCGGTGCCCTCCACCAGCGGGCGGCCCGGAAAGGTGCAGCCCGCCAGGCTGGCCGCCAGCACCAGCTCCCGGCCCACGGACTTGGTGTACAGATCCCCCGGCCCGTCCGCCAGCACCCCGCCCACGCTGCCTTGCAGGCAGCCGGGGTGGGTCCGCAGAAAGGCCAACAGGCTGTAAAAGGCGTGGTTCACGCCGCTTTCCCCCAGCGGGACGGCAAACAGGACGCGCTGGCCTTCCAGCGGGTCCGTCAGCCAGTTCACCGTCTGGCGGCAATGTCCCCGCAGCGCGGCGGCCAGTACCTGTTCAAACCGGGGAGCGCTTGCGTTGCCCAACCGGATCACCGTCAAATCCCGCGCCATCCGGCCGCCTCCTTTCAACGATTTTTGCCGGTCAGAGGATCTCCGCCAGCTGTTCCTCCGTCTCCCGCAGCCGCGCAAACAGCGCGTCCGGCAGCCGCAGCGTCTCCGTCTCCAGCCCGTGGGCAGTGTAGCGGTTCTTCACGCCGAACCACACCCCGCCCAGGGGGACGGAGGCGCAGTGCCAGTCCCCCCGCAGCGTCAGCAGCAGCTGCATGGCGCCGGAGGACACTGCGGGGGCCACATAGGGCTTGAAGCCCAGCTCCCGGATGCGGAGGTTGGCGGCCTCCACCTTTTCCGTCAGCTCCCGGGACAGGGCGTCGTCATAGTGCCGGATGGAGTTGGCGATGACCAGCCCCCGCCCGTGGGGGCCGAAGGCGCGGCCCTCCGTGAGAAAGCTGGCAAAGCGGGGCTCCTGTCTGGCAAAGCAGGCCGCCCGGGCGTTCATCACCCCCAGGCCGAAGCCCTGCACCTGCTCCGACAGCAGGCCGAGGTGGTCCACCGTGCCGTCCGGGGCGGTGTTGGAGGCCAGCCACGCCGCCTTGCACAGGGGGTCCACCGGATCGCTGAGGACGATGAACAGCCCCTGGAAACGGGCCTCCCGGGCCTTTCGGGCAAAGCTCTCCGCCAGCGGCCGGTTGGCCGCGAACTGGGCCATCCGCACGTCTTTCACGTCGCTGCCCACCGCCGGGATGGCCTTGGCGGCGGCGAAGATGAATACGTCGCAGTCAAAGAGCCGGTCCATCGTCACCGGCTCCACCTCCGGCAGGGCGTCATAGTCCCAGGGCCACGCGATCTGCCCCATCTCGGCGGTCCAGCGGGCCACGGCGACCTCGTTCAGGTCGCAGATGCCGATGGCGGAGATCACGTCGCCGCCCAGCAGCTTCAGCGCTGTCAGCAGCGTGCCGCCCACATCGCCCACCGCCAGCAGGTGCACCCGCTTTTTTTCGCCGCTGGGCGCGGTGAAGGACAAAGCGTCCCGCCACCGGGGATGGCGCAGGTTCACGGCGGTCAGCGTCCCGTTTTGTATGGCGGACAGGACCTCCGGAGAGGCCTCCGGCGGCGGCCCCAGCCGGTCCGGGTCCAGCCAGCGGACGTCCTCCGGAACGGCCAGCCGGCGCTTGTCCGTGACGCGCCAGGCGGCCCGGGTGACAGGCCCCACCGTCAGAAAAACGGCGGGCACACGGCGCTCCGCCGCGGGGAAAGGCAGCTCCGGCAGAAACGACGCCGCGGGTTTATCGTCGATTTGATAGTAATACATGGGAGTTCCCCCTTTTTTGTCATAAGGCACAGCTGCCGCGGTATTCGACTGTTTCCGCCGTTTTGGGACAGACTAAGGCGGGGAGGTGAAAGCGTGGAGCAGTATCTCTGCCTGACAGACCTGCTGGATCAGGACCTGTCGGCCTATGAGTATTTCCAGACCCTGCCGCCGGAGCTGCAGACGGCGCTGCGGCGGGACGGCGGCGTTGCGTCCTTTGAGGAACTGCAGGCCCGGGCGGCCCATCTGCGGGACGCGGGGCTGCCGGGAGGGGCGTATTGAAAACGGGCCTCCTATGGGCGCGGCCCGTGGGAGGCCCCTTGCTGCCGCTATTGTATCACATCTGACATGCCGCCGCAACTTGACCTTGGCGGCGGATTGGGGTACAATGGGAGCACGGAATATGAAGGAGGAGTGGTATCATGCCCAGCATCTCCGTGATCGTGCCCGTCTATCAGGCGGAGAACTATTTAGAGAAGTGCGTGGAGAGCGTGACCCGGCAGACTTTTTCCGATTGGGAGCTGCTGCTGGTGGACGACGGCTGCACCGACGATTCCCCGGCCATCTGCGACCGCTGCGCGGCGGAGGACTCCCGGATCCGGGTGTTCCACCGGAAGAAGAACGCCGGCGTCAGCGAGGCCCGGAACCTGGGCCTGCGGGAGGCCAAGGGCGACTATATCGCCTTTTTGGACGTGGACGACCGCTTTGAGTTCCGGGCGCTGGAGACGCTGTGGAGCCTGCGGGAGCAGTCTGGGGCGGACACCGTGGGCTGCGCCCACCTGAATCTGGCCCCGGGCGGCGCCAAGGCCGTGGAGCTGCTGCTGCCCGCCGGGGAGTATGACCAGCAGGGCATCCGGGAGCAGATCGTCTATCCCCTTCTGGGGGAGCGCCTGCGCCAGCCGGTGTTCAACGGCTTCATCTGGCGGTATCTCTTCTCCGCCGAGATCCTCCGCTCCGCCCGCATCACCTTTGAGGGCGCCTATCTGGAGGACGAGCTGTTTTTGATGGAGTATTTCTGCACGGCCAAAAAGCTGGCGGTGACGGAAGAGCCGCTGTACCGCTATTTCCTGAATCCCTCCTCCGCCACCCACAGGTACATGAAGGACTTCCAGAAAGTCTTTGACCGCTTCATGGCGCGGAAGGAGGCCCTGGTGAAAAAATACGCGCTGGAGGACGCCCGGCCCCAGTGGCGGGAGAACTCCAACTGGGCGGGCCTGCTGATCGCCATTGGCAATGAGTACGCCCCTGACAACAAAAAGTCCATCCGCCAGCGGCAGAAGGCGGTGCAGGAGCTGTGCCGCCGCCCGGATATGGCCAAGGCCATCGCGGAGATTACGCCCCAGGGCCTGAGCCCCAACAAGCAGATGGTGGCCAACCTGGTCAAGGGCGGGCATTTCTTCATCCTGACCCAGATGTACCGCCTGAAAAACCGCATTTGAAACGAGGAGCCGCTTTATGACCCTTCTGCGCGAAAGTTATCTGTATCGTCTGTGGCTGTCCCTGCTGTCGGTATATGACGGCAGCACGGTCCATCACGTTCTGGCCGCCGCCGGCGGCTGGTGCAGCCGCCAGATCGACGGCAGCCGCGTCCTGCGGCCATTGTGCCGGGAGGGGGCGGTGGCCCGCGCCTGGCCGGACAGCGCCCTGTGCCGGGGGCTGACCTGGCTGGTGAACCTGCCGGGACGGCTGCTGCATTGGCTGTATCAGGCCTTCCGGCTGACCTTTGAGGACAGCGTCTTCGCCCGCCTGGCCTTCGCCATGGGGGAGGAGACCGCCATCGCCCAGTCCTGGCTGATCATACTGCTGTGGAGCATCCCCTTTACCTATTGGAACAACGCGTACAGCCTGATGGGCTTCGCGCTGCTCCTGGTGCTGTTCCACGCCGGGGCCATGCACCGCGGCGCCTTCCGCCTGGATCTGGCGAACATCGGCTTTTATCCCCTGGTGCTGTTCGGAGCCATGTTTCTGGCGGTGTTTTTCTCCTATGCGCCGTCGCTGTCCCTGCGGTTTTTGTTTTATCACATCTCCGCCGCCCTCTGTGTGCTGGTGACGGTCAGCGCCGTCCGCTGCGGGGAGGATCTGAAGCGTCTGGCCGCCGGCGGAGCCGTCTGCGTGGCGGTGTCCGGCGCCTACGGCATCATCCAGCGCATCCAGGGCGTGGAGGTCAGCTCCTCCACCGTGGATCTGAAGGTAAACGCCGGCATGCCGGGCCGGGTGGTGTCTATCTTTGACAACGCCAACACCTTTGCCGAGGTGCTCATCATGCTGCTGCCCCTGGTGCTGGCGCTGATCCTCTGCTCGAAGCGCCTGGTCAGCAAGCTGCTGGCCTGCGGCGTGTTCGCGGTGGGCATGGCGGCCCTGGGCATGACCTATTCCCGGGCCAGCTGGATCGGCGGCGCCTGCGCCATGGCGGTGCTGGTCTTCTTGTGGAAGCCCAGGCTGATCCCGGCGTTTTTCCTGCTGTGCTGCCTGGCGGTGCCCTTCCTGCCGGCGACGATCTGGAACCGGATTTTGACCATCGCCAACCCGTCGGACTCCTCCACCGCCAGCCGCATCCCGCTGCTCCAGGCGGCGCTGGAGGTCGTCCGCAGCCGCCCTGTCCGGGGCGCGGGCCTGGGGACCGCCGCGCCTCAGGCGTACATTGCCGACTGGAACCTCTACCACGCGGATTTCCCCTATGTCCACTCCCACAATTTCTACCTGGAGCTGTGGGTGGAGGCGGGCCTGCTGGGGGCCGTTGGATTTGTGGCGTCCATGCTGTGGAACATCAAGCGGGCGGCCCATGTTGTCCGCCACTGCCCGGATTCCGCTGTCCGGACCATTACCTGCGCCGCGGCGGCGGCCCTGTGCGGCACCATGGTCTGCGGCCTGGCGGATTATCTGTGGAATTATCCGCGGGTGATGTGCATTTTCTGGTTTGTTTTCGCCATGGCCCTGGCCGGCGTCAAGCTGTGCCTGGCGGAGGGCCCGGCTCCGAAAAGAAGCTGAGAAACACAGGACCGATTCAACTGCGGAAGACTCTGCGTTTCCGTCCCAGCGGCCCTGCCGGGATATAGCCTGCTTTTGTTATACTTTTGACCGTGAAGGATACGGCCTCTTTCGGCGTGCTCTGTGTGACAGCGCGGCCGCATAAGGCCTTATCCTTCTTTTTTATGCGCCTGCCCGGCGCCTGTAGGAATCCGATAAACTAAAAATCGCTTAAATTTACCATTTTCTTGCTATTCCCGCGTGGATGTGCTACTATCATTGACAGCACTGCCATGTGTTGGGACAGGCCTTAGCAGTATAGCCGCAGCCGCCCGAATGCTCTGCCAGGCGGCAGAGCGTTTTCGCATATCAGTATGGAGGGCCGTTTTATGGCTGCCGGATATAAAGGCTCCGGAAGCTGCGCATCGGCAGGGATATGAAGAGCAGTGAATGGGGAACGCATCGGGCCAGGCAACTGGAAACAGATTGCCGATCATGCGGTTATGCATACCTGAAATGTGTTGAACCTGATTGCGGCAGCGGATACTTTTACGTTTAGGGGGGCTTTGATGGAAAGATCGATCGCGTTCATTGACAGCGAAATTGGTGTCGATGATAAGAAAATACATGATCTGGGTGCCGTTCGCAATGACCGGGCCTCATTCCACAGCGCCTCTGTTTGGGAATTTTCAGAGTTTATTGCCGATGTGGAATTCCTCTGCGGCCATAATATCATCCACCATGATATGGCATATATAAGGCCGCATTTGGCAGATGGCTTTTCGGCAAAATGCATTGATACCCTTTACCTCTCCCCCTTGCTGTTCCCAAAGCGCCCCTATCACGCACTTTTAAAGGACGATAAACTTCAGGTGGATGAGCTGAATAATCCACTGAATGACGCCCGGAAAGCGGAGAAGCTGTTCTACGACGAGGTAAATGCTTTTTACAGCCTGTCTTCTGCGAAAAGGCGGATATATTGCTGTCTGCTCTACCAGTTTGAAGAGTTCCGGGGCTTTTTCAACTATGTAAATTTTGCGCCGCATCGTTTCAATGCAGAAGAACTGATCATAAGCGAATTTTATGGAAAAATCTGCGCGAACGCCAATTTGGCGGTACTGATCAAACATTATCCGGTTGAACTTGCCTATGCCCTTGCGCTGATTTCCAGCAGGGATTATCGTTCTGTCACTCCCCGCTGGCTCCTGAAGAACTATCCTAAAATTGAGAACGTCATCAAGTATTTATGCAGCACCCCCTGTAAGGAGGGCTGCGAGTACTGCTCCTCCGTTTTGGACATTCACAAGGGCCTGAAACGAATTTTCGGATATGACAGTTTTCGCACCTATAATGGCGAGCCCCTGCAGGAGCGTGCGGCACAGGCGGCAGTAGACGGAAAATCGCTGCTGGCCGTCTTTCCAACAGGCGGCGGCAAGTCCATTACATTTCAGCTTCCTGCACTCATGGCGGGAAACGCGGTTCATGGCCTGACAGTGGTCATTTCGCCGCTGCAGTCACTTATGAAAGATCAGGTTGACAACCTGAATGCTCTGGGCATTGTCGATGCTGTCACTGTAAACGGCCTGCTTAGCCCAATAGAAAGAGCGGATGCCTATGAGCGCGTGGCGAACGGCTTGGCAACGATACTTTATATCTCGCCGGAACAGCTTCGGTCAAAGACGATTGAAAAAATGCTGCTGTCCCGCAGCATCGTTCGTTTTGTCATTGATGAGGCACATTGCTTTTCCGCGTGGGGACAGGATTTTCGCGTTGATTATCTTTATATCGGTGACTTTATCCGCGAACTGCAGAAACAGAAGGGGGATAAGAGGCCGATCCCTGTGTCGTGCTTTACTGCCACGGCCAAGCAAAAGGTCATCAGTGATATCTGCGATTATTTTAAGCGCAAACTGGACCTGGACCTTGAACTGTTTGCGTCCGCGGCAACACGCGGGAACCTCCACTATGCTGTGCTGTTTAAGGAAACGGAGGAGGAAAAATACACAGCGCTTCGCGCTTTGATCGAGCAGAAAGACTGCCCGACGATCGTCTATGTCTCCCGCACAAAACGGACGAGAGAACTGGCCGATAAGTTGAACAGCGACGGGTTCCCCGCAAGACCGTTTAACGGAAAAATGGACCCCAATGAGAAAATTGAAAATCAGGAAGCATTTATGCGGAACGAGGTCAAAGTAATCGTCGCAACCTCGGCTTTTGGCATGGGCGTAGATAAAAAAGACGTCCGGTTAGTGGTTCATTACGACATTTCGGACTCGCTTGAAAACTATGTGCAGGAAGCCGGACGTGCCGGACGCGATCCGGCGTTGGAGGCGGATTGTTATGTCCTTTTCAATGACAATGATTTGGATAAGCATTTCATTCTGCTCAACCAGACGAAACTGAGCATCAGCGAAATTCAGCAGGTCTGGAAAGCAATCAAGGATTTGACGAAGCTCCGCCCCAATATAGCCTGCTCTCCCCTGGAGATTGCCCGCCAGGCTGGCTGGGATGACTCTGTCACTGATATTGAAACGCGGGTGAAGACCGCGGTTGCCGCATTGGAAAATGCCGGTTATATCAAGCGCGGGCGCAATGTTCCCCGCATTTTTGCCACCAGCATCCTTGTGCGAAATATGCAGGAAGCCAGCTTTAAAATCGATCAGTCGCGGCATTTTACTGACCAGCAGCGGCAGGATGCGAAACGCATTATGAAATCCCTGATTTCAAGCCGAAGCATTGCGAATGCCGGAAATGATGATGCTGAATCTCGCGTAGATTACCTTGCGGATATTCTGGGGATCCGGAAGTCCGATGTTATAACCGCAATCAATTTGATGCGTCAGGACGGCCTGCTGGCAGATTCTCAGGATATGTCGGCCTATATTCTCAAGGCCGACACGCAGAACAAGTCCCTTCAAATTCTGGATCGTTTTGCCAAGCTGGAGGATTTTATTTTTGAGAAACTTCCGTCGGATGGATGCATCATTGATTATAAAGAGTGGAACGAGGCGGCACTTGCCGCGGGAATCACAAGCTCCAGCGTTAAAAATCTTAAGACCCTGCTGCACTACCTGACGATTAAAAATGATATCCGCAAAGTGGAGGATGCGGAAAGCCACACGGCGATGATTCAGCCCACAATGTCCTGTGACCTTTTGACAGCCAAATTCAAGCGCAGAATGGATGTTTGCCGTTTCATCGTAGGCGAGCTCTATGAACGCGCTGAGCAAAGAACGGATGAACGTACAGACGAAACGCCGGTGCTCTTCTCTCTCGTAGGACTTTTCAATGCTTACAAGGAGACCCGGCGGCTTGACATGGATTATGCCGTTGTCACCCTGGATGATATATCTGACGCGCTTTTGTACCTCTCAAAAATTGGAGCGATGAAACTTGAAGGCGGATTTCTGGTATCCTACAACGCTATGCAAATCAAGCGCCTTGTTACGGACAACCGTATCAAGTACAAGGTGGACGATTATCGGATGCTGGACGAGTTTTATAAGCAAAAGATCCAACAGATCCACATTGTCGGAGAATATGCGAACCTGATGACGCAAAATTACTTTGCTGCGCTGCAATTTGTTCAGGACTATTTCCGGATGGATTTCAGGCGGTTTATTTCCAAGTATTTCAGAGGCGAGAGAATCAAAGAAATCGACCGCAATATCACGCCTCAAAAGTATCACCAGCTTTTCGGGGAGCTCTCGGATATTCAGTCCAAAATCATCAATGACAATGCGTCTAAATATATTGTTGTCGCCGCCGGCCCCGGCAGCGGCAAGACACGTGTGCTGGTACATAAGCTGGCTTCTCTGCTTTTGCTGGAGGATGTAAAACACGAGCAGCTCTTGATGCTTACATTCTCGCGGGCAGCGGCAACCGAGTTCAAAAAGCGCTTGCTCGGGCTGATTGGAAACGCTGCCAATTTCGTTGAAATCAAAACATTCCATTCATATTGCTTTGATCTTCTTGGAAAGATCGGCAGTTTGGAAGGGGTTGAGGACGTTGTAAAAAACGCGGCCGAAATGATCCAAAACGGCGAAGTTGAACCCGGTAGAATTATGAAGAGCGTTCTGGTCATCGATGAAGCGCAGGATATGGATGCCCATGAGTTTGCACTGGTGCAGGCGCTGATCCGGGCGAATGATGATATGCGTGTCATTGCAGTGGGTGACGACGACCAGAACATCTATGAATTCCGCGGCTCCAATTCCAAGTACATGGCCGCATTGCTTAGCCGCTATGGCGCGGTAAAGTATGAGATGGATGAAAACTACCGCAGCAAGGCCGGCATTGTGTCTTTGAGCAACGCCTTTATTGCCGCCATGCAGAATCGTATGAAAACCGCTCCCATTCAGGCGGTTCAATCCGAAAGCGGCACAGTTGAAATGACACATTATATTTCGGAAAATATGGAGGCAGGACTCGTCAACCAGGTGCTTCAGACAGACCGCGGCGAAACATCTTGTATCCTGACAAACACGAATTATGAGGCGCTGCAAATAGTCGGCCTGCTCACCCGGAAAGGAAAACGGGCAAAGCTGATCCAATCCAATGATGGATTCAGCTTGTATAACCTTGCGGAAGTGCGCTTTTTCTTGAAGTATATTGATGAGCGGTTGAATTCTCCGGTAATTGATGATAGGCTTTGGAACCAGGCAAAAGAACGGCTGTCAACCGTGTATTCCGGCAGCAGCTGCCTGCCAAACTGCTTGAAAATGCTGGAGGAATTTGAAAAGGCAAATTCGACGAAGTTCCGCACAGACGTTGGTGAATTTATCAGAGAATCCAACTATGATGACTTTTATGAGGATGATGGGGACACGATCAGCGTTTCCACAATTCACAGGGCGAAAGGGCGTGAATTTCACACAGTCTATTTGTTCTTAAAGAATATAACTGTGCTGAATGATGAGACGCGCCGAAAGCTGTATGTAGCCCTGACGCGGGCGAAAGATTCCTTGTACATCCATTGCAACACCAATTTATTTGACCACGATACTTTGGCCGGTATTGTTCAAAAAACGGATACATCCGCGTATCATGAACCTAATGAAATCCTGATGCAGCTCACCCATAAGGATGTTGTGCTGAACTTCTTCAAGGATAAAAAAGAAGTTATCTTGAATATGCGCAGCGGAGATGCCCTTGCAGTTTCCGGGATTTATCTGACCGCTGAGGTGAACGGCCGGACGATATCAGTTGCGAAATTTTCAAAAGCGTTTCAAGAAAAACTAGACCTGTTGGCATCACAGGGATATCAACCATATACGGCAGCGGTCAGTTATGTTGTTGCGTGGCAGGGAGAAAATGATGAGGAGGAATCCGCAGTCCTTCTCCCAATGCTGAGCTTGCGCAAATAATTCGCGCCAGGATGGAGAAAAGACGAATAGATTCCCCCAAGGGCGGCTGCACAGATCAAGAAGCCGAGCGGAATGTTTCTGCCGGTCCTTTCAAGCGTTTTGCGGATATGCGAATGCTGCGGCACACAAAACGCCGGGCATTGTTCAGGCAGCTGAATACGCGGTCAAATAGAACCGATCCGGTTGAAAAGCGGAGTGGCGCCGCTCTCGCTGCGCCACTCCGCTTAAAACTTCATGGTTTCCTGCCAGGGGCCTTTTTGTGCTGTCTGCATCATCTGGGGCAGTTCAGCGCAAAACAGGGATGTTTTTTATTTCCGCGCCTCGTAAATGGGGAACTGGCGGCACAGGGCGTCTACCTCGGAGCGGACCTGATAGCGGCTGCCCTCAAAGTCCCGGGCCACCCGGCCCATCCAGGCGGCGATCTTCACCATCTCCGGCTCCCGGAAGCCCCGGGAGGTGACGGCGGGGGTGCCCACCCGGATGCCGCTGGTGACAAAGGGCTTTTCCGGGTCGTTGGGAATGGCGTTTTTGTTGACGGTGATCTGCACCGCGTCCAGACGGCGCTCAAACTCCTTGCCGGTGATGTGGAAGTTCCGCACGTCCACCAGACACAGGTGGTTGTCCGTGCCGCCGGACACCAGCCGGAAGCCCTGCTTGATGAGCTCCTCGGACAGCACCCTGGCATTTTTTACCACCTGTTCGCCATAGGCCTTGAACGCCGGCGTCAGCGCCTCGCCCAGGCACACGGCCTTGGCGGCGATGATATGCTCCAGCGGGCCGCCCTGGGTGCCGGGGAAGACGGCGGAATTGACCTTTTTATAGATCTCCTCATCATTGCAGAGGATCATGCCGCCCCGGGGGCCCCGGAGGGTCTTGTGGGTGGTGGTGGTCACCACATCGGCGTAGGGAATGGGGGAGTCGTGGACCCCGGCGGCCACCAGGCCCGCGATATGGGCCATGTCCACCATCAGGTATGCGCCCACATCGTCGGCGATCTCCCGGAATCTGGCGAAGTCCAGGCGGCGGGGATAGGCGCTGGCGCCCGCCAGGATCAGCTTGGGCCTGCACGCCCTGGCAGTCTCCAGCACCTTGTCATAGTCGATGACCTCGGTATCATCTTCCACGCCATAGGACACGATATTGAAATATTTGCCCGATATATTCACCGGACTGCCGTGGGACAGGTGGCCGCCGTGGGCAAGGCTCATGCTCAGCACTGTGTCGCCGGGCTGGAGCAGGGCCACAAAGGCCGCCAGATTGGCGTTGGCGCCGGAGTGGGGCTGGACGTTGGCGTATTTGCAGCCGAAGAGCTGGCAGGCCCGCTGGCGGGCGATCTCCTCGGTGACGTCCACGGCATAGCAGCCGCCGTAGTACCGCTTGCCGGGATAGCCCTCGGCGTATTTGTTGGTCAGGCAGGTCCCCATGGTCAGCATGACGGCCTCACTGACGATGTTTTCGGACGCGATCAGTTCAATGTTGCGGCCCTCGCGCTGAAATTCCTCCCGGATGGAAGCGCCCACCTCCGGGTCGTATTGTGCGATGAAATCCATAGCCTGCTGGATCATGGGCAGGGTCTCCTTTCGTGGACAGAAATGTGAATGGTTCTATTGTATACAAAACAGCTGGATCTGACAAGGGACAGGATCGCCGAAATCCTGTTGGCAGATCATGCGGCTTTTTGTGGGCTGCTGTTATCCCAGCCGGGCAGGGGTGCCGTCCTCATAGAGGCCCCGCTCCGTCAGTACCCAGGGCACCGGGTAGTCGTGGGGCTCCAGGGGAATCTCCTCCCGGATGAGCTTTTCCCGGCACAGCAGCACGCTGCCGCCCCGGTAGTGGGCCAGGAAGCGGTCGTAATAGCCGCCGCCCTTTCCCAGCCGGCGGCCGGAATGGTCACAGGTGAGGCAGGGCAGGACGGCAAAGTCCACGTCGTCTGTGTGGACGGCGGGCGCATCGCCGGGAGGTTCCAGGATGCCGTAAGCGCCGGGGGACAGCTCCTCCAGGGCCGTGACCCGCCGCGGCTCCATGACGCCGGGAGCCGTGCACAGGGGGACGCAGAGGGCCTTTCCGGCGGCCAGGGCGTCTTTCAGAATGGGAAGGGTATCGATCTCCCCCGCCGTGCCCACGAAGCAGAACACCGTCCCGGCGGCCTGATACTCCGGCATCGCCAGCAGATGGGCGGCGATGGCCCGGGAAGAATCCGCCTTGTAGCGGGCGGAGAGCCGCGCCTCCAATGCGCGGACGGTGCGGCGGAGCTGCTGTTTTTCTGCTTGCTTGTTCATGGCAGGGGATCCTCCTTTTTCTCCGGCTGGGCGGCGCCAAACACGATGGAACGGCCGCCGTATTTGCCCCGGATGCGGTCCATGGCGGCCTCCAGCTTTTCCTGCTTTTCCTTTTTCGGCGCGGCGGAGGCGGTGAACAGGTCCACCTGCTCGTAGGCGTCTCCCTCCTGCACCAGGTGGATGGCGGTGACGGTCAGCGCCCGGATGGGGGCGGGGGGTGTCCACAGCGCGTCCACCAGCTCCATGGCGGCGTCCGTCAGATCCCGGATGAGGTGGGTGGGGGCGGAGAGCTGGCGCTGGCGGGAGCGGTCCCGGAACTGGGGGTCCCGCACCGTCACCTGGATGCCGCCGGCGTACAAGCCCTCCTGCCGCAGCCGGGTGGCCACAGAGTCCGCCAGCACGGCGACGCCGGATTGGACCTGGCTCCGGGTGGTGAGGTTTTGGGGAAAGGTCGTGCCGTTGCCCACGGACTTCACCGGCTCCGCCTCGTACCGGGAGCGCACGGGATCTTTGTCCAGGCCGTTGGCATACTCATAAAGCTGGGTGCCCATCTTGCCCATAAGGCTCTCCAGCATATCGGTCCTGCAGGCGGCCAGCTGTCCGATGGTCTCCACGCCGTACTGCCGCAGCAGCTTCCGGGCGGCGCCGCCCACGTACAGCAGATCCCCCACCGGCAGGGGCCACACGATCTCCCGCCAGTTTTCCCGGGAAATGACCGTGGTGGCGTCGGGCTTTTTATAGTCGCTGCCCAGCTTGGCGAAGACCTTGTTGAAGCTGACGCCCACGGAGAGGGTCAGCCCCAGCTCCCGGCGCAGGCGCTCCCGCAGGGCGTCCGCCAGAAGCCGGGCGTCTCCGCCGAAGAGATGGAGGGTGTGGGTCACGTCCAGCCAGCTCTCGTCGATGCCGAAGGGCTCCACCAGATCGGTGTACTGGTCGTAAATGGCGTTGACCCGTTTGGAGTATTCCCGGTACAGCTCATGGTGGGGCGGCAGCAGCACCAGGTCCGGGCACTTCTTTTTGGCCTGCCAGATGGTCTCCGCCGTCTGGACGCCGAAGCGCTTGGCGGGCTCGTTCTTGGCCAGGATGATGCCGTGGCGGGAGGAGGGATCGCCGCAGACGGCCATGGGGAAGTCCCGCAGATCCGGGCGGCTCAACAGCTCCACCGAGGCGTAAAAGCAGTTCAGGTCACAGTGCAGGATCACGCGGTCCATGGACTCCCTCCTTTTCGGATGATTTGGCAGAGACTATCATAGCACATCTGTTCGCATTTGAAAAGAGAGAAAGCGGCGTGCCGGGATTTGGCGCGCCGCTTCTCTGAAAGTAAACCGGTATGAAGAACTCAGATAATGCCCATCAGTACCAGGGTCAGCACCACGAAGGTAGCCAGCAAGGCCAGGGAGAACAGCAGGAAGCCGGCATTGAGCCTGCTGCTGCTCTTGGCGGGGGCCTGGCTCTCCGGTACCAGCCGGGCCTTCCGCAGGGCGGTGACCACGGGCTTGTAGAGCACCAGGATCACAGCCATGTTCAGCCCGCCCTTGACAAAGTTGAAGGGCAGGAAGACGGTGGGCAGCATAGCGGCCACCGTTTCACGGGGCATGCCCATGTAGAGGGGGGTGATGAGGTAATTCCACAGCAGCATCACAGCCGTCAGGCAGATCACGCCCAGGGCCAGACCCAGGACAGCACCCTTTTTGGTGTGCAGCTTCTTATAGACAAAGGCGGCGGTGCAGCAGAAGGCGCAGGTGGCCAGCGCGTTCATGATGCAGCCGTAGATGCCGGTGTCGCTGACGGTGAACATCTCCACCAGGGCCACGACGATGGCAATGACGGCGGCGGACAGGGGGCCGAAGACGAAGCCGCCGATGCAGATGATGGTGTCCTTCAAGTCCATCTGGAGGAAGCCCAGCACCTGGGGCAGCATCTTGCTGAGGAGCATCACCACATAAGCGATGGCGGTCAGCATGGCCAGAGAGGTGACGGTTTTCACATTGTTCCTGGGCTGGGCGGCGGTGACGACAGTGAGATGGGGTTCAGACATAAAAATACACTCCTTTGTTTTGTTTGAAAACACCCTGGATCCTTTGACTTCTCCAAGGTGAACAAACAACAAAGAAGCGCGTTAAAAACGCGCGGCTCTGCCGCACTCATCTTCTTCCATCCCGACTATACGGTTGGTCCCGGAGTTCCACCGGGTCAGCGGATACCTTCCGGCATCCGGTCGCGGACTTTACCGCCAGTGGGGAATCACACCCCGCCCTGAAGACAAAGTATTCAGTTGCTCTCTTGCGGATAGTATACGACAGTCCCGCTGGAAATGCAACCCCTTTTTTGATTTTGCCCCGGCGGGCCCCGCCGGGAGGGGATCCCTGAAAAAGGCCTTTACAAATACAAACAAATGTTCTATACTAAAGGCATCACATGGAAGGGGGCGATGGTATGCGGGCCAGGCAGGAATCCTGCTGCTTCACCGGCCACCGGCCCGCCAAGCTGCCGTGGCGGTACAATGAGGAGGACGGGCGGTGCCTCGCCCTGAAGCGCCGGATCGCGGACACGGTGGAGGCCGCCTATGACCAGGGATACCGCCATTTCCTCTGCGGCATGGCCCAGGGCTGCGACCTGTATTTCTGTGAGTGCGTGCTGGCCCTGCGGGAGCGGCGCCCGGACGTGACGGTGGAGGCGGCCATTCCCTGCCCTACCCAGGCCGACGGCTGGCCCGCCGCCCTGCGGGAGCGGTACGACCGCCTTGTGGCGGCCTGCGATTTTGAGACCCTGGTTTCCGCCCGGTACAGCTCCAGCTGTATGCAGCGGCGGGACCGCTACATGGTGGACCACGCGTCGCTGCTGATCGCCGCCTTCGACGGCTCTCCCGGCGGCACCCGGTACACCGTGGAGTATGCCATGCGCCGGGGCGTTTCCGTGGTGGATCTGGCGGTCTCTGATTTTACCGGGCCTTAACACATTTTTGATTGCGCTTTTGATCTGACGCAGGGTATACTATGCCTGAAAAGGCGGTGAGGGCATGGATATCACACCATTTATGCGGCGGTTGGAGGATCTGGGATTTGAGAATGAGATCCTGGCCCGGGCCATTGCGGAAGCCGGGGCGGACCGGCGGGCCTATACGGCGCTGTGTCAGGCGGTGGAGCAGGGGAGCATGCCGCCGGCAGAGGCTGTCCATGCGTTAAAAAACGGGCGTCTGCCCGGATACTGAAAAGCGGCTCGCAGAGCCGCTTTTTGCTGCGTTTGGGGCAAAACTGCCGCCGCAACCTGAGGTTGCGGAAGTTCCCGGCCCGG
The DNA here is from genome assembly GCA_947625655.1 of uncultured Dysosmobacter sp. GTDB lineage: Bacteria > Bacillota > Clostridia > Oscillospirales > Oscillospiraceae > Oscillibacter. The sequence continues at coordinate 21,857 of CANQPD010000006.1, forward strand.
TTGCTGGACACCGGGCGGCGGATTTGCTATCATAGAGATACCAAACATAAAGGAGAGAACCCATGACATTTGGAGAAAAGCTCCAGGGGCTGCGGCAGAGAGCGGAGATGAGCCAGGACGCCCTTGCGGAAAAGCTGAACGTCAGCCGTCAGGCCGTCAGCCGCTGGGAGCGGGACGAGACCATGCCGGAGACAGATAAGGTGGTGGCCCTGGCGGAGCTGTTCGGCGTGACCACGGACTATTTGCTGCGGGACCAACCTGAGGAAAGCCGGGGGCCAGAGACGGTGCCGCCATCCGGCGGAGAGCAGAAGCGGGACTGGGTGGACAAGCTGGGGTATCTCGCCAAGACGAAAGGATACCTGCTGGGCTGGGTCCTGGTGGCCTGGGGCGTGCTCGACCTGCTGGCAATATTGCTGCTGGGCCTGGGGGCGATCAGCTTTATGCGGATCTGGTGAAAGGAGTCGGAAAGAATGATGAGCGCTTGGGGAACGGGCGTGGGGACCGTTTTGCTGATCCCGCTGCTGTACGCTGTCATCAAGATCGCGGCGGGCGTGCTGGTGCTGAAATACGGGAAACGGTACGCGGACAAGGTGAAAGAGGAGGAGAAGCGGTGAAAAAGCTGTTTTGGGGCCTGTTCTTTGTCTTTGTGAACTTCAATTTGAGCTTGAACCAGCATACGCTCAATATTTTGCCGCCCTTTGTGGGCTATTATCTGCTCTGCCAGGGCAGCCGGGAGCTGGAAGGGGAGAGCGGCCTGTTCCGGGGCGTTTGTCCTTTCGCCATCGGCATGGGCATCTATACGGCCATTTTGTGGGCAGGCGATCTGCTGGGTGTCACCGGCGGCGGCACGATCGGTGTGCTGCTGGGCCTGCTGGCAACCGTGGTGGGCCTGTATATCTGCTGGGTGCTGATCCAGGCGGTGCGGGATATGGAGGGAAACCGCGGCGCGGAGCTGAACAGCGCCGCCATGCACCGGGCCTGGATTGTTATGGTGGTGGCCCAGGCGGTATGCTATCTGTGTGTCTGGCTGTTGTCTGGACTGGCTCTGCTGGGCTTGATCGCGGGGCTGATCGGTATTGTTATGCTGCTGATGGCCTTTTGGAAGGGACAAAAGCTGTATGAGGCGCTTCCGCCGCAGGAAGACGACCCGGAGATGTGACTACAGTAAAAAAGGAGCGCCGGTAGAACCGGCGCTCCTTTTTGCATATGGGAAATCAATAGCACTTGCGATAGATGGCCTCTTCGCTCTCCAGATCGAAGGGATAGTAGGCGTTGGTCATCAGGCGCTGCTGGTTGGCCTCGACAGACAGGGGGAAAGCCTTGAAGTCGGCCTCGGTGAAGCCGCAGTCCCTCAGGGGGCGCAGGGGCAGGATGCGCTGCAGCAGGGCGTTCAGCTCGGGGATGGCGTTCTTGGCCTCGCAGCCCAGGATGCTGGCGATCAGCTCCTTGAACTTCATGATCTCGCCGTCGGGGTCGTGCTCGTCATAGTAGTCCAGGATGGCGCCGAAGAGCATGTAGTTGCTCTCGCCGTGGGGCACATGATAGGTGCCGCCCAGAGGGAAGCTCATGCCGTGGACAGGGCCGCAGCCGGCCTTCAGGAAGGCGATGCCGGCGTAGAAGGAGGCGGTGACGAACTGATCCATATACTCGAACCGGGCGTCCTGGCCCTTCTCGTCCAGCAGCTTGAAGCCCTTCAGGATCATGTCCATGGCCTTCTCGCTGAAGAGCTCACTGGTGGTGGTCTTGCGGTGGGGGCTCAGGAAGGACTCGGTGGCGTGCACCAGGGCGTCGATGGCGGAGCAGGCGAAGGGCTTGTAGGGCAGGGTGCGCAGCAGGTCGGGGATCAGGCAGACCTTGTTGGGGATGATGTCGTCGGACACCAGGCCCAGCTTGGTCTCGCCGCCGGTCAGCACGCCGTCCTTCTCGTCCTTGACGATGGCCACGGAGATGTTGGTGCACTCAGAGCCGGTGCCGCAGGTGGTGGGGATGGCGATAACGTCCTTCTCATGCACCACGGGGAAGCGCTTGAAGTACAGGTTGTGGACCGTGTCGGGGCGCTGGCAGCCCAGCAGCTTGCACAGGTCCATGATGGCGCCGCCGCCCACGGCGATGACGCGGTCATAGCTGTCGTAGGGGATGGCGTCGTACATGGTCTGGATCATGGCCTCGGAGGGCTCGCCGGCGCCGAACTTCTCCTGGAAGACGAACTGGCACTTCAGGCCCAGCTCCTCCATGAAGGGCTTGTAGATGAACTCGTTGGTCAGCACCACGTCCCGGTCGTTCAGCTTGAATTCCTCCGCCATCTGGGCGAAGGTCTGGAACTTGTACACGGTGGGAGCGAAGATGATCTCGCGCTTATCGGCCATCAGAGAGGCGGAAAATGCGTCCATTGCTTTAGCCATTGGAATCAACTCTCCTTTGCATAAAATATAAAGTATTTTGACACCGCCCCGGCTTCCGCCGGGGCGGCAGTCAACGGATTTACTTGCGGGCCACGGCCTTCTTCACGGCCGCGACGATGTTGGCGGCGCGGAGGCCGTACTCGTCCATCAGGAAGTCCTGGGGACCCACCTGGCCGAACTGATCCTGCACGCCCACGAACTCCTGGACAGTGGGGCGGTTCTTGGCCAGGCAGTTGGCAACCACACTGCCCAGGCCGCAGGTGACGTTGTGGTTCTCGGCGGTGACAATGGCGCCGGTCTCCTTGGCGGCCTTGAGGACCAGCTCCTCGTCCAGGGGCTTCCAGGTGAACATGTCGATGACCCGGACGGAAATGCCCTCGGCCTGCAGAGCCTCATAGGCCTTCAGGGACTCGTCCACCATGATGCCGGAGGTGATGATGGTGGCAGCGTCGTTCTCGCTCTCGTGCAGGACGACGCCCTTGCCGATCTCGAACTCGGAGCCCTCGCCGTAGACCTGGATGATGCCCTTGCGGACAAAGCGGGTGAAGGTCACGCCCTTCTTGATGGAGGGCAGCTGGCGGGTGATGCTGGCCAGCTGATCGTAGTCGGCGGGGTCCAGCACGGTGGTCTCGGGGATGCTCAGGTACATGCCGGCATCCTCCAGAGGCATATGGGTGCCGCCGTTGAAAGCGGCGGTGACGCCGGCGTCGGAGGCCAGGACATGGACGGTCAGGCCGGCGTAGGCGGCGGACATGTAGATCTGGTCATAGCAGCGGCGGGAGGAGAAGGTGCCGAAGGAGTGGAAGAACACGGTCTTGCCGGTGGCGGCGAGGCCGGCGGCCACGCCGGCGGCGTTGCCCTCGGCAATACCGGCCTCGAAGGCCCGGTCGGGATAGTTCTTGCGCAGCATCTTGGTGTTGATGCAGCCCATCAGGTCGCAGTCCACATAGCAGATGGACTGATCCTCCGCCATCATCTCGTTCAGGGTCAGAGCGAGAGCGTCGCGGCAGGCGCGGGAATCTTTCTTGTGCTCACCAATCAGTTTCACGTTCATTGCTCGTACCCTCCCTTAAGCGTTCTTGGCATCTTCCAGAGCCTTTTCAGCGGCGGCCAGAGCCTCGGCCCACTGTTCTTCGTTGGGCTGAGAGGAGTGGTCGTGCTTGGGCTCGGCAAAGGTAGCGCCCTTGCCCTTGCAGGTGTCCAGCACGATGCAGCTGGGCACGCCCTTCTTGGCGTAGGCGTTCTGGATGGCGTTGTAGATGGCGGTCACGTCATGGCCGTCGATCTCCTGGGTGTACAGGCCGAAGGCCTCGGCCTTCTTGGCCAGGTCGCTGTGGGCCAGGATGTCGTCGGTGGGGCCGTCCAGCTGATAGCCGTTCTTGTCGATGAAGAAGATCAGGTTGTCCAGCTTGTGGGCGTAGGCGAAGTGGAACGCCTCCCAGACCTGGCCCTCATCGGCCTCGCCGTCGCCCACCACGCAGAAGACATGGCTGTCACGGCCGTCGATCTTGTTGCCCAGGGCCGCGCCGGTGGCGGTGGAGGTGCCCTGGCCCAGGGAGCCGGTGGTCAGGTCCACGCCGGGGGTCAGCTTGCGGTCCGTGTGGCTGGGGAACTTGGTGTGGGGATGGTTCAGGGTATAGGCGTCCTCCATGGGATAGAAGCCCATCAGGCCGTAAGTGGCGTAAGCCACGGGGCCCGCGTGGCCCTTGGACAGGACCAGCCAGTCGCGGTCCTCCCAGCGGGGATTCTTGGGATCGAACTTCATGACCTCTCCATACAGAACGGCCATCAGATCGGCCAGGTCCATGGAGCCGCCCACATGGCCGAAGCCCCGGGAGTGGATGACCTTCAGGGTCTCCAGCCGGATCTCGGCCGCCAGAACTTTGCATTTCTTCTCGTTCATGGGTGTTGCTTCCTTTCCTTTTTTAATTAAGCGCCGGACGCCGAAAAGGGCGGAGCGCTGAATTACAGATATGATTGGAATTCGTCCATGCGGACGGGCCGCCGCTCCCTGGCGGAGCGGGTGCAGGCCATGGCCAGCAGCGTGGCCTTTTGGGCGTCTTCCGCGCCCACGGGGACCGGGTAATCGTTTTCCACAGCGTCAACAAATTGCCGCACTTCCTCCTGGAAGGCGGGCAGATAGCGCTCTAAAAAGAACCAGAGGGGCCTTTCCGCCGTGACGCCTCCGGCGGTGGAGAGCACAGCGGTGGACGGCGTGTCGTTGCCGATGGAGACACAGCCGCGGGAGCCGAAGACCTCCGCCCGCTGGTCATAGCCGTAGACCGCCTGACGGGAGTTGTCGATCAGCGCCAGCGCGCCGCTTTCAAGACGCAGCACAACGGCCGCGGTGTCGATATCCCCGGCCCGGCCGATGGCCTCGTCCACCAGGACGCTGCCCGCGGCGTACACCTCCTCCACCTCGCTGCCGGAGAGGAAGCGCACCATATCCAGATCATGGACCGTCATGTCCAGAAACAGCCCGCCGGAGGACGGGATGAATTTGGGCGCCGGCGGTTCGGAATCCCGGGAGCAGATCTTCACCACCTGGACCTGACCGATCCTCCCCTCGGCAACGGCGCGGCGGAGGGCCTGGAAGTTGTGGTCAAACCGGCGGTTGAATCCCACTTGATATTTTAAACCAGAAACCGCCGCTTCGTCAATGACAGTTTGTATTTTAACAAGCCCCAGATCCACGGGTTTTTCACAGAACACATGCTTTCCCGCCCGCAGGGCCTCCACGGAGATATCCGCGTGAGTGCTGGTGGGGGAGCAGATCAGCACCGCGTCGATGCGGGAATCCCGCAGCAGGGCGCGGTGATCCTGAGTGAGGATCTCCGCGCCCGCGCTGCGGGCAAGCTGTTCGATCTCTTCGGTGATGTGCGGGGCGGCGATGCCCCGGATGTGAGCGCCCGGGACGCCGGAGAGGATACCGCGGATGTGGACCCGACCGATCCGTCCCACACCAATGATACCAAGCTGCAGCATAGCGGCCTCCTTGCGCAGTCAGAGACTTACATTATTCGTACTGGGTGCCCGCGCCGTCCACCATGGCGTCATAGGCACGCTTGACCTTGTCGTAGTTCTTGTCGCGGTCCAGCACCACGCCGCGGCCCACGCCGTCCACGATGCGGCCCACGCCGATGGCATCCAGCCTGGCGTCCGTCTCGGCCAGCAGGGCGGGGGCGGAGCCGGGCTCAGTGGAGCGGCCGTCGAAGATGATGTGCAGATACACACGGTCCAGGCCGTTGTCCCGGGCCATCTCGCAGATGTTCAGGGGGTAGTCGATGCAGCCGTGGGAGGACTTGTAGGTCAGGTAGGCCAGCAGATGCAGGCTGGTGCCGTTGCGCTTGGCGTGCTCGATGGCCTCCAGGAAGATGGGGTTCTGCTTGAAGCTGCCGTCCTTCACGGCGGCGTCCAGGCGGACGTCATCCTGCATCACGCAGCGGCCGGCGCCCAGGTTGGAGTGGCCGGCCTCGGAGTTGCCGGCCTTGCCGGCGCCCAGGCCCACATACTCGCCGGAGGCGTGGAGCTTGGACCAGGACTGGTTGGCCAGCAGAGAATCCCAGTAGGGGGTGTCCGCCACGTGGATGGCGTCGCCCTCGTCGCCGGTGCCCAGGCCCCAGCCGTCGCAGATGATGAGGAGCATCTTGCGGTCCTTGCCCCAGTCCTTGCCCTCGCACAGGGAGTGGCCGGACATCTCGGCGGGCTGGGGGATGCCCAGAACGTCCAGCACGGTGGGAGACACGTCGCCCAGGGAGCCGTCCCGCAGGGTGATGGGGCTGGGATCGGCGGGGTCGATCATGATAAAGGGCACCAGGTTGGTGGTGTGGGCGCCGTCGGGCTTGCCGGCGGCGGTGTACAGCTTCTCAATATTGCCGTGGTCGGCGGTGATGGCCACCACATAGCCCTTGGACAGCGCGTCGTTGACCACCACGTCCAGATAGTGGCTGACATGGCCGCAGGCCTCGATCTTGGCGGCGGTGTTCTGGGTGTGGCCGATGACGTCGCCGTTGGCGAAGTTGGTGACGATGAAGTCGTACTTGCCCAGGGCCTCGGTCAGCTTCTCCGCCACGGTGGGCAGGGACAGCTCGGGCTTCTGGTCGAAGTCGATGCCCTTGGGGGAGGGGATGCACAGATCGTCCTCGCCGGGGAAGGGGTTGTTCTCGCCGCCGTTGAAGAAGAAGGTCACATGGGCGAACTTCTCGCTCTCGGCACAGTGGAACTGGCTCTTGCCGGCCTCGGAGAGCACCTGGGCCAGGGGCTTCACCACCTTGGCGGGGGCGAAGGCGATGGGCAGATTCTTGAACTTGTCGTGGTACATGGTCATGATGACGAAGTCCAGATCGTTGAGCTTGCGGCGCTCCACCTTGTCAAAGCCCTCTTCGGTGAACATCTCGGTCAGCTCGATCTCCCGCTCGCCCCGGCGGCAGCAGAAGATGGCGGCGTCGCCGTCGGAGATCTTGCCCACGGGCTTGCCGTCCTCCACCAGGACCATGGGCTCCAGGTGGTAGTCGTCCTGCCCCAGTTCGTATGCTCTCTTGACGGCTTCGGCCAGCTGGGCGCCGCCGCGCTTGATATCAGACATAGAAAATACCTCCGGTTTTAAATTAATAATTGATAATTGAGAATTGATAATTAAATAATGATCGGAAATGGATAATTGGACGTTTCTCATGAACACCCAATTATCAATTATCCATTATAAATTATCAATTGTTTTCACTGCCCGTCGTCGGGGGCGGTCAGCTTATCGACAGCCACCTGGCCCCGGGCGGGGAAGATGTCCAGCAGCTGGGGGAAGGTGTAGACCTTGGCGTCGGGCATGTTCTCCTCGGTAAGCTTCAGGGGCTTGTTTTTGTTGTACTGCACGGCCACGGTCATGCCGAAGTCGCAGGCCTTGGCGCCCACGATGTCACGGTTCAGGTTGTCGCCCACGTAGCAGCAGTTCTGAGGCAGAGCGCCCACCTCTTCCATGGCGTAGTAGTAGATGGCGGGGCCGGGCTTGCGGACGTAGGTGATGGAGGACTGCTGCACGGTCTTGAAGTAGGGCCGCAGGCCGTCGTTGTCCAGCCACTCGTCCACCTCCCGCTTGCCCACCAAATCACTGATGATGCCCAGGGTGTAGCCCCTGGCGCACAGCTCCTTGACGGTCTCGGCGCCGCCGGCCACCACGGTGCGGCGGCCCTTGGTCTGGCGGTACTGATAGGTCAGCTCGGCGGCGTTCTTCAGGATCAGCTCCTGGTCCATGTCATAGGCCAGCCAGCGGGTCCACAGGACCTCTTCGGGAGCCTCGCACATAAATTTCAGCGCCCATTCGCGGTACTTGTCATAGCGCTTGTCGATGACCTCGTCAAACCACTTGTTGGCATCGTCGGTTTCCACGCCGCAGAGCTGGGCGATCTTGGCCCGGGCGGCGGAGAGATAGGCGGGGTCCTCGTCGATGACGCGGAAGGTGCCGCCCAGATCCAGGAAAATGAAGCGGATGTCGGTGTTCATTCCCTATTGGCCTCCTTATGTAACTTGAATATATGTCTGTTGGGGTCCCCGCGAAAACCCGGTTGCGCGGGGAGCGGAAGAAGTGACGGAACGACGTGAAGCCTGCCCAGAGGGCGGGCTTCACAGAGCGCGGTCAGTTTTGAGAAAGGGGCGGCAGCAGGTCCAGGATCTCCCGGAAGTCCTGAATAACAGCGTCGGGGCGGGTTTCCTCGGTGAACTCCACGGGGTGCTTCTTCTCCGGGGAGGAGAAGATGATGTTGCAGCCCACGCCGGCCTTCTTGGCGCCGGGGATGTCCCGCTTGATGTTGTCGGCCACGGACACGCAGTCCGCCAGCTCCACGCCCATCTCCTTGGCGCACAGCTGATAGATCTCGCCGCAGGGCTTGCGCATATGGCACACAGAGGAGAGGACGACGGAATCGAAGTATTTGTCCAGGCCGTCCTCCTCCAGCCAGTCGGGGACCTCGTTTTCGCCGATCAGGTTGGAGATGATGCCCAGGCGGTAGCCCCGCTCGTGGAGGCCCTTGATGACCTCCACGCCGCCGTCCACGACGACGCGGCGGCCCTTGCACTGGCGGTACTGGAAGCTCAGCTCATGGCAGACCTGCCTGATGCGGGCCGGATCGTAGTCGGGCAGCAGCCACTTGCACCACAGTTCCTCGTCGCCGGACTCCTTGTTCTCGCCCAGGGCCCACTTGCGGTAGGGCTCATAGCGCGCCTCGATCATCTGGTAAAATTCCTCATAGGGAACAGGAGAGCCTGCGATCTCCGCCATCTTCCGGCGGGCGTGCTTCATATAAGGCTCCTCTAACAGGGCGATGCGCAGAGTGCCGCCCAGGTCAAAGAATACCGCCTTATAACGCTTGTTCTGGTCCATGGATCAAACGGCCTCCTTCTTTTAATTCAGCGCGGGGAAGATGTCCAGCAGCTCGGACAGGGAAGTGATGACGTGGTCGGGGGTGAACTCCTTGCCGGTGGCGTGCTCCATATTCAAGGTGTCCGGCTCGTCAATGCGGATCATCATGCCGAAGCCGGCGGCCTGGGTGCCCTCCACGTCCCGCACCGGGTTGTCGCCGACGTAGGCGCAGTTGGCCTCCGGGGTGCCGATGCAGCGGCAGGCCAGATGATAGATGTCGGGATCGGGCTTGCGCAGGCGGACCTTGGAGGACAGGATGGTGGTCTTGAAGCACTGGGCCACACCGTCGGCGGCCATCCAGTCGGGGATCTCCGTCTCGGTGACGGTGTTGGCGATGATGCCCAGGGTATAGCCCCGGGCGCACAGCTCCTTTAAGGTGGCCACGGCGTCGGGACGGGCCACGCGGCGGCCGTCGTGGTCGCGCCACAGGCGGGTCAGGCGGGCGGCGTTGGCAAAGATCATGTTGGGCTCATAGTCGGGCAGCATGTACTGGGTCCACAGCTCGCCCTCGGAGGCGTCCAGCAAAGTGGTCTTGGACAGCTTGCGGTACTTCTTCCACCGCTCCTCCAGCTTGGCGAACAGCTCGTCGTGGCTCTCCTTGGTCTGGATCAGCTCCATCAGGCCGGCCTCGGCCTGATCGATGAACGCCTGGTCCTTCACCACCACGCGCAGGGTGTTGCCAACGTCAAAGAAAATGGTTTTGATCTCGGGGGCCATAGTAAAATTCCTCCTTGTTCTATCTTCAATTTATTTTGGTTGATTATAGGAACGGATGATTCCGGGGATCTCGCTGAGATCGTCGATCAGGACGTCCGGCGCCAGGCCGGTGCCGGCAAAGGCGGTGTCCCGGTGGGCGATGGAGGGGTTTCGGATCTGGATGCTGAGGGCCACTCCGGCGTTCCGGCAGCCCAGGACATCCCGGGAGAGGGTGTCGCCCACATAGGCCATCTCCCGGCAGGGAACGCCGCATTGGGCGGCAGCCAGTTCAAAGATGGCGGGGTCGGGCTTGCGGATGCCCGCGGAGGCCGAAATGACCAGGCAGGACATGTACTGCGCGATGCCGTAGTCCTCCGCCAGCCGGGGGACAAAGGAGGTGGAGATCATGTTGCTGATGATGCCCTGGACCATCCCCATCTCATGCAGGGTCTCAATGGTCTGGCGCATATGGGGCCTGGGCACGTTTTTCACCCGGGTGGCGTCGTACATCCAGGACAGCTCCTCGGCAATGGGGGCCAGGAGTTCCTCGCCGATCTGGAAGTCCTTTAAATAAAACTCGCTCCAGATACGGGGACTGGGAAGCTCGACGCGGGATTCCTCCGACCAGTGCTTGTAGGCCTCGGCGTTTTCGTGGAGCAGGGGCGTCAGCGCCGCCGCGCCGATGGGAAGGGCGACGCCGTGGGCAGACAGGATATCCAGCAGCCGCTGGGAGAAGCGGTCGGCCATCTCCTGGTCGTGATGGACCTCGTGGAGCGTGCCGCCGACGTCGAAAAGGACTGCGCGGATCATAAACGTTCCTCCTTTCCGGGAGCTGCGGCGATCCGCCGGAAAAGAGCTCCCCTATACAGATTGTAAACGTTTGCGACCTTTTACAGGTTTTATTCTAAATAAGCGGGGGTGGTTTGTCAATATGCCAAATGCCAAAGACTGAGCGAAATTTTCGTTTTTCTGCCCAAAAGCATGAAAAACTGAGAATGTTATTGACATTGAACTGAAAATCATATATTCTTTTATCGTACAGTCGTAGGGCCGTGCCGCGGCCGCCGACTGTAAAAAATAAACCGGAAACGTTTACGATTTTCTGCTTCGCAGAGAGGATGATACGATATGAAAAGTGTGACCTTGAAGGATGTGGCCAAGGCGGCCGGCGTCTCCTATGCCACGGTTTCCCGGGCTTTATCCGGCAGCCCCCAGATCGGCAGCGATACCCGGGAGCGCATCATCAAGCTCTGCGACGAGATGGGCTATACCACCAATTACGTGGCCCGCTCCATGGTCATGAAGAAGACGGACCTCATCGGCCTGGTGGTCCCCTCCATCGACAACCAGTTTATGTCGGAACTGGCCTATTACGCGGAGATGAGCGCCCGGGCCCACGGCTACAACATCATGCTGTGCAACTCCGGCCCCGACCTGAAGCAGGAGAAGACCGTGGTCAAGCTGCTGCTGGGCCGCCAGGTGGACGGCATCCTCATCGTGCCCCAGAGCCCCAAGACCTATGAGAATATCCGGGCCTACACCGACCAGGTGCCCACGGTGTTCCTCAGTGAGAACCTGCGGGACCAGCCCCAGAGCTATGTGGCGGCGGACAACAGCCGCGGCACCTACATCGGCACCAAATACCTCTATGAGCTGGGCCACCGGGATATTCTGTACTTCGGCCGCCGCCACACCACCACCCACCAGCTCCGGGCGGAGGGGTATATGAAGGCCTGCCAGGAGCTGGGGCTCCAGCAGCGGTTCTTCAACAGCGAGTTTTCCCGCTCCTCCGTGAACAACGGCTATGAGCTGGCAAAGGAGCTGTTCTCCAAGCCCATCGATTACTCCGCCATCTTTGCCTCCACGGACTCCAACGCCCTGGGCCTGCTGAAGGCGGCGGACGAGCTGCGCATCGACGTTCCCGGCCGCCTGAGCCTGATCGGCTTCGACAACATTCCCTCCACGGCCCTGCCCCGCATCGAGCTGACCACCATCGAACAGCCCAAGCGGGAGATGGCGGTTCAGGCGGTGGACATGCTGCGGGACAAGATCGAAAACGGCACCCAGGGCTATGTCCATCAGATCCTGATGCCCAGCCTGATCAAGCGCAGCACCTGCCGGGCGCTGGAGTGAGGGCGGAAGGTCCATATTAAAAAACAGGATACCCGGCCCTGGGCCGGGTTCCTGTCACGAAAAGGGAGTAGAGACGACATGAACGGCTATTTGTACGATCCCCATACCCACACCGCGGAGACCAGCAGGTGCGGCCACCTGCCCGCCGCCGAGGTGGTGGACCGCTATGTGGCAAAGGGCTTTACCGGCCTGGTGGTGACGGATCACCTCCACCCGGAGTACCTGTCCCGCATCGACACCCAGCACAACTGGGACGCGGTGATGGATCACTATCTCTCCGGCTACCACGCCTCCAAGAAGCGGGGCGACGAGGTGGGCTTCGACGTGATCCTGGGCGCGGAGTTCCGCTTCCCCGAGAACGACAACGACTATCTGGTCTACGGCATCGACGAGCAGTGGCTCCGCTCCCACCCCTACGCCTGCTGCATGAGCGCTCAGGAATTCTTTGCGAAGTTCCACGATGAGGTGCTCATCATCCACGCCCATCCCTACCGGGACGGCAACACCACCGTGTTTGAGGACGCCGTCCACGGCTCCGAGATCATCAACAGCAACCCCCGCCACAAAAACCACTCCGATCTGGCCCTGGACCTGTGCCGCCGCCATCCCGGTTTTTACCGCCTGGCCGGGTCCGACACCCACCAGGCCGGGGACGAGGCCCGGGCGGGCGTCATCCTGCCTGAGCGGGTGGGAGACTCCTATGCCTATAAGCACATGATCGAAACGCTCCAATTCCAGCTGTGGAGCCCTGAATTCCAGTCCTATGTGGACGCGGATGAAAAGATGCGAAAGGAAGGCAAGTAAGTATGAGTCAGCAGTTTGATTCCCTCATCATCGGCGAGGTGGCCCAGGACACCAATGTGGACTACGACGGCACCACCATCCAGGCCGTGGGCGGCGCGGTGTACTACTCCGGCTTCGCCGCCGCCAACATGGGCCACAAGATCGCGGTGCTGCCCAAGGCGGACACCACGAAGATCGATATGGCGGCCGCCTTCGCGGACGCGCCCAACGTCACTGTGTTCCCCCTGCACAGCAAGACCTCCTTTGTCACCAAGAACGTGTACCACACTCCCGACCGGGAGCGCCGCACCTCCACGGTGGACAGCGTCATCGAGCCCTACAAGACCTCCGAGGTCCCGGAGATCGACGCCAAGATCTGGCACCTGGCCGGTCTGGTGGGCGGCGACATCACCGATGAGATGATCCCCTTTGCCGCCAAGCACGCCATGGTGGCCATCGATGTGCAGACCATGCTGCGCTGCGTGGAAAACGGCGGCATGGTGTACCACGACTGGGCGGCGAAGAAGGAGATGCTGCCCTACATCCGTTTCCTGAAGACCGACGCCGCCGAGGCGGAGATCCTCACCGGCACCGATGACCGGGCCGCCGCCGCCAGGATGCTGTACGACTGGGGCGCCAAGGAGATCCTCATTACCCACAACACCGAGGTCCTGGTGTATGACGGCAGGGAGATCTATACCTGCCCCATCAAGTCCCGGAACATGTCCGGCCGCACCGGCCGGGGCGACACCACCTTCGCCGGTTACATCAACGAGCGCCTGACCAAGGACATCCCCACCGCCCTCCAGACCGCCACCGCGCTGGTCTCTCTGAAGATGGAGACCCCCGGCCCCTTCATGGGCACCCGGGCCGATGTGGAGAATTACATCAAGGAATTCTATTAAGATCCGGCTATATCGGAAAAGCGCCGCGAAAGCGGCGCTTACAGCTTGTCGAAAAACCTCTGTTTGGAGAAAAAGCGTTCCGTTTCGCAGGGGGAGTACGAGGGGGCGGGAGCCCCCTCGTGTTGAATCGAATGCCTGCAAAGGGCTGTGACAACAGTCCTTTGCCCCGCGAAGCGGGAGCTTTTTGGCCTGCAAAGCAGGCCAAAAAGCGAGGCATTGTGAAGCCCGTGGAAAAAGTCCAAAGGACTTTTTCCACGGGCTGAGCGCCGCTTTCGCGGCGCTTTTTTCCTTGACGGCGTATCTGGAACAGGATATGATGAAGCAAAGAGGAAAAGGAGGAAGCCGGTATGAAAAAGAGACTGGCCCTGCTGGCCGGACTTGCGGCCGCGGCGCTGCTGGCGTTCCACTTTCTGGTGCCTCAGCAGGCCGTGGGGAAAAATGCGGCGCTGTACGGCGTGGAGCGAAACGGCATCGATATCACGGAAAAACTCTCTCAGGAGCAGCTGAACGGGCTGGAGGCCCTGGCGGCGGATGCCCAATGTGCCCGCTGGCGAAATCCCATGGGCGCATACCCGCTGCGGCAGGATACCGTGGTCCTGGAGCTGTGGGGAGAGTCTGGGAGAAAGGACTATCCCTGCCGGTTGTATCTGGTGGGAAGCACGGACTGTTATAGAGCCAGCTGGCGAAGCGGAGAGGACTATTCGCTGCGAAAGGGCGAAGCCCTGCTGACTCAGGCGCTGGAGATCATCGGCCAGACCCGGTAAAAGACACGTCAGCCCGGCTGCCGCAGGCAGCCGGGCTTGAAACTGTTCCCAAAGCCCGTCTTGGCTTTGGGAACAGTCTCAAAAGGTCCTCGCTTCGCTGACCGCAAGCCTTGCCCGGCCGGGGCATTTGATCCCATTCGAGGCGGGCCGCGCCCCCTCAGGCACCCCCGCCCGGAGCCTTTCTTCCGGCGGCGGAAGATTTTTAAACGCATAAGGACCCGCGCCTCTGCCAAAGCGCGGGTCCTTATGCTATAGAAGGAAAGGAGAAACAGTAACGCAAATTTCTTTGCGGTGCGGGGGAACAAAGGAAACTGCCTTCACCGCCGGGGAAAGTGGGCGCGGGGACCCCGGACTGGTCATCGCCATTCCACAGGGTCAGGACAGGGTCCCCGCCGCGGGGGAATGAAACCGGCTAGTGCGAACACGGTCAGTCCCACGGAAGGGAATGCGTGCAATACCCTTCAAACCCGCCCAATTAACGCAAACGTTTCCGAAAAACGGTGAAAGAAAATCCCACGGAATCCTCTTGTGTGGGAACACCTATATTATGCAATATCAAGGGATTAAAGTCAATAGCCTGAAAAGAAGTTTGGCATTTGGGACAAGGATTTTCAAAAAAGCTGTGCGCTTTCACGATAAAATGCTCAAACGTTTGCATAAAAAGACGCAAAAAACCGCCTCCGAGAAGCCCCCCGGAGGCGGCTGCCGGATCACCGCGGGGACGGGTCCATGGCGGCCAGCTCCCGCAGGACCTTCACCTGGATGGGAATGGCGCAGGCCAGCGTCAGGCAGTCGGACACCGCCTGGGTCATCTGAATGCCCGGGATGCCCAGCGCGGTGGAGAGAATCCACACCAGGGGGATGAAGAACACGCCCTGCCGGGCCATGGCCAGAAAGGTGGCGGGCACGGTGCGGCCAATGGTCTGGAGCATCATGTTGCTCATGACGACCCAGCCCTGGAAGAAGAACGTGACGCACTGGAACCGCAGGGCGGCGGCGCCGATGGCAATGACCTCCGGATCGTCCCGGAACAGGGCCACCAGCTGGGGGGCGAAGGCAAAGCCCAGGGCGCTGACCGCCAGCAAAAAGACGGTGGAGCTCTTGACGCAGAACCAGAACCCTTCCCGCACCCGCTTGTACAGCCTGGCGCCGTAGTTGAAGCCGCAGACGGGCTGGAAACCCTGGCCGAAGCCGATCATGGCGGAGCCGCCGAACATCATGATGCGCTGGACCACGCCCATGGCGGCGATCACGGCGTCGCCATAGGGCTTGGCGGCCAGATTCAGGCAGATGGTGGCCACGCTGGCCAGCCCCTGCCGGGCCAGGGAGGGAAGTCCGCCCTGGATGATCATTTTGTAGTAGGACCATTTCAGCTGGACCCGGGAGATATGGATATGGAGATTGCCGCCCTTGGCGCAGCCCGCCAGCAGCAGGCAGAAGCTGACGAACTGGCTGATGATGGTGGCCCAGGCAGCGCCGGCCACGCCCAGATCGAACACGAAGATCAGCAGCGGGTCCAGGCCGATGTTCAGCACCGCGCCGCTGGCGATGCCCACCATGGCATAGGCGGCGCTGCCCTGGAACCGCAGCTGGTTGTTCAGCACCAGAGAGGCGGTCATCCACGGCGCGCCGAAGAGGATGACCCGCAGATAGGCCTTTGCATAGGGCAGGATGGTGTCGGTGGAGCCCAGCAGCAGCGCCAGCGGCTCCAGAAAGAGCTGCCCCAGAACACAGATGACAAGGCCCGCGGCCAGGGCGGAGAAAAAGCCGGTGGCGGCCATGTTGGAGGCGTCCTCAAAATTGTGCTTTCCCAGCTCCCGGGAGATGAAGTTGCCGCTGCCGTGGCCAAAGAAAAAGCCCACCGCCTGGATAATGGCCATCATGGAAAAGACCACGCCCACGGCGCCGGTGGCGGCGTTGCTTTTCAGCATGCCCACAAAAAAAGTGTCCGCCATGTTGTAAAAGGCGGTGACCAGCATGCTGATGATGCAGGGGAGCGCCAGACGGCAGATCAGCCGCCCCACCGGCGTCTCCGTCATCTGATGAAATTTTTGTTCCTGCTTTTCGTCCATTTTTTCGTCCATAGCAATCCTCACAGAATTTTCTGAATTTTAACGATATTATAACATATTTGCAAGAAAAAGAAAAGAGGATTTCCTTCGGAGCCGGGACGCGCTTTCCGGCATAGGATAGGGTGTATCCGCAGACGGCGGATGCAATCTCAAGGAAACGAGGGATCGTTTTGCATATCAGTGAAGCCTATGAGCATGAGCCCATCCGGCCCTATCAGGCGGAGGACGCCTGCCCGATGAACGGCTGCAATAAGGTTGGTACTCAGTGTGTGGATGTCAGCGCGCCCCTGACCCTGACGCCCACCGCATCGGTGGGCACCGTCACCGTGGCCTGCCAGGGGGTGCCTGACATCACCTGCGTCACAGACGCCGGCGGCGCCAGCTGCACCGTGACCATGACCCAGCAGGTCTGCGTATCCGTACCCATCCGCTATGGCGTGACCCTGACCTCCGGCGAGCCTACCATCGCCTGTGCCGACAACAGCTGTGTCGGCTCTGGCTGCTGCTGAGGCGCGCCGGCCCGCCCCCGCCGAAGATTCAGGCGGGGGCGGGCTTTTTTGCGGCGTTTTTGCGGGGCTGGGGCCTTGCAAGCGGCGGGAAAAGTGAGTATACTGTATGTGATTCAAAGTCCCTGCTTTGGACACACGGAAAATCGCATCGGAAAGGATGATTTTTATGACCGCTTATCCCAAGATGACCGCTGAGGAGCGCAAGGCGGAATACGCCGGACTGCAAAAGGAATTCGAGGCGCTGAAGGCCCGGGGCCTCAGCCTGAACATGGCCCGGGGCAAGCCCGGCAAGGCCCAGCTGGATCTGGTGAGCGATATTTTCGCGCTGATGCAGAAGCCCGAGGACTATGTGTCCGACGGCATCGACGTCCGCAACTACGGCGAGATGAGCGGCCTTCCCGCCGCCAGGCGCCTGTTTGCCGACATCCTGGGCTGCAAGCCCTCCCAGGTGTTTGTGGGCGGCAACGCCAGTTTGCAGCTGATGTACGACACCATCTCCAAGGCCTATACCCACGGCCTGCTCCACTCTGAGCGCCCCTGGTGCAAGGAGGAGACCGTGAAGTGGCTGTGCCCCGCCCCCGGCTATGACCGCCATTTCAAGGTGACGGAGTCCTTCGGCTTTGAACTCATCACCATCCCCATGACCGATGACGGCCCCGACATGGACGCCGTGGAGGAGGCCGTGAAGGACCCGGCTGTCAAGGGCATCTGGTGCGTGCCCAAGTACTCCAACCCCGACGGCATCATCTACTCTGACGAGACCATCCGCCGCATGGCCGCCCTGAAGCCCGCCGCCCCGGACTTCACCGTCATGTGGGACAACGCCTACTGCATCCATGAGTTCGAGGGGGATTACGTGGAATTCCC
This sequence comes from uncultured Dysosmobacter sp., assembly GCA_947625655.1. Lineage (GTDB taxonomy): Bacteria > Bacillota > Clostridia > Oscillospirales > Oscillospiraceae > Oscillibacter. The sequence continues at coordinate 39,400 of CANQPD010000006.1, forward strand.
CGACATCCTGTCCCTGTGCGAGCAGGCGGGGAACCCGGATATGGTGTTCGAGTTCGCCTCTACCTCCAAGGTGACGCTGCCTGGCGCGGGCGTCAGCTGCTTCGCCTGCTCCGAGGCCAACATGGCCTACATGGAAAAGCTGCTGACCGTCCAGGTCATCAGCTTTGACAAGGTGAACCAGCAGCGCCACGTCCTGTACCTGAAGGACAAGGCCCACACCCTGGAGCTGATGCGCAAGCACGCCGCCATCATGGGCCCCAAGTTCCGGGCCGTGGTGGACACCCTGGACCGGGAGATCGCTCCCCTGGACATCGCCTCCTGGCGGCGGCCCAAGGGCGGCTACTTCGTGTCCCTGAACGCCATGCCCGGCACCGCCAGGCGGACCCTGGCCCTGTGCCGCGAGGCCGGCGTCACCATGACCAATGCCGGCGCCACCTTCCCCTACGGCAAGGACCCGCAGGATTCCAACATCCGCATCGCCCCGTCCCTGCCGCCTGTTGAGGAGCTGGAGCAGGCCATCGCCGTGTTCTGCGTCTGCCTGAAAATGGCCGCGCTGGAGAAGCTGGGCGTATGAGATATTACGGCAGCGTCTACCGTCCCCCCTCCGAGGCATACAGCCTCATCGTCCAGGTGACCTACGGCTGCAGCCACAACACCTGTGCCTTCTGCAGCATGTACAAGGAGAAGCACTTCGCCCTCCGGCCCCTGGAGGAGGTCATCGAGGACTTCCACATCGCCCGCCGGACCTACCGGAACGTGGACAAGGTGTTCCTGGCGGACGGCGACGCCCTGGTGCGCAAGGCCAGCGAGCTGTACACCATTCTGGACACCATCCGGGAGCTGTTTCCGGAGTGCCAGAGGGTCACCAGCTACGCCTCCCCCGCCTCCATCCGCATCCGCACCGACGAGGAGCTGCGGACGCTGCGGGAAAAGGGGCTGACCATGGTGTACATGGGCCTGGAGTCCGGCTGCGACGAGGTCTTGAAGCTGATGCGCAAGGGCCACGGCGCGGCAGAAATCATCGAGATGGGCCAAAAGGTCCGCCGGAACGGCATCGCCCTGTCCGTCACCGCCATCACCGGCCTGGGCGGCCCGGAACTGCTGGAAAAGCACGCCGTGGAGACCGCCAGGGCCTTCAACGCCATGAACCCGGAGTACATCGGCATGCTGACGCTGATGGTGGAGCCGGGGACGCCTCTGTACGACTGGGTCCAGGAGGGCAGCTTCCAGCTGCTGACCCAGCCCCAGGTGCTGGAGGAGACCCGCCTTTTGGTGGAGCGCCTGGACAGCCCGGGGAGCGTCTTCCGCATGAACCACGCCAGCAACTACCTGGTGCTGAAGGGCACCCTCAACGGCGACCGGGAGGCCATGCTGCGGACCATCGACATGGCGGAGCACGACCTCAGCCGCCTGCGCCCCGAGGAATGGAGGGGGCTTTAAAAGAGAAGGAGGAGGTACTCTATGAAGAGAAAAGGCAAGTGGATCGCCGGAGCCGTCCTGCTGCTGGCGATGGCCGCCGTCGTTCTTCTGTACCAGCGGGATCGGAGCGCCCGCTATCCCCTGGATTTTACCCGGGATGAGTTGGCGTCCGCGACTGTGGGCGCCAACTATACGGAGACCCTCACCCTGACGGAGCCGGAAGAGCTTGACGCCCTGTATGAAGCCCTGGAGCGCATGCGCGTCGTCGGGGAGGCGGAGCGGGATGAAGGCGCTCTCATGGGCGCGCAGGCATACATCCTGAAGATCGAGTTGAAGGATGGCGGCGGCCGCACCTTCTCCTACGAGCAGAGAGACGCCGGCGGCTCCGGCGTCCTCTCCCGCGGCGGACACCCGGACTGTCAGGTCCGCCGTCTGGATATGCGCGGGCTCTGGCAGTCCATCACCGGCGAATACCCCGGGCACGCCTGAGCCCTCTTTCCGATATCATGAAAGCGCCCGCCCCTGTCAGGGGCGGGCGCTTTCGCTGTCGGCTGTCTCAGAACTTCTTGTCAATGGCCGTCTCGCAGTAGGCACAGCGGTAGGTGTGCTTCTCCGGGTCGCTCAGCAGGAAGACGGCGTCCAGTTGAGGCTCGGAAACGGTGATGCACCGGGGATTCTTGCAGTGGATGATGTTCACCAGCTTCCGGGGCAGCTCCACGTGCTTCTTTGCCACCCGCACGCCGTCCCGGATCACGTTGACGGTGATGTTGGAGTCGATATAGCCCAGCACGTCCAGATCCACCTCCATGGGGGAGTCGATCTTGATGATGTCCTTCTTGCCCATGCGGCCGCTGCGGACATTCTTGATGATGGCCACGGAGCAGTCCAGCTCGTCCAGATGCAGATACTTGTAGATGTCCATGCTCTTGCCGGCCTGGATGTGGTCCAGAACCACGCCGTTTTGGATGCTGTCGATATTCATGAATCAAGCTCCTTTCTCAGACCTCAATGCCCAGCAGCTTCATGATGAGGGCCATGCGGATGAACTTGCCGTTTTTCACCTGCCGCCAGTAGGCCGCCCGGGGATCCCGGTCCACCGCCACGGAGATCTCGTTGACACGGGGCAGGGGGTGCAGGATGGACAGGTCCGCCTTGGCGTTCACCAGCTTCTCCGGCGTCAGGATGTAGCTGTCCTTCAGGCGGAGGTAATCCTCCTCGTTGAAAAACCGCTCCTTCTGGACGCGGGTCATGTACAAAATGTCCAGCTGGGGGATGACGGACTCCAGATCGGTGGTCTGGGTGTAGGGGATCCCCTTCTTTTTCAGGGCCTCTTCTTTAACATAGCGGGGCAGCTTCAGCTCGTTGGGGGAGATGAGGACGTAGTTGATGTTTGCATACCGGCTCAGGGCGTTTACCAGGGAGTGAACGGTGCGGCCGAATTTCAGGTCGCCGCAGAAGCCCACGGTGAAGTTGTCCAGCCGCCCCTTCTCCCGGTGGATGGTCAGCAGGTCCGTCAGGGTCTGGGTGGGGTGATTGTGGCCGCCGTCGCCGGCGTTGATGATGGGCACCTCGCTGAACTGGGCGGCGGCATAGGGCGCGCCCTCCTTGGGGTGGCGCATGGCGATGATGTCGGCATAGCAGCTGACGGTGTGGATGGTGTCGCCCACGGTCTCGCCCTTGGCGGTGGAGCTGGAGTTGGCCTCGGAGAAGCCCAGCACGCTGCCGCCCAGGGCCAGCATGGCGGACTCAAAGGAGAGGCGGGTGCGGGTGGAGGGCTCGAAGAACAGCGTCGCCAGCTGCTTGTGGGCACAGGCGTTCTGATATTTGACGGGGTCTGCGATGATGTCCTCCGCCGTGGCGATGAGCTGGTCGATCTCCTCCACGGTGAGGTCGGTGACATCAATGATATTTCTAGGCATGGTGATGCTCCTTTCTATATGGGGCCCTGCCGAAGCCCGGCGAAGCGGCTTCAGCGGGGAGAGAACCGGCCCCATACCGCCGGTTCTGCCGAGGCTGGAGAAATGAATGGAACGGGCGGAGCGGAATTTATTTCGACGTGATCCAGCTTTCGTCGCCGGGATCCGCCCGGAACTTCTTCAGCCGGTCGATGTCCTCGGGGCGGATCTTGCCCTCCTCGGCGGCCGCCTCGCAGACGGCGTCGAAGTTGGACAGGCTGAAGTTGGTGACGTTGGCGGCGGCCATGCGGTCCAGCCCCTTCTGCAGGCCGTAGGTGAAAATGGACACGATGCCCAGCACCTGGGCGCCGGCCTCCCGCAGGGCCTCCACCACCTCGATGCAGCTGCCGCCGGTGGAGATCAGGTCCTCCACCACCACGACCTTCTGGCCTTTTTCCAGCCTGCCCTCGATGCGGTTCTGGCGGCCGTGGTCCTTGTTGCCGGAGCGGACATAGCCCATGGGCAGGCCCATGAGATGGCCCACGATGGCGGCGTGGGCGATGCCGGCGGTGGAGGTGCCCATCAGGACCTCCACGTCGGGATAGTGCTGGCGGATCAGCTCCGCAAGACCCTCCTCCACATGGGTGCGGACGGCGGGGGCCGTCAGGGTCAGGCGGTTGTCGCAGTAGATGGGGCTTTTGATGCCGCTGGCCCAGGTAAAGGGCTCGTCGGGCCGCAGAAAGACGGCGCCGATAGAAAGCAGGTCATGGGCGATGGTGTGTTCAAGTGACATATCGTTGTTCTCCTTTCAGAAATAACAGATGAAATATTACCGCAGCAGTGAAAACAGCAGATACAGGATCAGCATGTGTACCGGATAAAAGGCGTAAGAGCCGTATTGCAGGGCGCGGCTTTTCCGCCCCGGCCGGCCATTGTACAGCCAGATGGGGAGCAGGGCCAGCACCGCAAAGCCCTGGGTGGGAAATTCCCAGCCCAAAAGAGAAATCAGGAGCCCCTGAAACCCCACGATGTTCAGCAGGATCATGGCCGCCGCCTGGGCCAGCCACGCGCCGGGGAAGCCCCGCAGGGCATAGAACGCCACAACGGTCAGCATTCCCCGCCAGCCGTAGTCCACCATGCCCACGATGCTGAGCAGCAGCGTTCCCGGCAGGACGAGGGCGGCCCGCAGAGCGGTCTTCGCCGAGCGCTCCCGCCGCGCCCGGTCGATAGCGGAGATGGCCAGCAGGCCCAGCAGCAGGGTGAACAGCACATTCTGGTGGAAGGGATAGAACACCGTGCTGCCGTAGAGAAGATCAAAGGGAATTTCGGAGAGGAGGGCAAACGCCAGCAGCCGCATGGCGTAGCGCTTGCGGTCAGAGGTATGGAAAAACCCCTCGGAGATCTGAAACGCGAAGATGGGGAAGGCCAGACGGCCCGCGTAGGTCATCCAGAAGTTTCCGGGCACCAGGGTGGCCCACAGGTGGTCCAGCAGCATGAGAAACATGGCCAGACACCGCAGCTGGTTGGCGCTGATGCCGCCGAAGGGCCTGTGGCTCAGGGGAGAGGGAACAGTGCACATCGCTCAGCCCAGGAAATCCTTTACCGCCCGGCGGTAGGCCGCCACGGGATCCTCGGCCTGGGTGATGGGGCGGCCCACCACGATGTAGTCGCAGCCGGACCTGCCCGCCTTCTCGGGGGTCATGATGCGCTTCTGGTCGCCAACGGCGCTGTCGGCGAAACGGATGCCGGGGGTGACGGTCAGGAAGTTTTCGCCGCACTTTTCCTTCACCAGCGCCGCCTCCAGGGGAGAGCAGACCACGCCGTCCAGGCCGGAATCGGCGGCATTTTTGGCGTAGGACATGACGGTCTCCGCCATGGGGGTGTCGATGAGCAGCTCGTTTTTCAGGGCCGTCGCGTCGGTGCTGGTCAGCTGGGTGACGGCGATCAGCAGGGGCCTGGTGCCGTCGGGGCGGGTCAGGCCCTCCAGGGCGCCCTTCATCATCTCGCTGGCGCCGGCGGCGTGAAGGTTCACCATGTCCACGTCCAGCCGGGAGAGGACGCTCATGGCCCGCTTCACGGTGTTGGGGATGTCGTGGAGCTTCAGATCCAGGAAGATCTTGTGGCCCCGGGCCTTGATGTCCCGGACGATCTGGGGGCCCTCGGCGTAGAACAGCTCCATGCCGATCTTCACAAAGGGCTTCTCCCCGGCGGGGAATTTGTCAAGGAAGGCCAAAGTCTCTTCCTTATTGGGAAAGTCCAGAGCAATGATAACATCTTTCGCGCTCATATCAAAAACAGTCCTTTCTGTTGATTTTCAGGTTCAGCCGTGGGCCGCGCCGGTCAGCTCAGAGATATTGGCGACGCCCAGCCGCTGGCAGACGGCAGGCAGGTTTTCCACCATGGTCTTGCAGGCGAAGGGGTCCTTCAGGTTGGCGGCGCCCACCTCCACAGCCGTGGCGCCCGCCAGCATCATCTCCGCCGCGTCCTCGGCGGAGGAAACGCCGCCGCAGCCGATGATGGGCAGCTTCACGGCTTCGTACACGTCCCACACCATCCGCAGTGCCACCGGGAACACGGCTGGGCCGGAGACGCCGCCGGTGCGGTTGGCGATGAGGGGGCGCTTCGTCTTCAGATCAATGCGCATCCCCAGCAGGGTGTTGATGAGGCACAGCCCGTCGGCCCCGGCGTCGGCGCAGGCCCGGGCGATCTCGGCGATGTCGGTGACGTTGGGGGTCAGCTTCATGAACACCGGCTTCTTCGTGACGGCCTTCACGGCCCTTGTGACCTCGGCGGCGCTCTTTGGGTCGGAGCCAAAGTTCCTGCCGCCGCAGTGGACATTGGGGCAGGAGATGTTGACCTCCAGAATGGCCACCTGGTCGACGTCGTTCAGCTTCCGGCAGTTCTCCGCGTACTCCTCGATGGAGAAGCCGCCCACATTGGCGATGACCGGGCCGTGGAAGATTTTGGCGATGTTGGGCACCTCTTTTTCGATGACGGCGTCGATACCGGGATTCTGCAAGCCCACGGCGTTCAGCATGCCGCCCGTCATCTCCGCGATGCGGGGCTGGGGGTTGCCCAGGCGGGCCTGGCCGGTGGTGCCCTTCCAGGAGAAGCTGCCCAGGATGTCCAGGTCGTACAGCTCCGCGTACTCCCGGCCATAGCCGAAGGTGCCGGAGGCGGGGATGATGGGATTTTTCAGCTCCACGCCCGCCAGATTCACACTGAGGTTCACCATACGATCTCCTCCTTGTACAGGATGGGCCCATCCTTGCAGACCCGCTTATAGCCATCCCTGGTGGGCACGGTGCAGCCCATGCAGGCGCCGAAGCCGCAGCCCATCCGGGCCTCAAAGCTGAACTGTCCGCCCTTCAGCTGGGGAAGGCCATGGACGGCCTTCAGCATGGGCAGGGGGCCGCAGGAGAGGACGTAATCGCACTCCGGCACGGCCCGGATGCAGTCGGTGACGAAGCCGCGGGTGCCCAGGCTGCCGTCCTCGGTGGCGATGAGCAGCCGGCAGCCCAGGGCGGCGAATTCCTCCAGATAAAAGGCGTCCGTCCCGGAGCGGAAGCCCAGGGCCACGGTTGGCGCGGCCCCCGCTTCGATCATCCGCTGGGCCAGGCCGTACAGCGGCGCGATGCCGATGCCGCCGCCCGCCAGAACGGGATGCGCGCCCGCAAGGCGCATGTCGAACCCGTTGCCCAGGCCGCTGAGCACGTCCAGCTCCGTGCCGGGGACACAGCGCGCCAGCTCCTTTGTGCCCGCGCCCACCACCTTCACCAGCAGCATCAGCGCATCAGACGTCCAGTTGCAGATGGAGATGGGCCGCCGCAGGAATTTCCCGGGCAGTTCAATATTTACAAACTGTCCCGGCGCGGTGATGGCGGAGGTGTCGCCGGAGAGCACCAGCTCATAGGTGTCCGCCGTCAGCTGCCGGGCGTGCTCCAGGGTAAACAGCGATTTTTTCATATGTCTGCCTCCTGCTTCTGTAGGTCGGCGTAAACGATCTCTCCGCCGCAGATGGTCATGGCGACGGCGGCGGCGACGCCCCAGCCGTCAAAGGGCGTGGCCCGGCCCAGGGAGTGGAAGGTGCGGGAGTCGATGACGTGGGGCCGGTCCAGATCCAGCACCGCCAGGTCGGCGGGCTGGCCCACGGCGATGACCCCGCCGGGCAGGCCGAAGATCCTGCGGGGATTGACGCACAGGGCGTTCAAAACGGTTTCCAGGGGCACGATGCCCGTCTCCACCAGCTGGGTGTACAGCACCGGGAAGGCGGTCTCCAGCCCCACGATGCCGTTGAGGCTGCCCCGCAGGCCCTTGGACTTCTCCTCCGCACTGTGGGGGGCGTGGTCGGTGGCAATGCAGTCCACCGTGCCGTCCAGCAGTCCTGCGATGAGGGCGTCCCGGTCGGCGGCGGAGCGGATGGGGGGATTCATCTTGAAGCGGCCCTCGTCCAGCAATTCCTCGTCGGTCAGCACCAGATAGTGGGGCCCGGTCTCGCAGGTGACGGGAAGCCCCTCGGCCTTGGCCTGACGGACCAGGGCCACGGACTCCTTGGTGGAGACGTGGCAGACGTGGTACCGGCACCCGGTCTCCCGGACCAGCTGGATGTCCCGCTCCACCTGCTTCCACTCGCTGGCGGGGTCGTTGCCGGGGAGGCCGTTCCGCCGGGCGAAATCGCCGTCGTGGACGGCCCAGCCCTTGGTCAGCAGGCTCTCGTCCTCGCTGTGGGCCACGATAGGCTTGTCCAGCGTGCGGGCCAGCTCCATGGCGGCGCGCATCATGTCCCGGGACTGGACGCCCCGCCCGTCGTCGGAGAAGCCGCAGACCTGGGGGGCCATGGCGGCCAGATCCGCCAGGGCCTCGCCCTGCTCGCCCCGGGTGATGGCGCCGTAGGGATACACATGGACCTTGGCGTTCTTCCGGATCAGGTCCAGCTGGGCCTGCAAATGCGCCTGATCGTCCGGCACCGGCTTCAGGTTGGGCATGGCGCACACCGCCGTGTAGCCGCCGGCGGCGGCCGCCGCCGTGCCGGAAAAGACCGTCTCTTTATAAGAAAAACCAGGCTCCCGAAGATGAACATGGACATCAACGAAACCTGGGACGATCAAATGATTATGCAATTCAATGACGGAAAAGCCTTCCTTGGGAAGGGAGGGGGCTGCGGAAACAATACGGCCCTCAGAAATGGCAACGTCCATATCCTGAAAGCGCCCGTTCAAAAAAACGGCTCCGCCGGTCAGCAGCAGGCTCATACGGTTTCTCCTTCCTTTGTGTTTTTATCCGACTTCCTATCTTATCGGAAAACGCCGCCCTTGTCAACGAGATTTCCCGCCGCCGCATGTAGAAAAAACGGGCCGTTTTCCGGCCCGCTTTTGGCATGCCCGCTTACGGATGGGGACAGCGGGGACGGCGGGCCAGGAAGTCCCCGTAGGTCCGGGACAGCTGGGGCCAGTCTACCAGCAGCCACCAGGCGTCGAAGTAGTCGGCCCGCCGGTTCTGGTATTGGAGATAATAGGCGTGCTCCCACACGTCGCAGCACAGCAGGGGGCACAGGGGCAGGGGGGTGTCCTGATTGGGCGTTTTCTGAATGGACAGCTTGCCGTCGCAGTCACTGACTAGCCAGGCCCAGCCGGAGCCGAACTGCCCCAGGGCGGCGGCCTTCATGGCGGCTTTCAGCTTCGTCAGATCGCCGAATTCCCGGATGACCGCGCCTTCCAGCTCGCCGTCAGGCGCGGTGGCGGGGGTGGGGGCCAGGGTCTTGAAATACAGGTCGTGGTTGTAAACGCCGCCGGCGTTGTTGCGGACGCCCTGGCGGATGTCCTCCGGCAGCTCCGGCCAGTCCTGACACAGCTTTTCCAGGGACCAGCCCTGGTACTCCGGGCGGTCCGAGAGCAGCTTGTTCAGGTTGTCCACATAGGCGGCAAAGTGCTTGTCGTGGTGGAAATGCATGGTCTTCTCGTCCAGCTCCGGCGCCAGCGCGTCATAGGCAAAGGGCAGGGGCGGCAGGGTAAAGGGGTAATGGGTCTCCATCATACGTCATCCTTTCCAGTGAGATCGTATCGCTAGTATATGCGGAAAGAATGAAATTTATGGACGGCCCGGACAGCGGCGGAGCCGGAACGTGAATTTTACGTTCCGGCTCCGGTTCTGTTATTCGCCGCAGTGATGGCCGCAGGTGTGGTCGTGTTCCCCGCAGCTGTGGCCCTCCTCGCCGTGATGGTGGTCACAGGTGGCCGCGCCGGTGGCTTCCAGCGTGCCGGCCAGCAGGTCGGTGACGCACTGGTCGGCGTCGCCGGAGCAGCCGGCGTACAGCCGGATGCCGGCCTCCGCCAGGGCCGCCTGTGCTCCGGGGCCGATGCCGCCGCAGATCAGGCAGTCCACGCCGTGGTCTGCCAGAAAGCCCGCCAGGGCGCCGTGGCCGCTGCCGTTGGTGGGATAGACCTGGGCGTCCACCAGCATGCCGCCCACGATGTCATAGATCTTGAACTGCTCCGTGTGTCCGAAGTGACCGTACACCTGGCCGTTTTCATAGGTGACTGCGATTTTCATATCCTTGCATCCTTTCCTTGCTGGGGACGGTACGGAGCCGCCGCGGCACCCCTCCCGGCGGCAGAGGGCGTAGCTGCCCCCGCCGATCCGAAGGGAGCGGCCCTCCACCAGAAAGACCGCCAGCTTTTGCCGGGCCTGGGCGTAGATGCGCTGGACCGTGGCCCGGGCCACGCCCATCTGGGCGGCGGCCTCCTCCTGGGTCAGGCCCTGAAAGTCCACCAGCCGGATGGCTTCGTACTCCTCCACAGCCAGCACCACCGGCTCACCCCCGGCGGGCTGCTCCGGAGAAAAGCGGCAGTGGGCGGGCATCTGGCACACCCGGCGGCATTTGGCGCTGCGCGGCATCCGTATCCCTCCTTTATTTTGAGCATATGCCCATTATATACCCGCGAAGGCCAATGTCAAGGGCAGTGATTAAAAAAACAGCGCCGGAGGGATGCCCCTCCGGCGCTGTGTCAGGTTTCTGGGACTTATTTCTTCAGGGTATCCACCCACTTGCCGTATTTCTCCACATTGGCGGCGGCGTCATCGGCGTCCCTGCCCTGGGTCAGGATGTAGACCTTGATCTTGGGCTCGGTGCCGGAGGGCCGGACGATGACGGAGGTGCCGTCGGCCATCTCGAACCGCAGCACATTGGAGCCGGAGAGCTCCATGGTGGTCTTGGCGCCGGTGGCGGTGTCGGTGACGGAGCCGTCCTGATAGTCCTTGAACTGGACCACCTTCACGCCGCTGATCTCGGCGGGAGGGGTCTCCCGGAGGGACTTCATCAGGTTGGCCATGTCCTTCAGGCCGTCCAGGCCGGGCATGACCAGGTTGTAGGTGTGCTCGGCGAAGTAGCCGTACTTCTCATACAGGCCCTCCAGCGCGTCGGCCAGGGTCATGCCCTGGGCGGCGTACCACGCGGCCATCTCGGTCAGGGCCAGGGCGGCGGTGACGGCGTCCTTGTCCCGGACATAGTCGCCCAGCATGTAGCCATAGCTCTCCTCGTAGGAGAAGATGACCTTGCCTTCGCCGCTGCTCTCCAGCTGATCCTTCTTCTCCGCCAGGAACTTGAAGCCGGTGAAGGTGTCGTAGCACTGCAGGCCGTTGACCTCCGCCACCTTGCGGGCCATCTCGGTGGTGACGATGGTCTTCAGGGCCACGGGCTTCTCAGGCATCTTGCCGGTGCGCTTTTTGGCGCCGATGAGATAGTCCAGCAGCAGCACGCCGGTCTGGTTGCCGGAGATGACCTTGAATTCGCCGTCCTTCGCGCGGACCATGATGCCCACCCGGTCAGCGTCGGGGTCGGAGCCCAGGATGAAGTCCGCGCCTTCGCGCTTGGCGATGTCCACCGCCAGATAGAAGCCCTCGGGGTTCTCCGGGTTGGGGGAGACCACGGTGGGGAAGTTGCCGTCAATGACCATCTGCTCAGGCACGCAGATCAGGTGCTTGATGCCCAGGCGGCGCAGCGCCTCGGGGATCAGCTTGTGGCCGGTGCCGTGGAAGGGGGTGTACACCAGCTTGAAGCTGTCCGCCACCTTGGCCACGGTCTCGCCGTCGTTGACCTGGCCCATGACATTGGCCAGGAACTTCTCGTCGGTCTCCTGGCCCAGGACCTCGATCAGGCCCTTCTCCACGGCCTCGTCATAGGGCATGGTCCTGATGTCGCTGAAGATGTCCAGCTCCTCCAGCCGCTTGGCGATGGCGTCGGCGTGGCGGGGGGGCAGCTGGGCGCCGTCCTCCCAGTAGACCTTGTAGCCGTTGTACTCCTTGGGGTTGTGGCTGGCGGTGACGTTGATGCCCGCCTGGCAGTGGTACTCCCGGACGGCGAAGCTCAGCTCGGGGGTGGGGCGCAGGGACTCGAAGATGCGGACGTGGATGCCGTTGGCGGCGCAGACCTCGGCGGCGGCCCGGGCGAACTCCATGGAGTGGTTGCGGCAGTCCATGCAGATGGCCACGCCCCGGTCCTTGCCCGCCTGGCCCTCGGCGGCGATGACGTCGGCGAAGCCCTGGGTGGCCCAGCGGATGACGTGGATGTTCATATTATGTAAACCAACATACATGGTGCCCCGCAGACCGGCGGTGCCGAACTCCAGGGGGCCGTAGAACCGGGACTCGATCTCCTTGGGATCATCCTTGATGGCCTCCAGCTCGGCCCGCTCCTCGGCGGACAGGGCGGGGCTTGCCAGCCATTTTTCGTACTCCTTCATGAAATCCATTTTGCAGTTCCTCCTCTAAATTATGTAAACTAATTGACGCAGGTTATCGCAGGTCTGGGATGGTATATCCGCAGCGCTCGCAGGTAAAGCCGTGACGGATGTTTTGGGCAGGAACACTGGTATACCCGCAATGGGGGCAGGTTTGGCAGGAGGTGTTGAGGCTTTTGACAACAAAGGCCAGAACAGCGGCAGCCACCGCCAGCAGCTTGCCTGCCCAGGTATTTTTCAGAAAAAAGCCGGCCACCAGCAGCACCACGCCGATCAGAACACAGGGATAGATGGCCTGCCGCTTCCGATACCAGGCCTGGATGGTCCCCTCATCCGCCGGCGGGGCGTCATGCGGGGGAATTTTCCACCATTTCATGCGGATACCTCCCGTTTTCAAAGTTATGTAAACATTTCGGGGAATTACAGGCCGCCCGGGAACATGGAAAACCCGCACCGGGGGCAGGCGTGATGGAAATACAGCTTGACATACCGGCCCCGCTGGCGGCGGCCGCAGACCGGGCAGCGGCCCAGGGTGGAGGCCAGCACACAGGCCAGCAGAACACACGCCCCCGCAAGGCCCATGAAGAGCCGGAAATGGGTGTCCATGTACCGCTGGCTCAGATAAAGGAAGGGAAATGCCGCCAGAAAGAACAGCCACATCAGGACATACCGGAGAAGCATGAGCTGCGCCACCCGGTGCTGCTCCGCCTTCGCCATGTCCGGGATCTCATCCAGCTCCCGGAACCACGCTTCATACATAGGAAGCCTCCTGAAGTTATGTAAACTATAAAGACACGTCAAAAATCATAGTGGGTGAAGCCGCAGGACTTGCAGGAAAATTCCCGGCGGCTGGCGAGGGCGTCCCGGACGTTGAGGCATCCGCAGACAGGGCAGCGCAGGTTGACGCGCTGCAATGCCCTGGACGCCCCGATCAAAAGGACGCCGAGGACGAGAAAAACTTTTCCCGCCATCGTCCGCCGCAAGCCCCAGGCGGCAAGGAGCAGCAGGATTCCCGCTATGGCAAAAAGGGGCTGGAGACGGCGCCGCCGCTCCCAGGCCCGGATGGCCTCACGCTGGGGGGAATTGGATGGATCGCTCATTGCATTACCCTCATTTTGGAATATTGGCCAAATCATGCGCGGCATGATGATCCGTCCGACGGATCGGCCTTCGGAAAGCGGGAAATCCGCGCATAGAATTTGTTTTCCTTAAAAATATTATGTAAACTTATGCGGGTCATGAAAAATCATTCTCCGGCGGCTCCAGCAGCGCCTTTGCCTCCTCCAGCCGGGAGACGGGCACATACAGGTCCGCGCCGTATCCGGAGAAGCCCAAAACGATGCGGCCCGCGCCGCCGCCCTCCCGGTATTTTTTCAAGACCGGGATGCCGAAGGACTCCAGCAGGGCGACGGCCATGTCGGCAATGCCGCCCACGTCCTGCAGGTTTGCCAGAAATGCCGGGGACTCCGGCCGGCCGCCTTCTGTTTTCGGCCAGCGGGCCAGCAGCTCTTCGTGGGTCAGACCCATGGGCGTCTCCTTTCAGATGTCACTTGTGATACTTGGTCCCCGCGTTGATCTGATACGCCCGGTAGATCTGCTCCAGCAGCATGACCCGGGCCAGGTGGTGGGGGAAGGTCATGGGGGACATGGACAGCTGCGCCCACGCCTCCGCCTTGATGGAGGAATGCAGTCCGAAGGACCCGCCGATGAGGAACACCAGGTGCTTTTCCCCCCGGTTGGCCCAGGCGGCCATCAGGTGGGCCAGCTCCTCGCTGGAGCGCATCCGGCCCTCCACGCACAGGGCGATGACGCTGGAGGAGGGGGGCAGCTTGGCCCGGATGGCATCGGCCTCTTTTGCCAGCGCCGCGTCGATCAGGGCCGGGGAGGGGTCCTCCGGCAGCCGCTCCTCCGGCAGCTCGATGATGTTCAGCCTGCAATAGCGGCTCAGCCGCTTGACGTACTCCGCCGCCGCGTCGGCGTAGAATTTTTCCTTCAGCTTTCCCACGCACAGGACAGTCACTTTCTGCATAAGGCCCTCCTGGAAATCATATGGGCTTCGCTCAGACCGTCTCTGGGCGCTACGGACAGCCTCGGCCCAACGGAACTGGCCTTACTGTCTCGCGCTGCGGCGCTCCCAGTACTTCCGTCACCAGTTTCACTGGTTCCTCCTTCGGCAGACCCCGCGGGAATATGCGGGGCCAGGGCAGGGGCGAGCCCGGCGGCGGCCAGCGCGATTTCCACGGCGTTCCGCGCCATGGCAGGGGTGTTGTTCTCCTTACTCAAATGGGCCAGCACCAGCTCCGACGCGCCGGCCCGTGCCAGCGTCACGGCAAACCGGGCGGCGTCCTCGTTGCTCAGGTGCCCCTCGGCCCCCAGAATGCGCTGCTTCAGATAATAGGGATACGGCCCGCTGCGCAGGGTCTCGATATCGTGGTTGGCCTCCAGCACCGCCAGGTCCACGCCGGGCAGGATGTCCGCCGCCTCATCGGTGACATATCCCGTGTCCGTCAGCACGCCCATGCCGCCGTCCTCCGTGTCAAAGCGGAAGCCGCAGGCGCCGGGGGCGTCGTGGGAGGTGGGAAAGGCCGTCACAGTGCAGCGGCCCAGGGAAATGGGGCGGCACAGCGGCAGGTCCAGCAGCCGGTCCTCAATGCCCGCCAGCCGGCAGGCGAGGCCCCGCCCCGTCCGGGCGGTGGCGAAAATGGGAAACGCCGTGTGCTTCAGCAGGGTCTGGAGCCCGGCGATGTGGTCGGTGTGGGTGTGGGTGATGAGGACGGCGTCCAGATCCTCCAGCGCCAGCCCCAGTTCCCGCAGGCCGGCGGTGATGCGGCGGCAGGAGATGCCGGCGTCCACCAGCAGGCGGGTGTCCCCGCAGGAGAGCAGCAGCGCGTTCCCGGAGGAACCGCTGGCCAGGGTATGTACGGTGGTCAAGAAAAATACCTCGCTTCTCTGGGGTAAAGGGCCTCGCGGGCGAACGCCGCCAAAGCGGGCGGCCCGGCGGGACCCGGCTGAGAAAAACGTCCGCAAGGGAGGCCGTCGACGAAAGTCGCCATCCTCCATCGCGGACGTTTGGTCATGCGTATTCAAAAATGGGGAGAGCTCATCCGATCTGCGCCGTCATGGCCATGGATTCGTCAGCCTCTTCCACGGCGCGGATGTCCGCGCCCAGGGCCCGGAGCTTGGCCACGATGTCCTCATAGCCCCGCTCAATGTAGTGTACGCAGCTGATCTCGCTCTGTCCGTGGGCGGCCAGGGCGGCGATGACCAGGGCGGCGCCGGCCCGCAGGTCATAGGCCTGGATGGGCGCGCCGGTGAGATGGTCCACGCCCTCCACCACGGCGGTCTTGTCGTCCACCTGGATGGAGGCGCCCATGCGCTTCAGCTCGTCCACATAGCGGTAGCGGCTGCTCCAAACGCCCTCTGTCACCAGCGAGGTGCCCTCCGCCAGGGAGAGGACCGCGGTGATCTGGGGCTGCATGTCGGTGGGGAAACCGGGATAGGGCAGGGTCTTGATGTTGGCCCGGCGGAGCCTGCCGGTGCGGCGGACCAGGAGGGTATCCTCGTTTTCCTCCACCTCAACGCCCATCTCCACCAGCTTGGCGGTGATGCAGTCCATGTGCTTGGGAATGATGTTCTTCACCAGCACCTGTCCGCCGGTGGCGGCCACGGCGGCCATATAGGTGCCCGCCTCGATCTGGTCGGGGATGATGGCATAGCTGCCGCCCCGCAGATGGTCCACGCCGCGGATCTTGATGGTGTCGGTGCCGGCGCCCCGGATGTTGGCGCCCATGGAGTTGAGGAAGTTGGCCAGGTCCACGATGTGGGGCTCCTTGGCGCAGTTTTCAATGACAGTGTTGCCCTCCGCCATAACGGCGGCCATCATGATGTTCATGGTGGCGCCCACGGAGACCACGTCCAGATAGATGTTGGCGCCCTTCAGGCGGCCCTTTTCCGCGTAGGCGTGGATAAAGCCGCCCTCCACCAGGACCTTGGCGCCCAGGGCGGTGAAGCCCTTGACGTGCTGGTCGATGGGGCGGACGCCGCCGAAGTTGCAGCCGCCGGGCATGGCCACCTCGGCCTCGCCGAAGCGGCCCAGCAGGGAGCCGATCAGATAGTAGGACGCGCGGATCTTCCGGGCCAGCTCATAGCTGGTCCGGGTGGAGCGGATATGGCTGCAGTCGATCTCCACGGTGTGGCGGTTGACGGTGCGGATGCCGGCGCCCAGCTGCTCCAGGATCTTCAGGCTCATGGTCACGTCGGAGATCTGGGGGATGTTTTCAATACGGCAGACCCCGTCCACCAGGAGGGCGGCGGGGATAATGGCAACAGCGGCATTTTTCGCGCCGCTGATCTCTACTTCTCCAAACAGGGGCTTTCCGCCCTGTATCATATATTTTGTCAAAATCTTGACCCTCTCTTCAAGATACTTACGGCGGCAAACCGTTCTTTGGTAAACACAGTTTGCCCGCGCGGCGGTGCTTCATACCTGTATGCAGGCGGGCAGCCGGATCATTTTTTTGATCCGGCGAAGCAGACACACTGGTAGCATACCACACTTGGCCAGGAATTGCAAACCTTTCCTTCCAGCTGTGTGGAAGGGCGGCCGCCGGCCGCTCAGCCGATGCTGACAGCTCCGGTGATGCAGTTTACATAATATTTTGCCGTGTCCGTGACCACACACCAGGCGGGGGCCAGGGACATGGAGACGGCGGTGGAGCTCTGCAGCTCGTAGCAGGCGTACACCTCCGTCACGGCGGAGACCACGGCGCCGCTTTCCCGGCGCATTTTCTGAAAGGCGGTAAGGGCCGCGGCGGCGGAGAGAGGCTCCCTGTCCGTCACGGCGGCGGTGCCGGTCTCGGGCAGCAGCGTGCCGCTGACCCGGGTCAGGCGTCCGGCCTGCAGGGTAAAGGTGACGGCGCAGTTGAACACCGGCAGGCCGCCGCTGTACTGGATGGCGGAGGCGGTGCCGCTGCCGTCCCCGTCCACCTGAAAGACCGGCTCGCCGTATGCGAACTTCCGGCAGAAGGTGGAGATGCTGTCCGCGTCCAGGGCGCTGCCGCCGCCCAGCTCCGCGTCAAAGCTGCCGTTGGAGCGGAACAGCGCGGAGCCCGCCGGGCTGCTGTACGCGTAGATGCCGCCGCCCTGGTCCTCCACCTCCACCGGGTCTCCCAGCAGAAAGGCGGCGGCCCGCCGGTCCAGCACGGTGTCCCGTTCCAGCGTGCGTCCGGCGGGAGGGGCCTCGGCGGAGATGGCGTCCCGGTCAAGCGTCATGCCGTCGGCGGCGAAGAGGGCCACCAGCTGCTCCTCCGCCTGCCTGCGGGCGGCGCGCTCCGCCTGTCCCCGCACAGCCAGGGACCCCAGCAGAAAGACGTTTACCAGGGCCAGGATGATGATAATGATGTTTTTCAGCCGATACCGTTCCAGATGGGGTCACGCTCCTCTCTGCGGGATGGATGATCTGCGCCGGGGAAAGAGGGATGGGTCAGTCGGCCAGCCAGCCGGCGCTGACAGTTCCTCCGCCGTTGTCGGCATAGCCGATGGACAGCTCCGCCCCCGGCTCCATGGCGGCGATGGCCAATGCCTGCCGCAGGGGCAGCAGGAGGGATACCTCCTCCGTGGGGGCGTACTGCCGGAAGCGCAGCTCCAGGGTGGAGACCGTGCTGCCGGAGAGGGTCACCTTGGCGGCGCAGCCGCCGTCGGAGAAGCGAATGGGGACGCCGTTCATCTGATACCCAAAGGTCAGGGCGGTCAGTGTCCCGGCCTGCTGGATGCCCTGCAGGTAAAGGGCCGCTCCGTCAGGCGCGGGGGAGAGCAGCGCGTTCAGCAGCGCGGCGGTGCCGGTGACGGCCTCCTGCTGCGTGGGCGTCTCCTCGGCGGCCTTCACCGACAGGGCGGGATCGCCGCCGCTTTGATAGTAGATGCTGCCGTCGGCGCGGATGCGGAGGGTCCGCTCGCTCTCCATGATGACTTCGGCGCCGTCGGCCTCCGGGTAGCGGTTTTTGGTGTAGGGATTGAAGCGCAGCGTGTTCAGCAGCGCGTCCGTGTCGGTGAGGGAGGCCGCCGCGGTGAGAACAGGCAGCTCCGGCTCCTCCGTCAAAAACAGGGAATAGGGCGCGACCTCCTCGTAGTGGAGGCCGGGGTCGGTATTGTCAAAGGCGAACGCGGCGTTGCCCAACTCATAGTTTCCGATGGCGTTTTCCAGATTCTCCGTGGAGACGGCGGTGGCGCAGCGGAGATAGGCCGCTTCGCCGTCCCAGAGATAGAGATACACGCCGCCCGCCTGGTTGGCCACCACCAGCCGCCGGGCGGATATGCCGTCCTCGCTGGTGGTGCCGCCCACCAGTCCCGCCAGAACGGACAGAGGCAGCGGCTCCAGAAAATCATAGTAGACGGAGGTGCCCTGCAAAGCGTCCAAAAACGCCTGGGCGTCGCAGGCGGCATAGGTCCGGGCGGAGCCCAGGACCTCTCCCAGCAGGCGGTCCAGCGGCTCAAACTCCGGGTCCGCCGTGGAGAGGGACACACTGCCGTACCGGCCGTAGGCCCCGGTGACGGCTATCCGCACAGGCGCGGCCAGCACCGTCTGCTGGGCGGCGGAGGCGCTGTCCGCCCCAGGGGCGGAGGCGGAGAGAAAGCGGAAATAGCTGCTGCCGGCGTCCACGCCCAGGTTGTAGATCTGGGTCTGGGCGAACAGAAAGACCGCGGAGACAGACAGCAGGGCAATGGCGGTGTTCTGCAGGAAATCCCGGCGTTTTTGAAAAAACTGTCTCATGCGGTCCTCCTCTCGGCAAAGGCTGCCTTATGCGTGCCCGGCTGTCCCGCCCCGTTCCTGGGCGATGGGCAGGGTCAGGCGGATGGTGGTGCCGGGGCCCTCGTGGGGGGCCAGGGCAAGGCTCCCGTGGTGGCGGCTCACGATCTCCCGGGCGATGGAAAGCCCCAGGCCTGTGCCGCCGGACTCCCGGGAGCGGGCCTTGTCCACCCGGTAGAAGCGGTCGAAGATCCGGTCCCGGTCCTTCTCCGGGATGCCGATGCCGTCGTCGCAGACCTCCATCCACACGGTGTCCTCGGTGGACCCGGCGGTGACGCGGATGTGGCCGCCGTCGGGGGTGTATTTGATGGCGTTGCCCAGAATGTTCATCATGACCTGTTCCAGCCGGCTGCGGTCGCCCACGATGAGGGGCAGGCTCTCGGTTGGAGCGTAGACCAGCTCGTGGCCCCGCTGCTTGGCATTCAGGGCATTGGCCCGCATCACGCTCTCAATGGCCTCGCCGAAGGGGAAGCGGGAGAGGATCAGCTCCGTGTTGCCGGCGTCCAGCCGGCTCAGGGTCAGCAGATCCTGGACGATGTGGGTCATCCGGTCGGTCTCGGTGATGATGATGTCCAGAAAGCTGTTGGACACCTCCGGGGGAATGTCCCCGCCGGCGTCCCGCAGGGTCTCGGCATAGCTGCGGACATTGGTCAGGGGGGTGCGCAGCTCGTGGGACACATTGGCCACGAATTCCTTGCGCCGCTCCTCGTTGCGGTGGTGCTCCGTCACGTCGTGGAGGACGATCAGCACGCCGCCCCTGGCCTGGTCGGAGAAGGGGGCCAGATACAGCTCCAGCGTCCGGTCGCCCACCAGCATCTCGCCCTCGGCATAGTTGGGCCGCTGGAGCGCCAGCATCTGCTCCAGGGGGTACACGGAGCCGAACAGCTCGTCATAGGTGCAGTCCGCGGGCACGGTCCGCTGCAGCATGGTGTTGGCGGCGGGGTTGCAGTGGATGAGACGGCCCTCGTGGTCAAAGGCCACCACGCCGTCGGTCATGTGGAGGAACAGCGTGTCCAGCTTGTTCCGCTCGTTTTCCACGGCGGCCAGGGTGGCCTGCAAAACGCCTGCCATCTCGTTGAAGGTGCCGGTCAGAATGCCGATCTCGTCGGTGGACTCCACCGGCAGCTCGCTGCCAAAGTCGCCGGCGGCCACCCGCTCCGCGCCGGCGGTCAGCTTTTCGATGGGCCCCACCATGGTCTTGGACAGCAGGAAACTCAGCAGCACGGAGATCAGCAGGCCGATGATCAGGGCCTGCATGATAATGAAGATCAGCTGGCTGTTCAGGCCGGAGACCGTGTCCTTGTTGTCCAGAATGTAGATGATAAAGGCGTTATCGCCGCCCATGACGGGGATGGCCACGTCCATATAGTCGGCGGTGATGTTGCTCTGGTCGCCCACGGCGGTCTCGTCGCCCTGGACCACGGCGTTGCGGGCGGTGAGCAGATTGGCGCTCTGCTCTCTGGGCAGGGCGGACTCATCGGCGGTGCCGGTGAGATAGACGCCGGTGGTGCCGTCCAGGATAAAGCAGTTCCGGGTGTGATAGTCGATGCCAAGGCTGCCGCCCACGGTGACCTCCAGCATGTCCAGGATCCGGGAAGCACCGTCCTCCTGGGCGGCCTCGCTGCGGAGCGAGTCCACAAAATCCCGCCGCTCCTCGCCGAACACGCCGTCGATCTGCTGATAAAAGCTGTCAATAAAAAAGCTGGTCACGCTGGTGGTCAGAAACGCGCCCACCACCGCCATCAGCGACGTGATGAGCAGCAGCAGGATCAGCGTCAGCTTCATATGCAGGCTTCTGAACATATGGCACCGCCTTTCAAATCAGGGATCGGGAATAGGCCCCGCCCGCCGCGTGAAAACGCATGGGTTTCAGACCGCGAAATAGTATCCCGCCCCTCTCCGGGTCAGGATCAGCGCCGGATTGGCGGGGTCCAGCTCGATTTTCTCCCGCAGGCGGCGGACGGTCACATCCACGGTCCGCACGTCGTCGCCCACATAGCCGTAGTTCCAGACCTGCTCCATCAGATCCACCCGGGAGTACACCTTGTTGGGGTGGCTGGCCAGAAAGGTCAGCAGCTCGTATTCCCGCTGGGTCAGATCGATGGCCTTCCCGGCCCGGAACACCTGATGGCTGTCGGTGTTGATGGAGAGGTCCCCGGAGACAGGCATGGCGCTGGCGGCGGCCGTGGCGGCGGCAGGCGCGGCCATGGCGGTGCGGCGGATGTTGGCGCCCACCCGGGCGATCAGCTCCCGCATGGAAAAGGGCTTGGTGATGTAGTCGTCCGCGCCGATCTCCAGCCCCAGGACCTTGTCCGCCTCCTCTTCCCGGGCGGTGAGGATGATGACCGGCACGTTGTCGCCCTCCTGGCGGAGGGTCCGGCACACGTCAAATCCGTTCATCTTGGGCAGCATCACGTCCAGCAGGATGAGATCGGGCTTTTCGGAACGGGCCTTGTTCAGCCCGTCCTCGCCGTCATAGGCCTCGCAGGTGTTGTAATGCTCCCGCTGGAGATTGAACCGCAGGATATCCACGATATTTTTCTCATCTTCCACGATCAGAACCGTTTTCTGGCTGTCCATCAAAAACCTCCTGTGCAGCTGCGCGGGGTCACAGGTCCAGCTTGGCCTTCGCCATCAGGACCGCGGCCACAGTCTTGGCGTCCTCGATCTCGCCGTCCAGGCACCGGTGGACCATCTCGGCGAAGGGGATGCGCTCCACATTCAAAAATTCGTCCGGGTCCAGGTGCTGCTCCTCCATGCGCAGGCCCCTGGCCAGGAATAAATACAGCGTCTCGGCATAACAGCCGGGGGCGGGCAGGATGCGCCCCAGGGGCAGAAAGACCTCCGGCACGGCGCCGGTCTCCTCCTTCAGCTCCCGCAGGGCGCCCTCGGCGGGCGACTCGCCGGGATCCAGCTTGCCGGCGGGGATCTCCAGCAGCGTCCTGCCGAAGACGTAGCGGTACTGGGTCACGGTCAGCACGTTGTTCTTCTCGTCCAGCGGCAGCACCGCCACGCCGTCCACGTGCTCCACCACCTCCCGGGTGGAGGTATTGCCGTTGGGCAGCAGCACCTCGTCCACATGGACGCTGAGGATCTTGCCTTCAAATTTCTCCTCCCGGCGGAGGGTTTTCTCCACCAGGCTCTTTTCATCGATCATATCGGATGCACCTTCTTGTTTGAATTCCGCCGGACTGGTTTAGAATTTTAATATTATAGCACAGACGGCTGAAATTGCCAAGGGATCTTATTCTGCCCCCTGTCCGCGGGCTGCTATGATTGTATCACGCCTCCCGCGCCTTTACAAGCCGCGGGAGATGACCGCCGTTCCCCCTTGAAGAATCCCGCCGGCTGTGCTATACTATAAAAACTTTCCAGGGTAGGAGGTGAGCCCCACGGAGAAACGGGGGATCAAGATTGCGGCCCAGAACCGCAAGGCCTTCCACGACTACTTCGTGGAGGACAAATACGAGGCCGGCATCGAGCTGGCGGGCACAGAGGTCAAGTCCATCCGGGCCGGCACGCTGAACCTGAAGGACTCGTACTGCACCGTCAAGGATGGCGAGCTGTTTGTCCACGGCCTGCATATCTCGCCCTATGAAAAGGGCAACATCTTCAACAAGGACCCGGTCCGCACCCGCCGGCTGCTGATGCACAAGCGGGAGATCCGAAAGCTCCACGCCCTCATCAAGCAGGACGGCTACACCCTGGTGCCCCTGTCGGTGTACTTCAAGGACGCCCGGGTGAAGCTGGAAGTGGGCCTGTGCAAGGGCAAGAAGAACTACGATAAACGGGCGGCCACCGCCCAGCGGGACGCCCGCCGGGAGATGGACCGCACCATGAAAGAAAGGAACCGATAATAATGTCCAATCCCATTTTTACCATCACCATGGCGGACGGCAAGGTCATGACCGGCGAGCTGTACCCCGACAAGGCCCCCAACACCGTCAACAACTTCATCGCGCTTGCCAACAAGGGCTTCTACGACGGCCTGATCTTCCACCGGGTGATCCCCGGCTTCATGATCCAGGGCGGCTGCCCCAACGGCAACGGCATGGGCGGCCCCGGCTATGAGATCGACGGCGAGTTCTCCGGCAACGGCTTCCGGCAGAACGACCTGAAGCACACCCTGGGCGTGCTGTCCATGGCCCGCACCATGGCCCCCAACTCCGCCGGCAGCCAGTTCTTCATCATGGTGGCCCCCGCGCCCCATCTGGACGGGCAGTACGCCGCCTTCGGCCAGGTGACCGAGGGCGCGGACATCGCCGTGGACATCTCCCGGGTGCCCCGCAATATGATGAACGACAAGCCCAAGAAGGATGTGGTCATCCAGTCCATCCGGGTGGACACCCAGGGCGAGACGTACCCGGAGCCGGAGACACACTGAGTTCAGATAAAAGATAAAAGATAAAAGATAAAAGATATGTTCCGCCTGCCGGGCTTTCTATATCTCTTATCTCTTCACTCTGATCTTTTATCTCAAGAAAAGGGGGATTTTTTATGAAAACTGCCATCATCACCGGCGCGTCCTCCGGCCTGGGCCGTGAATTCGTCCGCCAGATCGGGGACGTGTTCCCGGAGGTGGAGTGCTACTGGCTCATCGCCCGCCGGGCGGACCGGCTGGAGGAGCTGGCGGCGACGCTGGAGGGCAAGACGGTGGTCTGCCTGCCCCTGGACCTGTGCGATACCATGAGCTTCATGGCCCTCCAGCAGAAGCTGACGGAGGAGCAGCCGGAGGTGGTTTTGCTTGTGAACAACGCCGGCTGCGGCTATCTTGGCCGCATCGGCGAGATGGATACCGCCTCCCAGACCCGGATGGTGGATCTGAATATGCGGGCACTGACAGCCATCACCAATATGACCGTGCCCTACATGGCCGCCGGCAGCCGTATTCTGAACGTCTCCTCCATCGCGTCCTTCTGCCCCAATCCCCGGATGACGGTGTACTCCTCCACCAAGGCGTATGTGTCCTCCTTCACCGTCGGCGCGGCGGAGGAGCTGCGCCCCAGAGGCATCACCGTCACGGCGGTCTGCCCCGGCCCCATGCAGACGGAATTTTTGGACTTGGGCGGCATCACGGGCCATTCCAAGATGTTCGAGACCCTGCCCTACTGCGACCAGGTCCGCGTGGCAGGAGGCGCCCTCCGCGCCGCCCGGGACGGCCGGACCATCTACACGCCCCGGTTGTTCTACAAGTTCTACCGTGTCCTGGCCAAGGTCACGCCGGTGAAGCTGATGGTCAAATTCGCGAAAACCTAAAAATGTCACGGAATCGTAACACATTTCGACGTTGAAATGTGTTATGATTCCAACAGCAAATCCCGCAGATATCCCAAAATCAGATTCCCGGCGTCCTCAAAACCAAATCAAAGCCCAGCGAAGCGGGTTTGATTTGGAGAGGCGAGACAAACGGAGCGGTGCGAGCTTTCGGCTTTAGCCGGAAGCGAGTGGAGCGCAGTTTGCCCAAAATCCAGGAATCCGATCGCAAACCAGCGAAGCGTTTGTGATCGGAAGAGGAGGAGCAAGGGAGCGAGCGCAGTTTTCGCAGTTAGCCGCGGGCTGACTGCGGAAACGGAGACGAGCGGACTTTGCGACGACGAGGGGGTGTACCGGTTTCGACGGGGGTATGGAGGCGGGACCAGCGGGCGGCGGCGCCTGACCGCCATAAAACGGGCAATTTATAAATTAAATAACAACAACACTGTTGCTGTTGCTGCCTAATTAAAGGCGGCCGTCTGAACCGGAGAGGCCACAGGCCGGGGAAGGCGTCGTTGATGTGGCGTCCGTGAGTTCGGAAAGAGTTGACCGTTCCACGCATCATGACTCTCACCCGACCGGCCGGCGTGACGGCTTGCCGACCGGAAGGGGAACAGGGGAGCAGATCCCCGCAATAACCGTCTGCGCCCGGAGAAAGTCCCGTTAAAGTGCTTTCGGACGGGGGTTCAACTCCCCCCACCTCCACCAAATGGGAAGGTTAAAAAAGATATTGAGGGAAAAACCTCAGTATTTTCAAGCCTTCCGAGGCTCGTAGATTGGAAAATCTACGAGCCTCTTTTTTCCGATATTCAAGCGAGTGGTCTTCATTCAGGCAAGACTTGAACTCGCGCATTTTTCATAGAGAATAAGGTTTATTGGGCCAAGATCTTGGAAACAGGATCTTGGCCTTTTTTGTTACCACAGAGGTGGAAGCAGCAATTTGTTCAGACGAATGTGAATCCAGAAAAGAAAACGAGAAAAGGGGGATCATATGGGAAAGAAATTTTTTACAGAATTATCCCGGCGGCTCAATATAGACGGAATTGAGTCATCCGCCATAGAGGACAATCGGCTGGAGATATTCCTCCACGGCCAGCCTGCACTCTATGTATCACCTGGAAACGACGTATTCCTGCTTCCGGCCGGAAGCAAAAATGAGGAGGCCAGTGAATTGTACCATCAGGTGGCCGTGGCCGCGGACGAGGTATACAGTTATGTGGAAACGATGCAAAACGCCCCCCTGCTCCATGCCTCTGGCCTGCATGAGGACTTCCGCCTGCTGGCAGACTTCGGCGGCGCGGTGCTGGCAGGCCAGGAGCGAGAAAATGGCCAGGGATATCAATTTGTAACCTGGATCTGGGACTATGACCGAACTGGAGTCAGCCACGGTCACTACTATGAAGATAACTTCCAGAGCGCCAAGCAGGACTTTGCTGTCCGCTCCGGCCTGATCCCCAGAGCGCAGCTATTTAGTCCGGAGGAGCTCACGGAGCTGTACCGCGCTACAGATCACTTCTTAGAGGAAGGCCCGGAGCTGGACTACAAGCAGCAAAAAGCCATCCAGGAGGCCAGAACAAAGATCGAGTACACCGTCCCGGATCTCCAGAGCCGGTTGGAGCAGGTCCAGAGTCAGGAACCACAAATGAATTTATAGATCCTACGCTGAACAAGGCGGGGGCCGTATCATGTGCCATCAGGCAGATACGGCCCCCGCTTTTTTGTTTTCAGAGCAGAAAAAGCAAGTGGAGGAGGTGCTCCGTGTGGACCCCAAAAATCTGAACAGTTATGTCGGGGTGGTCAATCAACCGCCTCCTAAGTGGAGCAGTGTGAAGAAATGGCTGCTCCACATCAACTATGCGCCCGGCTATGCCCCGGAGCCGGAAGAAAAACCAGTGTGCCGGCAGTTCTCCCGCTGCGAGGGCTGCCCCTATCCCGCCCACGGTTTCCTCTGTTGGGGCGGCGAGGATGACTGTATGCGCACCAGAGTAAAAAAACTGAACGAAAAGGAGTTGGAGCATGAGGATCAAAGCGGCTTTGTATAACGCTGATCACTTGGAATATGGCCTGGTCACTATCCCCTTCCCCATCCCGCAGGATCAATACAACGACACGATCAAGATGCTGGAGGCGCTGGATATCGGAGACCCGCGGGCAAAGGATTGTACCGAAACACCACTGGCTTCCGGTACGAGACCCTGACAGACGATCCAGCGGTGAAAAAAGCGGTAGACGACATTCTTCTGGATGTTGCCGGCGAGGAGAACCCCCGCCGCACCTGCAACTATGGTCTCACTGAGGCCGGAAAGCAGGCCCTGCGGGATGCTGCGGACCCCAGCAAGCCTCACACCTATTCCTGGTTCGTGATGACTGACTGCAACACTTCGAAGGAGCAGATCCACAGGGCTTTGACACTGGATGGGGCGATACAGCTCTACCAAGACAGCGACCGGCCTGAGAAAAGGCTGGGCGTCACCAAGGACGAGATCGCCACGGTGGACTTGGTGCGCTTCCTGGATGGAGAGCAGGTGTTCTTCGAGGATCACAAAAAACTGGAGAGCTTCCGGGATGATCCGGTGATCGCCGACGCAGTAGAAACGCTCCATCAGGAGCTGGACGGTCCGGAGGCCGGCCTCGAGATGGGAGGACTTTAATGGGAACACGCAGCTATATCGCAAGGCAAATTGGAGATGACCAGTACCTCACGATATACTGTCAGCTCAACGGATACCCGGAAGATACCGGCGCGACCCTTGTAAAACACTATGATACATCGGAGAAAGTAAACGCTTTATTGGCTTTGGGAGATCTGTACTATCTTCGAGAAAAACTCTCTCCTGACCCCGGACGCCACGATTTCAGTGCTCCACAGCCAGGAGTGACGTTGGCTTATCGGAGAGATGGGGACTGTCCCGGCTGGGAGGCCACTATAAAAACCTTCGAGGAACTGTACGATGCGGCGGATTGGGCTGGGATCGAATACATCTATATCTATGATACGAATGGACAATGGCTCTACTTACCGACCGGGAATCAAGAGGCCGTCCTCCGCAGCCTAAAGGAGGACTTGGAGAACGACACGGTCCAATACAGTGAACCGCCTGATCTGGAGGATCTGCTTGGTGAGGACTGGGATGAGGAGCAGGAGGACGGCCCATCCATAGAGATGGAGTGATCTACGAAAGAGCAAAGGAGGCAGAATATGCGGACGATATCAAAAGAATGGTTGGCATTCCTGCGGGAACAGTTCCCACGTGGGAGCCAAGTTATATGCTGGGAGCTGGATGATCCAGAACACATATCTACTGGGACGCTGGAACAGATCGATGAAGAAGGACGGTTCCACACGCGCATGGGGGATGGGGCCATTCGAAAACTGGCGTTGGGAGAGGAACAATTCTCTGTCCAGCCGCCGGAGCCAACCCTGCTCAAACTCTATATGCCCCTGACCGCCGACTTCTATGGCCGGGATGAATGGGGCGATATAGACGAAATCGGCGAGGAATGGGATGGCCGGACGCTGCTGGACTACGAGGACCATATCCAGGGCGCCCTGATCAGAAACCGGACGCCAAAGGAGAAGGAGCGTGGCCTCATGCACTGGTACGATAAACAGAACAGCGTAGACGCCAAGGTCCGCTCCGCAGAGTTTACCGTAGAGGCCCGGAACGGTCAGCTCTGGGGCGTGGCGGAGTGTCAGGTGGTGGGCGAACTTACATCTGAGGAGCTGGCTGGACTCAAGGACTACCTCAGCGGCCAGGCATCAGACGGTTGGGGTGAGGGTTTCGAACAGCGGGCGATCCAAGTAGATGGCGGAGAGCTATATGTCCACCTTAGGAGCTTTGACGGTGACTGGAGTATCCAGACGGAGCAGGAGCGGTTTGCCCCCAAGGTTGCCGAGGGCCTGCCGGAGATGTGTTTCTCCACCCTGGCCTCCACCGGCCAGCTCATCTGCATCAAGCGGGGCGAGTCCGGCTACTACCCCTCCGACTGGGACACCGGGGACAAGGAGCGAAATGTGGAGCTGGTGGATGAGCTGAATGAGCGGCGTGGCGTCACCCCCGCCCAGCGGCAGGCCATGGAGATCGGAAGCATGGCGGGCTGGGATGTTCCTGGGGCGGATCCTGCCAATTATGAAATTCAGAGAGAGGAACAGACAGAGGGAGGGATGACCCTTGGATAAGAAGATCTTCGAGGTGGAGATCAGCAGCGGCGGGCTCGAAAGCTATAAGACCTCCGCAGTGCTGACGATGCCGTGTACCCAGGCGGAGCTTTGTGACGCGCTCCAGAAGGCCCGTGTCCAGGACGTCAAAACTTGCCGCAATGAGCTGACCAGGATCCGCTATCCCGGTATCACAGCGGATATGATCGGTCGGAATGTGGATCTGCTGGAGTTGAACCTGCTGGCCCTCCGGCTGACCATGCTGGGTGAGGATGACCGGATGGGGCTGGACGGCCTGCTCCAGATCGAGAAGGAAAACCACACTGCTCCCTTTCCCCTCTCCCGCCTCATCAACCTGACCTTCAATGCGGATATCTGCCTTCTGGCGCCCCAAGTCTCCGACACGCAGGAACTTGGGGCGCTTTTGTATGAGGGGGAGATGCTCTCGGAGGAGGCCATGGCCCTGGTGGATACCATGGAGGAGGACAGCAGCTTTCGGGAGAGGTTGCTGGAGCTGCTGGGGGAACAGCATCAGGAGAAGCACAGCGGTGTGTTCACCAGCCGGGGCTACGCGGAGCCTGGCAGTGACTTCAAAGAGGTATATCGGAAGGGCGAGATGTTCTGCTTTGCCCGCCCCAGCGCCCCGGTGGTGCTGGAGGTACGCAAGGGATTTTTTGACGATCCCAGCTATGATAACGATAAGACCACTATCTTGAACCTCCCCGCTTCAGATGCCGACATCTGGCGGGCAGTGGGAGAGGTAGACGCGGCCTCACTGGACGAGTGCGCCTTCCGCTGTATCGACTGTGAGATCCCCTCTCTGCGAGATGAGGTCGATGACGCCATCGAACAGGAGGGCGGCATCGGCATGGCAAGCGAATTCGCAGCAAACCTGGCGCAGAAAAAGCAGAGCTGGCATGAGGCGGACTGGGTCAAGTACAAGGCTCTGCTGTCTGTGGCCGGGTGCCCCAGCCTGCAGGACGCCATCCAGCTCATGCACGGTCTGGACGATTACGACCTCCGACCGGATGTGGCCGCGACCTGGGATTATGCGGAGGTGGTCTTGCGGGAGAAGTACCCGGATCTGCCGGAGGAACTGTTCCAGACACCCCAGGCCGCTATGGTTGGACGGCAGATGCTGGAGGAGAACCACGCGGCCATCACCGACTATGGGTTACTTCGCCGGAGGGACAGCGGTCAGCTCCCGGTTTTTGCACAGAAGGCCCGGGAGATGGACAGTCCCCAGATGGGAGGGATGTGAGCATGCTGGATTTCGAGAGTCGACGCATCCGTGATCTGCGGGGGATCGACTTCTCCAAACTGGAATTTGAGGATCTCCGGTGGAAATACGGAACCTTCCAGAGCGTCAGCACCGGCTCAGGCCGCGATAAGAAGTACAGCTCCTGGTCCGGCGTCAAAACCCGCATCGGGGAGATCGAGGAGTCCGTCTGGTACCAGGCGGCGGAGAAGCTGATCCGAGGAAAGGGCGAACAGGAGCTGTTGGGATATTTGACCCAGTGGTGTTCAGAGCGGAACTTTCTCAAGGAATCCGCCGGTGAGATCCGGAAAAAGGCACTGCAGCTCCATGTTGACCGCATCTTCGATCATCCCCGCTGGGTAGACTTTGTCCCCTTCAACCGCCAGTACCGGCCGGAGATCTTGCAAACGGCCCATCTGGTGACCGTGGTCAACGAGTGCTGTCAAAAACCCGGCGTAGTCACTCAGGAACAGATCGATGCCGCCTACGAAGGGACTATTGCCTGCCCCTGCTGTGGGAAATGGAGCCATTTTGACATTGTAGACAGCCCTGGCAGTGTGCTTGAACAGCAGGCGGAACAGATGAGCGGAATGGAGATGACATGATGGAGAACAAAAGTTTGGAACGACAGTGGCTCCTGGATCGGCTGGAGACGCTGTCGGTGAAGGAACAGGCCCAGCTTGCAGCGGCCATCATTTCCAGGGGCCAGCTGGCTGCGCTGTCTGAAAAGACCGGCGAGGAACGGGAGCTGGCGGTTCGGAAGATGGACTCGAATACGGCAAAGGAGGCAGTCAACCTCCTGCTGGCTCTCCCGGACTACGAGGTGATCTGCCCGGCGGGAAGCTACGAGCAGCTGGGGGAATATTACCTGCGGTACGAGGCCGGTCAGCCGGATCTCATCCCCTACGCAAATCTGGAGCAGATCGGCTGGAACTATGAGGACAGTCACCTTGGGATCTTCATTGGAGACTGCTTCGTGATGCTCCCCAAACAGGAACCCAGGCAATTCTACGATGGGACCAACCTGAATCAGCTGCCGGATACCGACTGGAGCCTGCGGCTGAAACTGGCCTCCCCCGCCGTGCCGGAGGGCGTCTGGCTGTGTCTGCCAGACAGCACCATTGACGAGGAGGGCCGGATGGACGAGATCCGACTGGCCCTGCGGGAATTGAAGGCGCGGTCTGTCCAGGAGTGCAGTCTCCTGGATGTGCGGTGCTCCCTTCCGGAGTTGTCTGTGGATCTGGACGAGTATCAGAATCTGACGGACCTGATCTACGACGGCAACGATCTGGGGTACGTGCTCCAGGAACAGGGCCAGGGAGAGCCGCGCTTTCTGGAGAAATTCCGGGCGGCGCTGGAGTATGAGCAGTGCCATAATCTGAAGCTGGCGCTGGATATCGCGTCAAATTTGAACTGCTACGACTACTGCCCGGACTCCGAGACAGAGCAATTTGGAGAGGAGATGTTGCGGAAGCAGGGTGATACGGTGTTCCGGGACCCCGTCCTGCAAGGGGGCATCGACCTGAAAGCATATGGGGAAGCCCAGCTGGAGCAGCAGGGCTACCTCCTTAACACCGCCGAGACAGGATACATCCGCCGCAACGGACAGGAGTTCCGCCATGAGCGCACGGAGCCTCAGCCGGAGTTTGGCATGACTATGTGATCAATACGATGAAACAGGGGCCGTTTTCCGAATGGGGACGGCCCCTTCTTTTTTTGCGCCCTTTTTCGGGAAATCGGGTCCCGGAAAGGAGCGACTATGGAAAAAGAACGGCTGGCGGAATATCTGGAGCAGTACCATCTGGGAGAGTTCAACGCCGCCACCAGCCGGGAACTGGAGCTGACCTTCGGCATCAAGGGCATCGAGGTGCGCCATCTGGTCAACCAGCTGCGGCGGGACGGCGTACCCATCGCCAGCAGCGGGAGCGGTTACTTCTACGCCGCCACAGAACAGGAGGTTCGGGCCACCATCGCCCATCTGACCCGGCGGATCAGCGGCATCGCCGCCGCTATCCGCGGGCTGAACCGCTCCCTGGAACGGTTCGACACGGAACAGACCTGCCTCCCGCTGGACGGAGGTGATCCCCCCTGAACAGCTTCATGAGCTGGGTGGGCGGGAAGAAAGCTCTGCGGGAGGAAGTAGTGAAGCGATTTCCCCTGTTCTATGAGCGGTATGTGGAGGTGTTCGGAGGCGGCGGCTGGGTGCTGTTCCATAAGGCTCCTGGCAACGACTTCGAGGTCTACAACGACTACAATGGCCTCCTCGCCAACCTGTACCGCTGTGTGAGGGACAAGCCGGATCTGCTGATCAACGCCCTGAAATATGTCCTCAATTCCAGAGAGGACTTCGACCGGGCGCGCCTGGCTCTGCGCCGCAAGCGCACCACAGATATTCAGCGGGCAGCCTGGTTTTATCAAGTCATCCGCCAGAGCTACGCCGCCGCTCTCACCAGCTTTGCCAGCCAGCCTCACGATATGTGGAGCAACTTCCCGCTCATTGAGCAGGCCCACCGACGGCTGGCGGATGTGGTGGTGGAAAACCAAGACTTCCAAACACTGATCCGGCACTATGACCGCCCAGTGACCTTCTTCTACTGCGACCCGCCCTACCGTCTGGTCGGCCGGGATCTGGAGATCGTCCCCGACGAAGCCAAGGTAGTCCGCTGGATCTATGACGCCTACCTGAACGGGAAAGGCAAGGATGACATTGCCGGAGAACTGAACCGGCTGGGCATAGACCGGGGGCACAACCGAGAGAAGTGGTACCCCTCCACGGTCAACTACATCCTGACCAATATCTCCTATACCGGGGATATGATCTGGCAAAAGAGTTTCGCTACCGATACCATACCTTTCCGGCAGGTCCGAAACCGCGGGCAAAAGCCGCAATACTTCGTGGAGAACTGCCATCCGCCCATTGTGAGCCGTGATGAGTTTCAGCGGGTGCAGTCCCTGATGGCCGCCCGCAAGGAGCAGTTCATCGGTGGAGCGAAACCGAGGGTGTCCCTCTATATCGATGATGAGAGGCTCCTGAAACAGGTGCGGGAGCAGACCCGCCAGCTGGCGCGGATGCCGCTCCAGTTCAGAAGTCCCACGGGAGGCGCGCCATCCACGGACGCCGCCCGTATCGAGAGGGAACTGAACCTGTGCTTCAACCGGGCGGACCTCAACCCGGATTATATGAAAACCCTGATCTTTGCCGCTGCCGCGGAGCGGTACAGTGAACTCCCGGATGCCTCCGCCCAGAAAAAAAGGAAAGAACTCAGCGGATGGGTAAATGAGGACTCTCTGAATAACGAGAACCTGTGGACATTCTTCGAGGATACTGTGTCAGCGGTCCGCATGGGGCAGAAATGCATGGAACTGGTGTTGGCAGGCGATGTGATCATCCAAGCCAGAGAGGAGGAATCCGCATGAGCGCGACCGCACAGGCAGTCATCCCGCGTAAAGTGACCGTCATTCCCATTGACCCACAGCTGGCTCAGCGGGACATCCGAAAAAAACACCTGCGAGTGGCCCCCTAAGCCGGAGAACAAAAGTATCGTCTCCGGGCAAGTCCTGCAGTGTCCCTACGACTTCGAGAAAGCCAGGCTGGTGGTGCGGGAGATGGCGGACGCCCTGGCCTTGGATTTGGTGGACAAAGGGCTGGTGACCAACCAGCTGGTACTCACCGTGGGCTACGACCGGGAGAATCTGGACGACCCAAGCCGCCGTCAGAGCTACCGCGGCCCGGTGACCACTGATCGCTATGGCCGGAAGATCCCCAAGCACGCCGTGGGGACGGAGAACTTCCCCTACACCTCTTCTGCCAGCGATCTGCTGAAGGCGGTGAGCACCCTTTACGACCGGATCGTGGACGAGAATCTACTGATCCGCCGGCTGAGCATCAGTGCCAACAAGCTGCTCCCCGAGGCTGACGCGCCCAAGGAGGAGGCGGAGCAGCTGGATCTGTTCGCCGATTACGCCGCCAAGGAGCAGCGGGAGCAGGCGGATAAGGCCGCCCATGCCCGGGAGCGGAAGATTCAGGAGGCCATGCTGGGGATCAAGAAGAAGTTCGGCAAGAACGCCATCCTCAAGGGGATGAACCTGGAGGAGGGGGCCACTGCCCGGGAACGGAATGAGACGATTGGAGGGCATCACGCATGAGCGGACCATACGATGACATCATCCACTTGTCCCACCCGACATCTGTCAGGCACCCCAGAATGCCCATCTCGGACCGGGCCGCTATCTTCAGCCCCTTCGCCGCCCTCACAGGCCACGCCGCTGCCATCCAGGAGACTGCCCGTCTGACAGACCAGCGGATGGAACTGGACGAGGACACCAGGGCTATGATGGATCTCAAACAGCAAATTTTGGCCGACAGAATCGCAGAGCGGCCGGAGGTCTCCGTGGTCTGGTTCCGTCCGGACGAAAAGAAGGATGGCGGCCAATATGTCACGACCGTGGGACAGCTGAAAAAAGTCGATGACATTGCGCGAATCCTGCAGCTTGCCGACGGCACGACGATTTCTTTGGACGAGATTGTCGATCTCCAATGCGATTTGTTTCAAGGATTGCTCTAAGGGGTGCGGCCCTCCGTCTGACAAAAAGACTCCACAGTCGTTCTGCCGCAAGGCTTTCAAGAAAATATCGATTTTAACCGTCCCTTCCAGCTCAGAAAAAGTCCTAAGGCGATGAGAAAAGCCTTAGGGCTTTTCTCATACGCCGGACGGACTTTTTCTTCGCTTCCAACCGCGATCCGCTTCGCTGGGTTCGCGGTTGGGTGGGGGCGGCTCTGAAAGTCTGCGCCTCGAAAGTGTTTGCCCTTTCCGGCTCAGGAAAAGCCCTAAGGCGATGAGAAAGGCCTTAGGGCTTTTCTTATCGCCGAACGTGCTTTTTCTTCGCTTCCAACCGCGACCCGCTGCGCTGGGCTCGCGTCCGAGGGACTGGGCCGCATTCGAGATAGTATTTTTATCAAATTGGTACAGCTCAGAAATTCCCACCACTGCTTTGTTTCCGTCTTGCGGCGAAACCTGCGCTCCGGTGGGAAATTTTTCGCTTTCGGCCGCGACCCGCTCCGCTGGACTTGTGGACAAGGGAACCGGCGATACGGCCCGCGGCTTTTTATAAAATCAACCCACGAAAAGGCGGATTTTGTTCACAAGCTGCTTTTTCGCGGGGCCCGCTCTGCGGAAAATTCCAAGCTGTCTGCGGCGGCTCTGAATTTGCGCCGTACCGGCACGGTGCCCTTGAACGGCAGTCAATTCTTCTCCACGGTCTCCGGGGCCGGCGCGTCAATGTCCTTTGAGATCCACTTTCCTGAGCAGTGCCAGAGAGGTCGCGGGCACCGCAAACACGCCGGCTGCCGGATGACCGGCGAAGATATCCCCGATGACATGGGCATGTAGAAAAAGAAGCCGTTCACCCGGGCAGCGCCGATGCCGACGGAGAAAGAGGCCGCCAGTGCAGACAGCTGTGGCATCGCCGGCGGTTTCAGCGGCGGAAACGCTTGCCTTTTACGGGGACTTTCTGATATTATAAACCGTATGGACGCTCCCCGCCGGAGCGGGGAAAAACGGAGGTTTTTTATGTATGATGAACTGACGGAAGTCGATATCAAAAAGATGCAGGAGGAGATCGACCACCGGGTGCGGGTCCTGCGGCCCCAGCTGATCGAGGAGGTCCAGACCGCCCGGGCCTTCGGCGACCTCAGCGAAAATTACGAGTATAAATGCGCCAAGCAGGCGAAAAACCGCAACGAGAGCCGCATCCGCTATCTGGAGCGGATGATCCGCACCGCCAAGGTCATCCAGGTCAAGCCCCAGGCGGACGCGGTGGGGCTTTTCGACAAGGTGACGATCTTCAACGAGATGGCAAAAAAGGAGATGACCCTTCAGATCGTCACCACCCTGCGGCAGGATGCCCTGAAGGGCCTCATCAGCAAGGAATCCCCGGTGGGCAAGGCCCTGATGGGACATAAGGTGGGGGACCGGGTGCAGGTGGCGGTCGGCCCGGAGCTGAAGTATTTTGTGGAGATCCGGGCCATCGAAAAGGGGCAGGACGATGCGTCCATGGAGATCAGCGCCTATTAAAAGGGAAGTGCCGCCGGGGTTCGGCGGCACTTTTTCCTGACGCTTTTTGAAGATTCGGCTATCATGAAAGGGCGGAGATAAAAACACGGCCCGGTCGGTAGTCCGGGCGTACCCGCTGGGGGTATCAGTAACCTGCCTCCTTGGTTGTCCGTTCTCCGACGGCCATTTTTAAGGAGGACACCCACATGGAAACCGGATATGCCAGGCTGACCGTCTATTTTGAGGACCCCTTCTGGGTGGGGCTCTACGAGCGGGGAGGCGGCGGGACCTACGAGGTCTGCCGCATCGTCTTCGGCGCGGAGCCAAGGGACCAGGGGGTTTACGCCCTCCTGCTGGAGCAGTGGCGGCGGCTGCGGTTCAGTCCATCCATGGCGGCGGAGGGGCCTGGGGAACGGCGGGTCAGCCCCAAGCGGATGCAGCGGCAGATCAAGCGGGAGCTGCGGACGCCGGGGGCCGGCACAAAAGCCCGGCAGGCGCTGAAGCTGCAGCAGGAGCAGGGAAAAGAGGCCCGGAAGCGCCAGTCCCGCGCGGAGCGGGAAGCGGAGACGGAGCGGCAGTTTGCCCTGCGCCAGGAAAAGCGGCGGGAAAAGCGAAAAGGCCATTGACCCGTGTCCCGGAGCCTTTGGCTCCGGGATCTTCCTGTTTCGGAGGCCAAAGGTTTTTCCGGCTGGGGCTTGTCCCCGCCCTGGCTTTTTGCTATACTCATACTGTCATATCCGGCGGGAGAGGAGGCGCGGCCATGCATGAGATCGAGGCGAAGTCCATCCTCTCCGCCAAAAATGGCATGAATGTCTACCGGGGCTGCACCCACGGGTGCATTTACTGCGATTCCCGCAGCACCTGCTATCAGATGGACCACGCCTTTGAGGATGTGGCGGTGAAGCGCAGCGCCCCGGAGCTGCTGGAGGACGCCCTCCGGCGGAAGCGGCGGCGGTGCATGATCGGCACCGGCTCCATGTGCGACCCCTATCTGCCCCTGGAGCGGGAGACCCGCCTGACCCGGCGGTGTCTGGAGGTCATCGACCGCTACGGCTTCGGCGTGTCGGTGCTGACCAAGTCCGACTTGATCCTGCGGGACCTGGACTTGTTGAAGAGCATCAACGAAAAGACCAAGGCCGTGGTCTGCACCACCTTCACCACCTTCGACGAGGACCTGTGCCGCGTCGTGGAGCCCAACGTCTGCACCACCAAACGGCGGTTTGAGATGCTGAAAACCATGCATGACAACGGCATCCGCACCGGCGTGTGGCTGTGCCCCATCCTGCCCTTTCTCAACGACACGGAGGAGAACCTCCGGGGGCTGCTGGACTACTGCTTCGCCGCCGGGGTGGAGGTCATCGTCAACTTCGGCATGGGCGTCACCCTGCGGGATGGCAACCGGCAGTACTTTTACAAACAGTTAGATGCGCATTTTCCTGGACTAAAAGAGCAATATATTGAAACTTTCGGCGACCGCTACGACTGCCCCAGTCCCAATGCCGCCCGATTGACCCGCGTATTCCGGGAGGCGTGCCGCGCCCGGGGCGTCATCTGCGACCCGGAGCGGGCCATGGCCTGGCTGATGGAATTCGAGGACAAGCAGGCCGGCGAACAATTAAATCTGTTTACATAATATATAGGAGGAGACCACCATGCTGTTTCTCTGCTATCCCAAGTGCACCACCTGCCAGAAGGCCCGTGCCTATCTGGACGCCAAGAGCATTGCCTACGACTTCCGGGACATCAAACTGGAAAATCCCACCGCCGACGAGCTGCGGGCGTGGTGGCAGGCCAGCGGCCTGCCGCTGAAGAAGTTCTTCAACACCAGCGGCCTGCAGTATAAGGCCCTGGGACTGAAGGACAAGCTGCCCGCCATGACCGAGGAGGAGCAGCTTTCCCTGCTGGCCACCGACGGCATGCTGGTGAAGCGGCCCATCCTGGTGGGGGAGGACTTCGTGCTGACGGGCTTTCGTCAGGCGGAGTGGGACGAAAAGCTGAAATGATCCGGCGCATCGACTTCGCACCCCTGGACGGCATCACCAAGGTGGTGTTCCGGCGGGTGTGGCACCAGTATTTTGGGGGAGTGGACCGGTATTTTATCCCCTTCTTTTCCCCCACCGGGCAGCACATCCTGACGGACCGGGACCGGCGGGAGCTGGACCCGGCGGTGAACGGCATCATGCCCCTGGTGCCCCAGGTGATGACCCGGGTGGCCGGGGACTTTCTCTGGGCGGCGGAGCAGGTGGCGGACATGGGCTACACCGAGGTGAACCTGAACCTGGGGTGCCCCTCCGGCACGGTGACTGCCAAGGGGAAGGGGGCCGGATTCCTGGCAAAGCCCGAGGAGCTGGACCGCTTTTTCGACGAGGTGTTTGCGAATATCCAAATGCCCGTGTCCGTCAAGACCCGGCTGGGCATCGCCGACCCGGAGGAGTTCGGGCGGCTGCTGGAGATTTACAACCGCTATCCCATCGCCTGCCTGACCATCCACGCCCGGGTGCAGAAGGAGAAGTACCGGGGCCCCGTCCACCTGGACGATTTCGCCCAGGCTTTGGCGGAGAGCAGAAACCCGGTGTGCTACAACGGCGACCTGCGGACGGTGGAGGAGGTCCGGGCCCTGGAGGCCCGCTTCCCGGCGGCGGAGGCCGTCATGATCGGCCGGGGCGCCGTGGCAGACCCGGCGCTGGCGCGGAAACTCCGGGGCGGGCCCGCCGCCACACGGGAGGAACTGCAGGCCTTTATGCAGGCGCTGTACCGGGCGTATCAGGACTACTACGGCCAGGTGGGCACCGCCGCCCAGCGGATGCGGGAGGTCTGGTTCTACCTGATCCACCTGTTTGAGGACGCGGAGCGGCTGAACAAGAAGCTGCGGCGGTTCAAAAATCCCGGCGAGTACGAGGCCGTGGAGGCGGCCATCTTCGCGGAGCTGCCCCTGCGGGATCACTCCGAGGGGGATTTGATTTAAGAGAAGCGCGGCGGGGCGGGGACGCCCCGCCCTACCCATGAAAAACCCCGGCCTGTGCTTTTGCACAGGCCGGGGTTTTATACAATTCATTCAAATTTCAACAGGTTCAGGCCGATCTCCTGGCTGAATTCCCGGTCTACGGCGCCAGGAATTTCCGTCACCACCATTTCGCAGGTGGCGCTGATGACGGCCCGGTTCAGATGGCCGCCCACCACATGGCCCTGGCCGTCGCCGGCGCTCATGTGGAGATGGCAGTAGAAGTCCCCCTTCATGGTGTCGATGGTGCCGGTGAGGGAGACGATCTCATAGGTGCCCTGGAAGCTGTTGGCGTGGTACTGCTTTTCCACCGTGTCAAAAACGCCTACGGTGAAGTCGTTCACCGCGCCCAGGGCCTGGATGGCGGCCAGTTTGATGTGTTCCCGCAGGGCCAGGGCCTTCACCTGTTCCAAAATCTCCTCGCCTTTGTCCAGGCGGACGATGTACGTGTTTCCAAATTTCCGGTAGTCCATGGCGTTCCCTCCGCTGTATGTGATGGGTTCAGCATAGCACAGCGGCGGCGGAAAATCAAGCCAGGGTCAGGTCGCCGTCCTTCACCCAGCCCAGCTTTCGGCAGACCTGGTTGATGGCGGGGGCCAGGATGGCGGGAAGGACGAAGGAGATCAGCAGCAGGCCCGCCCAGTCAAAGGCGGTGGGGGCGATGGCGGCCGCGCCGTTGGCAACGGCGGCCTCGCTGGGGGAGAGCCAGCCCGTCCACACGCCCAGCTGGCCGCACAGGCCGCAGGTGCCCATGCCGGAGTTGATGGCGGCGCCGTTCATCTCCAGCTTGAACAGGCAGGTGGCGATTGGGCCGGTGATGGCGGAGGTGACGGTGGGGGCGATCCAGATGCGGGGATTTTTCACGATGTTGGGCATCTGCAGCATGGAGGTGCCCAGACCCTGGCTGACCAGGCCGCCCCAGCCGTTTTCGCGGAAGCTCATCACGGCGAAGCCCACCATCTGGGCGCAGCAGCCCGCCACGGCGGCGCCGCCGGCAAGGCCCGTCAGTCCCAGCACGGAGCAGATGGCGGCGGAGGAGATGGGCAGCGTCAGAGCCACGCCCACCAGCACGGACACCAAAATGCCCATGGCGAAGGGCTGCAGCTCCGTAGCCCGCATGATGAGCTGGCCGAAGGCGCTGGCCACGGTGCCGATGGGCGGGGCGATGACATAGGCCGCGCCCACGCCGATGAGGGTGGTGACGATGGGGGTCACCAGGATGTCGATCTTGGTCTCCTTGCTGATGGCCTTGCCGCACTCGGCGGCGATGATGGCCACAAACAGCACCGCCAGGGGGCCGCCCGCGCCGCCCAGCAGGTTGCAGGCGTAGCCCACCGCCGCCAGGGAGAACAGCACCAGCGGCGGGGCCTGAAGGGCGTAGCCGATGGCCACGGCCATGGCGGGGCCGCTCATGAAGGAGGTCAGGCCGCCCACGGTGTAGGGCACCTTTTCCGAGATCTGGGCGGTGAGGAAGCCGATGCCGAACTGGCTGCCCACCGTGTTCAAAATGGTGCCGATGAGCAGGGTACAGAACAGGCCCTGGGCCATGGCGCCCAGAGCGTCGATGCCGTACCGCTTGGCGGAGAAGACGATGTTTTTGCGCTTTAAAAAGGCTTTGACTTTTTCCATGGGAAGCACCTGTTTCTTCTGTAATATAAAATGGTACACAGGTGTCTTGACACCTGTGTACCACACTATACACGCAATGGACGTTCTTGTCAACTGCTTTTCCGGCCTTGGAAAAGGGCCTACAGCTTCCGCAGGGTGTCGATGGCCCATCTGGCCCGCTGGGCGACGGTGGCGGTATAGGCGTGGCTGGAGCCGTCCAGGTTGCGGACGTCCGGCGGCCTGCGGTCTTGCGCCAGCGCGGCTTCCAGCAGGGGGAGGGCCTCCGTGACCCGGTAGCGGACAGCCAAATCGATCCCCTCATATTGGACGGCCAGGGAATCGGCCTGCAGAAGGTCACAGACAATCTCCCGGACTTCGGGCCGTCCCTCATGGCTCCGGGTGGCCCTGGAGAGGCGGAAGCGGGCGAAGCGGGGCTGCTTGGGCGGCTCCGGCAGCCAGAGGCGGAAATACCGGAGGAAGTCCGGGTCTTCCAGCAGCTCCGCGCAGTGGGCGCGGATATAGTCCCCGTGGAATTGCAGGCAGTCCCGGGCCAGCGCTTTGCCGGCGTCCAGATGGCCTTTGATGGCCCAGACGCCGTCGGGGCCGTAATAGGTGAAGTCCTGGCCGCCCGCCCGGTACAGCCGTTCCTGCCGTAGGACGCCGGAGGGGTCGTACCGCCGCTCCGCGTCCGTCGTCTGCGCAATGCCCAGGGTGCCGTCCTGATAGAAATATTGGCTGCCCTCCGGCGAGAGTTGAAGCCGCACCGCGTCTCCTGGCGGCCACCAGTAGGTACCGGAGACCAGCTTGCCGTGGTCCCACACCTCGTCGTCCGCCAGCTTTCCGCCGGCAAAGCGGGAAAAGCTGCGCCCGTGGGCCGCGCCGTCCAGGTAGCTGTACTCGGCGTATTCATCGCCGCTGTCTTCAAAGGCCACGCCGGTGAAGGGGCGGCCACGGTATTTGGCATTTACATAGATATCGTCCTCAGAGGTCTCCAGCTCCGCCAGGGGGACCCGTATGCCCTCCGTCATCCGTCCAGGATCTCCTTGAAGTCCGGGCACAGGTTGGGGCGGCGGATGTCCAGGACCATGGGGAGCTGCTTCTCCCGGAACACCTTGTCCAGGGCCTCCATGCCGTATTTCAGCTTGTACTCGATCTCCTCCTTATAGGCGGGGATGGCCATGAAAAAGCTGATGTGACGGCCGTCCCTGGCGTCCATCTGCCCCAGGTCGCCGCCGCCCCCGCTCAGCACCACGCCGCCGAAGCCCACGCCGTCGCAGATCGGGGTGTAGTCCGGGCCGTTGGGGATGGTGTGGCCCCAGCCCAGCCAGGTCTTGTACTCGTGGGGGAAGCGGGCCAGGAATTTCAGGATGCGGATGGGCCAGAACCACTGGTAGGGCAGATTGCTGTCCAGTTCCCCGGTGCTGCCCAGCTCCCAATAGCCGGGCAGGAAGAGGTACAGCTCGGCGTATTTCAGATCCTCCCGGTCCGCCAGCTCGTCCGGCAGGGTCATGGGCAGGTCGCTCATGCCGGTGGTGTAGAGGACGTAGAAATCCTGCTGCTCTGTGGGCCGCATGACGTTTACGTCGATGTGCACCAGGTCGCTGACCAGCTCGTGGAACACGAAGCTCTCCCTGCCGGGGAACAGGGACTCGAAGTGGGCGGTGATCTCCCCGGCGTAGGCGCCCACCGTCTCCGGCGGGCGCCAGCCCTGGTCCTCCGGGGTCTCGTAGCGGTAGATGGTGGAGCCGCCGGGGGAGACCTCCGGCTGTTTCTTTTTGCGGAATTTGTCCAGAAAACCCATAAAACCTCCTATACAGGTGAAGCGAAGCGGTCAGCCCTCCAGCAGGACGCCCAGGGCCCGCAGGGCGGCCAGCACCCGCCGGAAGGCGGCCTCGTCCGGACAGGCCAGGGTGTGAAGATGGATGCCCCCGGTCAGGTCGGACAGGGGGCGGGCCTCCGCCTGGGCACACCGGGCGATGAACTGGGACACGTCATAGCGGCTGGAGAGCCGGAGGGGGCCGGTGAGCTGGCCGTAGACAGGGTGCTCCACGATGACGTCCACCACCGTACAGCCCTGGTCCACCACGGCGTTCAGCTCCGCCTCCATGCCCGCCGCGTCGTGCTGGCAGGCCACCTGTCGCACAAGCCCTCCGGGGGAGGGCTGGGAGACGTAGCCCCGGGGCGTGGCGGAGATGTCCGCCCCCGCCGCCCGCAGCAGGGCCACGTCCCCCACGATGATCTGGCGGCTGACGGAAAACCGGGCCGCCAGCGCTCCGGCGCTGACGGGCTGGGGGGACTGCTGCAAAATATCCTGAATGGCCTGGCGGCGTTCTTCGGCGCGCATGGGGAGACCTCCTTTTGCGGTTTGGCGGACAGATTTGAATGGGGCGGGTCTACAGGATCCCGAAAATTGTGAGAATGCCCAGGACGCAGAGAACGGCGCCCCCACAGCGGGTGAGGAACAGATACAGCTTGGAGGGCTCCGCGTCCCCGTCGTGTTTCCAGGACTCATGCAGGATGTAGGCGCCCTCCGGCAGGAGAAGCGAAAAAATGCCGATGAGAAGCAGAATGATCCCAACGATGCGCATGGAATATACCCCCTTTCTGTCTTGACAGCAGTATACCACGCCGTGGACGGTTTTGCAAAGGAAAAGAAGGGGGCAATTGACATTCCGGGCGGGAGTGGGTACAATCAGAAAAAAGAGGGCCCCCGCGGGGGCCTGGACAGGAAGGGGCGGCGATATGCTGCGTGTGGAAAAGGAAGGGCTGCTGGCGGAGCGGAATATCCCCTTTGGGCTGGTGGAGGTCTGGTATCCGGAGCCGGAGGCGTGGGACGTGGAGGCCCTCCGGGCGCTGGAGGAGACGGAGCTGGCTGCACTGCGGGAGCGGTACGCGGACTATGACCGCAAGGCGGTGTTTGGGGAGAACCCCTATGTCCGTTTCTTCAAGAAGTTCAAGAAGACCTATCCCGTGCTGATGCAGTTTGAGTCCTTTTTGCTGAAGGGACGGCCTTTTCCCCAGGTGAACCCTGTGACGGAGGTGCCCTTTCTGGCGGAGCTGAAGACCGGCTGCCTGATGGGCACCCACGACGCGGACGCGGTGCGGGGGACGCTGCGGCTGTTCTCCGGCACGGAGAAAGCACCCTTTACGGGGCTGCGGGGGGAAGAGGTCCACACCTATCCCAATGACGTCTGCGGCCGGGACGACGGCGGCATTATTTTCAGCATGATCTCCGGCGCGGACGACCGCACCTGCGCGAAGACGGAGAGCCGCCATGTGTTCTATCCCGTGTTCGGCACGCCGGACATGCCGGCGGAGGAGATCGCCCGCCAGCAGGCGCTGGTGGAGCGGTATGCGCTGACGCTGGCGCCTGGGGCAAGGGTGGAGACGCAGATCGTATAATCAGGAAGAACGCTGAAGCGGCCTTT
The DNA here is from genome assembly GCA_947625655.1 of uncultured Dysosmobacter sp. Lineage (GTDB taxonomy): Bacteria > Bacillota > Clostridia > Oscillospirales > Oscillospiraceae > Oscillibacter. The sequence continues at coordinate 83,014 of CANQPD010000006.1, forward strand.
CCCGGCGGGGGAGGGCCGCTTTGGTTTGGCGGCGGGCCGGCGGCGGCCCGCCCCGCGGGGATATCGGGGAACAGACCTGCGCCGCCGGCGGCCTGGAAAGTTGCCATAAAAATGGTTGTATCTTGCAACAAAATGCGAATTGACTTGGGAAACGGATATGGTATGATAAGCGTGTAAACGTTTGAGAAAAAGGGGGGGGAGACCTATGCGGACCGTGATGGGGTATCTGCGGCCCTTCGCGCTGCGGGTGTGCTGCGGTGTGGCTGTCAAGTTCACCGCCGCTGTGCTGGAGCTGACGCTGCCGCTGCTGCTGGCCCGGATCATCAACGTCTGCGTCCCGGCGGAGGACGCGGCGGCCATCTGGCGCATGGGCGGCGCGATGATGGCGATGGCCTTCGGGGCGGCGTTCTGCAACATCACCGCCAACCGGATGGCCGCCTGGGTCTCCATGGAGGTGACCCGCCGGCTGCGGCGGGACGTGTACAGCCGGGTGGAGAGGCTGTCCTGCGCCCAGATGGACCGGTTTTCCGTCTCGTCCCTGGTGTCCCGGCTGACCAACGACACCTATCACGTCCACCAGATGTTCGACAAGGTGCAGCGGGGCGGCATCCGGGCGCCTATGCTGGTGCTGGGCGGGCTGGTGCTGACGTTTATCCAGGCCCCGGCCCTGGGACTGGTGCAGCTGGTGGTCTGCTCCATGACCTTTGCCGCCATCGCGCTGGTGACCCGGCGGGGCATCCCCCACTATGCCAAGGCCCAGACGGCGGTGGACGACGTGGTCCGCATCATCCGGGAGAACGCCTCCGGCGTGCGGGTCATCAAGGCCCTGGCCTGCCAGGGGCGGGAGCGGGCCCGGTTTGAGACCGCCAACGCCCGCGCCCGCGGCACCGAGGAAAAGGCCGCCCGGGTCATGGCGGCGGCCAACCCCCTGTCGGACTTTCTGCTGAACACGGGCCTTGTGCTGGTGGTGGCCGTGGGCGCGGTGCTGGTGAACGCCGGAGAGCTGGAGCACGGCCATATCGTGGCCTTTTTGTCCTATTTCGCCCTGATCCAGACCGCCACTCTGGGCATGGCGAAGATCTTTGTAAAGATCAGCAAGGGCGCGGCCTCCGCCCGCCGCATCGAGGAGATCCTGCTGGCCCCCGCCGATCAGGCCGTCCGGGGCTCGGACGCCGTATCCGAAGCGGAGCTGGGGATGGAGGGGGTGTCCTTCTCCTACCTGGGGGTGGAAAAGGACCTGGACGGCGCGGAGTTCACTCTGCGGAAGGGGGAGACCCTGGGCATCCTGGGTCCCACCGGCAGCGGCAAGACCACGCTGGTCTCCCTGCTGCTGCGGCTGTACGATGCCGATGCGGGCGTGGTGTGGGTCTGCGGACGGGATGTGACCGCCCGGAGCCGGGAGGACCTGCGGGGCCGGTTCGGCGTGGTGTTTCAAAACGAAGCCCTGCTGAACGACAGCATTTACGAAAATATCTCCTTCCTCCGGGGGCTGCCCCGGGAGGATGTCATCGCCGCGGCCAAGACCGCCCAGGCGTGGGAGTTTATCAAGGCTCTGCCCGAGGGGCTGGACACCCGGGTGGACATCCGGGGGGCCAACCTCTCCGGCGGGCAGCGGCAGCGGCTGCTGATCGCCCGGGCCCTGGCGGCAAAGCCCGGCATCCTGGTGCTGGACAGCGCCGACAGCGCCCTGGATTACCGCACCGCCGCCGCCCTTCACGCCGCCATCCGCCGGGACTGCCCCGGTGTGACGCTGGTGGTCATCTCGGAGCGCATCGCCTCTTTGCGGGAGGCGGACCGTATCCTGGTGCTGGAGGACGGAAAGATCACCGCCCAGGGGCGGCATGAGGAGCTGTTGGCGTCCAGCCCCCGCTACCGGAGCATGGAGCGGCTGCAGATGGGGGGCGGCGTATGAAGAAGAGCGTTTTAAAGCGGCTGGGCCGGTTCCTGCGGCCCTACGGCGGGCAGCTGGCGCTGCTGCTGGTGCTGATGCTGGCCAGCAACCTGCTGGCCCTGGCGGCGCCGCTGCTGTCCGGCTGGGCGGTGGACGCCATCGGCGAGACAGCCGGCGGGGTGGACTTTTCCGGCGTTTTGAAAAACTGCGGCGGGATGCTGGCCTGCTACGGCGGGGCGGCGGTGTTGAATTATCTGATCGCCTCTTGGCTGATCCGGGTGGGGCAGGGGGTGGCCCACGACCTGCGGAAGGCGGCCTTTGACCGCATGAGCGAGCTGCCGGTGGAGTACTTCGACACCCATCCGGCGGGGGACCTCATCAGCCGCATCTGCTACGACGTGGACACGGTAAACGCCACGATTTCCACCGACCTGCTGCAGATCAGCACCAGCGTGCTGACGGTGGCGGGCTCCGCCGTGTGCCTATTGGCGCTGTCGCCCCGGCTGTCGGCGGTGTTTGTTGTGACGGTGCCCCTGTCCGCGGCGCTGACCCGGTTCCAGATGAAGCGCATCCACCCGCTGTTCCGGCTGCGCTCCAAAGAACTGGGCGCCCTCAACGGCTTTGCCGAGGAGCGGGTGGGCCGCCAGCAGGCCATCCGCACCTACGGCGTGGAGGCGGCGGACCTGCGGCAGTTCGAGGCATACAACGACAAGGCCTCCCAGGCCTATTACGAGGCCGACCGGGCCAGCGCGGCCCTGGGGCCGTCTGTAAACTTTATCAATAATGTATCCCTGGCGGCGGTCAGCATGTTCGGCGCCATGATGTATCTGGGCGGCAGTTTGTCCCTGGGGAGCCTCTCCTCCTTTGTCCTCTACTCCCGGAAATTCTCCGGGCCCATCCGGGAGGCCGCCAACCTTCTCAGCGAGCTGCAGGCCAGCGCCGCCGCCGCGGAGCGGGTGCTGGACCTGCTGGACGCGGAGATGGAGCCGGGGGATGTGCCGGACGCGGCGCCGGCGGAGGAGCTCCGGGGCGACATTGTGTTCGACCACGTGGATTTCGGCTACGATCCCAAGCGCCCGGTGCTGCGGGACTTTACCGCCCACGTCCCGGCGGGGAGCCTGGCGGCGGTGGTGGGCCCCACCGGCGCGGGAAAGACCACGCTGGTCTCTTTGCTGCTGCGGTTTTATGAGCCCCAGGGCGGGGGCATCACCATCGACGGCGTGCCGGTGGGGCAGTACAGCCGGGACGGCCTGCGCCGCCGGCTGGCGCTGGTGCTGCAGGACACCTGGCTCTTCGGCGGCACCATCGCGGAGAACATCGCCTACGGCACCCCCGGCGCCACCATGGAGCAGATCGTGGCCGCCGCCAAAGCCGCCCGCATCCACCGCTTTATCACTTCCCTGCCGGAGGGATACAACACGGTGCTGACTGATGAGGGCGCGGGCATCTCCAAGGGCCAGCGGCAGCTGCTGGCCATCGCCCGGTGCCTGCTGACCGACGCGGATATCGTGATCCTGGACGAGGCCACCTCCAATGTGGACACGGAGACGGAGGGGGAGATCAGCCGGGCCATGGAGCACCTGCGGCAGGGGCGGACCTGCTTTGTCATCGCCCACCGGCTGGCCACCATCCGGGGCGCCGACTGCATCCTGGTGCTGGACCGGGGCGGCGTGGCGGAGCAGGGAACCCACGAGGAGCTGCTGGCGGCGGGGGGCATCTACGCCGGGCTGTATGCGGCCCAGTGGTCGGATTTTACGGGGATTTGACCGAAAGGCAGATCTTCGACAGGGATGGCATCCTCAAAAACTGGAATGGCGGCCGGACGCCTCCCGCGCGGGCAAAATCACGAAAACGTATTCCGCACTGTTTTTGCGGTCCAAGATGAAACCCGGCAAATTGATGGCCGGGACCCCCAAAAATTTGTGCTACTTTCATAAAAATTGTGAAATTGAATAAAAAAATCACTCCGAAATGGCAAACATATCAATTGACAAACGGCGTTAAAATTCTTTATAATTAGGATAGCAAATCGCAAACGTTTGCGCAAAAGGAGCTCTTGATCACGGCTCCGGCGCGCGGGCGGCATGGAAAGAAACGGATGTGAGGGAAAGAAAATTTACAAAACCACAGGCGTGATTCCCGGCAGTTTTGAGAAAGAGGTGTTACCGTGTCAAAGAAAAACCTTCCCCGGAAACCCATGACAAAGACAAGGCTGAAAAACCTGATCCTGAACGTGCTGAAAAACCCGTTCAACATGATCGTGCTGATCAGCCTGATCGTGCTGTTCTGCTTGATCCTGATCCCCCTGCTGACCATGGTCAAGTCCACCTTCACCATGGCACAGGGCGAGCTGCGGCGCAATCCCGGTGCTGCGGTGGGCGACTTCACTTTGTACTATTGGAAGTACATGCTCTCCGGCGCCATGGCCAAGGCCGTTCTGTGGGAGCCCCTGCTGAACTCCCTGTTCTGCGGCGCCATGACCACGCTGATCTCCGTGCCTCTGGGCTCCGTCCTGGCGTGGCTGATGATCCGCACCGACCTGCCCGGCAAGAAGGTCCTGGGTCTGCTGGTCACCATCCCCTATATGATCCCCTCCTGGACCAAGGCCCTGGCCTGGCTGGCTGTGTTCCGCAACCAGACCTCCGGCGCCAACGGCTTCCTGGCAGGCATGGGCATCCCCATCCCTGACTGGCTGGCCTACGGCCCCATCGCCATCATCCTGTGCATGTCCATGCACTACTACGCGTTCTCCTATATCCAGGTGTCCGGCGCGCTCCGCTCCATCAACTCCGAGCTGGAGGAGATGGGTGAGATCCAGGGCGCCAGCAAGGTCCAGATCCTGCGCCACATCACCCTGCCCCTGATCATGCCCTCCGTGCTGTCCGCGCTGGTCATGACCATCTCCAAGTCCATCGGTACATACGGCGTGGCCGCCAACCTGGGCAACCGCATCGGCTACTACACCCTGGCCACCAAGATGCGCGTGTTCATCGACCAGGGCCCCCGCGGCGTGGGCTACGCCATGTCCATCGTGCTGGTCGGCCTGGCCGCCCTGATCCTGATGGGCAACCAGCGCATCATCGGCGTCCGCAAGTCCTATGCCACCGTGGGCGGCAAGGGCGGCCGCAGCACCCTGATGCCTCTGGGCAAGGCCAAGAAGCCCATGATGGCCTTCCTGTTCGTGTTCCTGTTCCTGGCCATGGTCATGCCCTTCTTCGTGCTGATCATGGAGACCTTCCAGATCACCACCGGCGCGGGCTACGGCCTGGACAACCTGACGCTGTACAACTGGATCGGCAGGTCCGGCGATATCGCCAAGTACACCAACTATCCCGGCATCTTCCGCAATCCCGAGTTCATCAGCGCCTTCTGGAACACCATCCGCCTGACCCTGATCGCCTCCATCCTGACCGCCTTCTGCGGCCAGTTCCTGGGCTACATCAGCTCCCGCGGCCGCGGCAAGTGGTACGGCAACCTGACCGAGCAGCTGGTGTTCGTCCCCTATCTGATGAGCGGCGTGGCGTTCTCCACCATGTACTTCTCCATGTTCTCCCGTCCCCATCTGGGCGGATTGATCCCCTCCCTGTACGGCACCTTCACTCTGATCGTTCTGACCTCCGTGGTCAAGCACTTCCCCTTCGCCAGCCGGTCCGGCACCGCCAACATGCTGTCCATCAGCGTGGAACTGGAAGAGGCCGCCGACATCGCCGGCGCCAGTTTCTGGAAGCGGATGAGCTCCATCATCATCCCCCTGGCAAAGAACGGCTTCATCTCCGGCTTCATGCTGGTGTTCATCTCCATCGCCAAGGAGCTGGACCTGATCATCATTATGATGACTCCCACCACCCGGACCATGTCCTATCTGGCTTTCACCTATTCTCAGGAGGGCTACAACCAGATGTCCGACGCCATCTCCGTGTGCGTGCTGCTGTTCATCCTGGTGTGCTACATCGCTGCCAACAAGATCGGCGGCGCCGACATCAGCAAGAGCTGGTGATCCACGGGAACTGTGTCTATTGACAGAAAGGAAAGAATGATATGAGTCGTATCGAATTAAAGCATATTGATAAATTTTATGGCAGCAACCACGTCCTGCGGGATGTCAACCTCACCATTGAGGACGGCGACTTCATGACCCTGCTGGGCCCCTCCGGCTGCGGCAAGACCACTACCCTGCGTGTGGTCTCCGGCCTGGAGAAGCCCCAGAACGGCACCATGACCATCGACGGCGTGGAGATGATCAACGCCGACGATGCCTACTACGCCGAGCCCAGCAAGCGCGGGCTGAACCTGGTGTTCCAGTCCTACGCCCTGTGGCCCCACATGACCGTCTACGACAACATCGCTTTCGGCCTGAAGATCCAGAAGATGGATAAGGCCGAGATCGACCGCCGCGTCATGGACTCCCTGAAGATGATGCGCATCGACATGTACAAGGGCCGCTATCCCACGGAGCTGTCCGGCGGCCAGCAGCAGCGCGTGGCCATCGCCCGTGCCGTGGCCTCCAGCCCCAAGCTGCTGCTCCTGGATGAGCCCCTGTCCAACCTGGACGCCAAGCTGCGTATCGACATGCGCGCCGAGCTGCAGCGCCTGCACAAGGAACTGGGCACCACCATCATCTACGTCACCCACGACCAGACCGAGGCCCTGACCATGTCCACCAAGATCGCCCTGTTCAAGGCCGGCGAGCTGAACCAGGTGGCCACCCCCGCCGAGATCTACAACAACCCCATCGACCTGGAGGCCGCCGACTTCATCGGCAACCCCCGCATCAACCTGATCCCCGGCAAGGCCGAGATGAAGGGCGGCCAGCTGGTGGTCAAGAGCGAGCTGGGCGGCCACACCTTCGCCCCTGAGACCCTGACCGACGAGCAGAAGCCCGCCAGCGGCGAATTCGACTGCGTGCTGGCTGTCCGCCCCGAGCAGATCCTGATTTCCCGGGAGCCTGTGGAGGGCGCCCTGCCCGTTACCATTTACGCCAGCCAGCCCGCCGGTTCTGAAACCATCACCACCCTGAAGGCCGGCGAAGAGGAGTTCCTTGCCAAGGAGATCGGCCAGGTCCACTACGCCCTGGACCAGAAGGTCTGGGCCGTCATCGACCAGGACAAGATCAACGTCTACAACAAGGAAACCACCCGTCTCATTAAGCGCGCGGTGTGACCGCGAGTTTATAAATGACCCAGCGGCGAATCCCTACATGTTTCAAAAATGAAAGGAGAAGACCCGATGAAAATGAAGAAGCTCTTAGCGCTGCTGCTGACACTGGCCATGGTTTTCAGCCTGGCTGCCTGCGGCGGCAACACCGACGGCACCACTGACACGGATGACACGGCCGGCACCGAGAACCCCGCTGCCAGCGATGGCGAGTGCCCCCTGAACCTGGGCTATGACTTGGCCACCGACACCGAGGCCCACGGCCCCTACTATGACGAGTGGAGCGACCTGACCGATGAGGAGCTCTACGCGATGGCCAAGGAAGAGGCCGCCGGCGGCGCCGACACCATCAACGTCTATGCCACCTCCTCCAAGATGCTGAAGGTCGAAGACGCCTGGAACGAACTCTATCCCGAGCTGAAGCTGGAGGTCTCCGACCTGGACTCTGACGAAGTTCTGAACAAGGCCCAGATCGAGAACGAGACCCAGAACATCACCGCCGACGTGCTGCAGACCAAGGACGTGAACGGCAACGTGTTCTTCGAGTACTACAGCCAGGGCATTATCGAGCCCTTCTATCCCCGCGACATCTGCTCTCACATCGACAAGGAGAACCTGATGTTCAGCTATCCCCTGTACGCTTCCCAGGCTTTCTGGTATTATAACACCGAGGCGTTCCCCGATGGCCAGCCCATCACCAGCTGGTGGCAGATCATTGAGAAGAACGACGACGGCAGCCAGAAGTATCGCCTGTACACCAAGGAGATCGGCCAGGAGACCGCTTACCTGTCCCTGTTCGCCAGCTTCATCAACTATGCTGACGAGATGGCCCAGTCCTATAAGGACGTCTACGGCACCGATCTGGAGTACACCTATGACGCCTCCCAGTTCCCCTTCAAGGTCCCCGAGAACAACGCCGGCGTGGAGTACCTGTGGCGCTTCAGCCAGGCCAAGATGACCTTCATCGGCGATGGCGACGAGCTGGTGCTGGCCGTCCATAACTCCACCGCTGACGATCCCGCCCTGGCCCTGGCCTCCGCCGGCAAGATCGGCAACCGCGACGAGTCCGGCTACAACATCGCCTGGTGCACCAACCTGACTCCCTACAACGCCCTGCTGAACGTGGAGTCCATGTTCGCTGTCGCCGGCTGCGACAACCCCGCCGGCGCCCGCCTGTTCATCCGCTTCGTCACCGGCGGCGCCGATGGCAAGAGCGGCGGCCTGGATCCCTTCTCCAAGGAGGGCAACTGGATGCTGCGCGACGACGTTGAGGACGACTGGAACCCCGAGAAGCTGGAGAATCTGGGCGCCCGCGCCAACGATCTGGACGCCATCTACTGGAACTATCCCAACGTCCAGGATATGTGGACTCTGTGGCTGAACCAGAACCCCAACATGTAATACTGTGCCGCTGAACGCGGCCCCGCCGGGCGGGCGGCCAATCGGCCGCCCGCCCTTCTAAAAGGAGGAACCCCATGCTCGGCAGAAGCAATCCCATCAAGGAACAGGCATATAACGAAAAGATCACGAAGGCTGCGGACAGTTTCTGGAGCGCGTTCCAGATGACGGAAAACGGCAAGGTGAAAAGCACTTTGATGCTGTATTCCTTCTGCCTTTGCTGGGTGTATATCGCTGTTTACGGCGCGCTGTTCTTCTTTTTGCTCGACCCGCTGAACGCGTTGACCGCCGGACTGCCGGTTTTCGCCGTGAATCTGGTGGAGGCGCTGGTGCCCACCGTGATCGGGGCGGCCATCTGTGGCCTGACCTGGTTTTTATCCAAGACGGAAAAGCGGCTGCTGCCGGCGTCGTATCTCTGGCTGTTTTTGCTGATGCTGGCCTGCCTGATCACACTGCTGATCTATTCCAAGGATGAGCGGGAGATCCAGGTCATGATCCTGCAAGTTTTCGGAATGTTTGTGCTGCCTCCGCTTGTTGTGGGGGGCGGCTCGTCGATATTCCTGTACTACCGATACTGGAAAAATAAACCCCCTGTTGCGCCCGCGGCAGAGCTTAAGAAAAGGCAGTGAGACTATGATCGATACCGTATTGTTTGATATGGGCGGCACGCTGGAGGACATCTATACCGATGACGCCAGCCGGGAGGAATCCGCCCGCGAGGTCCTGCGCATCCTCCGTGAAAAGAGGATCGCCGTGGACATGGATGTTCCCACCGCCATCAAAAAGCTGGCGGACGGCTGGGACCGCTATGCGGCGTACCGCGGCCCGACCAACCGCGAACTGAAGCCGGAGGAGATCTGGGGGAACTATGTCCTCACGGACTTCGGCCTGGATTTTGAGACCGTCAAGCCCTTTGCGGAGGAGCTTGCCCACATGTGGGAGGTCACCTATTACCACCGCAGCCTCCGCCCCGGCGTCGTGGAGATGCTGAAGGGCCTGAAGGGCCTGGGCATGAAGCTGGGCGTCATCAGCAACACCGCCAGCCTGTACCAGGTATTCTGGATTTTGAAGGAGTACGGCATCCGGGATTATTTCCAGGATGTGACGCTGTCCTCCGTCACCGGCTACCGCAAGCCGGACCCCAATATTTTCCGGGTCTCTCTGCACCAGGTGCAGTCGGATCCCTCCGCCTGCGCCTATGTGGGCGATACGTTTTCCCGGGATGTCATCGGGCCCCAGAGAATGGGCTTCGGCGTGACGTTCCATATCCACTCCCATCTGACAGCGTCCCGCGACAAGGATGTGCCCAAGGATGTGAGGCCGACCTACAGCATCAGCGATATCTACGAGGTCTATCCCATCCTGAAGAAACGAATTTCGGAAGAGAAGCTGGCGAAAGCGCAGTGAGCGCCCGTCCGGCTCTGATATAGGGGCTTCCGGACACCCTGTCGGAACCCCCGGCCAACAAGAAGAAAAGCTCCCCGGACTGCTGTCCGGGGAGCTTTTTGCGGTTTTGGGAGGGTTATGGGCGGCAGCTTTTTTGGCAGGCGGAGCAGTCGCCGCCGCAGCCGCCCTTCCGGCGATGGCAGGAACGGAGCGCCAGGGCCAGCCAGCCGCCCAAAAGGGCCAGGATCAGAAATTCCAGCATAGCGGGGGCCTCCTTATACCAGACACAGGGCGATACGGTAGACGAGGAAGGACACCACCCAGGCCACACAGCATTGCAGAACGGCCACGCCGGCGGCTTTCCAGCCGGAGCGCAGCTCCCGCTTCACCGCGGAAATGGCCGCCACGCAGGGGGTGTACAGCAGGGTGAAGACCAGGAAGCTGACAGCGGTGACAGTGGAGAACAGAGAGCCCAGGGCGGCCGCCGTCACGTCCGCGCCGGCGCCGGTGAGGATCCCCAGGGTGGAGATGACGGACTCCTTGGCGATAAAGCCGGTGATGAGGGCGGTGGACACCCGCCAGTCGCCGAACCCCAACGGCGCGAACAGCGGCGCGATCCAGGCGCCCACGGTGGCAAGCAGGCTGTCGGAGCTGTCCGCCACCAGATTCAGCCGGGTGTCAAAGGTCTGGAGGAACCAGACCAGAATGGTGGCCACAAAGATGATGGTGAAGGCCCGGGTCAGGAAGTCCTTGGCCTTGTCCCAGCACAGCTGGCCCACGCTTTTGGCGGAGGGGAAGCGGTAGTTGGGCAGCTCCATGACAAAGGGGACGGGGTTGCCCCGGAAGGCGGTGGCCCCCAGGATCCTGGCCGCCGCGATGCCGACCAAAATGCCGGTCAGGTAGAGGGCGATCATCACCAGGGCCGCGTGCCTGGGGAAGAAGGCGGCGGTGAAGACGGCGTAAATGGGGATCTTGGCGGAGCAGCTCATGAAGGGCGTCAGCAGAATGGTCATCCGCCGGTCCCGTTCGGATGCCAGCGTCCGGGTGGCCATGATGGCCGGGACGGAGCAGCCGAAGCCGATGAGCATGGGGACGATGCTGCGGCCGGAGAGGCCGATCTTCCGCAGCAGCTGGTCCATGACAAAGGCCACCCGGGCCATGTAGCCGGTGTCCTCCAGAATGGAGAGGAAGAAGAAAAGGACCACGATAATGGGCAAAAAGCTCAATACGCTGCCCACGCCGGCAAACACGCCGTCGATCAGCAGGCTGTGGACCACCGGGTTCAGCCCGTAGGCCGTCAGGCCGGCGTCCACCGCGGCGGCGAGGGCGTCGATGCCCGCCGCCAGCAGGTCGGAGAGAAACGCGCCGACGACGTTAAAGGTCAGGTAGAAGATCGCCAGCATGATGCCAAAGAAGAGGGGCAGGGCCAGGTATTTGTTGGTGACCACCCGGTCAATGGCCTCGCTGCGCCGCCGCTCTTTGGACTCCCGGCATTTGACCACCGTGTCCCGGCAGACGGCTTCGATGAAGTCGTACCGCATGTCCGCCAGGGCGGCGTTGCGGTCCATGCCGTGCTCGTCCTCCATTTCCCGGACGCTGTGTTCGATGAGCTCCAGCTCGTTCTGGTCCAGGGCAAGGCGCTGGCGGATGTCCTCGTCGTCCTCAATGAGCTTGGTGGCGGCGAAGCGGACGGGCAGGCCCGCGGCCTCGGCGTGGTCCTCAATCTGGTGGACCACCGCGTGGATGCAGCGGTGGACGGGGCCGGGGGAGCAGAAGTCGTATACCGCCGGGGTGGTCTTGCTTTTGGCGGTGCTGACGGCGACGCGGATCAGCTCCTCCACGCCCTCGTTTTTCACGGCGGAGATGGGCACCACCGGGATGCCCAGGGCCCGGGACATGCCCTTGACGTCGATGGTGCCGCCGCCGGAGGCCACCTCGTCCATCATGTTCAGCGCCAGCACCATGGGGATGCGCATTTCCATCAGCTGCAGCGTCAGGTACAGGTTCCGCTCGATGTTGGTGGCGTCCACGATGTTGATGATGCCGTCGGGCTTCTGATTCAGGATGAAGTCCCGGGTGACGATCTCCTCCGGCGTGTAGGGGCGGATGGAGTAGATGCCCGGCAGGTCCACCACCGTGCAGTCCTTCTGGCCCCGGACCTCGCCGGACTTCTGGTCCACGGTGACGCCGGGGAAGTTGCCCACATGCTGGTTGGAGCCGGTGAGCTGGTTGAACAGGGTTGTTTTGCCGCAGTTCTGATTGCCGGCCAGCGCGAAGATCATGGCTGCCTCACCTCCACGGAGATGTTGCGGGCGTCCTCTTTCCGCAGGGACAGGGCGTAGCCCCGGACCCGCAGTTCAATGGGGTCCCCCAGGGGAGCGACCTTTTCCACCCGGACGGCGGTCTTGGGGATCAGCCCCATGTCCAGCAGCCGGAGCCGCAGAGGCCCCTCGCCGCCCACGGCGGTGATGACGGCCTCCTGGCCCAGGGGGAGCATGTCTAGTGTCATATGTATCCCTCCAAAAGTTAGCATATTCTAACTATTGAAAGTTTACCATTGCTAATTTTCCGCGTCAAATGGAAAAGTGCAGAAATGTGCACAGACTTTTTCCGTCGAATTGTATATCTTGGCCAAGACGGCAGCCGGAACGTCTGTCTTGCGCCGGAGGAGGGGGTGTGTTATACTGCCGGTGAGGTGATGTTATGTTTTCGTTCAACCATTTTAATTTCAATGTCTCCGATCTGGACAGGGCCATCCAATTTTACAAGGACGCCCTGGGGCTGGAGCCGGTGCGCCGGAAGGAGGCGGAGGACGGCAGCTTCGTCATCGTGTTCCTGGGGGACGGGAAGACGGACTTCCGGCTGGAGCTGACCTGGCTGCGGGACCATCCCCAGAAGTACGACCTGGGGGAGTGCGAGTTCCATCTGGCCATGCAGGCGGCGGATTTTCAGGCGGCCTATGAAAAGCACAAGGCCATGGGCTGTGTGTGCTTTGAAAATCCCGCCATGGGGATCTACTTTATCTCCGACCCGGACGGCTACTGGATCGAGATGATCCCCACGCGGTGACGCGGCGGAGAGGGAGGGCACCGGCGGAAATCTCCGCCGGTGCCTGTGTTTGTTGCTGCTTTGTCATTTTTTGTTATGGAAATGAGGGGAATTTCGCCCGATTCTCGTTATGATAGGAGCAGAAAGGAGCGCTGCCATATGAGAAGGATACGCCTGCTTGCACCGCTGATGGCGCTTTTCCTGCTGACGGTTTCCGTTTCCGCGCTGGATGTGGCGGAGAAGCCCATTTCCAACGGGGGCTATACCCACTATGCCATCGACAGTGACGGGCTGCTGTGGGCCTGGGGCGACAGCTTCCACGGCGGCATCACCGCGGATCGCGACCTGGAATGGGAGGAAGCGGTGCCGGAGGTGAAGAACGCCCGGAATGCCTGCGTGGGCTTTGTGGCCGGCCTGGCGGTGGATGGGGACGGCGTCCTCTGGGGCTTTGGCAGTGACCATGCGGGAAAGCTGATGGGAAAGGACGCCTCCCAGGGGGCGGTCCGACTGATGGACCATGTGGTATACGCCGAGGTCTGGGACGTGAGCTGCTGCGCGCTGAAGGACGACGGGACGCTGTGGGCGTGGGGCGGCGGCACGGACGCCGCCACCGGCGGGCCGATCCGGGAGCCGTATCAGGTGATGGACCATGTGCGGGCTTTCTGCGGCGACTATGTCCAGCTGGAGGACGGCACCTGGGTGGAGCGGCGGTACAACGCAGATGGAGTCAATTTTGAGATCCTCCCCCTGGCGGACAATGTGGTAAAGCTGCGGATGGACTATGCCGCAGACGCGCTGCTGTTGCTGGGAGAGAACGGGGATCTCTACCGGGCGGCCCGGAATGACCAGGGCTGGTATGGCGGGCCGGAGCTGCTATTGGAACATGTAGTGACATTTTACGGCAATACCGCTGTCACAGCCGACGGAACCCTGTGGGCCTGGAGCAATGACCGCCCCGCCATCCTGAAGGACGGCGCGCCGGATCCTTCGGATCCCTATGAGAGCTTATCGGCCGAAGAACTGGCAATCCCGGTGAAGATCACGGAGGGCGTCCGGTACGCGGAGGCCAGCGAGGACTGTACGCTGGCAATCATGGCGGACGGCAGCCTGTGGGAACTGCCCAGCGCGTATCATGTGTCCATTCAGGAGGAATATCCTCCGGAGCAGTTCCCGGAGGTGCAGACGGCGTGCCGAAAGCTGCTGGATCAGACTGCGCCAGTTCAGTGGTTCGAGGGGGATCCCGATGCCCCGGCCCCGGTGCTGCTGGCAGCCCCGGAGACCGCTGCGGAGGCGGAAGACCCTGCGGAGACAGTACCGCCGGAAGGTTTGGAGACGGAAATGCCAGTCGGAACGGCTTCATCCGATCGGGAGATTCCCAACTGGGCGGCGCTGGTATCCTTGCTGCCCTTGGCGGCAGCAGTGGTTTGGCACCTGCGGAAGAAAGGATAAGACAAGCCCCCGGCACAGCTGTGCCGGGGGCTGCTATGTTTCGCTTACCACACCACCGTGGCGAAATAGTCCTCCAGGGTCTCCGCCCGGCGGATCAGCTCCACGGAGCCGTCCTCACGCAGCAGCAGCTCGGCGGAGCGGAGCTTGCCGTTGTAGTTATACCCCATGGCGTGGCCGTGGGCGCCGGTGTCGTGGATCACCAGCAGGTCGCCCATGTCGATTTTCGGCAGCATGCGGTCGATGGCGAACTTGTCGTTGTTCTCGCACAGGCTGCCCACCACGTCGTACTTGTGGTCGCAGGGGGCGTCCTCCTTGCCCATCACCGTGATGTGGTGGTAGGAGCCGTACATGGCGGGGCGCATCAGGTTGCAGGCGCAGGCGTCCACGCCGATATACTCCTTGTAGATGTGCTTTTCGTGGATGGCCCGGGTGACCAGGTGGCCATAGGGGGCCAGCATGAAGCGGCCCAGCTCCGTGTACAGCGCCACGTCACCCATGCCGGCGGGCACCAGGATCTCCTCATAGGCGCGCCGCACGCCCTCGCCGATGGCGGCGATGTCGTTGGCGGGCTGCTCGGGGCGGTAGGGGATGCCCACGCCGCCGGAGAGGTTGATGAAGGTGATGTGGACGCCGGTTTCCTCCTTCAGCTCCACCGCCAGCCGGAATAGGATGCGGGCCAGGGCGGGGTAATAGTCGTTGGAGAGGGTGTTGGAGGCCAGGAAGCTGTGGATGCCGAACTCTTTGGCGCCCATGGCGGCAAGGCGCCGGAAGGCCTCGGCGATCTGGGTGCGGGTCATGCCGTATTTGGCGTCGCCGGGGTTGTCCATCACCTGGAAGCCCTCCCGGGTCTCGCCCAGGGTGAACACGCCGCCGGGATTGTAGCGGCAGCAGATCTTCTGGGGGACGTGGCCGATGGACTGCTCCAGGAAATCCACCAGGGTCAGGTCGTCCAGATTGATGATGGCGCCCAGGCGGTCCGCCAGCTGGAATTCCCGCGCGGGGGTGTTGTTGGAGGAGAACATGATGCCCTCGCCGGTGACGCCGCAGCGCTCCGCCATCAGCAGCTCCGCCTCGGAGGAGCAGTCGCAGCCGCAGCCCTCTTCCTGCAAGAGCTTCAAAATCGCGGGGGTGGGGGTGGCCTTGACCGCGAAATACTCCCGGTAGCCGGGGTTCCAGGCGAAGGCGGCCCGCAGGCGGCGGGCGTTTTCCCGGATGCCCCGCTCGTCATAGATGTGGAAGGGGGTGGGGTACTGGGCGGCGATGGCCTCCAGCTGGTCTTTTGTCACAAAGGGCGTTTTCATAGGCGTGACCTCGAATCTTTTCAGTATGGCCGGGTCATGGGGCCCGAAGATGGGTATTATTTTACGGTTTTCAGGCGGCGTCTGTCAAGGAATTTGGCAAGAAACGGCGATATGCACGGGATTTGGCGGATCTGGGCGGGCGGTTTCGTCAGGTTTTACGCCGGTGGTTATTCTTTCGGGAAAATAACTCCCTTGTTTTTCCCGGGACGGAGGGGTACAATGGGGGAGAAAACAAGCCGCTCCGGCGGGGAAAGAGGTCGTTTATGCAGAACATCGTTGTGAATGCCGTTGGCGAGCAGTGCCCCATCCCGGTGGTGAAGGCCACCCGCGCCCTGCGGGAGATGACGGAGCCGGGGACGCTGGAGGTCCATGTGGACAATGAGATCGCCGTGCAGAACCTGACGCGGATGGCGGCGGGCCACCACCTGGCATCCAGGGCGGAGAAGATCGGGGAGAGAGAATTCGTGGTCACCGTGGAGGTGACGGCCCCCATGGGCGACACGCCTGTGGAGGAGCCGGAGCCGGCCTGCGTGCCGGACCAGCGGGGCGACCTGGTGGTGGCGGTGGACACCGACGCCATGGGCCGGGGCAGCGACGAGCTGGGCCGGACGCTGATAAAGGGCTTCCTCTTTGCCGTCAGCCAGCTGCCTCAGCTTCCCAAGACCATCCTGTTCTACAACGGCGGCGCCAAGCTGACGGTGGAGGGCAGCGACTCCCTGGAGGATCTGAAGAACATGGAGGCCCAGGGGGTGGAGATCCTGACCTGCGGCACCTGCCTGAACTACTACGGCCTGACGGAAAAGCTGGCGGTGGGGAGCGCCACCAATATGTACAGCATCGTGGAGACCCTGGCCGCCGCGGGCAAGGTGATCAAGCCGTGATCTATCTGGACAACGCCGCCACCACCCGGCCCAAGCCCATCGGCGTGGCGGAGGCGGTGACGGAGGCCATGATGTCCTGGGGGAACTGCGGCCGGGGCGCTCATGACGACGCGCTGTCCGCCGCCCGGACAGTGTTTGCCGTCCGGCAGCGGCTGGCGGACCTGTTGGGCTGCCCCCGGGCGGACCGGGTGGCCTTCACGCCCAACTCCACCATGGCGCTGAACATCGCCATCGGCGGCCTGCTGGGGCCGGGGGACCATGTGATCTCCACGGACCTGGAGCACAACTCCGTCCTGCGGCCCCTGTACCGCCTGCGGGCCCAGGGGGCGGCGGTGGACTTCGTGCCCGCAGACCGCCGGGGGCGGATCGACTATGACGGGTTTGAGCGGCTGCTGCGGCCGGACACCCGGGCGGTGGTCTGCACCCACGCCTCCAATTTGACGGGGGACATGGTGGACATCGGCCGGGTGGGGGAATTCTGCCGCAAGCATGGGCTGCTGTTCATCCTGGACGCCTCCCAGACGGCGGGGGTGTTTCCCATCGACATGGCGGCCCAGCACATCGACGTGGTGTGCTTCACCGGCCACAAAAGCCTGCTGGGGCCCCAGGGCACCGGCGGGCTGTGCGTGGGGGAGGGCGTGGACATCCGGCCCTTCGCCGTGGGCGGCACCGGCGTCCAGAGCTTTCTGGAGACCCAGCCGGAGGAGTACCCCACCCGGCTGGAGGCCGGGACCCTGAACAGCCATGGCATCGCCGGGCTGGGGGCGGCCCTGGCGTACATCGAAGAGACGGGCATGGACGCCATCCGCGCCCACGAGGCGGCCCTGGCCCGGCGGTTTTACGAGGCCGTCCGGGATCTGCCGGGAGTGACGGTATACGGCGACTTTGACGCGGCGGAGCGGGCCCCCATCGTGACGCTGAACATCGCCGATTTGGATTCGGCGGAGGTCTCCGACGAGCTGGCGGAGCGGTTCGGCATCGCCACCCGCCCCGGCGCCCACTGCGCCCCCCGGCTCCACCGGGCGCTGGGCACCGCGGGGCAGGGGGCCGTCCGGTTCTCCTGGGGCTGGGCCAACACGGCGGCGGAGACGGACGCGGCGGCGGAGGCCGTCCGCGTTCTGGCAGAGGAGGCCCTGTGACATGCGGGAGCGGACGGAGAAATGCATCGTCACCTTCCGCACCACCACCGGAGCCATGGCCATGGAGCGCGCCTGCAAGGCGGCGGGGGTGCCGGGGCGGCTGATCCCCGTGCCCCGCAGCATCACCGCCGGGTGCGGCATGTGCTGGACCGCGCCGCCCGCCGCCCGGGAGGCGGTGGAGGAGCTGGTGATGAAACAGGGCTTGGATGTGGACGGCGTCTATGCTATAATCCTTTGAGAGGTGATGCCCTGTGGCGGCGAATTGTGAAGAGTGCGTCCACTACGACTATGACGACGAGACGGACGCCTACTACTGCACCATGGATCTGGACGAGGACGAGATGGAGCGCTTTCTGCGCAGCGCCAACAACGCCTGCCCCTTTTACCGCCGGGGCGACGACTACCAGACCGCCCGGCGGCAGTGAGGAGAGACGACATGGAATTGGTGGATCTGTACGATGAAAACCGGGCGCCCCTGGGGAAGACGGCGGAGCGCTACGGCCCCAAGGGCCCCGGCGAGCTGCGGGTGGTGGTGCATGTGTGCCTGTTTGACCGGCAGGGCCGCCTGCTGATCCAGAAGCGGACGGCCAGCAAGCACATCTGGCCCGGCCTGTGGGACGTGACGGTGGGCGGCGGCGTGGACGCCGGCGAGACCACCCGCCAGGGCGCGGAGCGGGAAGTGCGGGAGGAGCTGGGCTATGACCTGGATCTCACCGGCGTGCGGCCCACGGTGACGGTGAACTTCGCCGGGGGATTCGACGACTTCTTCGTGGCAGAGCGGGACGTGGATATCGGTGCCTTGACCCTCCAGGCCGAGGAGGTGGACGACGTCCGCTGGGTGACGCTGGAGGAGCTGCTGGCCATGGTGGACAACGGCAGCTTCATCTGCTATCCCAAGAGCTTCCTGCAATTCCTGTTTGACATGCGGGGGGCCTTCGGGTTTCCCACGAAATGAGAAAACCCGCCTGATTCAGGCGGGTTTTTCGCAATTCCCTCTTGCATTTTGGGGAAAGAACGTATAAGATAAATTTGGAAATCATAAAAAGCGGCAGCCGTGAGGTACTCGCAATACCCCACGGCCTAGGTAGAGTGGGAAAAGCACTCATACATAGCAGCATTGCTGCACCGCAACGTTTATTATAGTGTCTTTCTCCGCTTTTGACAAGCGGAAAAGGCGCTTAGTTTCGTTGTGTTCGCATTTTGTCTTTTGACAGGCGCGGTGTATGAGACACTCATGCACCGCGTTTATGATTTCCACCGGGGGGAGCCAAGGGGGCGCTATACCCTTTGGCCTCCCCAAACGGTGGAAATACGGGCACGGCCCGACAAAAAAGGAGACGATAAACATGCGAACACAGCGAAAAATTTTAGCCCTGGTATTGTCGTTTATATTGACGATTGCTGTTCTCCCGACATCGGCGATAGCTGATGAAGGAGACCAGGAAGCGGCCCTTTCCGGTTATTGCGGTGCGGATAGTACGGCGGGTTCCTATACTTTTACGAATGGAAAAGGCGTTCAAAAGACCGTATATCAGAACCTTTCGTGGAAGCTAAGCCCAAATGAGGGCACAGACACTTACACATTGACCATCAGCGGCAGTGGTAAAATGAGTTCAGAAGTGCAATGGAGAAACGATCCGACTTACTCTGCCTATAAAGACAAGATTTCCAATGCAGTTATTGAATCAGGTGTAGGCTCTATTGCAGGAGATGCCCTTCGTGAAATGGGCGGGCTGCGGAGCATTTCGATTCCCAATACAGTCACTGAAATTGGAAATTGGGCGTTTTATGATTCTGCCATCGAAACCATCACTGTCGATGCGGAAAATTCTGCATTTACAGTTGATGAGGATAGCGTTCTCTATAACAAGGATAAAACGACACTGGTTTACTATCCGAAAACTCGGACGGGGGCCTATACGCTTCCTGCAACTGTAACAGCGTTTTGCCCCTCTGCCTTTGCAAACAGCAGTATTACTTCCATTGACATGAGCGCGGCAACGGAATTGACTGAAATTGCCCATGGAGCATTCCAGAATTGCGCAATCAGCGGGGAATTGATCCTGCCTGCAAATATTACCACGCTTTCAACCTACTCCTGTTCAGGTCTGAAGGACGCAATCGTCAGGGTCAAGGCTTCAGCGATAATACTGAATGCATATGCATTCACAGATACAAAGGCGGTAGACCTCTCCGCAGTAACCAGCATCGAAAATAATGAGTCGTGGAATTCTGCGTGGTATTATGGCGGGACAAAAGCTGTCTATGTGGATCACGAAGATGTTCTAACCAGCATTGTAGCAAATGCCTCTAAAAATGGCGTGAACTATGTGTATGATCTGAATGGCGGGTCAATATCCGTTGAAAACGCAGCAACTAAAGATGGATATGACTTTGCTGGCTGGTTTACGGATGAGGGAGAACAAAAGGAAGAGGCTCCTATAAAAGAACCCGTCCATGCAAAATGGACATTGAAAGCCCCCACGGTTGAAGTGACCGCCGACAAGACCAACGTTGTCACGGGGAAAAGCGTTACCCTGACGGCCAATGCCGAACACGAGCTTGAGGATGTGACCTATGCCTATCAGTGGTATCGGGGTGACACCGTAATTGAGGGAGCCACCGGCAAGACCTGCACCGCTGAAAACCTGACTGACGATGCCGCGTATTCCTGCTCTGTAACCGCGTCCAGAGACGGCGAAACCAGCGAAGCGGCCACCGGCAGTGTGGAGATCAAGGTCAGCGCCCAGGAG
Organism: uncultured Dysosmobacter sp.; assembly: GCA_947625655.1. GTDB lineage: Bacteria > Bacillota > Clostridia > Oscillospirales > Oscillospiraceae > Oscillibacter. The sequence goes on from CANQPD010000006.1 coordinate 103,414, forward strand.
GGAACGCTGACGCTGAGCGCCGCCAGCGGCGAAGTCCTGACCACGGCGGGGCAGGTCAGCCTGACATATGACTACAACGGCGATGGCCCGGTCACCGCATCCAGCAGTGACGAGAGCGTTGCCACTGTCGCAGTTGACCAAACGGCTAAAAAAGTGACCGTCACCGTCCAAAAAGCGGGAACTGCCGTGATTACGGTATCCGCCGGTGCAACCGATACATATACCGCCGCATCCGCCGTGTATAATCTGACCGTAAAAGAGCCTGCGCCTGTCACCCCCGGCGGCAGCTCTCACAGCGGCTCCTCCAGCACCCCCACCTACGCCGTCACCGTGGACAGCGGCAGGCACGGCACCGTCACCGTCTCCCCCAAGTCCGCCAGAAAGGGCGCTGCTGTCACCATCACCGTCAAGCCCGATGACGGCTATGAGCTGGACGGCCTGACCGTCACCGACGCCAGCGGCAAGGCCGTCAAGGTCACCGAGGGCAAGAACGGCAAGTTCACCTTCACCATGCCCGCCAGCAAGGTAGAAGTGGATGCCACCTTCACCGCGATCAAAGAAGAAACGCCCGCCCAGCGCTTCACCGATGTCCCCAACGGCTACTGGGCTGAAGAGGAAATCAACTGGGCCGCCGAGAACGGCTATATCAACGGCAACACCGCCGCCACCTTCAACCCGGAGGGCACCGTGACCCGGCAGCAGCTGTGGATGATCCTGGCGCGGCTGTCCGGCTATCAGCCCGCCGACTTCACCGAGGCCAGGGCCTGGGCCGTGGATAATTCCATCTCCGACGGCACCAACCCCGGCGGGGCGGTGTCCCGCCAGCAGCTGGTGACCATCCTGTACCGCTACGCGGAGCGCATGGGCTATGACGCCTCCGGCTCCGCCGACCTGACGGCCTACCCGGATCACGCCGACCTGGCGTCCTACGCCGCCGACGCCATGGCCTGGTCTGTGGCCAACAACATCGTTGGCGGCACCGCCCAGGGCACGTTGGCCCCCACCGGCACCGCCACCCGGGCCCAGTTCGCGGTGATCCTGTACCGCTTCTGCGACAAGGTCGTGGGCTGACCCCAGGGCGCAAACCAGATAAAAGAGGAACGGCGCATTTTGCGCCGTTCCTTTTTTATGCTTCCGGCGGGGCGTCGCCCTCCAGCAGGTGCATCATGGAGACCTCGTAGGCCACCCGCTCCTCCGTGCCGGCGTCGGTGACCTTGTGGTATGTACGGCTCTGAACCCGGCCCTCCAGGGCCAGGGCGTCCCCCACCCCCAGGGCGCTGGCCCGCAGGGCCAGCTGCCCCCAGGCGATGACCGGCAGGTAGTCCGCCCGGCCATACCGCCGGGGGGAGGCCAGCATCAGGTCGCAGATACTGCGGCCCAGGGGCGTGCGGCGGAAGATGGGGGGCTTGCACAGGGTGCCGGACAGGAGGATCTGGTTGCAGGGCTCCCCCAGGCCCGGCTGGAGCGCCAGGGCGTATACCGTCAGCACCAGCTTGCTGCCCACGCCGCTGCGGTTGTTGAAGGAGCGGAGCTGGCCCCGCAGGCGCAGCGGCGCGCCTGGGGCCACCAGCGGCGTCTGGGCCTCCGGCAGCAGCACCGGCAGCACGTCCGGCGTGCCGGACAGGCGGGGGACCTCCAGGAAAAAGCGGTAAAAGCTGGTATTGTGGTTTTCGTGGGACCACTCCGGCGCCGCCAGGGGCTGGCCCTCCAGCAGCACTTCGTTTTTCGGCTGAATCGTCATGTTGTCCACCTCTCGGTCGTGATGGTGCATTTTATGAGGGGCGGACGGCGGTTAGACCTCTTGTTTCCGGGAAACATGTAGATTATAATAGACCATCATATGACCGTTTCAGGAGGACGCCTATGGCAAATCTTTTGGATTATCTGGACTGGCGGGGGGACCTGACGCTGGATCAGTCGCCCTTCAACGAGGTGGACAACCTGATCCTGGCGGAGCTGTCCTTTGTGGACTTCCGGGACATCGTCCCCGCCCCCGGCCAGGGGGAGAGCGTGGCGCTGCGGCAGGCGGCGGAGGCGTTTTTTGCCCGCTTTCCGGCGGGGGAGAAGATCGACATGGGCGTTCTGGTGCCCGCCGCCATCCCGGACATGCTGCGGAAAATGGCGGACGCGCCCCGCTTCCGGGAGATGAAGCTCAACTGCTTTGTGGACTGGCTGGACGCGGGCCGGGGCGAGCAGTTCGCCGCCCTGGCCGTCGAGACCGGGGACGGCGGCGTGTACCTGTCCTTCCGGGGCACCGACGACACCCTGGCGGGCTGGAAGGAGGACTTTGAGCTGGCCTGCATGCCGGAGGTCCCCGCCCAGAAAAAGGCGGTGGAATACACCCGGGCCGCGGCGAAGCAGTTCCCCCGGCGGAAGCTGCGGCTGGGGGGCCACTCCAAGGGCGGCAATCTGGCGGTGTACGCCGGGGTGTTCTGCCCGGAAGCGGTCCAGCGGCGGATCACGGACATCTGGTCCAACGACGGCCCCGGCTTCCACGACGACCTGCTGGACCTGCCGGAGCACCGGCGGGTGGAGGACCGCATCCACTCCATTGTGCCCAAATCCTCCATTGTGGGGATGCTGCTGGAGCACGAGGAGACCTATACGGTGGTGGACAGCGACCAGAAGGGCTTTTTGCAGCACGACGGCTTTTCCTGGCAGGTGATGGGGGACCGCTTCATCACCCTGCGGCAGGTGACGAAGCAGGCCCATCTCAGCGACCAGGCCATGCGGGAGCTGGTCCACGCCATGCCCCAGGCGGAGCGGGAAAAGTTCGTCGCCGCGTTGTTCGACGTGCTGAGCGCCTCCGGCGCGGTGACGCTGACGGACCTGAAAGCCGACAGCTTCAAGGCCGCCGGGGCCATGGTGAAGGCCATGAAGGATCTGGACAAGGAGACCCGGGAGGGACTGCTGCGCTTTGTGGGGCTGCTGTTCAAGAGCAACCTCCGCATGACCCTGGAGGGCATCCAGGAGGATGTGGAGAAGAATCCCGCCGTGAAGCGGTGGGGACTGAAAAAGAAGGAGGGGGAGGGCTGAGCCGCCTGCCGGGGCGGCAGGACCCCATCGGAGCGTTGATCCCGGGTGCCTTCTCTGACGGGCGGATGATATCCGCCCCTGCGGCGCGCTGGGGAATGGGCCGGCAGACAAAAACGACCGCTTTCGCGGTCGTTTTTTGCTCTTTTCACAGATCCAGCAGGCGCCTGGCAACCTCCACGTTTTGCCGCTCCATGGCCTGGAGCCGCTCCACGGCGGCCGCCTGAGAGCCGGGGTGGGCGGTCCGGGCCGCCGCCTGGTCGATCATGGCCCGGAGGGCCTCCTCCGTCAGGGCGTCCAGATCCGTGAACAGGTCCTGGCCGATATACCGGAGGAAGGCGGAGACCTTGGGATCGTACACCACGCCCACCAGGGGGATGCCCTGCCCGGCGGCGAAGATCAGGGCGTGGAGCCGCATGGAAACCACCACCTCCATCCGGCTCAGGGCGCCGATGATGGTGCCGGCGCCGCCGGCGTCGTCCAGGAAGTAGTGGGGGATGTCCAGCCCCCGGGCCGCCAGCCGGCTGGCCGCCGGGTCCTGGTGCTTTTCCACCGCCGTGAACACCGGGGTCAGGCCGTAGGTCTCGTAGGCGTATTTCGCCGCCGCGCCGAAGAGGGGGGCCTTTTCCTCAAAGCCCTTCCAGCGCCGCAGGGCAAAGCAGATATACCGGCCCTGGGGCGGGATGCCCGAGCGGAGCAGGACGCTGTCCGTCTCGTCGGCGGAGGCGGGCCGCAGCGTCAGGGCCGGGTCGGCGGTCAGCAGGATCTCCGGCGCGGTGACGCCCATGGCCCGCAGCTCCGCCTGGGAGTCCGGCTCCCGCAGGGTGATGACGTCCACATATCGGTTCAGCACCCGGGCGGCCAGCTTCCGGTGGTTTTCCCGGGTGACGGGGCCGATGCCGCAGCCGTACATCTGCACCTTGCAGCCGCAGCGTTTGGCGCTTTGGATATTGTGGAGGTAGAACCACAGGGACCGGCGGGAGGTCACGTCCTGGATCAGGCTGCCGCCGCCGTTGATATAGAGCTTCGCGTGCCGCATGGCCCGCCGCCAGGCGGGAATGTCCATGCGGCTGACAGAGCGGACCCGGTAGGCAAGGCGGGTGGCCCTGGGGTCCTTGCTGAGGACCAGCACCGGCATGTCCGGGTCGATGGCGCGCATCTCCTGCAGGATGGCCTCCAGAATGGCGTCGTCCCCGGCGTTGCCCCGGCCATAGGCCCCGCAGATCACCACGCCGTCCCGCTTCGCCCCGGGGCGGCTGTGGCGGCGGATGATCTCCTCATAGATGTGCAGCTGGGTGTCCACGGTCTTCTGGATGGAGAACTGGGTGAACGCTTTTTCGTACAGCTTTTCACCCAATCGGCGGCGCAGCCCATCGTCATTGCCCAGGGCGGCCAGGCGCCGGCCCAGGGCCTGCCAGTCGCCGGGGGCGAACAGATAGCCGTTGACGTCCTCGTCAATGAGATAGGGGATGCCGCCCACGGCGGTGCTGACGGTGGCCAGGTGGAAGCGGGCGCCCTCCGTCAGGGCGTAGGGGAAGGTCTCCGAGAGGCTGGTCAGGGCGTTGACGTCCAGGGCGCTGTAAAAGCGGTCCATGCCGCCGCTGATCCACCCGGCGAAGGTCACCTGTTTTTCCACGCCCAGCTCCTTTGCCAGGGCGGTGAGCTTTTCCCGTTCCTCGCCGTCGCCGGCGATGACCAGCCGCAGCCGGGGGCACTGGGCATAGGCGGCGGCGAAGCCCCGGATCAGGGTGGACATGTCCTTCACGGGGTTCAGCCGGGCGGCGATGCCCACCACCACGCTGTCCTCGTCCACGTTGGCCCCCAGGCTCCGCAGGTAGGGCAGCCGGTCCCCCTGGTCGGGGGCGGGGGTGAAGTCGATGCCGTTGTAAATGGCGTAAAACCGGTCCGGCGCGAAGCCCCGGTCGATGAGCAGGTCCACCATGGCGTCGGACACGCCGATGCGGTAGTCCAGACGCCGCAGGGCCCAGGCGTTGATATTGCCGAAGGTCAGGCGGCTGAGGGGACGGCCCATGTAGTCCAGCTTGTAGTCGCTGTGGACGGTGCTGACCACCGGCAGTCCGGTGGAGCGGCGCAGCAGGGCGCCGACCATGTTGGCCCGGGCGCCGTGGCAGTGGATGACCTGATAGCCGCCCTGGCGGATGTAGTCCGTCAGCTGGCGGCGGAGGCGGGGGATGTTGTTGCCGCCGCAGATGACGGTGGGAATGCCCATCTGCCGGGCCTCCTCGGCGAAAGGGCCGTCCCGGAAGCAGACCAGCTGGGCGGTGATGGTCTTGTTCAGGTTTTGCAGCAGGCTCAGCACATGGGTCTTGGCGCCGCCGGAGTCGCCGCCGCTGATGAGGTGGATGACTTTCATGGAAAGACCTCGCTTTTATCAAAATGGTCTTGTGAAATCGTGAAAAATATTATACAATATTCCACGAACATTGTCCACAACAAGAGAAAACCGGGCGACGCCCGTTTTGGAGGAAAGCATGGAACAGAAAGCAAAGCGCATTGGAAAGTTCAACATCATCGATATCATCGCCGTGATTCTGATCCTGGCGGTGCTGGCCCTGGCGGGCTGGAAGCTGCTGGGGCCCGACGATTCGGCCACTGCCCAGCGGGCCATGACCAAGGTCACCTTCACCGTCCGGGCCGAGGGCGTCCCGGCGGAGCTGTATGAGAACTGCCTGGAGCATATCCCCTCCAAGCTGATGGCCTCCGGGGCCCTGGTGGGCGGCGAGATCGTGTCCGTGGAGCAGGAGCCCTATTATGTGCTGGACGCGGGCGGCAACTGGGTGGAGGACCCCACCCACACCACGCTGCTCTTCACCGCCGTCACCGAGACCCCCACCGCCGAGGTGATGACCACCAAGGTGGGCGACCAGGAGGTCCGCATCGGCAAGACGGACTACATTTTGAAGAGCGAGTTCATCGAGATCAAGGACGGCGTCATTGTGGACGTCCAGTGGGAAGAATGAGCGGGCCCCGGTGGAAACACCGGGGCTTTTTTCAAATTCCTATTGCATTTTTGAAAAAGAACGTATAAGATAAAACTGGAAATCAAAAATGCGGCAGCCGCGGAGTGGTACCAACACCCCACGGCCTGCGTAAGAGTGATAGCGCACTCGTACACAGCGGCATTCGCCGCACCGCAACGTTTATTATAGTGTCTTTCCCCGCTTTTGACAAGCGGAAAAGGCGCTTAGTTTCGTTGTGTTCGCATTTTGTCGCCTTTGACAAACGCGGTGTATGAGACACTCATACACCGCGTTTTTGATTTCCGCCGGGGAGCCAAGGGGGTTTCAGGCCCTTTTGGCCCCCACCCGGTGGAAATACGGGCACAGCCCGATAAAAAAAGGAGACGAGAAAAAATGCGGACACAACGAAAATTTTTGGCACTGTTGGTAGCAATTATTTTAGCGATATCTGTTTTTCCTATTTCGGCGTTGGCGGATGAGTTTCCTCCGGACGCGTCCGGCCTTTGCGGCGCGGAGAGCGTTAAATGGGAACTGAAAGAAAACGAGGACGGTACCTACACCCTTGTGATCTCCGGGACTGGGGCGATGGCAGACTATACTGCCGCAAACAGTGGCCAACCATGGACGGATAAGTTAGATTCCATTACAAGCATTGTGATTGAAAACGGAATTACTGCTATTGGCGATTTTGCGTTTATGAATGCCAAAAAGGCAGAAACCGTAACATTGCCGGAGGGACTGACAAAAATTGGGCAAAGAGCTTTTGCAAATTGCGAAGCGATGAAATCACCTGTTTTTCCATCGACTCTTACAGAAATTGGGGCAAACCCATTTTATTCCTGCAATGCATTTGATGAAATTGAGCTGCCCGATAATCTGACCACGATGGGTGAGATGTTGTTTTATTCCTGTAAAAATTTGAGCAGCATTAAAATACCTGCATCTGCAACTGCTCTTCCCGCTGAATTTGCAAAAGACTGCTCGAACCTTAAATCCATTCAGATTCCCAGCAATATTACGAGCATAGGAAATGGAGCTTTTTCAGGAACTGGACTTGAGAAGGTGATCATACCCTCAACGGTTACTACCTTTGGGACGGGTCTATTCTATAATTGCCAGAGCTTGCAAAAAGTTATAATCGAGGGAGATGCCCAAGTAGGATCGGCTACTTTTGGGAATTGTTCGGCATTGAAGACCATTATTTTTGCCTCTGCCAGCTTTGATATATGGCAAGAAACGAATAACTATATGTTCGGCACTGTATTAGATAATTGCGTGATCGTGCTGGAGGGTAACAATGTCACAGAAAACAGCGTTGAAAAAGTCCAAAAGAATATTCCTGAGAACAAATCTGTAATTATTCTTGTTACAAATGGCTGCGACCTCCAGAATGCTGTATTTGAAACGGACGAATTAGTTGTGCCCGCCAAGGAAGGCTATACCTTTGCTGGTTGGTATGTGGACAGTGCTTTTGAAACGGAGGCTGGGTCTGTCGCTGCCGGTCAGACCTACTACGCCAAATGGTACTGCAATTCCGCCCATGAGTATGACCTTGAGAACGGCACCGTAGATGGGAATACCACCACATATCATTGCAAGAATTGCGATGGGATGGAAGTCATAACGGAAAAAGAGGATAATACGGAGACGTGTTCCCACGAGACCTGGACAGAGAAAGCGAACACCGCCACCTGCACAGAGCCAGGTAAAAAGTCCTCCGTCTGTGCAAGCTGCGGCGCTACAAAGGAAGAAGATGTGGGCGCTTTGGGCCACAGCTTTACCAAATATAACTACAATAACGACGCCACCTATGAAAAGGACGGCACCAAGACCGCCGCGTGTGACCGCGGCTGCGGGGAAACAGATACTGTAACGGCGGAGGGGACGCGGCTTGTCTACACACCCTCCAGTTCCTCCAGCTCCTCCAGCACCCCCACCTATGCCGTCACCGTGGACAGCGGCAGGCACGGCACTGTTACCGTCTCCCCCAAGTCCGCCAGAAAGGGCGCGTCTGTCACCATCACTGTGAAGTCCGACGACGGCTATGAGCTGGACGACTTGACCGTCACCGACGCCAGCGGCAAGGCCGTCAAGGTCACCGAGGGCAAGAACGGCAAGTTCACCTTCACCATGCCCGCCAGCAAGGTGGAAGTGGAAGCCTCCTTCACCGCGATCAAAGAAGAAACGCTCGCCCAGCGCTTCAACGACGTCCCCAACGGCTACTGGGCTGAATCCGAGATCAACTGGGCCGCTGAAAACGGCTGCATCAACGGCAACACCGCCGCCACCTTCAACCCGGAGGGCACCGTGACCCGGCAGCAGCTGTGGATGATCCTGGCCCGCCTGTCCGGCTATCAGCCCGCCGACTTCACCGAGGCCAGGGCCTGGGCCGTGGATAATTCCATCTCTGACGGCGCCAATCCCGGCGGGGCGGTCTCCCGCCAGCAGCTGGTGGCCATCCTGTACCGCTACGCGGTGCGCATGGGCTATGACGCCTCCGGCGCCGCCGACCTGACGGCCTACCCGGATCACGCCTCTGTGGCGGCCTACGCCGCCGATGCCATGGCCTGGTCTGTGGCCAACGGCATCGTTGGCGGCACCGCCCAGGGCACGTTGGCCCCCACCGGCACCGCCACCCGGGCCCAGTTTGCCGTCATTTTGATGCGGTTTGCGGACAAAACGGCGAAGTGAGGGCGGCAGCCGTCACAGCAGTTCATAACATTCTCCCGCAAGAGGGATCAAAAGGCCCCCGGTCACCGACCGGGGGCCTTCTCTTGTCACAGGCTGCTCTCACAGGCTGCATTTGCCCCTGGCCATGTAGCGGCCCTGGGGCGTCTCGTCCAGGACTCTGCCGTCCTCCACGGCCAAACTTCCCCGGAGCCACACCTGCCGGATGCCGCCGGCGGTGACAAAGCCTTCATAGGGGTTGTAGTCCACATTGGCCACGCAGTCGTCGGCCCGGATGACATGGCTGGCGCCGGGGTCGTAGACCACGATGTCCGCGTCGCTGCCGGGGCGGAGCTGGCCCTTCCGGGGGAAGAGGCCGTACAGCCGGGCGGGGTTTTCGCTAAGAGCCCGGCACATCCGGCCCAGGCTGATGCGCTTTTTCGCGACGCCGTAGGAGTAGATCAGCTCGCCCCGGGTTTCCACGCCGGGGAGGCCGCCGGGGATCTTGGTGAAGTCCTCCCGGCCCATCTCCTTCTGCGCCAGGGTGAAGGAGCAGTGGTCCGTGGAGATGGTCTGGATATCGCCCCGGCGCAGGGCCTTCCACAGGAAATCCTGCTGGCTCTTGTCCCGGATGGGGGGCGCGCAGACGTAGCGGGCGGCCTGGGAGTAGTCCTCGTTGAAATAGACGCTGTCGTCCAGCAGCAGGTACTGGGGGCAGGTCTCCACAAAGACCTTCTGGCCCCGCTGTCGGGCGTGCTCCACCTCTTTCAGGGTCTCCTGGTTGGTCAGGTGGACGATCACCACTGGGCAGTCCGCCGCCTGGGCGATGCGCAGCAGGCGGGAGACGGCCTCCGCCTCCAGATAGGGCGGGCGGGTCAGGGGATGGCTGGCGGGGGAGAGCTCCCCGGCGTTTTTCCGCTCGGCGATCATGCCGTCGATGACCCCGGCGTTCTCACAGTGGACGCCGCAGATGCCACCCAGGGACCGCAGCTCCTTCAGGGCCCAGTACAGGTCCCGGTCGCCCACCATCATGGCGGGGTAGGTCATGTACATCTTGAAGGAGGAGACGCCCTTGGCGAACATGTCCGGCAGCTCCGCCCGGATGGACTCGTTCCAGTCGTCGATGGTCATGTGGAAGCCGTAGTCGCAGAACGTCCGGCCATCGGCCTTTTGGTGCCACAGGTCCAGGCCGTGGTGCAGGCTCTCGCCCTTGTTGGGGCAGGCGAAGTCGATGACCGTGGTGGTGCCGCCCCGGAGGGCCGCCCGGCTGCCGGTCCAGAAGTCGTCGGCGGTGGTGGTGTTGCAGACGTCCAGGTCGAAGTGGGTGTGGGCGTCGATAAAGCCGGGGAAGAGCAGGCAGCCGGTCACGTCCACGACGCGGTCGAAGTCGCCCTTCAGGTTCCGGCCCAGATCCGTGACCTTTTCGTTTTCGATCACCAGGTCGGACCGCTTGGCGCCGTTTCCGGAGACCACGGAGCCGCCTTTGAACAGTGTGCGCATAGTAGTCCCTCCGTTCGTTTATTTTAGGTCCGCGTTTTTCTCGCAGGCCGCGATGACCGCGTCCATGACGGCGCCCCGGAAGCCGGCCTCCTCCAGCACCCGGACGCCCTGGATGGTGGTGCCGCCGGGGGAGCAGACGGCGTCCTTCAGGGCGCCGGGGTGTTTGCCGGACTCCAGCACCAGCCGGGCGGAGCCGGCCACCATCTGGGCGGCGTACTCCAGCGCCGCCGCCCGGGGCAGGCCGCAGGCCACGCCGCCGTCCGCCAGGGCCTCGATGAAGAGGTCCACAAAGGCGGGGCCGCAGCCGGACACGGCGGAGCCGGCGTCCATCAGCTTCTCCGGCAGGGGGGAGAGGCGGCCCGCCCCCGCCATGGCGTCCAGGAACGCCTGTTCCTCATCCGCAGTGACGTCCTCGCCGCAGGCGTAGAGGATCATGCCCTCGCCGATGGAGGCGGGGGTGTTGGGCATGATGCGGATGACGGGGTACGCCCCGCCCGCCAGCTCCTGGATGCGGGCGATGGACAGCCCCGCCGCCATGGTCACCAGGATAAAGCGGCTTTGCCGCTTTGCTAGGATCGGGCCGATGTCCGCCAGCAGCTCCGCCATCATCTGGGGCTTCACGCCCAGGAAAATGAAGTCCGCGTTTTCCGCCACGGCATCGTTGTCCGCCGCCCGGCAGCCCAGCTCCTCCGCAAGGAGCCGCGCTTTTTCCGCCGTGCGGTTGGACAGGAAAATTTGATCGCCGGGCAGGCCCTTGCGGGCCGCCCGGGCCAAGGCGCCGCCCATGCTGCCGGTGCCGATAAATCCCAATGTTGCCATCGATATCATCCCTTTTCAGATAGTTTCGTTTCATGATGGGGAGGAGGACCGCTGCGTCTTTTTCGGTATGGTCCTACTTTCGACGCCGCAGAGCCGTCAGCAGGCAGAGCCCGGCGGAGATCCCCGCCGGCAGACAGAGCAGACAGGTGATAAAGCCGTCCTTGAGATAGAGAAGCTGCTCCGGCTCCAGGACCAGCAGGCGAATCGCCCCCGCCAGGGGAAGGAGACCAAACAGAAGCGTCAGGAAGGCCAGCAGCCCCACGGAGGCGCGGCCCCGTTTTCGGTCCACCAAGCAGGCGGCCGCCAGAGCCAGGGTAAAGCACCCAATGAGGACATGCTGGAGGCCGGCGCTCCCCGTCCGAAGCAGCCAGCGGACCAGAAGGGCGGTGAGCAGAAAACCCGCTAGGGCGGCCAGTCTGCGGCGCAGGGGTTTCTCCTGACAGAGGATGCTGGCGGCCAGGGCAGCCGTGGAAAGGACGAATGTGATGATCTCCAGCATAGAACTGCCCCCTTCTGCCTCAGCGCACCTGTCCCTCGCCGTAGATGACGTACTTGCAGGAGGTCAGCTCCTCCAGACCCATGGGGCCCCGGGCGTGCATCTTCTGGGTGGAAATGCCGATCTCCGCCCCCAGGCCGAACTCGCCGCCGTCGGTGAAGCGGGTGGAGGCGTTGACGTACACCGCCGCCGCGTCCACGGCGTCCAGGAAGTGCTGGGCCTTGAAATAGTTTTTCGTGATGATGCTCTCGGAGTGGCCGGTGCCATGCCGGTTGATGAAATCCACGGCCTCGTCCATGCCGCCCACGGTGCGGACGGCCAGGATGTAGTCGTCGTACTCCGCGTCCCAGTCGCTCTCCGAGGCGGGGCGGGCCCGGGTGCCCAGCAGGGCCAGGGCCTCTTCGTCGCACCGCAGCTCCACGCCCTTTTCATCCAGCAGGGGCAGGGCGCGCTTCCAGAACTCCGCCGCCACGTCCCGCTGCACCAGCACGCACTCCACGGCGTTGCACACCGAAGGGCGGGAACACTTGGCGTTGAACAGCACCCTGGCGGCCATATCCAGGTCGGCCTCATCATCCACATAGATGTGGCACACGCCCTCGCCGGTGCGGATGACCGGCACGCTGGCCTCTCCGGCCACCGCCCGGATCAGCCCCGCGCCGCCCCGGGGGATCAGCACGTCCACATATCCATCCAGGTGCATCAGCTCGTTGGCGGTCTCGTGGCTGGTGTCCTGCACCAGGGAGATGCAGTCCTCCGGCAGGCCCGCCTGGGCCAGGGCCCGGCGCATCAGCGCTGCCACGCAGCGGTTGGAGCGGATGGCCTCCTTCCCGCCCCGCAAAATGCAGACGTTGCCGGATTTCAGGCACAGCGCCGCCGCGTCCACGGTGACGTTGGGCCGGGCCTCGAAGATGATGGCGATGACCCCCAGGGGCACCCGCCGCCGGCCGATGATGAGGCCGTTGGGGCGGGTCTCCATCTTGTCCACCCGGCCGATGGGGTCGGGAAGGGCGGCCACCTGCCGCACGCCGTCCACAATACCGGCGATGCGCTCCGGGGTCAGGGTCAGGCGGTCCAGCATGGCGGGGCGCATGCCCGCCTCTTTCGCGGCGGCGACATCTTCGGCGTTGGCGGCGAGCCATTCGGCCTGACGCTCCGTGAGAATATTTGCGATGGCCTCCAGAGCGGCGTTTTTCTTCGCCGTCCCGGCGGTGGCGAGGGTGTAGCTGGCGGCCTTGGCCAACCCGCCCTGCTGCTGTAGTGCGGTCATAATGATCCCCCCGATTTTTATAGATAAGAGATAGGAGATAAGAGATAGGAGGAGACAGAAGATAAAATATCTTTTATCCCTTATCTCTTATCTTTTATCTGAAAGGAACCTCGTCCCGATATCCTGCCCCTCCACAATGCCGTAGAGGTCCTCCATCCGCTCGCCGTTGGTGATGACCATGTCGCACCCGGCGTTCATGGCGATGCGGGCGGCGGAGAGCTTGGTGGCCATGCCGCCGGTGCCCCGCCAGGTGCCCGCGCCGCCGGCCATCTCCAAAATCTCCGGCGTCAGGTCTGTCACCTGATGCAGCAGTCTGGCGTCCGGATGGGTCTTGGGGTCGGCGTCGTACAGCCCGTCGATGTCGGAGAGCAGCACCAGCAGATCCGCCCGGCACAGATCCGCCACGATGGCGGACAATGTATCATTATCGCCCAGCACCTTGTGGTGGCCGGTCTCGATCTCGGCGGAGGAGACGGAGTCGTTCTCGTTCACCACCGGGATGACGCCCATCTCCAGCAGGGCAGAGAAGGTGCTGCGCAGATGCTCCGCCCGCTGGGGGTCCTCCACATCGTCGCCGGTCAGCAGGATCTGGGCCATGGAGCGGTTGTATTCGGAGAAGAATTTATCGTAAATATGCATCATCCGGCACTGGCCCACGGCGGCGGCCGCCTGCTTCATCCGCAGCTCCTTCGGCCGCTCCGCCAGTCCCAGGCGGGCGGTGCCCACGGCGATGGCGCCGGAGGTCACCAGAATTACCTCGTGGCCCGCGCCGCTGAGGTCCGACAGGACCCGCACCAGATGCTCCATGCTCCGCAGGTCCACGGCCCCGGAGTCATGGGTGAGGGTGGAGGTGCCCACCTTCACCACGATGCGCTGTTTTTGCTGTTCCACGGTCAGATCCTCCCAGTATGTACTAGAATAATAAATCAGTATAGCATGACGCGGGCGAAAAAGAAACCCCGGGCCGCGAGTACTTTTCATAAAAATGCAGACAATACCGGGGAAAGGGAGGGATACTATGACTGAAAACACCAAACCCACCGAGCCGGGGCGGGAAAACGACTCCGAAAACAAGGACGCCGTCCAGGGCATCCTGGACTTCGGCTCCGCCCTGACCCGGACGCCCCACGGCACGGTCTACTGCCTGACCATCATCGGCCAGATCGAGGGCCACAACACCGCCGCCAATACCGCCAAGACCACCAAGTATGAGCATGTGCTGCCCCTCCTTGCCAAGCTGGAGGAGAGCGGAGAGGTGGACGGCGTGCTGTTTTTGCTGAACACCGTGGGCGGCGACGTGGAGGCGGGGCTCGCCATCGCGGAGCTCATCGCCGGGATGACCAAGCCAACGGTCTCCATCGTCCTGGGGGGCAGCCACTCCATCGGGGTGCCTCTGGCGGTGGCGGCCAGGCGGAGCTTTGCCGTGCCCAGCGCCGCCATGACCATCCACCCGGTGCGCATGAGCGGCACCGTCATCGCCGCGCCCCAGACCTACAACTACTTCCAGCGGCTCCAGGAGCGGATCGTGGCCTTCGTGTCCGGCCACAGCCGCATCAGCGGCGAGGATTTCCAGGCGCTGATGCTGAAAAAGGACGACATGGCCGCCGACGTGGGCAGCGTGATCTACGGCGAGGAGGCCGTGAAACTGGGGCTGATCGACCAGGTGGGCGGCCTGGCGGAGGGGCTTGCGTGCCTGTACCGCCAGATCGATGAACGGCGCTGAACAGGGCTGCCGGACAGGGCGGCGTTGTCTGCATCCGGTCAGGAATGACATGTTTTCGGACTTCCGGAGAAAAACACAGAATATTGCCGGGTGAGCATTGACATTTTTCGGGATTTTGTTATGATGGTATCCTATAAACTCCTCAGCCGGGGGGCTGAAATACGGAACAAAGAGGATACTGCCCATGCTCACACTGGATCAATTCAAGGAGGCCCGCAGCGTACTGCAGGGCGTGATCTCCAAAACCAACCTGGTTTACAGCAAATACTTCTCCGAGCTTTGCGGCAACCAGGTGTACATGAAGCCTGAAAATCTGCAGGTCACCGGGGCCTACAAGATCCGGGGCGCTTACTATAAGACCACCAAGCTGACGGAGGAGCAGAAGGCCCACGGCCTCATCACCGCCTCCGCCGGCAACCATGCCCAGGGCGTGGCCTACGCCGCCCAGGTGGCCGGGGTGAAGGCCACGGTGGTCATGCCCACCACCACGCCGCTGATGAAGGTCAACCACACCAAGGAGTACGGCGCGGAGGTCATCCTCCACGGCTCGGTGTTCGACGACGCGGCGGAGCACGCCATGCTTTTGGCGGAGGAGCGGGGCATGACCTACATCCCGCCCTTCAATGACCTGGACATCGCCTGCGGCCAGGGCACCATCGCCTATGAGATCTTCCAGGCCCTGCCGGATGTGGACGTGATCCTGGTGCCCATCGGCGGCGGCGGGCTGGCGGCGGGGGTCTCCACCCTGGCAAAGCTGCTGAATCCCAACGTAAAGGTCATCGGCGTGGAGCCGGTGGGGGCCGCGTCCATGAAGGCCTCCATCGAGGCGGGCCATGTGGTCACCCTGCCCTCCGCCGTCACCATCGCCGACGGCGTGGCGGTGCGGACGCCGGGGGATGTGGTGTTCCCCTATATCCAGCAGAACATCGACGAGTTCATGACCATTGAGGACAGCGAGCTGGTGGAGGCCTTCCTGGACATCATGGAAAACCACAAGATGATCGTGGAGAACGCGGGGCTTTTATCCGTGGCGGCGCTGAAGCACCTGGACTGCAAGGGGAAGAACGTGGTCTCCATCCTCTCCGGCGGCAATATGGACGTCATCACCATGTCCAGCCTGGTGCAGCACGGCCTCATCAGCCGGGGGCGGGTGTTCACCTTCTCCGTCATGCTGCCGGACCGCCCCGGCGAGCTGCTGCGCGTCGCGGAGATCCTGGCCCGGGAGAACGGCAACATCATCAAGCTGGAGCATAACCAGTTTGTCAGCATCAACCGCCAGAGCAAGGTGGAGCTGCAGGTGACCCTGGAGGCCTTCGGCAACGACCACAAGGCCGTGATCCTGGAGGCGCTGCGGCAGGCGGGCTATGAGGCCAGCCTGGTGGGGCCCAAGAGCATTTACAATTGATTGCGGAAAGCGCCGCCGGAGGAGACGCTCCGGCGGCGGATTTTTCCGGGAAAAGTAAAATATACTTGACAAAATGCCTGTATTAAATTACAATGACACCATCAAGAAATGCATCCGCCGGCACGGTGAACCTCAAGCGCGGCGGGATAGGGCTGGTAATTTTTCAACATTTACGCGGCCGCGGCCAATGATGATCCGACCGGGGAGGGCAGGGAATGAACTTCTGGATTGTGCTGATGCTGATTTTCGCCGTCTATTTGGGGCTGGTGCTCTGGTTCTGCCATCGGGAGCGGATCGGAGAGCCGCGGTTTGACGAGCGGCAGGAGCAGGCCCAGGGCGTGGCCTACAAATACGGCTTTTTTACGCTGGCCGTTAGTATTTGGCTCTTTACCCAGCTTGCGGAGGCGCTGCCCTGGCTCGGCACGGAGGCGGGGGGATTTCTCTGCCTGAGCTTTGGCGGAACGGCGTTTGCCATGACGGCGGTTTGGAAGGACGCCTATCTGGGGCTGGATAAAAAGCCGGAGCGCACCGTGGCGGCCCTGGCGCTGGGCGGCATCGGATGCCTGGGCCTCAGCGGGTTTTATCTCTGGAAAGAGGGGCTGCTGGTGGACGGCACGCTGAACCTCTGGGTGGTGGTGGCGGTGATCAGCGCAGAACTCCTGCTGGTCCTGGCGGCCTTTCTGTACAGGTGTTTCCGCGCGCGGCGGGAGGAGGAAGCATGAAGAATCTCCGCCTGAAATCCGCCCGGGCGGCCATGGACATGAGCCAGCAGCAGCTGGCGGACGCGGTGGGCGTCTCCCGCCAGACCATCAACGCCATCGAAAAAGGGGATTACAACCCCACCATCAAGCTGTGCGTCGCCATCTGCCGGACCCTGGGCAAGACCCTGGACGAGCTGTTTTGGGAATAAAACTTCATGCGCGCAGAGCCCATTGTGAAACATGGCAAAAGCCGCATGAAGTTTTTGCGCATCATTTTCGGCTGCCCTGAAGGGGCGAGAAAATGGCGCATCGTATAGTTTGCTATGCTTTTGCATAGCAAACCCCGGGGGGATCGCGGTCCCTCCGGGGTTTTGCGCTTATCTGGTCAGGGTCAGCCTGAAATCCGGGCCGTCCTCGGCCACGGACACCTGATAGCCCTGGGAGCGGGCGAAGCGGGTGATGTTCTCCACAGCCACCTGCGCGTCCGCCAGGACCTCCAGCTTGGCCGGAGCGCCGTTTTGCAGCGCCTTCTGCACCATCACAACGGGGATGGGGCAGGAAAGACCTCTGGTATCGACCATTACGCAGCCTCCTTTCCGGGGAGATGGGCCACGGAGACGGCCAGCAGCACCACAAAGCCGATGACCACGGCGGCCATGCCGGCGGTGCCGATGCCGCCCACCGTGTAGACGCCGTCCACAACGCTGTCGGCGTTGCCGGCCAGGCCGAAGTTATGGGCCACGGCGGCGCCGACGATCATGCCCAGCACGGTCACGGCGGAGTCGCCGTTGCCCTCACCGGCCAGGATCAGCTGGCGCAGGGGGCAGCCGCCCAGCAGGATGGAGCCCCAGCCCGCCAGCGCCATGCCCAGGAAGGACCACAGGTACTGGCTGTGGGCGATGGGCTGGGAGACGGCGGAGAGGTTGTAATTGCCCAGGATCAGGTTGCCGACGGTGACGGTGACCCAGATGGCCACAAAGCCGGTGAGCAGGTTGAAGTCCCGGAGCATGAAGGCGTCCCGCAGGCCGCCGGCCATGCACAGGCGGCTGCGCTGGGCCATGACGCCCACCGCGAGGCCCGCGATGAGAGAGACCACCAAGGGCGCGTGCATGGAACCGGGGCCCTCCTCAGAGAAGCGGAGCAGGGCGGGGAAGGCCGCCAGCAGCACCAGCAGCACCACCATGACGCCGGGGAGCATGAAGCCCTCGCCGGTGGGGACGGGATAGGCCCGGCCCAGGGAGAAGCCCTTTTTCAAAAAGACCACGCCCACCAGGATGCCGGCGAGAAAGCCCAGCAGGCCCGCCACGGCGGTCAGGTCGCCGCCGCCCAGGCGGATGACCATGCGCAGGGGGCAGCCCAGGAAGACCAGGGCGCCGATCATGACAAACAGGCCCAGCACAAAGCGGCTGGCGGGGGAGGAGCCGGCCTTGGCCCGGAACTCCCTGGCGGCCAGGGCCGCGATCAGGGCGCCCAGGACGATGCCGATGATCTCCGGACGGATGTACTGCACCTTGGCGGCGCTGTGCAGGCCCAGGGCGCCGGCGATGTCCCGCTCGAAGCAGGCGATGCAGAAGCCCATGTTCTTGGGGTTGCCCATGGCGGTCAGCACCAGGGCCGCGACGCCCACCACCACGCCGGTCAGCAGGATCAGGCCGTGCTCCCGGAACCAGTTTTTCTCTTTCATACACACACTCCTATCGTTGTTTTTTGAAAAAAATATCGAAGAATAAAAAGAAAAACAGCTCAGACCATCCGTTCATAATACCCGGCGGCGTCAATGCCCGCCTCCTGAAAACGGGCCTCCAGGGTGGGGCGGAGCTCCGGCGGCGCGGACCAGGCGATGCCGCAGTCGGAGGTCACGCTTCTGGGCACGGAGATGAGACGGCCCTCCAGCGAGAGCTTTCGGCACAGCCGTTCCGCCGCCATGGCGCCGGCGGTGGTGTGGAAGGCAACCACCAGGCGAAGCTGCTTCTCCCGCACAACGATCCCCCTTTCCATCCAAACCATTATTCTTTTATGAGAATAACACATGTCCTGGAAAAAGTCGAGATCTGTTTTGAGTATCACGCGGAAAAGGGACGGGGACCGGCGGCGGATCTCCTCCGGACAGGGCGAGTTCCCGGAAAATCAGAGGAAATACCGAAATTTTTCCACAGGTTGCCCCATGAGATCCCTCCCATGGAAAACGGCTCCCGAATTGGGAGCCGTTTCAGGGAGGGCAGTCAGGGATCGGCGGGGGCCAGGGCCGCCTGCAGGCGGATGGGGTCGTCCGGGAACCGGGGATGCTCCGTCAGCTCCCCCAGGACCTGATCGAAGACGGCGGGGTCCGCTTCCCGCTGGACCCGGAGAAGGGCGGCGAGGGGCTCCTGATATTCGCCCCGGGCGGAGAGGTACAGCCGCATCATGCACAGGTCCCGGACGGCCTGGTCATTGCCAACGGCGGCACGCTCCAGGGCGGCGCGGAGAAGGGGCCACCAATTGCTGATGTAATGGGTTTCCAGGACCGCCCAGTTGTCCTTGGTGAACAGGGACACGCAGTCCAGCAGATCCATGTCGTCCACCGTATAGCTATAGCGAAGATTTGAGAGCAGGTGATCGATCCGGCAGCTGGCCTCAATGTAGCCGCGGTTGGCATCGCTGACCAGGGTAAAGCTCCCGGGCAGGATCTCATCGCCGTAGAAGTCTGACACGAATGCCCGGGCGGCCCCCAGGGGCAGAAGCAGTTCCGGGCGCCCGCCCGCGTCGCAGGCGGCCTGAAGCTCCGCGTAATACTCCGCCGCGGGGACGCCGGTGTCTGGGAAATAAGGGCAGACGCGGCCGCAGACGTCATATACCCGCTCCACGCACCAGATGCCGCCCTCACCCTGCCGGACCGGCTGGGAGAGGACCAGGATGTCATAGGTATGTGTGTCGCCGTCGATGACAAAGTCGGTATAATAGTTCACATAGGCGTGCTTGCCCGCATAGGTGAATTCCCGGCTGAGGAATTCGGATTCGTCAAAGGGGGCGAGACCGTTGCGGGCAATGATATCGGCGCAGACCTGTTCGCCGATGCCGCACAGGACCTGCCATTGGGCCCAGTCCGGGCTCTCCCGGTCGATTTTGCCGCCGCGGTAGTACCGGCAGTCCGTGGGCTCGAGTCTGGCATAGTACCAGCCATCGTCTTTGGCGAAGACGGTGACGCCGTCGCTGTTGAAGCCCTCGCCCTCGTAACTGGAGAGGTGGCGCTCGTAGACGACCTGGTCAAAAGCGGCGACGGCGAAGAGAAAGCCAACGCCGTCAACGCTGCCGTGGTCTGCCTGATGCGCCTGTGCGGAGGCCTTTTCACTGACGGAAAGCAGGGGAAACCAGTGGCCGTCCGGGTCCTCGGCCGGTTCCGCGTCGGCGGCCCTCTGGGCCCTGGGCAGCAGCGGCCGCCAGTTGGAGGCGGTGTCTGCATCGGGAAAGTCCCGCGTTACGATGAGCTGGTCCAGGTATTCCTCCGGCAGGACGATCTCCAGGCCGCGGGGGCCGGTCTCCGCCGGCGGCACGGTGTTTTGCCGTTGACCGCAGCCCGCCAGCAGGAGCAGGCAGAGCAGCGGGAGCAGGAGCTTTTTCAGACGGTACATGGCAACATCCCTTTCTGCGCGGTGAGATCCGTTGGTTTGCTCTTCATGATAGACTGGAACCGGGGCCTTTTCCCCCTCATGCAGTGACAAAAAGGAACAAAGCGGAAACAATGATGAAATTTTGGATTTGCCTTGAAAAGCAGCCGTTTCTTTGCTATATTATTCTAGTTATAGTATGTTGAGCTGACAGAGGTGGAAACGTGTATTTAAAAGCATTGGAGATCCAGGGCTTCAAGTCCTTCCCGGACAAGACGGTCCTGAATTTCGGCGAGGATATCACCGCCATCGTGGGCCCCAACGGCTCCGGCAAGTCCAATATCTCCGACGCCATCCGCTGGGTCATGGGCGAACAGAGCGCCAAGGGCCTCCGGGGCGCCAAGATGGAGGACGTCATCTTCGGCGGCACCGAGAAGCGGGCCCAGGTGGGCTTTGCCCAGGTGACGCTGGTCATCGACAACACGGAGCACATCTTCCCCACCATGGAGGAGAGCGAGGTCTCCGTCACCCGCCGCTACTACCGCAGCGGCGAGAGCGAGTATTACATCAACCGCCAGTCCGTCCGCCTGCGGGACGTGACGGAGCTGTTTCTGGACACCGGCATGGGCAAGGAGGGCTACTCCATCATCGGCCAGGGCAAGATCGACGAGATATTGTCCGCCAAGAGCGGCGAGCGCCGGGAGATCTTCGAGGAGGCCGCCGGCATCTCCAAGTTCCGCCACCGGAAGGAGGAGTCCGAGCGGAAGCTGGAGCGCACCGAGGAGAACCTGGTGCGCATCAACGACAAGATCGCCGAGCTGGAGCTCCAGGTGGAGCCCCTGCGGGAGCAGTCTGAAAAGGCGAAGAAGTATCTGGTCCTGCGGGACGAGCTGCGGCTTTTGGAGATCTCCGTGTGGCTGGAGAACCTGGACGCGCTGAAGATGGGCGCCCGGAAGCTGGAGAGCGACTTCCACGCCGCCGAGCAGGAGCGGGACGAGGCCAGGGCCGCCCTGGACGCCCTCTATGCCGAGGGGGAGCGGTTCGGCGAGCAGATGCGGGAGAAGGACATGGAGGCGGAGCGCATCCGCGCCGAGGCCGCCGAGCTGGACGGGCGGATGAAGGACCAGGAGTCCGCCGTGGCCGTGCTGGAGAGCGGCATCGCCCACAATGAAGAGAATATCCGGCGGGCCCGGGCGGAGCTGGAGGAGACCGACAGCCGCGCCGGCGGCCTGGAGAGCCAGGCGGCGGAGCAGGAGAGCCGCATCGCGGAGATCGACCGGGAGACGGAGGCGCTGAACGCCGCCCTGGACGCGCTGCTGGAAAAGGCCCGGGCCGCCGCCGAGCAGGCGGGGGGCGCCCAGTCCCAGGCGGAGGTCCTCCGGGGCCGGGAGGCCATGGCCGCGGCGGCCGCCGCCGATGCACGGGCGGAGGCCGTCGCCATCGCCGCGGAGAACGGTCAGATCGCCGAGCGGAAGGCCGCTGTGGAAAGCGACAAGGCCGCCGCCGAGACCCAGCTGGCGGAGTCGGAAAAAGAGGCCAAGGCCAACCGCCGGGCGTTGGAGGACGCCCGGGATGAGGCCGCCGCCGCGGCCAATATCATCGCGGGCCACAGCCTGCGGATGGAGGAGCGGAAGAAGAAGGCCGCCGCCGCGTCGGAGCAGCGGGTGAAGCTGACCATGGACGTGGGGGCGCTGGACAACCGCATCCGCCTGCTGACGGAGATGGAGAAGGAGTACGAGGGCTTCTCCAAAGCTGTGAAAGTGGTCATGCAGGCGAAAAACAGCCTCCGGGGCATCCACGGGCCGGTGGCGAGCCTGATGAAGACGGAGCAGCAGTATTCCCTGGCCATCGAGATCGCTTTGGGCGCGGGCCTGCAGAACATCGTGGTGGACCGGGAGGAGGACGCGAAAGCGGCCATCAACTTCTTAAAGCAGCGGGAGGGCGGCCGTGCCACCTTCCTGCCTCTCACCGCCATCCGGGGCGACGAGCTGCGGGAAAAGGGCGTGGAGAACGAATTCGGCTTTGTGGGCGTGGCGTCCCGGCTGGTGACGTTTGATGCCAGATATCAGAATATTTTCAATAACCTTCTGGGCCGCACGGTCATCGTGGAGGACCTGGACTGCGGCATCGCCATGGCCCGGAAGTACCGCAACGCTTTCCGCATCGTGACGCTGGACGGCCAGGTCATCAACCGGGGCGGCTCCATGACCGGCGGATCCACCAACCGCAGCGCCGGCGTCCTGAGCCGCGCCGCGGAGCTGGAAAAACTGAACGGCCGCGCCGCCGCCATGCATGAAAAGCTCACCGCCGCCCAACAGGCGGAGGAGGCCGCCAACCGGGAGCTGGCCGCCGCCCAGTACGAACTGGAGACGGCGGAGGGCCAGCGCCGCCAGGCCGAGGACGAGGTTTTGCGGCTGGAGGGCACGAAAAACCACTTCGACATCCTCCTGCGGTCTCTGCGGGAGAATCTGGAAAACCTGGCGGGCGAGCTGGAGAGCCTGTCCGGCCGTCTGGCCGACAACGCCCTGCGGGCCGAACAGGCCGAGGGGCAGGTGGCGGAGCAGGAGGCCCTGGCGGCGGACTACCGCGCCAGGGCCGAGGAGATCCTCTCTGGCCAGTCCGAGCTGCTGGCCCGGTCCGGCGCCCTGACAGAGGAGATCACCGCCAAAAAGACCGACCTGGCGGCCCTCGCCGCCGAGCGGGAATCCACCCTCCGCCGGGCCGCCGACCTGCGGCGGCTGGCGGAGGAGCTGACCGGCGACCGGACCCAGAAAGAGGAGACCCTCCGGACCTATCAGCGGGCTATCGACGGCGCCAGAGGCGAGATCGCCCAGCGGAGGGACGCCATGGCGGAGCTCACCGTGCAGGGGCAGGCCTTCCGGGAGCGCCTGCAGGCGCTGAACGAGGAGAAGATCGCCCTGGAGACCCAGCGCACCGCCAAGAACAAGGCCAGCCAGGAGATGAACGAGAACCTGCTGAACCTGGAGCGGGCCGCGTCCCGGCTGGAGCAGAAGATCGCAACGAACGCCATGGAGGAAAAGCAGATCCTGGACCGGCTGTGGGAGCACTATGAACTGAGCCACTCCGACGCCCAGGCCCAGCGGATCGAGCTGGAGAGCGTGCCCAAGGCCAGCCGCCGCATCGGCGAGCTGAAGCGTGACATCTCCGCCCTGGGCACGCCCAACATCGGCGCCATCGAGGAGTATGAGCGGGTGAACGGCCGCTACACCTATCTGACCGACCAGCGCAACGACGTGGAAAAGGCCAAGGAGGAACTGACCGGCATCATCGAAGAGATCACCAACCAGATGACGGTGATCTTCGCGGAACAGTTCAAGCTCTTGAGCGAGAGCTTCCAGACCACCTTTGTGGAGCTGTTCGGCGGCGGCACAGCGAAGCTGGAGCTGGAGGACGAGAACGACATTCTGGGCTGCGGCATCGAGATCAAGGCCCAGCCGCCGGGAAAGACCTTAAAGACCATATCCCTGCTCTCCGGCGGCGAGAAGGCCTTTGTGGCCATCGCGCTGTACTTCTCCATTTTGAAGGTGCACCCCACGCCCTTCTGTGTCATGGACGAGATCGAGGCCGCCCTGGACGACGCCAACGTCACCCGCTACGCCCGCTATATGCGGACCCTGGCGGGGCGGACGCAGTTCATCGTCATCACCCACCGCCGGGGCACCATGGAGGAGGCCGACGTGCTGTACGGCGTCACCATGCAGGAGCAGGGGGTTTCCAAGATCCTGACCATCAACCTCAACGATATGGCGAAGGAATTGAAGATCAAGTGAGTGGAGCGCCCTGGCGGGCGGGGGCGAGGGTTGCGCCGTGTTGCGGCGCAGGGAATGCACCCCCCATTCTCTTTTTGACGCGTCAAAAAGAGAACGGGCCGTGCACGGTCCAAAAGAAAAGCCGCTTTTCTCCAAACTTGACCCGGTCGGGTCAAGTTTGGGAATGTGGACTTGGAAAGATACCGCCCGGGAAATTTGTGGGTTCCTGCGTTGGGCGCGGGAAGAACGCCGGCAATGATCGTTGCCTTCCCGCCACGCGAATCGGGCGGCGCAAAATCGGGCAAAACCCGCATGGGCCTCTGCGCCTATTTCCGCTGCCGCTTCCTTTGGCCTTTCGGACAACTCTTGTGAAATATCAAAACCCGTAGGGCGGGCCGACCCCGGCCCGCCGCATGACCCAACGCGGGATCATAGCCCCGTAGCGTCAGCGGGGCAGTTGTGGAAACCCTTACGTTGATATCCCGCAAATTCACGCCCAACGTTCCAAATTGCGGCATGAATGTCCCGCTGGCCACCAACGTCCAGCGCAGCCGGATCAAGCCCGGCAAGTTTTTGCCAGACGCACCGTGACGAGGGCCGCATCCCCCAACTTGACCCGGCTGGGTCAAGTTGGGACCAAAGCGTTTTTTCTCTTGGACCGTGCACGGCCCGTTCTCTTTTTGCCGTGGCAAAAAGAGAATGGGGGGTGCATTCCAACGCGGCAAAGTCGCGTACCCCCATCCCCCGCCCGCAGGGCGGCGCTTTGACCAAGACCAGCGGCGGCACAGCCCCACCGCGAAAGGAGATCATTATGGGCTTTTTTGACAAACTGAAAAAAATCACCACCAACCTGTTCGGCGGCTTCACAGAGGCGGACGAGGCCTTCTTCGAGGAATTGGAGGAGACCCTCATCCTGGCCGATCTGGGCATGGACACCGCCGTGGACGCGGTGGAGAAGCTGCGGACAAAGGTCCGCAAAGAAAAGCTCCACGACCAGGAAGAGGTCCGGGAGGCCCTCCGGGATGTGCTGGCGGAGGAGATGGAGGTGGGGGATACCGCACTGGACATCTCCACCCAGCCCAGTGTGGTGCTGTTCATCGGCGTCAACGGCGTGGGCAAGACCACCTCCATCGGCAAGCTGGCCCATCAGCTGAAGAGCCAGGGAAAGCGGGTGCTGCTGTGCGCGGCGGACACCTTCCGGGCCGCCGCCGCCGACCAGCTGGAGATCTGGGCGGAGCGGGCCGGCTGCGAGCTGGTGCGCCAGCACGAGGGCGCCGACCCCGGCGCGGTGCTGTTCGACGCCCTCCAGGCCGCCAAGGCGCGAAATGTGGACGTGGTGCTGTGCGACACCGCAGGGCGGCTCCACAACAAGGCCAACCTGATGGCGGAGCTTGCCAAGCTCAGCAAGATCATCGACCGGGAGTGCCCCGGCGCCGCCCGGGAGACATTGCTGGTGCTGGACGCCACCACCGGCCAGAACGGATTGATCCAGGCCCGGACCTTCAAGGAGACGGCGGGCCTTACCGGCATCGTCCTCACCAAGCTGGACGGCACCGCCAAGGGCGGTATCGTGGTGGCCATTGCCCGGGAGCTGGGGGTGCCTGTGAAGTTCGCCGGCGTGGGCGAGGGCATCGACGACCTGCGGCCCTTTGACGCCCGGGCGTATGTGGAGGCCATCATCTGAAAGGGCCGGACGGCTGAGAGGAGACCAATCATGGAAAAGACCTGTCCCTGCTGCGGCGGGACGCTGGAGACCGGACTTGTCCGCAGCTCCCATCTGATCTATTGGACCAGGGAGCGGGGACTGTATACGGTTGACAGGAAGGCGGGGGAGTTCCCGCTGCCGGGTGCTTCCAGATGGATGGGAAGCGATTGCCCGGCGTGCTACTGCCCTGCCTGCGAATTGATTTTAATTGCGGCAAAAGAGGATGAAAAACATGACCAGAATTGACGGACGGGCGTTCGATGAACTGCGCCCTATCAAAATTACAACGGACTTTGTGAAATTCGCGGAGGGCAGCTGCCTCATCGAGTGCGGCGACACCAAGGTCCTCTGCTGCGCCAGTGTGGAGGACCGCACCCCGCCCCATGTGGCGGAGGGCCAGGGCTGGGTCACCGCCGAGTACTCCATGCTGCCCCGGGCCAACCGGGAGCGGAGCCGCCGGGACGTGGCCAAGCTGAAGCTCAGCCCCCGCAGCGCGGAGATCCAGCGGCTGGTGGGCCGCTCCCTCCGGGCCGCCGTGGACATGAGCAAGCTGGGGGAGCACACCATCACCATCGACTGTGACGTGCTCCAGGGAGATGGCGGCACCCGCACCGCCTCCGTCACCGGAGGCTTCATCGCCTTGGCCCTGGCCTGCCGGAAGCTGGTGGAGCGGGGAGACCTGGCCGCCAGCCCCATCCGCCACTATGTCACCGGCGTCTCCGCCGGCATCGTGGAGGACACCGCCCTGCTGGATCTGCAGTACAGCGAGGACAGCCATGCCCAGGTGGACCTGAACTGCATTATGAACGAGCTGGGAGAGATCATCGAGCTCCAGGGCACCGGCGAAGGGCGGGCCTTCACCCTGACAGAGCAGCAGGAGCTGGTGCGCCTGTGCGCCAAGGGTAACCGGGAGCTGCTGGCCATGCAGAAGGAAGTGCTGGGAGGGAAATTCTGATGGCTGAGAAATTTGTGCTTGCCACCCACAATCCGGGCAAGCTGAAAGAGATGGCGGACATCCTGTCCCAATTCGGCGTGGAGGTGGTCAGCCCCAAGGAGCTGGGCATCACCGTGGATGTGGAGGAGACCGGCACGACGTTTGCGGAAAACGCCATGCTGAAGGCCAAGGCCATCTGCAAGGCGGCGAACCTGCCCGCCATCGCCGATGATTCCGGTCTCTGTGTGGACGCGCTGAACGGCGGCCCCGGGGTCTACTCCGCCCGCTATGGCGGCGAGGGCCTGGACGACAAGGGACGCTATATGCTGCTGCTGAACAATCTGCGGGGCCAGCCCACCCGGGCCGCCCACTTTGCCAGCGCCATTGCCTGCGTGTTTCCGAACGGGAAGACCCTGACCGCCGAGGGCCGGTGCGACGGCACCATCGCCTTCGCCCCCATGGGGGAGGGCGGCTTCGGCTACGACCCGGTGTTCTTCGTGCCGGAGAAGGCCAAGACCTTCGCCCAGCTGACGGACGAGGAGAAAAACGAAATTTCCCACCGGGGAAAAGCCCTGGCAATTTTTGCGGAAAAGCTTGCAACTTATTTAAATTAATAAACGTCTTATACTTTTAAAAGAAGAAGGGGATGCGCTGTGAAAAACACAGGAAAATGTCCCAAATGCGGCGGTGCGGATCTTGTGCTGGTGCCAGGCGGCAGGGCAACGATGGACAGCGCTCTGAACTTGATACATGTCGGCTTCCGATCTGTCGGCGTTGATCGGTATGTCTGCTGTACCTGCGGCTTCTCAGAGGAATGGGTAGCAGCGGACGGGCTGGAAAAAGTAAAAAAATACTGGGCGGAAAACGTCCTGTGAAAGGAACACCATGGAACTGACAAGCAAACAGCGGGCCCAGCTGCGAGGGCTGGCCAACAGCATTGACACTATCATTCAAATTGGCAAGGATGGCATCGGGGAAAACCTCATCAAGCAGGCCGATGACGCGCTGGAGGCCCGGGAGCTGATCAAGGGCCGGGTTTTAGACAATAATATCGAGTATGATGCCCGCCTCGCGGCGGAGGAGCTGGCGAAGGCCACCCGCAGCGAGGTGGTGCAGGTCATCGGCACGAAGTTCGTGCTGTACCGGGAGAGCCACAGCAAGCCCAGGGAAAAGCGCATCCAGCTGGTGAAAACGAAGGGAAAAGATAAGAGATAAAAGATAAGAGATGGGGTATTTCGCCGCAGGCGAAATGATTTTAATTTGTCCAGCGGAGCCGGACACCAAAACTTTTATCTTTTCTCTTATATCTCTTATCTGAAAAGCGAGGTTATTGCCATGAAGATCGGCGTTTACGGCGGGACGTTCAACCCGCCTCACCTGGGCCATATCGCCGCCGCCCGGGCTGTGTTTGAGCTGCTGGGGCTGGATCTGCTGCTTTTGATCCCGGCGGGGCTGCCGCCCCACAAGGATCTGCCCGCGGGCAGCCCCACCCGGGCGCAGCGGCTGGAGATGACCCGGCTGGCCGGGGAACAGCTGGGGCTGGACGGGAAGGTCCAGACCCTGGATCTGGAGCTGCGGCGGGAGGGGAGGAGTTTTACCTCCGACACCCTGGCCCAGCTGAAGGCCAGGTATCCCAATGATGAGCTGTGGCTGCTGATGGGGACGGACATGTTTTTGACCCTCCAGACCTGGCACGCGCCGGAGGAGATATTGTCCCTGGCGGGCATCGCCGCCTTTGGCCGCACCGAGGAGGACACCGAGGAGCTGTTCTCCGCCCAGCGGGACTATCTGTACAAAACCTATCCCCAGGCCCGCATTTTCACCCTCACCGTTCCCGGCGTGGTGGACGTGTCCTCCACGGAGCTGCGGGAGCAGCTGGTAAGAGGAGAGGGCGCAAGCCTGCTGGCCCCGGCAGTGTACGGCTACATCCTGCGGGAGGGGCTGTACAACACCAACGCCGACTTGAAGCATCTGCCCCTCTCCCAGCTGCGCCCGGTGGCCCTGAGCTATCTGAAGCACCGGCGCATCCCCCATGTGCTGGGCACGGAGCAGGAGGCCGTCCGGCTGGCGGAGCGGTATGGCGGGGACGTGGAAAAGGCCCGGGTGGCGGCGTTGCTCCACGACTGCACCAAGAGGCTGGACATGGAGGAGCAGCTGGCGTTATGTAAACAATACGGCATCCGGCTGGACGCATTGGAGCGGCAGGCGCTGAAGCTGCTCCATTCCAAGACCGGCGCGGCCATCGCCCGGGACGTGTTCGGCGTGGACGACGAGATCTACGGCGCCATCTGGTACCACACCACGGGCCGCGCCAACATGACGAAACTGGAAAAGATCATCTATCTGGCGGACTATATCGAGCCCTCCCGGAATTTTCCGGGGGTAGACAAACTCCGCAAAGTGTGTTATGAAGATTTAGACAAGGGCCTGCTGCTGGGCCTGGAGATGACCATTGAGGAAATGACGGGCATGGGAAGCCCGGTGCACCACGCCACCATAGAGGCGCGGGACGCTTTGAAAGGATAGAGATACAACGTGGACAACCAGAGAGAAGAAAAGGGCGGGAGCCGCCTCCAAAAACCGAAAAAAGAAAAAAAGCCGAAAAAGCCCAGCCGCCTGACCCGGCAGCAGAAGCTCCTGACAGCCGTGGCGGTGGTGCTGGCCGTGGCGCTGGTGGGCGTTCTGGCCTGGCGGAGCCTGTTCGTCCGGCCGGATCTGGGCAATAAAAAGCCCACCGCCGGCAATGACGGCAGCGGCGCCGTGGAGGGGATCGACTACGGCGACGGCGTCCGCCCCAGGGCCGACGGCGAGCGCAAGAGCAAGGACTTTTACACCGTCCTGATCCTGGGCCGGGACACCGGCGGCGGCGGCAATACGGACACCATGCTGCTGGCCAGC
The DNA here is from genome assembly GCA_947625655.1 of uncultured Dysosmobacter sp. Taxonomy (GTDB): domain Bacteria; phylum Bacillota; class Clostridia; order Oscillospirales; family Oscillospiraceae; genus Oscillibacter. The sequence goes on from CANQPD010000006.1 coordinate 132,900, forward strand.
TATGACGTGACCAACCAGAAGGCCACCGTCATGTCCATTCCCCGGGACACCATGGTGAATATCCCCTATGACATCAAGCGCATCAACGCGGTGTATAATTACAACGGCGGCGGGGAGAAGGGCATCCAGGCCCTGTACAAGGAGATCTCCCAGCTGGTGGGCTTTGAGCCGGATTACCAGGTCATCGTGGAGTGGGAGGCCGTGGGCAAGATCGTGGACGCCATGGGCGGCGTATATTTTGACGTGCCCCGGGATATGAATTACGAGGACCCCTATCAGGACCTGTCCATCCATCAAACCAAGGGCTACCGGCTGCTCAGCGGCAGCGACGCCATGCAGGTGCTCCGCTACCGCCACGACAACCGGAAAAACGGCGTGACGCTGGGCTATCCCGACGGCGACCTGGGCCGCATCAAGACCCAGCAGGCGCTGCTGAAGGCCATGGTGGAGCAGCTTTTGAAGCTGGAGAACATCACCAAGGTCAACCAGTTCGTCAAGGTGTTCCAGGAGTGCGTGGAGACGGATATGAGCTTCCAGAACATCCTGTGGTTCGCCCAATCCGCGTATCTGGGCGGCCTGAAGATGGAAAATGTGAACTTCGTCACCATGCCCAATAAAAATGTCTCCTGCTGGAGCCGGAGCGTGGGCAATATGCAGTCCTATGTGACGCCTATCGCCAGCGAGCTGCTGGAGCTGGTGAACAATGAGCTGAGCCCCTTTGTGGAGACCTTTACCATGAGCGATCTGGACATCATGTCCGTCAACTCCGACGGCAGCGTCAGCTCCTCCACCGGCTATGTGGAGGACAGAAAGGCGGCAAGCCCGCCGGTGAAGCCCTCCACGGCCACGGAGCCGGAGGAGCCTGTGGAGGACCCTGTTGTGGACGAGGGCGGCGAGCCCATTGACGGCGGCGAGACGCCTGTGACGCCTGGGGACGGCGGGCTGGATATCAACGACCCCGGCATCGTCGATCCCGTGCCGCCCTCCGAGGGGACGACGGACCCGTCCGACGCCGGGACTGTCACGCCGGAGACGCCGGCAGCGCCGGAGGATGGCGGCACAACGGCGCCGGAAGAGCCTGTGACGCCGCTGGAGGACAGCGGCACCCCCGCGGGATCGGAGGATCCCGGTTTTGCCATCATCGAGCCGCCGCCGGCGGCCTGATACGCTGCATCAAATTCCAGTATAAACAGAAAGGAATGACCATATGACACCGAAAGAACTGGCGATCATCGCGGCCAAGGCCCTGGATGAAAAGAAGGGCAAGGAGATCAGCGCCATCGAGGTGACGGAGCAGACCACCCTGGCGGATTACTTCGTCATTGCCACCGGCACCTCCAACACCCAGATCAACGCCCTGAGCGGCGCAGTGGAAAAGGCCCTGAAGGAGCAGGCGGACGAAATGCCGCTGCGCCGGGAGGGCTACCGGGACGGCACCTGGGTCCTGCTGGACTACGGCTGCGTGGTGGTTCACATCTTCTCCGAAGAGGCCCGGGAGTTCTACTCTCTGGAACGCCTGTGGCACGACGGGAAGCCGCTGGACCTCAGCGAGATTCTGACGGCGGACTGAGGGCCGCCCGCGCCGAGTGGCGCGTACAAGCATTTTCGCGCAGCGAAAATCTTGAAATGAGCGGGCTCCGCCTGCCCATTTGAGTCCAATGCGGGGTCCCCGCAAAATCAAAGATTTTGTGGGGCCGCCTGCGCCGTGCGGAGATGCCCCCTTGTAACCTTTTGTTTCCGCTTTGCAACTGAAACGTGGTAGACATAATATTTTTCCACCCCTATACTGTTTCCAAAACAGTACAGGGGTGGAGTTTTATGGGGAAACAGCGGATCTTTGGGGTCATGGTTTTGGCGGCGCTGACGGCGGCGGTGCTGGGAGCAAATCGGTTTTGGACGCCGGAACAGGAGACCGTGCCGCCGGCGGAGGAAGCCGCCCCGGCGGTCACAGTCCTGGAGCTCTCCGCCGCGGATGCGGCGGAGGACGGCACAGCGGCCCGGAATCCGCTGCCGGACCTGGATATCTCCGCCGTGAGCGCCGCCATGTCCGAAGAGGAGCGGGCCGCGTTTGAGACGTATCTCCCCATCCTGCGGGGGGAGGAGGGCTTCCGCTGGGTGAGCGTTGTCAGGCCTGACTGCGCGGAACCCGAACGGGAGCCTCTGGATGTGACCATGGCGGCGTACTGTGATGCGCGTTACGGGCCCCTTGAACTGGAGGAGCCGCCGGAAACCCTGACGCTGTACGGTCTGGCGGTCCAGGATATCGACGGGGACGGCGGGGCGGAGCTGGTGCTGCACTTCCGGGACCTGGGCGGGCACTATCTGGTCCTCCGCCGGGAGGATGAGACCGTCTGGGGCGCCGTCTATGTCGAGCGTGGGTTTCAGGGGCTTCAGAAAAACGGCGTCTACGCCAGCTCCGGCGGAGTCGGTTACACCTACTATTACCAGACGTCTTTTCGAGACGGCGTGTTTGAGGAACGGGAGCTGGGGCATAAACTGTATGACGGCGAAGGCGCGTTCGACTGCGAACTGGACGGCCAGAAGGTGACGGAGGAGGTTTTCGACGGTTGGCGCGATGAGACGCTTCTGGTGGGAAACGCCGCCTGGTATGCTCCGGACGGGACGGTTCTGGGAACAGACTTGCTGCCCGACCTGGATATCTCCGCTGTGAGCGCCGCCATGTCCGAAGAGGAGCGGGCTGCGTTTGAGACGTATCTCCCCATCCTGCGGGGGGAGGAGACGTTTTGCTGGGTAGCCGGACCTTATGACGGCTATCCCGACTATGACTGGGAGCCCTTTGACGCCGACATGGCAACAGTCCGGGACAAGTTCTGGGATGGCTATGGAAAAGAGGTGCCGGAGACATTGACCCTGGACCGTCTGGCGGTGCAGGACATCGATGGCGATGGCGGTGCGGAGCTGATCCTGCTCTTCCAGGACGGGGCTTACAACTATCTGGTCCTCCACCGGGAGGGGGACGCCGTCTACGGCACCAGTCTCTATGTGCGGTGGTTTGAGGGGCTTCAGAAAAACGGCGTCTATATCGGCGCCGGCGGAGCGGGCTACAGCACATACTATCAAATGGCATTCCAAAACGGCCGTTTTGAGCAGCGGGAACTGGGAGTCAAAATCGACGGAGCGTCTGTCTGCTACCGGGAGCTGGACGGCCAGGAGGTGACGGAGGAGGTTTTCGACGCCTGGCTGGCGGAGAACATGGTGGGCGGCGTCACCTGGTATGCCCCCGACGGCACGGTGTGCCCGGATGGGATGTGAGTGCCGCGTGAAAGAACGGAAACCGCCCTTCGGGAAACCGAAGGGCGGTTTGTTATGTCAACGATTGATGAAGAACGCCGCGGCGATGGCTCCCGGCCCCACATGGGTGCCGATGGTGCTGCCGATGGTGGAGATGGGCAGACGCTCTGTCTGACCGGCGTAGAGCTCGGCGCTGTCGGCGATGTACTTTTGCAGCAGCGCGTCGCTGAGGCCGCTGTAGGCCAGACAATAGGGCTTTTCAAAGTTGATGCCGCCGCATTTCCGCACCAGTTCCATCAGCATGTTATTGCCGTTTTTGGAGCCCCGGGCCTTGCCCAGGATGACCACCTCGCCCTGTTCCACGGCCACCACCGGCTTGATGGAGAGGAGAGACCCGGCCAGAGCCACGGCGGGGGAGATGCGGCCGCCCTTTTTCAGGTATTCCAGAGTGTCCAGCAGGGCGATGAGCCGGATGTTCTTCTTTTCCTGCTCCAGGATCTCGCCGATCTCCCGGGCGGACCTGCCATCGTTCCGGAGCCGTACCGCCAGCTCCACCAGGATGCGCTGGCCGATGCAGACGTTCTCGCTGTCCACCACCACGGCGGGTGCGGCGTCCGCCGCGATGCGGGCGCTCTGGCAGCAGCCGGAGAGCTTGGAGGACAGGGTGACGCACAGCACCTCGTCCCCCGCGGCGCGGGCGGCCTGAAAGGCCTCCTCATACTCGTAGGGGGACAGCTGGCTGGTGGTGGGCAGGACGTCGGATTCGATGAGCTTCTGGAAGAACTGGTGGGCGTCCATGGTGACGCCGTCCAGAAATTCCTGGCCGTTGAAAATGGTGCGCAGAGGCAGCACCTGGATGCCCCACTGCTTGGCCTCCGCCTGGGTGATGTCGCTGGCGGAGTCGGTGATGATCTTGACAGACATGTGTGTTCTCCTTCAGGCTTGATATTGTGCCGCGGCGGCGGTGGCCCGGGTCAGCAGCTCCGTCAGCTGGCGGGCGCCGTCCTCCCCCAGGGCGCCGCAGACGGCCCCCAGGATCTCCAGCACGGCCCGGTGCTCCCGCTGATAGAGGGGGAGGGCCTCCTCCCGGAGCTGGATGTGGATGCTCCGCCGGTCCTCCTGGCTGCGCACCCGCCGGATGAGCCGCCGGTCTTCCATGGAGGTGAGGATGTGGTTGATCTGGGATTTCAGCAGCCGGGTGCGCCGGCACAGCTCCGTGGCGGTGACCGGCGGGCCGCCCTGCTGCCGCTGCTGGTACAGCACGTTGCAGATCAGCATTTCGTTCATGGAAAGGCCCTCCAGCAGGCGGTTGCCCCGGATGACGGCCGTCATGCCCATCCACGCCTCCAGCAGGGCCTCCTGATCGGGCCGGGCGCTGTCCATCGGAAGGCCTCCTTTCAAAAAGTTCATTTTATGAACTATTTACATGGGGCAGTATAATGCGGCCCGGGGAAAATTGCAAGCCCTTTCCGGAAAAAAGCGGAGAAAACGCGGCCGGCTCTTGACAAATGGCGGGAAGGCCCGTAAAATAACGCTGTTAAAGACTGCGAAGGGGAAAAAGACGGAACCTTCCCGCCTTCAGAGAGCCGGCGGATGCTGCGAGCCGGCGGGGGAAGTCCGTGTATGACTGGCCCCGGAGTTTTCCGCCTGAAGGGACAGTAGGGCGGAACGGCTGGCCGCGTTACAGGCCGTGAGGGCCGCTATAGGACGGCTGAACAGGGTGGTACCGCGTTTTCAACGCCCCTGACCGGATCGGTCGGGGGCGCGTTTTTATGAATTCATAATTAAGAATTGATAATTGACAATTCATTATGAAGGGCCTATTCATAGCGAAAAATTATCAATTATCAATTTTTAATTATCAATTTGATCACAATTGTCAATTGATTGAAGGAGATATGTATGAAGTACGATTTTACCGCCATTGAGCAAAAATGGCAGCAGAAGTGGCTGGAGGAGAAGCCCTTCACCGCCGTCACCGGGGACACCACCCGGGAGAAATTCTTCGGCCTGATCGAGTTCCCCTACCCCTCCGGCCAGGGCCTCCATGTGGGCCACGCCCGGCCCTTTACCGCCATGGACATCATCTGCCGCAAAAAGCGGATGCAGGGCTACAACGTCCTGTTCCCCATCGGCTTCGACGCCTTCGGCCTGCCCACGGAGAACTACGCCATCAAAAACCACATCCACCCCGCCAAGGTGACACGCGACAATATCGCCAACTTCACCAAGCAGCTCCACATGCTGGGCTACTCCTTTGACTGGGACCGGGTGGTGGACACCACCGACCCCAGCTACTACAAGTGGACCCAGTGGATCTTCCTGCAGCTGTTCAAGCACGGCCTGGCCTACAAGGCGTCCATGCCCGTCAACTGGTGCACCAGCTGCAAGTGCGTCCTGGCCAATGAGGAGGTCGTGGAGGGCGTCTGCGAGCGCTGCGGCAGCGAGGTCATCCGCAAGGAGAAGAGCCAGTGGATGCTGAAGATCACCGAGTACGCCGACCGCCTCATCGACGATCTGGACGACGTGGACTATATCAACCGCGTCAAGATCCAGCAGCGCAACTGGATCGGCCGCAGCGAGGGTACCGAGGTGGCCTTCACCGCCACCAACGGCGACGATATGACCGTCTATACCACCCGGTGCGACACCCTGTTCGGCGTGACCTATATGGTGCTCTCTCCCGAGCATCCCTACCTGAAAAAGTGGAAGGACAGCCTGACCAACTGGGACGAGGTGTCCGCCTATATCGACGCCGCCGCCCGGAAGTCCGACCTGGAGCGCACGGAGCTGAGCAAGGAGAAGACCGGCGTCCGGCTCCAGGGCATCGAGGCCGTCCACCCCATTACCAAGAAGAACATCCCCATCTTCGTCTCCGACTACGTCCTGATGGGCTACGGCACCGGCATCGTCATGGGCGTGCCCGGCCACGACCAGCGCGACTGGGACTTCGCCGACAAGTTCGGCCTGCCCATCATCGAGGTGGTCAAGGGCGGCGATGTGACCAAGGAAGCCTTCGTCCTGAAGGACGACACCGGCATCATGGTCAACTCCGACTTCCTCAACGGTATGACCGTCAAGGAGGCCATCCCCGCCATGAAGAAGTGGGTCACGGATCACGGCATCGGCCACCCCAAGACCAACTTCAAGCTCCGGGACTGGGTGTTCTCCCGCCAGCGCTACTGGGGCGAGCCCATCCCCCTGGTGAAGTGCGAGAAGTGCGGCTGGGTGCCCCTGGATGAGAGCGAGCTGCCCCTGCTGCTGCCGGAGGTGGAGAGCTACGAGCTGACCGACGACGGCGAGAGCCCCCTGAGCAAGATGACCGACTGGGTGAACACCACCTGCCCCAAGTGCGGAGGCCCTGCCAAGCGGGAGACCGACACCATGCCCCAGTGGGCCGGCTCCTGCTGGTACTTCCTGCGGTATATGGACCCCCACAACGACAAGGCCCTGGCCAGCAAGGAGGCCCTGGATTACTGGTCTCCCGTGGACTGGTACAACGGCGGCATGGAGCACACCACCCTGCACCTGCTGTACAGCCGGTTCTGGCACAAGTTCCTCTACGACATCGGCGCGGTGCCCACCAAGGAGCCCTACGCCAAGCGCACCAGCCACGGCATGATCCTGGGCGAGGGCGGCGAGAAGATGTCCAAGTCCCGGGGCAACGTGGTGAACCCCAACGACATCGTGGCCCAGTACGGCGCGGACACCATGCGGCTGTATATCATGTTCGTGGGTGACTTTGAGCAGGCGGCCATCTGGTCCACCGAGGCCGTCAAGGGCTCCAAGCGGTTCCTGGACCGGGTGTGGAACCTGGCGGAGAGCGCCGCGGACAGCTATGACGTGACCCCCGCCAACGAGCCCATCATCCACAAGACCATCAAGAAGGTCACGGAGGATATCGACACCCTGAAGATGAACACCGCCATCGCCGCCATGATGACCATGGTCAACGAGCTGACCGCCAACGGCGTCACCCGCGGCGATATGAAGGACCTGATCCTGCTGCTGAACCCCTTCGCCCCCCACATCACCGAGGAGCTGTGGGAGATGCTGGGCTTCGCCGCCCAGACCGGCAAGATGTGCTGCCAGGCGGACTGGCCCGTATACGACGAGAGCAAGACCGTGGCCTCCACGGTGGACATGGCCGTTCAGGTCAACGGCAAGCTGAAGGGCACCGTCACCATGCCCGTGGACAGCGAGCAGCAGGCCGTGGTGGACGCCGCCCTGGCCGTGGAAAAGGTCCAGAAGGCCACCGAGGGCATGCAGATCGTCAAGACGATCCTGGTGAAAAACCGGCTCATCAATCTGATTGTGAAGCCCCAGTAAGGTTTCGCGCCGAGTGGCGCGTACAAGCGTTTTGCCGCAAGGCAAAACCTTGAAATGGGCGGGCTCTGCCTGCCCATTTGAGTCAAATGCGGGGTCCCCGCAAAATCGGAAGATTTTGTGGGGAGGCATGCAGATCGTCAAGACCATTCTGGTGAAGAATCGTCTTGTCAATCTGATCGTGAAGCCCCAGTAAGGGCTGTTTTGTGGAAAACAGGAGGATTTCAGCAAAAATTTCTTGACAATAGAGCAAAACCTCCGTATAATAGCTTTGTTAACGCCATAGATTATGGCCCTTAAAGTATCCTGGATTGAGCCGGATACCTCGGAGGGAGGGAAATATAGATGTCTGAGATCCATGTGAAGGACGGTGAGTCCATCGACAGCGCACTGAAGCGGTTCAAGCGCTCCTGCGCCAAGGCGGGCGTCATCGCCGAGGTCCGTAAGAGAGAGCATTATGAGAGCCCCAGCGTCAAGCGTCGCAAGAAGTCTGAGGCCGCTCGCAAGAACAAGAAGCGTTATTATTGATGCGGAGAAAGTGCTGCACCGAAGGGTGCGGCACTTTTTTTGCCCCGGGGACGGCCTGCGTCACCGCCGGAACAGGGAAGGGGCGACGTCCCGGACCTCCGGCCACATGAAAAACGCCGCGGAAAAGCCCATGCCCGCGCCCAGCTTCAGCTTTTGGTTCAGGGTATCCGCGTCGTCAAACAGCACGAAGTGGGTCTCGCCGCTGCCGGTATAGGTAAAATACCGGGCGCACAGATCCTGGGAGAAGAAGACCGCCGGGGCCTTTTGCTCCACCAGCCGCCCGAAGGCCTCGGCGCTGAGGGGATCGCCCTCCCCGGAGGGGGCGGGCAGGCGGAAGTCCATCCGCAGCCGCTGCACGTCCAGCGCCAGCCTGCCCGCGCCGCCGTATTTCCGGGCGGTCTCCCGCAGATACTCCGTGAAATTCCCGCCGGAGACGGCGGTGCAGACCAGTACCACGGCCTGCCGTGCCGCGGCGGCATAGCTCTCCGGCAGGTACAGCGTCCGGCGGCTGGCGGAGAGGGCCTGCCCAAGACGCTCCGCAAAGGCCAGCCGGTCCCGCCGGGGCGGCTCCTCAAAATCCAGCACCGCGCCGGTGTAGCTCCGGCGGCCGCACTCCCGCAGCACCGCCGCGCAGAGGGCCTCCGGGTCTTCAATCAAGGGCGCCTCCCGGTCGCTGACGGACAGCAGCCCGCCCCTTGTCTGCAGCAGCAGATTCTGCCGCAGCAGCGTGGAGCCGGGGCCGACGCGGTAGGCCACATGGGCCAGGGCGCGGCTGTAGGACGACGCCTCCCGCGCCAGATCCGGCGTGACGGCGAGATAGACCTGCAATGCGGTTTCCCCCCTTGTGCGGATTCGGTAAAGCTGGTATACTACTCTCGTGAACAAACTATGCAGACAAGGAGCCGCTTATGCCGTTTTCCCTGATCCCACGCCGCCTGTTTGACCATTATAGCCAGATCACCCCCGCGTATCTCAAAGAGCGGGGCGTGACGCTGCTGCTCAGCGACCTGGATTTCACCCTGGCGGCCAAAAAGACCCGCCGTCCCGACCAGGTGCTGCGGGAGTGGATCGCCGCCCTGGAGGCCGAGGGCATCCGGTTCATGATCGTCTCCAACAACCGCTCCGGCAGCCGGGTGACGGAGTTCTGCGCCGATCTGGGCGTTGCGTATCAGGGCCGCGCGGGCAAGCCGTCTCCCCGGGGGCTGGAGGCCGCCATGGCCCGGGCGGGCGTGGACCGGGCCCATACCGCCATGCTGGGGGACAAGCTGCTGACGGACATGCTGGCGGCCAACCGGGCGGGGGTCCTGGCCCTGATGGTGGAGCCGGTGGGCGGCGCCGTGACACCCTGGCAGAAGGTGCTGCACGCGCTGCAGGCGCCCTTCAAGGCGGTCTGCCGCCGGCGTTCGGCGGGGGCGGACTGAAAAAATCGACTGAAAAAACCAACAACCGGGCGAAAAATACTTGCAATAGCGGGCAACATACGATAAAATATCTTCGGTAATTCACCAGATATGGAAAATTAGAGAAAATGTCCTTCCACAGGTCGTTTTCTCGTAGATTTGTGAGGAGGAAACTTTTATGCCTACCATTACTGCCGGCGATTTTCGGAAGGGTATGATTTTTGAGATGGACGGGAAGCCCATGGTGGTCGTGGACTTCCAGCACGTGAAGCCCGGCAAGGGCGCCGCCTTTGTCCGCACCAAGTACAAGAACGTCATCAGCGGCACCATCCGTGAGGAGTCCTTCAACCCCACTGCCAAGTTCGAGCAGGGCGCCGTGGAGCGCAAGAACGCCGAGTACAGCTATAACGACGGCGACCTGTACTACTTCATGGATCCCGAGACTTATGACATGGTCCCCCTGAACAAGGACGTGCTGGGCGACGCCTTCCAGTTTGTGAAGGAGAACACCATGTGCTCCCTGGTCAGCTACAAGGGCAGCGTGTTCAACGTGGAGGTCCCCAACTTCGTGGAACTGGAGGTCACCGAGACCGAGCCCGGCGTGAAGGGCGACACCGCCACCAACGTCACCAAGAACGCCACCCTGGAGACCGGCGCGCAGATCAAGGTGCCCCTGTTCATCAACGAGGGCGAGAAGATCCAGATTGATACCCGCACCGGCGAGTATCTGGGCCGCGTGAAGGAATGAGCAAAATAAAGGGGGGACTGCCGTCCCCCCTTTCGATTCACATGTTTTACAACGAAAGGAGTCACTGCTATGGAGATCACTGAGAAGGTTGCTTATCTGAAGGGCCTGGCCGAGGGTATGGAGCTGGATACCGACAAGAAGGAAGGCAAGCTGCTGGCCGCCATCATCGATGTGCTGGACGATATCGCTCTGGAGATCGAGGATATCAAGGACGAGCAGGCGGAGCTGGCCGACGGCCTGGACGCCGTCAGCGACGACCTGGAGGACGTGGAAGATGTCGTCTTCGGCGACGATGACGAAGAGGACGACGAGTACTACGAGGACGAGCTGGACGAGGACGAGGACTGCTACGCCACCACCTGCCCCACCTGCGAGGAGACCATCTATTTCGATGAGTCTATCCTGGAGGACGGCGAGGTCGTCTGCCCCAACTGCGGCGAGAAGCTGGAATTCGACCTGGGCAGCCTGGAAGAGGACGAGGAGCCCTCTGATGAGGAGTAATTCATAAAACACAGAGCCGCCGCGAACAGATCCTGTTCGCGGCGGCTTTTGCTGTTTGTATGGTGGGAAGGGGGAAGATTCATGGCCTGCTGGCCTTTTTACGGAGCTTCCATTCCATACCGTGCTGGTTGGCCGCATCCTGAAACAAAGCCGCCGCATAGGCGGCTTTTTCTTTCAGGGCGGCACTGTTTAATTCCGTGTGGGCTGATAGCTGTCGGAGGATGCGCTTTATCTCTGCGGTATCCAATAGATTGACAGCAATGCAGAAAAGGTTTTTTCTTCTGCCGTCATTGTAGTTGCTGAGCAAAAAATTTAACAGCTCGCTTTTTTCGGCCTGCTCCGCACAGTAGGCGTCTATCCCGATCCGCTTCGCTTTTTCCAGGTCCGCTTTTTGGTTTCGATGGGTAATAAAAGAATCGAAATCATCAATGTGGGCATATTTCTCGCAGGGAAATTCGGTACACTGAAAGCAAAAGGCAACCGCTCCGTGCTGTAAGCTGCATGCCGCGATAGCACAGGATTGGTTTCCCTCGCCTCCGCCGCAGCCGGGGCAGTTGCGGTTCAAATGCATGGGGCATAGCCCACAGTTTAAACCGCAGAGAGAGAACCGTAGATTCTCTCTGTGAAAACCTTTCATAAAATTCTCCCCTCAGGCCTCCGCTTACTTTCCGCACCGGAACCGCCGGGCCCGGGCGGTCCAGGCCCACAGCTCCTCGTCCAGTTCCTCCGGGTCCGTCAGGCAGAAATGGGTGGTCCAGCGGCCGGGATAGGGCTCCGCGGCCGCCGCTACCCGGGGGCTGTCCAGCCGCTCCGGCAGGAACAGGCTCAGCATTACACAGTTCCGGTTTTTGACGCCGCCGTGGGTGGGCAGCCACAGCGCGCAATAGGGCCGGGGGTCCCGCAGGCCCACCTGGGACTTCTGGGTGACGATCTCCGTCCCGGGCCACCGCTCCAGGGCCCCCAGCAAGAACGCCCGGACCACCGGCAGGTATTCCGGCTTCCGGCTGAAAAATTCCTCCGCCAGCCGCAGGGCCTCCAGATCCATCAGTCCACCGCCTTTTTCTGCAGGCTGCAGAGCCCCGCGCCGATGGCGGTGGCAAAGGTGGCGTTTTCAGGGATGATATAGCGGATGCCGTACAGCCGCTCAAAATTCTCGAAATTCGGCTGCACCTGGTCCAGGGTGGTCATGGAGCCGGTGAGGATGACGGTCTGCGTATCACAGCTCTGGCAGGCCAGCACCGTCATGGTGCCGATGGCCTGAAGCACCAGATTTACAACGCCGGCGGCCAGGTCGGCGGGGGAGGCGTCCTCCGCCAGGTTGCCGAAGTTGGCGGCGGTGAGGGTGGGATCCAGGGTAGGAGCGGGGTGGTTGGTGATGTCCCGGATGGTCAGATCCACCTGCCCCAGGTCGCCCTGGGCCGCCAGCTTCTTGATCTGGCCGAACCGCTCCATGCCCACCAGCTTGCGGCACAGGCCGCCTAAAGTGCCGCCGCCGATGCCGCTGCCGCACAGGTGCCGCACCGTGCCGCTCTGATCCGCCCAGAGAAAGGCGGTGCCGGTGCCCATGGTGACCACCACGCCGGAGGGCTGCCCGGACAGGGCCAGCGCGCCGGCGCCGCTGGCGGAGAACTCGTCCACCTTGCAGGTGGGCAGGCCGAAGATATCCCCCTCCACATAGCTGGCCCCCACGCCGGTGAGGACCACCCGGCGCACATCGCCCAGGCTCAGGCCGCTGCTGCTGAGATAATTGCCCAGGGCGCCGTACAGGCTGGTGACCTGATCTTCCGCCCGGACCCGCAGCATGGACACCACGCCGCCGTCCCGGTCCAGCCCCACGATTTTGGTGGTGGAGCCGCCGATATCGATTCCTAAGATCACATCCATGGTGAATGTTCCTTTCCTTTGGCGGCTCTGCCGCCTGTTCTCCCCCATGATAGGGGAGGGGGCCTTGTTTGTCAATGAAAATTGACAAAGTCTTGACGAAAATTTGAGAAAACAATTGCTTTTCTCCCACAGGCCGCTTATAATGAACGCATCAATCAAGTCAAGTGACAAGACACTGACAGATCATTGTGCCGAGGTGCAAGTATGGATACCGAAAAGAAACTGAACATGACCATGCTCTGCGATTTTTATGAGCTGACCATGGGCAACGGCTATTTCCAGGCGGGCTACAAGGACCGCATCACCTATTTTGACGTGTTTTTCCGGGACGTGCCCGACAAGGGCGGCTTTGCCATCTGCGCGGGACTGAGCCAGCTCATCGACTATATCGAAAACCTGCATTTCGACGAAGAGGACATCGCCTATCTGCGGGGCAAGGGGATCTTCTCCGAGGAGTTTTTGGCCTATCTCCGGGACTTCCGCTTCACCGGCGACATCTGGGCCATCCCCGAGGGCACGCCCATCTTCCCCCGGGAGCCGGTGGTGACGGTCCGGGCCCCGGCCATCGAGGCGCAGCTCATCGAGACCTTTACCCTGCTGACCGTCAACCACCAGAGCCTGATCGCCACCAAGGCCAACCGCATCGTCCGGGCGGCCCAGGGGCGGACGGTGCTGGAATTCGGCTCCCGCCGGGCCCA
>CANQPD010000007.1 GCA_947625655.1 uncultured Dysosmobacter sp.
ATCGCCACCAAGGCCAACCGCATCGTCCGGGCGGCCCAGGGGCGGACGGTGCTGGAATTCGGCTCCCGCCGGGCCCAGGGCACCGACGGCGCCATCTCCGGCGCCCGGGCGGCTTACATCGGCGGCTGCAAGGGGACCGCCTGTACGATTTCCGACCAGATGTACGGCGTCCCCGCCGGCGGCACCATGGCCCACTCCTGGGTCCAGATGTTCGACAGCCAGTACGAGGCCTTCAAGACCTACTGTGAGATCTATCCCACCAACGCGACGCTGCTGGTGGATACCTACAGCGTGCTGAAATCCGGCGTGCCCGACGCCATCCGGGCCTTTAACGACGTGCTGAAGCCCTTGGGCATCAAAAAGTGCGGCATCCGCCTGGACTCCGGCGACATGGCCTACCTGACCCGGGAGGCCCGGAAGATGCTGGACGAGGCGGGCTGGACCGAGTGCCAGATCTCCGCCTCCAACTCCCTGGACGAGTACATCATCCGGGACCTGATCCAGCAGGGGGCGCAGATCGACCTCTTCGGCGTGGGCGAGCGGATGATCACCGCCAGCAGCCAGCCGGTGTTCGGCGGCGTGTACAAGCTGGCCGCCGTGGAGGATGACGCGGGGAACATCCTGCCCAAGATCAAGGTCAGCGAGAATGTGGACAAGATCACCAATCCCCATTTCAAAAAGGTCTACCGCATCTTCGATAAAGAGACCGGCAAGGCGGAGGCGGACTACATCACCGTCTGGGACGAGACGGTGGACGAGACGCAGCCCCTGGAGCTGTTTGACTCCCGGGCCACCTGGAAGCGCAAGACCTACACCAATTTCACCGCGAAGCCCCTGCAGGTGCCGGTGTTCCGGGGCGGGGAGCTGGTTTACCGGCAGCCTGCCCTTCCGGACATCCAGAAGTACTGCATGGAGCAGGTGGACACCCTCTGGGACGAGGTCAAGCGGTTTGAGAATCCCCATGTGTTTTATGTTGACCTCAGCCAGAGGCTGTGGGACATCAAGCAGGAACTGCTGCGCAAGAGCAGATAAATGCGCTTCCCGGATGCGGGAGGCTTCGACCGCCGCGGGCCAGACTGGCCCGCGGCGGTTTCACGCTGTTTCCGCCCTGTCACGGTTTGTTCACAGATTTGTGGTTGAAGCCACGGCGCGTTTCGGGTATAATACTTTGATAAGCTGCGAAAGTCCATGAAAAAGGGAGGCGGTCATCCATGCATAAAAAACTGCCCCACGCCACGGAGCGCACCGAACGGCGCATTTCCGCCGTGACCAGTCTCTCCATGTGCGTGCTGACAGTTCTGGCCCAGATCGCCACCACGCTGCTGCTGACCCACTTTCTGCGGGAAAAGGCCAGCTATGTCTATGCCATCCTGGTGATGATCGGCGCTGTGTTCGCCATCCGGGTGTACCAGCGCCCCGGCAGCCCCTCCTATAAGCTGGTGTGGATGTGTTTGCTGCTGGCGCTGCCGGTGTCCGGCATGATCCTGTTCTGCCTGTGGGGCGGCACCCACCAGGCCAAGAGCCTGAGCCTGCGGAAGGTCCCGCCCATCCCCCAGCGGGAGAGTCAGCGGATGGCCAGCGAGAACAACCTCTCCCGCCTGCGCCGCCAGTCCCCGGCCTGGGGGCGGCTGGCCTCTTATCTGCAAAAGCGGGGCTTTTGCCTTTACCGCAACACCCAGGCCCGGTATTTCGGCGACGGCGCGGCGTTTTTCGACGATTTGATCGCCCGCATGGAGCAGGCGGAGACCTATATCTTTCTGGAGTATTATATCCTGGCGGAGGGGCAGATCTGGGAC
This sequence comes from uncultured Dysosmobacter sp., assembly GCA_947625655.1. Lineage (GTDB taxonomy): Bacteria > Bacillota > Clostridia > Oscillospirales > Oscillospiraceae > Oscillibacter. Next base: position 1,797 of record CANQPD010000007.1, read on the forward strand.
CGGATCTTCCGCGTCCTGAAGGAGCGGGCCGCCGCCGGGGTGGAGGTCTGCATCATCTTTGACGATTTCGGCAACCTGACCCGGCTGTCCGACGCCGCCTTCCAGGAGATCCAGAAGTCCGGCATCGAGGTGGAGGTGTTCAACCCGGTCCACCGTTATGTAAACCGCATTTACTTCAATTACCGGGACCACCGGAAGATCGCCGTCATCGACGGGCAGTATGCCTATACCGGCGGCATCAACATTGCCGACGAGTACGCCAACCTGATCGTCCGCTTCGGCCACTGGAAGGACAGCGCCGTCCGCATCGAGGGCGACGGTGTCTGGGGCTTTGCCGCCCAGTTTATCCAGATGTGGAAGATGATGGGCCGCCATCTGCCCAACGAGGACGACTTCTACCGCCCCCGCCATGAGACGACGGAGGCCGAGGGCTTCTGCCAGCCCTTTACCGACGGGCCGCTGAACAATCCGGACAACCCCATTGAGGAGACCTATCTCCAGCTGATCGCCTCCGCCAAGCGGATGCTGTATCTCACCACGCCCTACTATGCCGTGGAGGAGTCCATGCAGAAGGCCCTGTGCATCGCCGGGGACGCCGGCGTGGACGTGCGGCTGATGATCCCGGCCATCCCGGATCACAAGTTCACCTATATGGTGGCGGAGACCTACTGGGGCGAGCTGCTGAGCCACGGCGTGAAGATCTATAAGTATACGCCGGGCTTCCTCCACGCCAAGAGCGTCATGGTGGACCGGGAGGTGGCTCTGGTGGGCAGCACCAACATGGATTACCGGACCTTCCAGCTCCACTATGAGTGCGGCGTGCTGCTGTACCACATGCCGGCGGTGGAGGAGCTGCTGGAGGATATGGACGATATCATGGCCAAGAGCGCCCTCTATACCCTGGAGGAGTGGAACAGGCGGCCCTGGTACCGGCGGGTGTTCGCGTCGATTTTGAAGTTGGGCGCGATCTGGCTGTAAGGCGGCGCTTTGGTTCCTTTTGGGATGGGGAGCGTGTGGATGCATTTGGAAAGGAGCGAATAGCCATGCGGAAAAGAAGGCTGATTTTATGGTTGGCTTGTGCCTGCCTGCTGTTGGCGTGCGCCGGATGCGGCGAAGCGGAGACGCAGGAGGCGCAAATGCCTGTGGAAGAGACGAACCCCACGGCAGGGATGGATGTTCCGGAAGACAGCACTCCGCCCGCGGAAGAAACAGGCCCATTCACGGTTTATTCTGACGATCAGATCACCATCACGGTCCCGGCTGCTTACGCGGAGCTGGTCCGGGTGGACGACATCGGCTCAGATAATATTTACACCGTGATCGCGAATCTCTACTATGCGCCGGATTACAAGGAGTCGGAGGTCTATACGCCGCAGACCTGCGGCGGCTGGATGCTGACCGTGGAGCGGCTGGATCCGCATATCGCCGCCCATACAGAGGGCTCCGGCATCAGGTGCCGGGCCACGGACGGCGAGTACGTCTACCTGGAGGAGCGCCCCGAGGAGGGGGCGTACGACGGCGACCCCGCGCATGAGGAGGAGTTCCAGGCGGTCTTGGACGCCATTCAGGTGGATTACGGCGGCTTGGAGCCGTTTACAGAGGAGGATCTGGCCATGTTCTGGTGACCGCCAGACGGCCCGGACCTGCAACTGATCATTTCGGAGGTGTCCCATGTCCCGCCAGTTGACACCGCGGGAGACCGCTGAACGCAGTCTCATCAAAACCTACCGCAAGACCCTGTGGAACCCCTTCATCGCCGCCGTCAAGCGGTATGAGCTGGTGTCCCCGGGGGATCATATCGCCGTGTGCATCTCCGGCGGCAAGGACTCCATGGTGCTGGCCAAGCTGATGCAGGAGCTGCAAAAACACACGGACCAGCCCTTTGAGCTGACCTTTCTGGTGATGGACCCCGGCTATAACCCGGCCAACCGGCGGCTGATCGAGGAGAACGCCGCCCTGCTGGGCATCCCCGTCACCATTTTTGAAAGCGACATCTTCGACGTCACCGTCCAGGTGGACAAAAACCCCTGTTACCTGTGCGCCCGGATGCGCCGGGGCTGTCTGTACGCCAAGGCCAGGGAGCTGGGCTGCAACAAGATCGCCCTGGGCCACCACTTCTCCGACGTGGTGGAGACCACCCTGCTGGGCCTGTTTTACGGTGCCCAGCTCCAGGCCATGCCCCCCAAGCTCCACAGCAAAAATTTCCCGGGCATGGAGCTGATCCGCCCCCTCTACTGCGTACACGAGGACGCCATTATCGCCTGGAAGAATTACAACCACCTGCAATTCCTCCAGTGCGCCTGCCGCTTTACGGAGGCCCGGGACGCCTCCGGCGACGGCGTGGGGGAGAGCAAGCGGCAGGAGATGAAGGTGCTGCTGCGGGAGCTGAGGCGCACCAACCCCAACATTGAAAAGAGCATTTTCCGGGCCATCCACGGCGTCCGGCTGGACACCTTTCCCGGCTTTAAATACCGGGGCCAGGCCCATTCCTTTTTAGATTTTTATGACGGAGCCGCCGCCCCCTTTGGGGAGGATGGCCCGGATACCTGACAGGAGCGATGGTTATGGACTATTATCGTTGTGAAAACCCGGACTGCGGCTTTGTGGCCGAGGAGGAACCGGACGTCTGCCCCCGCTGCGGCGGCACCTTTTTCCACGCGCTGGAGGAAGAGGAGCTGACCGCCGGCGACTGGGTGACCCTGGGCAACTGCGCCGTGGACGAGAAGCGGCAGACGGACGCCCTGGCCTGCTATCAGCGGGCGGCGGCCATGGGAGACTCCCTGGGCATGACCAATCTGGGCTGGTGCCTGGAGGCCGGCGTGGGCGTGGAGGCGGACCCCAAGCAGGCGGTGCTGCTGTACGCCCAGGCGGCGGCCCGGGAGTACATGCCGGCCCTGACGAATCTGGGCTATTGCTATACATACGGCATCGGCGTGGAAAAGGACGAATCCAAGGCGCTGGAGTGCTTTATGAAGGGTGCGGAGCAGGGCTTCCCCCGGGCCCAGTTTTTGCTTGGCGAGGCGTACCGCCGGGGCGCGGGCACGGAGGCGGACGACGGCGCGGCGGCCAAGTGGTATCAGTCCGCCGCGTGGCTGGGCTATCCCGCCGCCCAGACGGAGCTGGGCCGCTGTCTGGAATTCGGCACCGGCGTGGCGGAGGACCTGGAGCAGGCGGTGAAGTGGTATACCGCCGCTGCGGAGCAGGGCCACGCGCCGGGACAGTGCTGCCTGGGCTTCTGCTATGAGGCGGGCCGGGGCGTGGAGCAGAGCTGGGAGGAGGCGGTAAAGTGGTATCGCGCCGCCGCCGACCAGAACTATCCCCGGGCCCAGTGCAATCTGGCCTGGTGCTATGAGCACGGCAAGGGGGTGGAGCAGAACTATCCCGAGGCCGTCCGGCTGTACCGTGCCGCCGCGGAGCAGGGGTATCCCCGGGGCCAGCTGTGCATGGGCTTTTGCTGTGAGCGGGGCCGGGGCGTTCCGGTGAACAAGGCCGAAGCGGCGGAGTGGTACCGCAAGGCCGCCGAGCAGGGCGACGAGGACGGCGCCTGCTGCCTGGGCTATCTCTATGAGATCGGCGAGGGCGTGGAGCAGAGCTGGGAGCAGGCCACGGCGTGGTATCGGAAGGCCGCCGACCAGGGCCTGCCCCGGGGCCAGTGCAACCTGGCCTGGTGCTATGAGCACGGCAAGGGCGTGGAAAAGGACCCGGCGGAGGCCTTCGCCTGGTACCGCAAGGCGGCGGACCAGGGCAGTGAGCGGGGGCTTTTCAGCGTGGCCCGGGCCTATGACTACGGCCTTGGCGTGGAGCGGAACGCGGAGGAGGCCTGCCGCTGGTATCAGAAGGCCGCGGACGCCGGCTCCGCCCCCGCCATGTGCGACCTGGGTGTGTGCTACGAGCGGGGCGAGGGCGTGCCGCAGGACTTTGCCAAGGCGGCGGAGCTGTACCGCCGCGCCGCCGAGGCGGGCAACGCGCCGGGGCAGTGCAACCTGGGCTATCTCCATGAGATTGGCCGGGGCGTGGAGCAGAGCTGGGAGCTGGCGGTGAAGTGGTACAGCGCCGCTGCCCAGCAGGGGATGCCCCGGGCCCAGTGCAACCTGGCCTGGTGCTATGAGTACGGCAAAGGCGTGGAGCAGAATCTGAAGCGGGCCGTCCACTGGTATCGCAAGGCCGCCGAGCAGGACGATCCCCGGGGCATGTTCTGCATGGGCGTGTGCTGCAAGCGGGGCCGGGGCGTGGAGAAGGACTGGGCCGCGGCCGTCCGGTGGTATGAGAAAGCCGCCGCGGCGGGCTATGCCGCTGCCCAGTGCAATCTGGGCGTGTGCTATGAGCACGGCGAAAGCGTGAAGGCCGATCTGAAAAAAGCCGTGGAACTGTACCGCAAGGCGGCGGAGCAGGGCGACGCCGCAGGCCAGTGCAACCTGGGCTATCTGTATGAAACCGGCCGGGGCGTGGGGCAGAGCTGGCAGGAGGCCGCCAAGTGGTACGGAAAGGCCGCTGCCGCCGGGTACGCCCGGGCCCAGTGCAACTTCGGCGTGTGCTGTGAGTTTGGCCGGGGCGTGGAGAAGGACGTTGTGAAGGCCGCCCGGCTGTACCGCAAGGCGGCGGAGCAGGGCGACCGGGTGGGCGCCTGCAACCTGGGGTATCTGTATGAGACCGGTGTGGGCGTGGAGCAGAGCTGGAAGGACGCGGTGGCCTGGTATCGGAAGTCCGTGGAGCAGGGCTATTGCCGCGCCCAGTATAATCTGGCCTGGTGCTATGAAAACGGCAAGGGCGTGGAGCGCAGCGCGGCCAAGGCGCTGGAGCTGTACCGCGCCGCGGCGGCCCAGGATTATGTGGAGGCGGTGAAAGCCGTGGAGCGCCTGGAAAAGGGCGGATCGGGAAAAGAGAAGAGCGCCGGGAAGGACAAGGAAAAGGGCGGATTTTTCAAGGGATTGTTCGGCGGCAGAAAAGACCGCTGAAAAAAAGAAAAGAATTTGAAAAATCCCCTTGACAAAATTCCTCTTTTCAGTATAATAATATCTGTTCGCTGCGGCGGACAGATATAGCGGGTTTGTGTAAAGGTAGCACAGCAGACTCTGACTCTGTATGTGAGGGTTCGAATCCTTCACCCGCTGCCAAATAGAAAACCTCGGAACTGCAATAGTTCCGAGGTTTTTTCTTTGCATTTCAAGGGATCGCGGGATTTTCAAAAATCTCCGTATCGGCACGCGAAGGGAACGCTTTACCCATAAAAATCAGAAAAACAGAGGGCAAATGCTAATTGCTTTGCTAACGCGTTTTCTTCTTGGCCGGTTTCTTTCCGTAGAAGCTGCCCATGGCGTTTTGATACCGCTTGATGTCGCTCTGCGCAATGTGGGTGTAGATCTTGTGCATCGTTCCGGGATCGGACCAGCCGCCGATCTCCATGGCGATGCGCTCGGGCATCTTCAGGTGGTAGGCCAGGCTGGCGAAGCTGTGCCGCAGGCCGTGGGGGCCGAGGCTGGGAAGGCCATTTTCCTCGCAGATCTTATGGATGGCGGTCCGCAGGCTGTTCTGGGTGATCTCCAGGACCGGCCCGCTGGGCTTGCGGTCCCGCTCGAGAGCAGCGGCCAGCTCCGGGATGAGAACGGGGACATTCCGGGCGGAAGTGCGGTTTTTGTTTTGCTTCTTTCGCTGGTACTTGTTGTTCTCATCCAAAACAACGGCGCCGGATACCCGGATGAAGTCAGGCTTAGAGGGGATGTCCTCCCACCGTAGAGCCTGGATCTCCGAGATGCGGAGAGAGGAAAGAGCCAGCAGCGCCGGCACGGCGTAGCGGGTATCCTTGACGGCCTTGACAAAGACCTTGATCTGCTCTGGGGCCAGAAAAGCCTTTTCCGGGGCCACGGAGCCGGGGAAGGTCACCTCCGGGAGTTTATGCCCTGTAGATGCCAAAACCACACCGCGAACAAAACCAAAGGCATTCCGCAACGTTTTGGGAGCGCACAGGCCGGCCTCTGTGTTGACAATGCCCTGCCACTCATCGGGGGCGATCTGATCCAGCCTGCGGGGCATGGTGGTCTGGAAGCGGTATTTCTGGATCGTCCTGTATCCCCGGATGGTGAGCGGGGAGAGGGTATTGCTGCGCTGGGCAATGTAGGCGTCAATGGCCTCTGATAGTGTGGGGGCGGGCGGCGCTTCCGGCTCCGGCGCGGCCCGCTTCCCGGCGAGATACTCCGCCTTGACGGCCCGGGCCTCCCGGATGCAGGAGGTTTTATCCCAGTTGGATATGGAAATGCTCTCACCGCCCAGGCGGAGCTGGATGAACCATTTCCCGGAGGACAGCTTCCGGGGTTCAGGTATTTTCATGTGCTATCCTCCTTCAAAAAACAAAACGTTTGTTCGACTCCTATCAGATAGAAAAGCCGCCCGCCAGGGGCGGCTTTCTTACTTCATTTCGATAAAACTGAATAACATATCCACTGCTTCTGCGGTCAGATCCTCCGGCGCTTTTTCTTCAAAGGAGGCCCGGCGGCTCGCAAGATCCAGCATCCGGGCCTGGTCGCACATGATAACGCCGTCTGTGTGCGTCCGGCTATCAAGCCGGATGTGGAACGGATGCCCTCTGTCAGTGTGGGTGATGGGGCAGACCATGGTAAGGCTGCTGACCCGGTTAAACAGATTATTGCTGATGACCAGCGCGGGGCGGCGGCCCTTCTGTTCGTGACCGGCCTGGGGGTCAAAATCCAGATAGACGATGTCACCCTGCTCAAATACTTTTACCATACCTCATGGCCCTCCGGCTTGCCCCAGTCGATCTCCTGCTCCGGCTCCATGGGGCCGATCTCCGAGACAGGTTTTCCGTAGAAAGCGGTCAGACGTTCTTCCAGGGTCCTGTGAGACGTTGTGGGGGCTTTTCTGATGGTGATGGTATCCGCAGTCTGGGTCAACTCCACCCGGTCGTTCTCACCCAGCCCAAGAGCCGCCAGAAGGGGTTTTGGAATACGGAGCCCCTGGCTGTTGCCCCATTTTTGGATCGTTGCATACATGAACATCACTCCTTTTGTTTATAGTATATACATAGTATAAACAAAAGTCAATGAAAGATTCGGAAGTTATCCGACTGGGGCAGCTTTTTGATGAAAGGCATGTATCATTCTACGCTATCGAAAGCGTCAGGATATACAACGGATTCGAGTGTGTCTCCTGTTTCAGCATCTACAATTGAAATTTCACAATATTGTTCATCGCCTGCAAACATTTGATAAAAAGCAGCAGGGAAGTACACCGTCAAAGGGATAAAGGCTGCAGCCAGCCCGGCATCCTCGTAGCCTTGGCTGTCTACAATGATATCAACCGTGTCGTATGAATCAGAGTGCTTGATATCGGTGATGTAGGGAGTATCCTCCGCTTGGATCAGGGCGGCATAAGAATCTTCAGCCGACTTGTTCATCTCGGACATAAGCTCCTTATGTTTTGCCTTGGTCATGGTGACGGTTACAGAGCCATCCTCATTCAAAGCGGCTTTTTTAAAGCCCTGTTCTTCAGCATAAGAGTCAGGATCAAATGTGGACATATCTTCATCCTCAAAGAAAGAGGCTGGGAGTGTGATATCAATCGTTAAAAGATTTTCGTCCACAGTAACGCTGTTCTCATTGCCCGAAGATGCCTTTTCATCCTGTGTGTTGCTCTGTAGCGCAGAGTTATCGCTGGCGGAAGAGCTGTTCCCACAAGCGGCCATCAACATGAGCATCATAAACACAAGAGCAAGAGCAATAATCCGTTTCATTTTTCATTCCTTTTCCTTTACTATGATATCTTTGACTTTGGCGGTGTCCGATTCGGACACCGTTTATTTTTTGCCCGGTTTGAATTTGTGCCCGCAGTTGAGACAGGTGATCTCCACTTTGTTGGAACCGATCCCGCCGGCAACGGCTCCGGCCAGACTGCTGGAAAGGAACATGCCAGCAGCGGCTTTTCCTGCGCTGAAGCCCTTTTTATTTGCAGACAGAGAAGTGGAACCGCACTTTGGACAGCAGGCCACGCCGGCAGATTTATTCTCAGCAATGCGTTGCTTGGCCTTGGATTTTTCTGACGGTGCGATTTGAGTGGTCAAGTCTTGGAGCATCTGTTTTGATGCGAGCTTATTCCTTTCCCACTCTGCGGAGGAGGTTTCTGCCATTTTATCCGGTTTGATCCAGAGACCCAAAATCAAACTGATTATAGCGAGCACTATAAGACTGATATCCACAGCAACAGCAATTAACAGAAATAATGCTGCACAGGCATAAAGAATTATCTTGGTTATACAAAAGAAAGTTTTCATATCTATGCCTTCCCTGCCTCACTTTTTGAGTCGCCCAAGATCCGCACCACATTTGGGGCAGAAAACGATTTCCCCGCCCGGAACTTTTTTTGCACAGAGCATCGTTCCGCCGCAGCTTGGGCATTTGCCATAGGCGGCCTGCTCCGTTTTAGATAGACGCCGCCCATTTCTGTAAGGCTGTTTGATACGCTCTATTTTGGCGTATTGTTCTGCGCTGCGGCGTATGATGCGGGCATGGCCAGGCTGGACAGCAGTTTTTTGTGGAGGAGCAGATGGAATCGCGGCCAGCAGGGTCTGCGTAAGCTGTGCGAGCTCTGCGGATGTGCCGCTGATCTCAACGGTAACATCTTCGCAATGGATAGAGACTTTTTTGGTGAGCAGGCCCTTGATGTCTCCAATGCCGATACACGCCGAATAGGGCATTTGGACAATGACTAAATTATGCAGGACTGAGCTGCAGCAATAAAAACTATGGGTACTAACCATGACCACGCCGGGATAGGATTTCCCCTCGATAACAAACGAGGCAATAAATGCAAATTTCACACGCTCTCCGTATTCAAGTAAGAGATCGGCTTCTTTGACAGATTCCATATTGGCGTGAGAAATATGCTGGTCGTGTGCGACAAGGTATTCACCTGCGGTGTAAACCTGAGAGGGGGCAAGTTTCGGTATAAAGTAGTTACTCATGGTTTCCCCCCTTTGATTTTTCTCCGCAGTTCCACTACCACGCCAGCGATGGAGATGGGCAGCGCCATAACTTCCTCTTTGCTGTATGTGCGGGGCGGGTAGGACTGATTGCGGGGCACCAATGTCATAGACCCATCATCCTGGCTCTTGACCTGCTTCAGCGTAGCGTCATAACCATTGACGTAGACCACACACACGTCGCCGGATTCAAAGCAGGGGGTCTTGCGGACGATGACCACGTCACCTGGTAAATAGTCCGGCCACATGCTGTCTCCTTTAACCTCCAGGGCAAAGTATTCCTTGCCACCGGCGCACATAGACTCCGGGATTTCCTCCCAGTCAATGATCTCCTCAATTGCTTCCAGGGGGATACCTGCGGGGATGGAGCCGAGGACGGGGATACGGACAATTTTACTCCCCGTATTGGTAGTTGTTGTGTTGCCGAGAAGATAATCAACTGATACATCAAATAAGTTTGCCAATTTTAGTAGTTGATCTCTATCAATTTTTGCTTTCCCATTTTCCCAGTAGGAGTAGCCGTTCTGAGTCAAACCGATGGCGCGTGCGACCTCAACCTGTGTCAATCCTTTTGCTTTGCGAGCGGCTTTTAAATTGTTCATGCCATCACCTCAACGCCAGAATATCAATAGATTCGATATCTAAAATAATGATATCGAAAACAGCGTAAGGAGGTGAAATCATGTTGCAAGGTTACCGTACTTCGGCCCCCAATGAGAAATCAAAGGCGCTGGGAGAAAAGGTCACCGCACTGCTGGTATCCAGTGCGGTGACCTACCAAGAAGCGGAGGACGCTCTGGAATATGCGCAGGAGACGTTAATGCGTTCGACATATCCGAGCATTAGCGGGATTCCTCATCCAGGCGATTCCGAACAGATTGTTTGAGGAGATCAAATTCTTCGTCAAGTTCTTTTTTGATAGGGGTGGGCAACAGTGCCCGCAGGTCGGATGTGCGACTATCATAAACGGCGAAGAACCGCATCAAGTCCTGCTTCAAACGATAATCCAATGTGTCACCCCCTTTCTCCGACTAAATTCTACCACTGGCCGGGAAAAGGGACAACAGGAAGGAGGTGAAATCATGATCATGCGCATCAAGGAACTGCGGGTGGCAGCAGGCATGACGCAGGGCGAGCTTGCCGCCGGCATGGGCGTCAACCAGAATACCATTTCCCAATGGGAACATGAGGTTGTACTCCCCAGGACCCGGCAGCTCCCGGAGCTGGCAAGGCTGCTTGGCGTCAACTTCAACGAGCTGTTTGCCAATGCTGACACCGAGGCCGGATACGGTGAGGAAACCTACGCCAAGCGGGTATTGGACGGCGAGGTGGCGGACGAGACCTACTTCGTTATGATCCGGGAGCTGCCTGCCGGCGCCAATCCCCACGACAAGGCGCTGTGGTTGATGGCAAATCCCTGCCTGCGGTATCCAAACGAGTACAGCGCGTACCTGCTGGAACAGATCGAGGCGGAGTACACGGCGGCCTACGGTTCCAACGATCCCCACAAGATCCGGCAGTTTCTCACCCGCCGGATGTGCCAGTGGCAGACCGGCAGCGTCAACCGCTACCTGGACGAGAAGTGCATGGAGCTGGCCCGCATGGCGCAGATCCCCCGGGAGGCGTTCGCGGCGCTGACCGACGGCCGGGAGTGCTGGTGCGGTTTTGACCTGGGCAAGCGTATTGACCTGAGCGGCGCGGGGGGTGTGTTCCTGCTGGATGACGGCCGGGTGGCCATCAAGGCCCATGGCTTTATGCCGGAGAACCGGGCACAGTACCACGAGCACACCGACCAGGTGCCCTATATCGCCTGGGCCAAGGACGGGTACTGCACCCTGACACCCGGTGACGTCACCGACAACAGCTATGTGGAGAACTGGATTTGTGCCGGCGAACGGGAACACGGTTGGACGGTGCTGGAAACGGATTACGATGGCCACAACGCCACCGACCTGGCCATCAAAATGTGCCAGGAGCGGAACAACGAGGACTTCTGCGTGGAGATCGCCCAGACCTGCGCCGGGCAGAATCTGGCCGTCAAGGGGTTCCGGGAGCTGCTGCTCCAGGGGCGGATCGTGCTGGAGGAGAATCCTTTGCTGATCTGGTGCCTGGCGAACGCTGTCGAGATCCAGAACAACTACGGAGATATCAAGCTCTCCAAGAAGCACAAGGACGATACCGAGCGTATCGACCCCGTGGCAGCGTGCATGAACGCTCTGGCCCGGGCGCTGGTGCGGCGGAACAATCCCACGCTGGCCGACCGGATCGACCAAGGCGTGTGGGGGATGTGAGCGGTGTCCAATTTGGACACCGGGAAAGGAGCGGTATGGAAAATCCGCTGAAGGATGCCGTGCATGGCATCGTCAAGGGAATCAATGCGCGGCTTCCCACCATTTTGCTGTTGCTGGGAGCCGCTACGGCAGCCTGCGGCATCGGTCTGATTTATCTGCCGGCGGGCGTCATTGCCGCCGGAGCGGCGATGATGGCCCTGGGCGTGTTGCTGATCAAGGGAGGTATGGTCGACGCCGGCAAGCTGCGCCACCGCATTGCGTTCCAGCGGTTTTGCGGGGAGCAGGACAACTTTGGAGACCCGCTGCAGGCGGATGATGCCAATTGGGTGCATGTGGCCACCGTGTGGGCGGCTGTCAATCCCATCAGCGGGCGGGAGTTCTACGCGGCGGAGCAGAGTCAGAGTGAGGTCAGTCACAAGATAAGCTGCCGGTACCGGACGGGTCTGGACACGGCCATGCGGATCACCTGCGGCTCCCGGCGCTTCAAGATCATCTCCATCATCGACTGGGAGGAGCGGCACGAAAGTCTGCTGATCATGTGCAAGGAGCTGGTGCAGTGATGGCAAACAAGCCTGTGGCATTTTACTTTGAGGGTTTTGGCGGTTTTGTCAGCGTCCTTGGCAGTATGGAGCAGGTGCCCCAGAAATGTGTGACCAGGGCCGCAGGCAAAGGCGCCACCGTGATCCGCAGGGCCATCCGCAGCCAGGCCCCCGTGGACACCGGCGCCCTGAAGCGGGGCATCATCCGCGAGGGCGAGCGCAGCCGCAAAAAGGGCAAAAAGGTCTACAAGATGATGTTTGACCCGACGATGAACGATGTGTTTCAAAAGCCCATCAAGCATCCGGGCGCGGCTGGCGGCAGTAAAAAAACAGATCATGCCTATCCTGAAGTATGGCACTGAGGCCCAGCGGGCGGCTACCCTGGCGGAAGTCGTGGAGGAGTCCGTGGGCGGCATGAACGCCGCCCTGGCGGCCACGCCCAACGGCCGGCTGCAGCAGGTGTCCAACACCCTGGGGAAGATCCAGGAGTCTTTCGGACAGGCGGTTTCCAATATCGCCGTGCTGTTTGTCCCGGCGATGAACGCCGTCTGCAATGTCCTGGCCAGCGCGGCTACGCTGGCCAACAAGGTGGCGCAGACCCTTGCCAATGTGTTTGGCGGCGGGAAATCCGCAGCGGCCGCTGCGGTGACGTACACGGGAGCCGTGTCCGGTGCCTTGGAGGATGTGGAGGACTCCGCCGCATCTGCCGGCAAGGCCATGCAGGCCCTGATGGGCTTTGACCAGATCACCAAGCTGAGCGACAGCAGCTCCAGCGCCGCCTCGGCGGCGGCCGGAGGCGGGAGCGGCGGCAGCATCGCGGAATCCGCCGGCGAGGCGGACGAGGCCGGGGAGAGCATCGGATGGCTGGAGCAGCGGCTGACGGCCTTGAGGGACAAGTTCGCCGGTATCGATACCAGCAAGCTAACGGATTCACTGGCCCGGCTGAAAGCGGCTGTTGAGCCGTTCAAAGAAAAACTCTTTTCCGGCCTTTCCTGGGCCATAGACAACATTTTTGTGCCACTGGGGACCTGGGCAATGGAGAGCGCCCTCCCGGCGTTTCTGGACGTTCTGAGCGGCGGCGTGAGCCTTTTGACCAGTGTCTTGGGGGCATTTCAGCCGATGGGAAGCTGGCTGTGGGAGCATTTCCTGCAGCCGCTGGCGTCCTGGACGGGAGATTTGGTCGTTTCGGCATTACAGGAGATCTCCGATCTGCTGTTTGATCTGTCAGACCTGATCTCCGGCAACACGACTCTGGGGGACTTTATCGCAGATCTCACACCGGCGCAGACCGCCCTGGTGGGTATTGCTGGAGCTTTGGGGACAATCGCTGTTGTTTCCAAGACACTGGCTGGAATCAGCGCGATCACAACGTTCCTCACCTCGGTTAAAGCCCTGAACGCGACCGGGATCATCGGCAAGCTGGCAGAGGTGTTTTTACTGACAGCCAGCGGTGCTGGCACGCTGCATGAGGCGATGTCGCTGGTATTCGGCCCCGGTTCCATCTTGACGGGCGTTGGTTCCCTGGTGGGTGGAGCGATCCTGGCAGTACCCGCTACGCCTATAATGTGGAGTTCGACGGCCAGGGCCGCCCTACAAAAATCACGGACAGCGACGGACACTCCATGAGCATCTACTGGTAAGGAGGGCATAAGACGTGGAATATCATCAGGACAGTTTCCTGGCCGGGATCGCGGTTGGAAGAAGGCTCAAGGGCTGGGCCTGCGGCGGAGATTTAGCGTTAAATATGGGAAATACTGGAAATGCGGGGGGGGGGGAGGGTATTATTCGCGTCGGTGTGTTTAATACCGCTAGAACTTTTACTGGAGCGTTGATTTCTCCGCAAATTTACACGGGAGAGGTTGCAATAAAAGAATGAGCTATACGATTAAGCAACAGGTTTTCGAGGGGGCTAATACGTCAATATTGAAAACCGCTATTTACGAGTGGCTTGGCCAACAGTTTGAAGAACTTGTTCCAGTTGGCACGAGTTCATTCAGCTATCGTGGGGAACATGGTGGTTTCAGGTTATATACTGGATCTTCTTCAAGTGTCGGTAGTCCAACAAAATACTATGTAGGGATTTCTTCTGTGTATGCTCTTACGGAATCTAGTTATACGAATGCATACAACAGTGACATAATACCGACGTCGGTCGTAGTTGGAAATAGCAGCATCCTCAAAATGGGAATCACTGTTATTAGATCTGACGATGCCATGGTTATTATTCCTGGCAATTATACATTTACAGCTAATGCGTCTGAACCACCCTGTGTAAAATATGTCACCAGTCAGTTGCAAGGAAAGTTTTTAGGGGTGGGAAAGATTGGCGCTGAATATCCAATCCTCTATCTTTTGCCGTCTGGGGAAAACAGCCATTACGGAAGTAAATCCAGTACTGTGATACCTGATACTCTGCCAGCAGATGCTCCGAGCGGATCGTTAATAGCCAGCCTTTGCTATGTTTGGACGACATCAGTATGGATGGAGCCCACGCCGGTAACAGATTTTTATAAACTATACGGGAGAACATATCCTGATCTGCTGACTCCGGTGACCATTGATGGGCTGCAATTGATACGGATAACTACCCATGTGGCCATTGGACAATGACGGGGGGGAGATTATGGATAGCAACGCATTTCTGGCAGGCCTGGCCGTAGGCCGCCGCCTGAAGGGCTGGGCCTGCGGGGGAGATTTAAGAGTGAATATTGGAACTGGCGGAAACGATGAAAAAGATGAACCATAGCATGATCCTGTATCTTTTTCTTTCAAATTTGATCGACCTGGCCTGCACTCTCCTGGCCCTCCAGATGGGCGTCCGGGAGCTGAACCCTCTGATGACGCATATCCCTGTCCTGATCGTGTACAAGCTGTTTGCTGTGGGCCTGCTTCTGGTCTGGCTGTCCCAACGCCAGGAGAAAATCGCCCAGATCGGTCTGCGGATTTGCACGTTAGCGTACACGATCCTGGATATTTACCACTTTATATGCCTGCTTTGGCTGGCGACAATACTGTAAAGGAGCGGTAATGATGAAAAAGCTGATGTTTGCCCTATTTGACGCTGTCCTGGGCTTTGGACGGCTCCTGGAGGCCGGCAGGGAGGAGCTGACTCTGGATGATTGAGGAATTCCTTGCGGGCGTGGTGAAGGCTCTCCCCGGGGCAGTGGTGTCGCTGGTCGTCTCCGGACTGATGCTCTACTACCTGCGCCGGTATATCGACGCCAAGCTGGCCGCCGAGGAGCAGCGCCGCAAGGAGGATCACGAGATCCGCCGGCAGCGTTCCGAGCTGGAGCAGAAGCGGCGCCGTGCGGCCGGCCGGATGCTGTTCTGGCTCCACCACGCCGTGACCAAGCCGCCCCCCAACGGGGAACTGGAGGAGGCTTGGGATACGTACCAGCAGGTCGAGGAGGCCCAGAAAGCCCTGGACCAGCAGATCCTCGCGGACTACGAGACTGGAGGGAGGTGTTGAGCGTGAGCGGCTGACGCTGCCGCCGGCGGTATGCCGGACGTAAATGGTACCCCTATAAATTTACATACAGAAAGGAAAAACATCATGAAGAAGATCACTGACATCATCGGCAAGTACACCACTGGCGAAAAGACCCTGGAGGAAACCAACGCCGCCCTGAAGGAAGCGGGCGCCGGCCTGCGCCTGGACCCGGAGAAGAATATCATCACCGAGGCCGAAAAGCGGGCCACCACCATCGGCGAGTATCCCGACATGGCCAACGGCTGGGGCCTGCTGGACAGCGGCACCGGCACCATGGACAAGGTGGAGATCCGGAACGGCCAGCTGGTGAGCTGCGACATGGGCGAGAGCTATGCCCTGGTGTTTGTGGCCGGCCGGATGTACCACGTCCAGGGCCGCAAGCTGGTGGACTGATGGCGCGGAAGCGGGGGCGGACCACCAGCCAGACCATTGCCCTGTGGACGCTGAAGGTGGACGCCGCCTCCACGTTTGCCGTGCTGGGCCTGTGCGCCCTCGCCATCCTGCGGGATTACGAGGGTGCGCTGCCCTATCTGACGACGCTGATCGGGGCTTTGCAGGCCGTGACCGGCGTGGTGCTGACGGCTTATTTCCACAAGGCCAAGGCGGAGAACACAAAGGGCGGCATCACTTATGACGCCGCCCTGGGGATCGTGTCCAATTTGGACACAGTTGAGGAAACTGCAGTATAAGAAAAGCCGCCCGGTCGGGCGGCGGAAATTGACAAAAAGCGGCGCTATGGTATAATGGACATGCCCCGCAAGGGGCAGGGCGCTGTTGCATAACGGCGGTCAGCTACTCCCCCGAGAAAGGGGGTGAGGCCGATGGGACAAGGGCGTTGGACGCAAGTCCTGCGCTTCCTGGTGTGTTTGCTCATTACCCTTGCGGTAATGGTGTACATAGCCCCAAAAGCGTGCTAGCCGCCCGGCGGCCACCGAGCGGCTAGCGGATCATCCGTTTAGCAAGTTCCGGGGCTGACCGCCTTGCGGCAGCGCCCTTTTCTATCTTTATTATACCGCCCGTTCCGCTTTTGTCAAGCGGATGGGCGGTTTTTGCGCTCGGAAAGGGAGTAAAATGAACATTGTTACGATTTTGATGGTGCTGCCGCTGCTGGTGGCACTGACCAACATGCTCACTAACGTTATCAAGGGCCTGTGCGATCTCTTTGCAGATCACGCCAGTCTGGTGGCGCCGACGGTGGCGGAGCTGCTGACTCTGCTGGCCACGGCGGCCTATCTGGAGATCTTTAGCGTGACGGCCACGTGGTATTGGTATGCCGGCGGCGCGGTCGCTGGTGCGGTGGTGGCCTATGTGGCCATGAACGGATATGACGGCCTGTACGAGGATCTCATCAAG
Source organism: uncultured Dysosmobacter sp. (assembly GCA_947625655.1). Lineage (GTDB taxonomy): Bacteria > Bacillota > Clostridia > Oscillospirales > Oscillospiraceae > Oscillibacter. The sequence goes on from CANQPD010000007.1 coordinate 18,459, forward strand.
CACATGAAGGGACTGGCGGGGGGCGGCAATGAGTAAGCCTGTCGGCGCGGCGGGGCTGGCGCTGATCAAGCAGTTTGAGGGCTGCCGTCTGAAGGCATACAAGCCCGTCAAGACGGAGAAATACTGGACTATCGGCTGGGGCCACTACGGCCCGGACGTCAAGGAGGGACAGACCATCACCCAGGCCCAGGCGGACGCGCTGCTTGCGGCGGACTGCCAGCGGTTCGCCGACGCGGTGGATAATCCCGCGTACTGCCAGCTGACGGCACAGCTCAACGCCAACCAGCGGGATGCGCTGATCTCGTTTACGTTCAACTGCGGCACCGGATGCCTGAAAACGCTTTGCAGGGGACGTAGCCTGCCGCAGATCTGCGAGGCCATGGCGCTGTACAATAAGTCCGGCGGCAAGCCCCTGGCTGGCCTGACGCGCCGCAGGGCGGCGGAGCAGGGACTTTTTAATACACCTGTAAAGGAGAATGCAGATATGTTTGATGTTGAGAAGCTGACGGAGGATCAGCTTGTACGCCTGGCGGAGCGGATGCAGGCGGCGCTGGCAAAGCGGCCCATCAGTGAAATACTTGCGCCTGAACTGGAGCAAGCCAAGGCCCTAAGCATCACAGACGGAAGTAGTCCTAATGCCTTTTGCACCCGGGTGCAGTGCGCGATTATGGTTAAACGAGCAAAAATAAAGGCGATTTAGTGTTAACGGTTTTATAAAAGGAGAAATGGAGTGTCTAATGACACTCCATTTCTTGTTGTGGGCACGTTCGTCCCAAATTTTCGAGATATTCTCGTGGGCATATGCATCCCATGTACTAATTATCTTTAGTATGTAATCATCTTATTCACAAAAAAACAAGATGTCAATACACAAAATACACAAAAAATTAAATCAAATTTAGTTCTTTTCGCATCGCATGGTGTATGCAAAACTTTTTCCCAAAATCGGCGTCTGGAAATCCATCTTCACGATAAGCCCAAGTATGATTATATTGGTTTGTAGCTGAATTGTGCCAAGTATTTCCCAAGACTCCAAATTTGTATAGCATCTCAATACTGCTCTTTAAATCTTGAATTGCATTATAAGAGTTTTTATTATCATTAAAAAATTTTTCAAGCTTTGCATACTCAAAATTCCTTCGACCAAATTTTTTTAGTAGGGTCAAAAGGCTTAATAGCTCTGCTTCAGAACAGTGAATACTCAATTCATTTTTTATTTCATCAGAAAAATGTCTGGAATAGTCCCTTCTACATTCTGCGTCAGTAAACATTTTTTCATCAAAGCTTGTTCGATCTGGATACTTTTCAATTATAATATTTAGAAAAGTTATAATGTCTCGAGGACGCCCGAAACTATTATCAATTAAATATTTAATAAAGGGACGCTTGTTAATATAATTTACACCACTAAAAAGTTGTTTATAGACTTCTTTTTTCGATAAATTTGGATAACATTTTTTTTGAATTTTTGAAAGAATCAAATCCATTAAAGGATGTGTTTCGTCTAGTTTTGTAGATTTAATCCAGTTCAAATTAACGCTTCCATCTATTACCATTTTGTTGAGATTACTGCTTCTAGTGTTTAAATCTTGTAGAATATCTGAACGAAGTAAAATAACAATTTTGCTGTTAGACATTCCCAACTGAAAAAAACTTGAATTAATTGATTGAATAGTTTCCAATAATGTTATAAAGACATTTTCTGTTTTCGCCGATAAGTATTTTTTACTTTCCAATTCATCCAGGTCATCAAAAAAAACAAAAATGTCCACATATTTGCAAACAGAAAAAACAAGACGCTCCAATTCAGTTAACAACTCATAATACTGTTTGCGCTGGAGTTGCTTCTTTCTGACTGTCTGACCACCTATTGTAAACTTATGTCCAATCAAACTCGAGGTATTTTGTTGCTGGCGTTCTTCATTGAATGTTTTGAAAGCTCCACGAGGATATACGTCAAAATAAAACTTTTTTAATTTGTGTTGGTTAATTTTGTAATTAACTAATTTAAAAAAATTATTTATCTTGGGATTTTGTATAATTTCGTTTTCGTTTTCAACAAGATGCTTAGCTATTGCAACTAGAATACAATACCTCAAAAAAATAACTAATTCAGCTTGAGTAAATGAATCTTCAGTCTTTTCAAGAATATAATTTAAAAATAAATCTTCTTTACTGAATACTTTGGTAAGGAAACCTTTATTGTGATATGCTTTTTCTATGTACTTTGCTAAAATAGTTTTACCAGTACCTTTTCGACCGGATATAATAAATACAGAGTGATCATTTGCAACACGTTCAACCATATGATTTTCTGTGTAAAATAAATCTGTAAACCATTCTTTTTCGGCTTCGTTTTTCCCATCTGCACAACCAAGAACAATTTCTGACAATGTAACCATAATTACCACCAAATTCGAATTTTTTATACAATACCACAAAATGTAAGATTCTTCAATACTATAGGTAAAAATTTACTTTTAAGGTTTTAATTAAACTAATTAAAAAAGCAAAACGCTAACAAAAAGGCTAATAGAAAAAATATGCTAGTAATTTCAACGACTTTAGTCGAATTTCCGGCTGTTCGAATCCTTCACCCGCTGTCAGAAGAAAGCCTTGAATCCCAATGGATTCAGGGCTTTCTTTTTTGAATTTTCAAAGTTTTCCCTTATTTTTTCCCTTATTGTTGCCGTTTGCCCTACGGCCTCAACGGATTCCGTCGATATAGGCCTGCATCCGGGCGGCGCTTTCGTCCTTCATGCGCTCCGAGACATGACCGCAGACGTCCAGCGTGAAAGTCGCTGCCGCGTGCCCCCGTTTTCCGTCTCGCCGCGGGCGTATCCAAAGATCGTGCCCTGGCCGACGGCGTCCACATCCTTGGCGCTGTCTTTGGCGGTATCCATGCCCACGGCGATGTCGGCGGACTGTTTATAGAGGGGACGGGACAGGCGGGCGGCGCGTCCGGAATGCTGTCGGCGGCAAGGCCGCGGATTTTGCCTGGATGGCCTTCCGTCACCGATTCAGAGGTCAGGAATTTATATCAAAACAGCTCTGTTTATTGGATTTCCTCGTCAGACAGCTCCTTTTCAGCGGGTATATGGCGGAGCGCACGTTTTTGGACTGTCAGAAACACGAAAATACTGAGGATAAACGGGAAGAAAAAGGTGGAGACCCGATACAGGATCAGGACGGACGACGCCTGGGCGTACTCGATGTAATGGGAGAAGATCAGCATAAAGGCAAATTCCACCGGCCCGACTCCCGCGACATTGGGCAGCGCGTTTGAGATCAAATGCATCATCGCGGTCAACAGCTGCACCTGCCAAAAATCAGGCCCGGGCACACCCAGGGCCTTCATGCAGAAGAAGGGGATGCCGTAGAGGCAGCACAGTTTCATCGCATCCAGAGCGATCACTTTCCCGAGACATTTTCGGTCACGCAGCAGCCGCTGGGACTGTGCGTAAAGCGCGGCCAGATTGGTCTCCCAAAGCTGTTTTCTCGGCCTCCATTTCTCTGTATCAGGCAGGCGGCCGATCCCCCAGCGGGCAAGCTGCTGAACTTTCTCCCAGGTGCAAAGCAGGATGAGGGCTGTGATGATCAGCGTACAGATCAGGTATCCCAACAGCAGATAGCGGGAGAGGCCGGGGCTGGCGGACCGGAGCCAGCGTCCCCGCAGGATGAGCATAACGGTGGCATACAGCAGGACGGAGCTTTTGTGGAGCACATACTCCCATGTCATCGTCCCGATCCCGCTGCCTGTCATCAGGCCGCGGCGGTGCAGGTAATAGCTCTGCAGGGGAACGCTGCCCGCGGAAAGGGTGGATACATTCCCGAACACCCCCAGAAACGTCACCTCCACCGCCTGCCAAAAGGAAAAGGAAGAGAGCTGGCCTTTGACCAGGACATAGCAGACGGCGGATTCAAAGATCTGATAGAGGACGCCCATCCCCAGAAGGAGCGGCAGATCGCCGGGGCGGACGGCGCGGATGTTCCGCGTGATTTCCCGGTAATGGTCCCGGAATACCCAGAAGATCAGCAGGGACAGCAGCACCAGCGTCGCGATGCCGACCAATACGCTTTTCCATTGTTTCTTGTTCATAGATGGCCTCTCAGGGAAATATACGCATGATTTGAATTGTTTTTATCGTGTTACCCTCCCGAAATCCCGGCGCGGATTCCCTGTTTGCAAAAACCGGCGCCTTATGATAAACTTACCCTCAGTGAACAAAGGGCAACAGCATCCTGGCGAACCGCATTTGTGCTTTTGAACGGGAGGGACAGATGAACCGCACCAAAAATGCCATCATAGCCGCTTTTGGGGAGCTGCTGGAAGAGCGGCCCTTGAATAAGATCACCGTGAAAGATATCGTTGACCGCTGCGGCATCAACCGAAATACGTTTTACTACCATTTCGCGGACATCCCCTCCTTGGTGAAGGAGACAGTCAAGGGACAGGTCGATCAAATCATACAGACATATTCCGCCAGCGGCTCTCCTGTGGACTGCCTTCTGCCCATGGTGCAATATGCGACGGCCCATAAAAAGGCGATCCTCCACATCTACCGCTCCATGCAGAGAGAGGTATTCCAGCGCGATCTTGACCGGATGGCAACCTATATTGTCAGACAGTACATTGAGACAGTTACAAAGGATCTGTTTCCGGATGCCAGCCATGATCGGGAACGGGAGCTCCTGATCAAATACTACAAATGCACCATGGTCGGCGGCATTTTGGATTGGCTGGACGCTGGGATGCGGTACGATTTGCTGGCGGGAATAGCCAGTATTTGCGAACTCCTGTCAGGTTCCGGCCAGCAGGCATTTCTCAAATGCCTGGAGATGCAGAAATGACCCGATAAGCCCTTTTAGAGAGCGCCGCATTGCCGGCGCTCTCTTTTTGCGCGAAGATCAAAGCAGGAGGGCGGCCAGGCGGAGTCAGCCGCTGGCCTGTCGCCGCTTACCGCATAGCCGATAAAGAGCGCCTGCAGAACCAACAGCAACATCACGGCGATACGCCTGCGCGGCAGCTCCCGAAACCAGGCGCGTTTCATAATTTCACACTGATCCCCATGCCGAAGGCTCCGGGGCCGACGTGACAGCCGATGCTGAACGTCAGGCGGTCATAATAGACTTCTTCGCCTGGAAAGGCTGCTTTAACCATCTCCAGCCATTCCCGGTCTTCTTCCTCGTGGAGAAAGCTTCCCGCAACGCCGATGCGGATTAACTGGCCTTTCCGGTGAAATTCATCGGCGCTTTTCTGCATGGCCTCGATCTCGCGTTTTTTGCAGTTTTTTGTGCCGCGCACTTTCGCGTAGGCGTCCAGCTTCTCCCCCTGTATGGTCAGCAGAGGCTTGATATGCAGGACCGTGCCCATCGCCGCCCCGGCGGCTGTGAGCCGTCCGCCGCGTTTCAAAAATTCCAGCGTTTCCACGCCTACATAGATGATGGAGTCGTAAGCGGCCTGCTCCAGCCTTGTCTGGATTTCAGCCGCAGTATATCCCGCCCGCGCCAACGTCAACGCGTCCAGCACGGAGCTGCGCTGGGTGATGGAGATGCGGTGGTTATCCGCCACCCGGACCTTTCCGCCGTAGTCCTCCGCCAGCATCTGGGCTGTCTGGCAGGAATTGCTCAGGCCGCTGGACATGGGAATGTAGACAAGCTCATCGTACCCGTCGGACAGGATCCTGTCCCACAAAGCGACGACATGTCCCGGCGCGGGCTGGGAAGTGGATACCTGTTTATGCGCCAACAGACTTTGGTAAAAGTCATTGTGGAACAGATCCATGCCCTCAAAATACTCCCGCCCCTCTATCATGACCGGCATTGGGAGGACATAGACGCCCAACTGCTGGGCCTCCACCTCAAAAATACCGCTGTTGCTGTCAGTGACGATTGCTGTCCTCATACTCGTCTCAACTTCCGTTCCTTGTTTATCTGGAAAGAGCCGCCGCGGATGAAACCCGCGGCGGCTGTTCGCCGTTTACCGCTCCCCCTGCTTTTCCTCCTGGCTCTTGGCCCACAGCTCCTCCGCCACAGGCGCCCAGTGGGCGGCGTACTGGTCGCACTTGGCACACAGGTGCTCGGCGCTCTCCGGGGACTCCGGGTCCGTGGAATGCGCGCCGGTCTTGGCCACCATCTCCCGCAGCCGCTCGGGGTTCTCCAGCATGGGGCAGGGCCGGAGCATGTTGTCATTGAAGGGCATATTGTCGTGATAGGCCATGAAGATGGGGCTTTGCAGGGCCTCCAGCAGCGTGCAGCTGCGAATGTTGGCGTTGGAGTAGTGGATGAACACGCAGGGGTCCACATCGCCGCCCGCGTTGATGTGGAGATACCGCTTGCCGCCGGCGATGCAGCCGCCCACATACTCCGCATCGTTCTGGAAGTCCATGGCGAACAGGGGCTTTTCCGCCCGGTATTTCCGGATGCGGTGATAGGTGGCGATCCGCTGCTCCGGCGTGGGCAGCAGCTCCGGGGCGGCGTCGTTGCCCACGGGCATGTAGTGGAAGTACCAGATAAAATAGCAGCCAAGATCGATCAGCTCGTCGAAAAACTCCTCGGAGGTGATGGACTCGAAGTTGGCGCTGGTATAGCAGGAGGAGATGCCGTAGACCAGCTTCTTGCGGCGCAGCAGCTCAATGGCTGCCATGACTTTTTTGTAAACGCCGTTGCCCCGGCGTCCGTCGGTGGCCGCCTCGCTGCCCTCCAGGGAGATGGCGGGCACGAAGTTCTTCACCCGCAGCATCTCGTCGGCAAAGGCCTCGTCGATGAGGGTGGCGTTGGTGAAGCAGAGGAAGATGCAGTCGGAGTGCTTCTCGCACAGCCGAATGATATCCTTCTTTCGCACCAGGGGCTCGCCGCCGGTGTAGATGTACATATAGACGCCCAGTTCCTTGCCCTGGGTGATGATGCTGTCGATCTCCTCATAGGTCAGGTTCAGCTTGTTGCCGTACTCGGCGGCCCAGCAGCCGGTGCAGTGGAGGTTGCAGGCACTGGTGGGGTCCAGCAGGATCGCCCAGGGGATGTTGCAGCCGTACTTCGCGCGGCACGCCTCCTGCCTGGGCCAGCCCACCAGCGCGGCGTTGATGAAGAAGTTTACGGCGATGGTCTTCATCACCTCCGGATCGATGTCCGTCACCAGCCGGCGGATGAAGGGGTAATAGGGATGCGCCGGATCGGTAATGGCCTGACGGATGATTTTCCGCTGGGTCTCGAACTCGCCGCCGGCGAATTTGTCCGCCCAGTCCATCAGCTTGACAAGGTTCTTGTCCGGGTCCTTGTACAGATAGTTGAAGGCCTGTTCCAGGCCAAACTTTTTGATCGCGGTGGAAGCGTCCATGATATATCCTCCATTTTTAAAAAATTTCTTTATTGAGCTTCTTCTGAAAAGCGGGTTCCCATGGTTGACACGGTGTAGTGCACAACGCACTGATTTTTGAATCCCTCCGCCAGCAGCGTACCGCCCGCCACGATGTGCTTGCTCAAGCGTGCGCTGAACGGGCTGATGATCGCCAGGACGCTGAAAACGCCCGCGATCACGGCCGCGGCCAGGATCACGCTCCAGGTCTCCAGTCCGAATTGCCTGGCGTCCTTTGACATCTGGATGGAAAGGAGGCTGTCCAGCAGCACCAGCGCGCCCAGGCCGGGGGATAAATAGGGGATGACGCGCTGGCTGCACGAGAGGACGATGGTCCCCAGCACCATCAGGAACAGCCCGCAGGCCAGGTCATACTGAAACGCCAGACAGTACAGATCCTTTGAGAAATAGCCGATGATCTTGATGATGCCGTAGACGATCAATACGATCCCGCTGGTGATACAGATTCCAAGCGGAGATACATCGGGCAGGATCATGTACAGCGCGCCGGAAATGTAGAACACAGCGGACATGAGCAGATATCCCGCCCGTGCCATTTTCAGCTTCTTCAATAACATCTCTCCTTTGTTTTGGATTGTTGTGATTGTAGCCTTTGCGGAGAAATAAAAATATGGACAAAGCAGAGGCGCGTGCCTGATTTTTGGGCACACGCCTCTGCTTTGCCTATATTATTTTACCGCGTTATCGTGTGAAAACGCTCCGGTTCATATCACAGGCTGTGGGTGATGGGCAATCAGACGCCGCGGACCCCGCGATGATCCCGCTATTCCCGCCGGCTTTCACGGATGGACAGCTCTCTTTGCGTCCTTCCTTCGATTTTGTCAGCCGTTCAGGATCTGCATGAATTCCTCGCCGGTGATCGTCTCCTTTTCATAGAGGAATCTGGCCAGCTCGTCCAGCTTTTCCCGGTTTTCCGTGAGGATCGCGGCGGCCTTGCCGTACTGCCGCTTCACCAGCTCCACCACCTGCTTGTCGATCCGCGCCTGGGTCTCGGCGGAGCAGGCCAGAGAGGCGTCGCCGCCCAGGTACTGGTTGGTCACCGTCTCCATGGCCACCATGCCGAAGTCGTCGCTCATGCCGTACCGGGTGATCATGGCCCGGGCCAGCTTGGTGGCCTGCTCGATGTCGTTGGAGGCCCCGGTGGTGATGGAGCCGAACACGAGCTCCTCGGCGGCGCGGCCGCCGGTGTAGGTGGCGATCTTGTTCTCGATCTCCTCCTTGCTCATGAGGTAGTGGTTGCCCTCCTCCACCTGCATGGTGTAGCCCAGGGCGCCGGAGGTCCGGGGGACGATGGTGATTTTCTGCACCGGAGCGGAATTGGTCTGCCTGGCGGCCACCAGGGCATGGCCGATCTCGTGGTAGGAGACGATCAGCTTCTCCCGGTCGGTCATGATGGCGTTCTTCTTCTGGTAGCCGGCGATGACCACCTCGATGCTCTCCTCCAGGTCGGCCTGGGTGGCATAGCGCCGGCCGTCCCGCACCGCCCGGAGGGCCGCCTCATTGACAATGTTGGCCAGCTCCGCGCCGGAGGCGCCGGAGGCCATCCGGGCCACCTTGTTGAAGTCCACGCTGTCCGCAATCTTGATCTTTTTGGCGTGCACCCTCAAAATGTCCTCCCGGCCCTTCAGGTCGGGCAGCTCCACCGGCACCCGCCGGTCAAACCGGCCGGGCCGGGTCAGGGCCGGGTCCAGGGACTCCGGGCGGTTGGTGGCCGCCAGGATGATGACGCCGGTGTTGCCCTCAAATCCGTCCATCTCTGTCAGCAGCTGGTTCAGCGTCTGCTCCCGCTCGTCGTTGCCGCCCATCTGGCCGTCCCGCTTTTTGCCGATGGCGTCGATCTCGTCGATGAACACGATGCAGGGGGCCTTCTCCTTGGCCTGTTTGAACAGGTCCCGCACCTTGGAGGCGCCCATGCCCACGAACATCTCCACAAATTCGGAGCCGGACATGGAGAAGAAGGGGACGCCGGCTTCGCCGGCCACCGCCTTGGCCAGCATGGTCTTGCCAGTGCCCGGAGGGCCTACCAGCAAAATGCCCTTGGGCATGGAGGCGCCGATTTCCTGGTATTTTCCGGGGTTGTGGAGATAGTCCACGATCTCGGCCAGGTTCTCTTTCGCCTCGTCCTCACCGGCCACATCGGAGAATTTGATGCCCTCAGAGGACTGCACATAGACCTTGGCGTTGGACTTGCCCATGTTGAACATCATGGAACCGCTGCCGCCGCCCATTTTCTGCATCATCTTCCGGGACATGAACTGACCGATGGCGATGAAGATGACCAGGGGGATGATCCAGCCCAGCAGCTGCACCAGCAGGGACGCCTGCTCGATCTCCACGCCGGAGGTGGACACGCCGGCGTCCAGCAGCCGCTGGGTCAGCTGCGTGTCCGGCACCATGGCGGTCTTGTAGACGGCGCTTCCGTCCTTGGCGGTGAACAGGATGCGGTTGTCCTGCTCCTGGATCTCGGCCTGGCCGACCTGGCCCGCCTCCACCATGGAGACAAAGGTGTTGTAATCCACCTCTTGGATCCGGTACTGGCTCATCCAGGGCATGGCCAGGAAGTTGAACAGCGTGACCACCAGCAGCACGACGCAGTAATAGTAAAGCAATGGACGCTTCGGGCTTTTTACCTCTTTCATAGTGTTCCGATTTCCTCCTATTGTAATTTTGCCCCGCAGCGGCTGCAGTACCGGCTGACGGGATCGTTGTAAGCGAGACAGGCCGGACACCGTACCTGCCCTTGCAGGGCGGTGAGCTGCCTGCGGGTTTCGATGATTTGATCCACCAGCTGGTTGATCTCCCTGTCTTCCTTTTCCGCAAATTCCAGAAGGCTTTTTCCGATGTCGCGGTAATGCTCGTTCAAGGCCGCCTCCATCTCGCAGAGAGACGCCTCAAGCCGCTGGACCTCCGCGAGCTCAGGATCATGCTTGGCAGTCAATCAGACTTCCCCCTTTCCGATGGGCAGCCGGGCGCGTGCGCGGGGCACGGCTCCCTGTATGATATATAGGATACCGGCGGCGGACTGAGAAAACAAGCGGCAAATAGGGCCATATGTCCATTTCTGCACATTCCGGCAAAAATGTGCATTTTGGGACCCGGCGCAAAATCTTGCGGTTCCCCATTGCCGAAACCGGAAAAATCCTGTAAGATAGTGAGAAATAGAAAGTGAGGGAGCGGTATGGGCATTGCGGACAATTCGGCAAAGGTGCGGCAGACAAAGCGCGTTTTATCTGAAAATCTCATGGAGCTGTTGGAGCACAAGAGCTTTCGGAAAATCACCGTCAACGATATCTGCCAGAGCGCAATGGTCAGCCGCTCCACGTTTTACCTCCACTTTGATGATAAGTATCAGCTGTTCCGGTACTGTATTGAACAGGAGCTGCGCCGGATGGAGACAGCAATTGCGGAAAAGGACATCAAAACAGTAATATGTCTGACCCTGGATATGCTGCTGGAGAAAAAGGCGTTTTATTATAATACGCTGGCGGCGGAGCCCGACCAGGAACTGGGCCAGATTTTCATGGACTGCTTTTGCAAGTTCTTTGCCGAGCAGATTGAGGCCCGAAGGAAAACCGGACTGGAAATACCGGGCCCGGTGCCCATTGTGAGCGCGTTTTACGCAGGGGGGATTACCGCGGCCAATATCCAGTGGATCAAAAGTAAGTTCTCCATTCCGAAGGAGGAAATGGCGGACTGCCAGCAAAGGCTGCTGTCCGGTCTGCTGACTTGACCGCGTCGCCGGATCTTTCGGAAGATCGATAGAGACGAACCGCTGTACGGTATGGCGTCATCCGATTTTCCCGAGATCCAAAAAGTAAAATAAGAGAAACAATCAATACCCATAAGAGGTATCCTTACAAAAATCGGAGACTGTCAATCGGGGGCAATTTTCGTGTTCGTTGAACGGATTTCTCGGCCCCGCGCCGGCATGTCCGAAATTTACCGACTTAAACGCTGCTGCATTCCATGTGCAGCCAGCCCTGGAGAACATTATGGAAAAAACATCTGAATTGGTGATAGGCCTCCCCCACGCGCTTTTGTACCATCGGTACGCCAAGCTGTGGCACGGATTCTTTTCCGGCCTGGGCATCCGCACGGTGGACAGCGGCCCCACCAGCCGCAAGGTTTTGGAGGACGGGGCTTCCCTGGCGGTGGACGAGGCCTGCCTGTCCCTCAAGGTATTCCTGGGCCATGTCAGTGAGCTGGTGGGCAGCTGCGACTACATCCTGGTGCCCCGGATCAGCAACTTTGGCCGCCACCGCAATATGTGCGTCCGCTTTGAGGCCCTGTATGACCTGACACGGAATGTCTTCCGGGAATCGGGGCAGAAATTCCTGGCCTATAATATCGATGTCCTGGAGGGGCAGGGAGAAGAGGCCGCGTTTCTGGAACTGGGCTGCGGCCTGGGATATTCCAAAAAAGGGGTGAAAAAGGCATACGCCTCGGCCAAAAAGGGGGAGCAGGAGCTTTGGAAGGCGGCGGTGCGGAAAAATGAAGCGCTGTACCGGACTGACGGCCTGAAAATTTTGGTCGCGGCCCACAGCTATGTCATCAAGGATTCCTACATCGGAAAGCCCGTGACGGACGGCCTGAAAAAGCTGGGCGTCACGCCCATCCGCGCCGATGTGGTGAACCGGGAGGCCGCCGTCAAGCGGAGCACGGAGCTCTCGCCCACCTGCAAATGGGAACTGAACCGGGAGATCGTCGGCAGCATCGCGGCCCACGCGGACGCGGTGGACGGCATCATCCTCCTCAGCGCCTTCCCCTGCGGGCCGGACGCCATGGTCAACGACCTGCTGGCCCGCAAGATCAAGGGGATCCCCCTGCTGAACCTGGTGCTGGACAGCCAGACCGGCACCGCGGGCATCGAGACCCGGCTGGAGAGCTTTGTGGACATCATCCGGCTGAAGAAAGGGATGCTGACATGATCAACACGAGAAAAATCGCCTTTCCGCGCTACGCGGAGTATAACTGCGCCATGAAATATCTGGCGGAGCAGGGCTTGAACGTCTCCTACATCCTCCAGCCCGCCCTGACCCGCCGGACGGAGGAGCTGGGGGCAAAGTACAGCCCGGATTTTGTCTGTACGCCCTTCAAGACCTGCCTGGGCAGCATGATCGAGGCGCTGGAGGCCGGCGCGGATACCCTGATCATGAGCCACGGTCTCTGCCGCCTGGGCTATTACGGGGAGCTGCAGGAGCAGATCCTGCGGGATCTGGGCTATGAGTTTGAATTCATCAACCTGGCGGAGTACAGCGGCAGCAAAAAGGGGTGGCTCAAAGCCCTCAAGCGGATCTCCCCCAAAGTTAACCCCGCAAAGCTGGCGGTGAACTTTGGCGAAACGGTCAAGATGGTGGAGCACCTGGACGAGGTGACCGCGGAATATTATGAGGACTGCGGCTTTGACGAGACGCCGGGAGCCCATAAGCGGGCCTATCGGAAATTCCTCTCCGCCCTCTATACCGCCGGGTCCAGAGGGGACGTGGAGACGGCCTACCGGCAGGTGAAGGCGGAGTTCCAGCAGATCCCCTTGAAAAAGCCCCGGCGGCCGCTGCGCGTGGGGATCGTCGGCGAGTTCTACACCGCCATGGACGCCTTTTCCAACCTGGAGGTGGAGCAGAAGCTGGCGGACATGGGCGTGGAGGTACACCGCTGGATGAACGTCACCCACCAGTTTTTCCAGCGCAACGCGTTCAAGAACCTCCAGGTGAAGGTCAAGGATCTCTGCACCTATGAGATGGGGCCCACCTCCACCGCCAACATCTGGTACGCCCGGGAGTGCGCCGAGCGGGGTTTCGACGGACTAATCCACATCAAATCCGCCAACTGCACGCCGGAGATCGACATTATGCCGGTCCTGCAGCGGATCAGCGGGGAGTATAAGATCCCCACCCTCTACCTGACCTACGACTCCCAGACCAGCGATGTGGGGCTGATGACCCGGCTGGAGGCGTTCTATGACATGATTCAACGGAAAAGGAGAACAGTATCGTGAAACAGGCATACCTTGGCGTAGACGTGGGCTCCATCTCCACAAAGGGCGTCATTCTGGACGACGCCAATGGAATTCTGAGCAGCGCCTATATCTGGACGGAGGGCGATCCCATCGGGGCGGTCAAGAAGCTGGTTCAGCTTTTGGAGCGGCAGTTTGACCGTGAAGCCTATCAAATTGTCGCCACCGGCACCACCGGCAGCGCGCGGAAGCTGGTGGGGGCCATCCTGGGCGCCACCATGGTGAAAAACGAGATCACCGCCCACGCGGTGGGGACCACCACCTTTCATCCGGAGGTCCGCACCATTTTGGAGATCGGCGGGCAGGACTCCAAGATCATCCTGGTGGAAAACGGCGTGGCGGTGGACTACGCCATGAATACCCTCTGCGCCGCCGGCACCGGGGCCTTCCTCTCCAGCCAGGCCAAGCGGCTGGGCATGGAGGTGGAGGAGATCGGGGCCTGTGCCCTCCGCGCGCAGCACCCCACGCCGATCGCGGCCCGGTGCACCGTGTTCGCGGAATCCGACCTGGTGCATAAGATCCAGATGGGCCACCCCAGGGAGGATATCATCGCCGGCGTCTGCAACGCGGTGGTGGCCAACTATCTGAACAACGTGGGCAAGGGCAAGAAGATCGTCTCCCCGGTGGTGTTCCAGGGCGGCGTCAGCAAGAACGAAGGCGTGGTGGCCGCGTTTGAGCGGGCGCTGGGCTGCAAGGTGACCGTGGACGAGAACGGCCATCTGATGGGTGCCATCGGCGCCGCCATCCTGGCCCGGAGCGGCAAGCAGCGGAAGGCTTTTGACTTTGCCATCGAGAATATGGAATTCCACACCAGGGAGGCGGAGTGCGGCCGCTGTCCCAACAACTGTGAGATCATCTGCGTCTATCAGGGCGACACCCTGATCGACGCCTGGGGCAACCGCTGTGAGCGCGGCGCGGTGACCCAGGCGTGACACGAACGGCGTCATTTTTTGAAAAAACAGGGAGGCGTTTACAAAAGTAAACGCCTCCCTGCTTTTCCGCCGGCCGCTTATAAGAGGGACATGAACCACTCCACGGTCTGGGGATCATAGTGAGAGAAGAACAGGCTCTCCCCGCCGTCCAGCGCCTCGATGGCGGCCATGTCCTCCGCCGTCAGCGCGAAGTCAAAGAGCTGGAAATTCTGCTCCATCCGCTCCTTGTGGACAGACTTGGGAATGACGACCACATCGCTCTGGAGCAGGAACCGCAGGGCGGTCTGGGCTGCGGTCTTGCCGTACTGCGCACCGATCCGGGTCAGCACCTGGTTGGTGAACATATCCCTCCGGCCCTCGGCGAAGGGGCCCCAGGACTCGGCCTGGCAGCCGTACTTCTTCAGGTACTCCCTGGCGGTTTTCTGCTGCTGGAACACATGGGTCTCGATCTGGTTGACGGCGGGCTTCACCCGGGCGAAGTGCTGGAGATCCAGATAGCGGTCCGGGCCGAAGTTGGACACGCCGATGGCCCGCAGCTTCCCGGCCTGATAAAGCTCCTCCATGGCGCGGTAGGTGCCGTAGTAGTCGCCGAAGGGCTGGTGGATCAGCAGCAGATCCAGATAGTCCGTGCGCAGCTTTTTCAGGGATTCTTCAATGGACGCCTTGGCCTTTTCATATCCGGCATTGGTGATCCACACCTTGGTGGTCAGGAAAAATTCCTCCCGGGGCAGGCCGCTCTCAGCCAGGGCGCTGCCCACGCCCTCCTCGTTGTTATAGGCCTGGGCGGTGTCGATGCTGCGGTAGCCCACCTCAATGGCGTCCAGCACACAGCGCTTGGTGTCCTCGGGCGGGGTCTGATAGACGCCGTAGCCCAGCTTTGGCATTTTGATGCCGTTGTTCAAAGTCGCATATTCCATATCCTTTACCTCCCATTTTCTGAAACGCGCGCCTGATTGACAAATCCCACTTTACAACAATTTTATTTGGAAGTACACTATCAATATCGCAAACTGCTTTTCAAAAAATGAAATATATTGGGGGACGGAAGATGCTGGACTTGTATGAGCTGGAACAGCTGACAGCCTTTGCCGACCTGGGGACGCTGTCCCGGGTGGCGGAGGAATTTCACATCTCCACGCCGTCGGTGACCCGCGCCATGCAGAGCCTGGAGGACAGCTTTGGCGTGCCGCTGTTCACCCGTGGCAAAAACAGGATCGAGCTGAACGAGAACGGGCAGGCCGCCGTGGAGCTGGGCAGAAAGCTCCTGCGGGAGGCGGAGGACGCGGTGAGCCGGGTCAGGATGCTTGACGCGAGACGAAACACCGTGGTGGTCAGATCCTGCGCGCCGGCGCCGCTGTGGGAGCTGCTGAAAAAGCTGAGCGGGAGCCGCCCCGGCGTCACGGTGTCCTCCGGCATCTGCCGGAATGAGGAGGTGCTGGCCGCCTGGGAAAAGGGCGAATGCGACGCGGCGATCCTGCCCTTTCCCCTCCCCGGCGGAGAGGCGGAGCAATTTATGGAGGAGCACCTGTATGTCTGCGTCCCGCCGGCGCACGCGCTGGCAGGACGTGACGCGGTGTGCTTTGCGGAGATCAACGGCTTCAACTTTCTGCTGCGCACGGAGCTGGGATTCTGGGACGTGCTCTGCCGGCAGAAAATGCCCGCGTCCAAATTCCTGATGCAGACGGAGGAATTTGCCTTTCAGGAGCTGGTCTGCTCCTCTTCGCTGCCCTGCTTTATCACGGATTACTATGATGTGGACCGCTGGGCGGCGGATTATGGGCGGACGGCGATCCCCATAACGGATCCTGCGGCAAATGTCACGTTTTACGCCGCCTTCCGGCCGGGCTGCCAGCCGGGCGGAGACCCGTCTCAGGCCTCCGGGGTTGGCCGCTCCCGGTCGCCGGTGATGAAATAGTCGCAGTACGGCCCGCCGGACGCGATGGTGTGCTGCCGGTGCAGCACACCGTGCTGAAGGCCGACCATCACATTGTCCAGCTCGCACAGCAGGGGCATCAGCTCCTCCACGCCGAGTTTTTTGCAGTAGGCGCAGATGGGGCAGCAGGTGATGCGGTAATAGCACGCTCCCGCGTAGGGCCTGCCCGCAAAGTCCACTTGAAAGGAGGCGGGGTACTGCCGCTCCCGCTCCGGCGTGTACCATTTTACATATTTCAAAATACTCTTTTGATTGGCCAGCTTGCCTTTCGGCGTATTCAGATCCACTCTGGAGAAATAGAACTTCACATGGTACAGGCTGCGCCGCATCATCTCCTGGACGACTTCAGGCGCGATTTTTTTCCCGCTTGCTATGTAGGGGCACACAAAGGCTAAGGCAAACAGCTCGTTATAGGCCATGGGGTTGCCGGGGCCGATGTCGTCGGCCTCGGTCACCAGCTTTTTATACAACCGGCGGGCCTGCTTCATGGTGTCTCCGGCAAAGGCTTTGCCGTAATGCTCGGATAAAACCCGTTTCATTGTTCCGCGAAACAGGGCAAAGTAGAAACCGTTATACTGCATAGGATTACCTCCAATATGAAAACGGGCCCGATCAGGCGCCGGGGCCGGACACCGCCGCGGCGGAGTTAGGAAAGGCTAACCCCATTATAGTACGCAGACTTTCGGATTGCAAGCGGCGTCCGCCATTCCGATTTTTTGGCAGGCGGATGCAAGCGGCGGTTGACAGGTTTTTTCGGCGCGGGATATAATGGGCATATCATGAGACGAGGAGATACGGCCATGATCGAGACGCGATTGCTGCACTATTTTCTAACGGTGGCCCGGGAGCGGAACATCACCAACGCGGCCAGGGCGCTGCACATCACCCAGCCGACCCTGAGCCGCCAGATGGCCCTGCTGGAAGAGGAGATCGGCGCCCGGCTCTTTATCCGGGGCAGCCGCCCCCTCACCCTGACAGACGAGGGGCTTTTGCTGCGGCGCAGGGCGGAGGAGATCCTGGAGCTGCTTGAAAAGACCGAGGCGGAGGTCTCCGCCAGGGAAGAACAGGTGGAAGGCACCGTCTCCATTGGCTGCGGGGAGCTGGCTTCGGTCAAGCTGCTGACCGATCTGATGGAGTCCTTCTCCCGGCGGCACCCCCAGGTGTCCTTTGATGTCTACACGGAAAACGCGGATCAGATCAGGCACCGCATGGACAACGGCCTGACGGACATCGGGCTGCTGCTGGAGCCGGTGGACATGGAGAGATATGCCTATATCCGGCTGCCGGTCAGGGAGCGCTGGGTGGCTGTGATGCCTGCCGGCGTGCCCCTGGCCAAGCGGGAGCATGTGACCGCCGGGGACCTTGCCGGGATCCCGGTCATCCTGCCCAGCCGGCAGAAGGTCCATGCCGAGGTGGCCAACTGGTTTGGCGCCTGTTACGACAGCCTGCGGGTGATCGGCGTCAGCAATCTCGGCACCAATGCCGCCATGATGGTTCGGGCGGGCCTGGGCTACGCCCTCATTGTGGAGGGGGCGCTGCCCTTCCTGGATCAGTCCGAGGTCCGCATGGTGCCCTTATACCCGGAGCTGACGGCCACTTCCGTCCTGGCGTGGAAACGGGGCCAGCCGTTCCCGACGGCGGTCAGCCGGTTTCTGGAACACGCAAAAAGCCTTTTGCGCGCGGAAGCGGAATAGAAAACAGGGATTCGGCGCAGGGAGGGGATGAGCCGATCATAGGCGTATCGAAAGCGTGCTTTCCGATGCGCCCGCTGTCCGTTTTCCGCGCTGTCCGGCACGGCCTGCCGCCGGAGAGAACACGCCGCGCCCCGGAAGGGGCGGGGCTGCCTTTGCTGCGCGGGCGGGGGATCTGTGTTAAAATGGCGGAAAAAGAAAGGGGGGAGGGCCATGAGAGGAAAGCGGGAGATGCCGCGGCGGAGGGATCCGCTGCGGATCGCGCTGTGCGCCGTGCTCGCGGTGCTGACACTGTCGGCCGCCGTTTTGCTGCTGAAGCGGTCCCTCCCCCGCCGGGAGGGGCCAGCGGCCTCGCCCGTTTTTTCAGAGGACGCGGCCCAGCTCCCCCAGCGGCCGCCCGCCCCGCCGGAGGGGGAGCCTGATCCGCCGGCGGCCGCGCCGGAGCCCCCGGAGGGGGCGGGGGACCAGACCCGTTTCGTGATCTCCCTGCTGGGGGACTGCACGCTGTCCTCCAGCCATTACACGAACCATTTTGAAAGCGTGGTGGGGGACGATCTGGCCTATCCGTTTTCCAATGTGGCGGAGATTTTGACGGCGGACGACCTGACGCTTGCCAATCTGGAGTGCAGCTTTTCCGACAGGCGGCTGGAATCCACATCCCAGTATGCCTTCTGCGGACAGACGAAATACGCCCAGTCGCTGGCGCTGGGCGGCGTGGACTGCGTGTCCATGGCCAACAACCACACCCTGGATTTCGGCAGCGCCGGCGTGGCGGACACGGCCGCGGCGCTGGAGGACGTGGAGGTGACCGGGCTCCAGGGCGGCCAGGGCATGTGCTTCGATCTGCGGCACGACGGCGGCGCCGCGCTGCGGGTGGGGATCTACGTGCTGGCCTTCAACGGCTCGCCGGAGCAGATGAAAAAAGGCGTGGCGGCCCTGCGGGAGGACGGCGCGGACATCGTCATCGCCTGTATGCACGCCGGGGCGGAAAAGATCTATGTGCCCACGGCGCGGCAGAGATCCCTGGCCCGGGCGGCGGTCAGCGGCGGGGCGGACGTCGTGGCGGGCACGCACCCCCACGTGCTCCAGCCGGCGGAGACATATCAGGACGGCCTGATCCTGTACAGTCTCGGCAACTTCTGCTTCGGCGGGAACCGGAACCCCGGCGATAAGGACACGGTCATCGCCCAGCTGGTGGTGGATGTGGAAGAGGACGGCGTTTCCTGGGAAATGGAGTATGTGCCCTGCCGCGTCAGCAGCGTGAGCGACAAAAACGACTACCGCCCCACGCCATACGAGCAGGGGAGCGCCGCTTATCAGCGCTGCCTGCGCAAGCTGGTGTCCCCCTGGGACACCACGACCGCGGAGGAAGCGGCCGAGGCCGCCGCGGCGGAACAGGCGCGGTAAACCGGCGGCCGCCCCCCGCCGGCGCGGCTGTCCTGCCGTCCTCTGCAACGCCCATCTCTTGACAGGGAGCCGTCCGTGCTTTAAAATGGAACCAGCCGCCGTGGGCGGCTGGTTTTAAAGTCAAAAGTTAGCTAAAACTAACTATAGAGCGCTTTCCGGCAAAAGAGACGGCATAACCGTTCCGGCGGCGCAGTTTCATCAAACCGCCGCGGACAGCGAAAGGAGGGGCGCACGTGAGCCGGCGCGACGAGATCAAAAACGCCTATAAGACCTTAGGCGGCGAAAGGACGTTTTACGACGGCATGATCACCTGTTCCACCCTGCCTGGGAGGGCGGTGTGCGCCCTGGTGTGGAACATGGGCAAGGTGAAAAACAACGGGTATCTGGAAAAGGCCCTGTCCGGCATCCCGGAGGCGTTCTCCGGCAGGCTGCTGGAGGTGCCGGTGGGCACCGGCGTTTTGACCATGCCGGTGTATCAGGCCCTGCCCCGGGCCGACGTCACCTGTCTGGACTACTCCCCGGATATGATGGCCCGGGCCCGGCGGCGGGCGGGGGAGCGGGGCCTTCGCAATGTGTGTTTCCGCCAGGGCGACGTGGAGGCGCTGCCCTTCGCCGACAACAGCTTTGATTTGGTGCTGTCCCTCAACGGTTTCCACGCCTTTCCGGACAAGGAGGCGGCCTTTCGGGAGACCTTCCGGGTGCTGAAGCCCGGCGGCGTGTTCTGCGGCTGCTTTTATGTGAAGGGGGAGAACCGGCGGACGGACTGGTTCGTGGAAAGGCTCTATGTCCCCAGGGGCTTCTTCACCCCGCCCTTTGAGACGGCCGCCAGCCTGCGGTCCCGTCTTTCCGCCCTGTATGCCTCGGCCCGGGTGGAGACGGTGGAGTCCATGGCCTGCTTTACGTGCCGGAAAGCGGATGAAGGAGGATAGGATGAGACAAAAGCAGCTGCCCATGTACGGCGTGGGTCCCATCTATGTGGCGGTCATTCTGGCGCTGACCGGGCTGGGCCTGGGCCTGTCGGCCTCCGGCGTCACCGCGTCCGGCCGGCTCCCAGGGCTGCGGGTCCCCTTCGCGGCGGTGGGGACGCTGCTGATCGCGGCCGGGGCGCGGCTGTGGTACAGCGCGGTCTTCCGCGCCAGGATAGACGATCACATCAAAAGCGGCGCCCTGGCCACCGCCGGGGTCTACGCCTGGGTGCGCAACCCCATCTATGCCGCGTTTTTCATGGCCTGCACCGGCGCGCTGCTGTGGGCGGGGGATCTGTGGCTTCTGGGCCTGCCCGCGGTATACTGGCTGTTTTTGACGGTGCTGATGAAGCACACCGAGGAGAGGTGGCTGCTGGAGCGCTTCGGGCGGGAATATGAGGACTACTGCCGCCGCGTCAACCGCTGTATCCCCTGGTTTCCAAGAGAAAAAGGAGGAAACGCCCATGACTGATTTACAGGAAAACACCGTCCAGCAGACCCTCTGCATCCCCCTGTGGGGGCGAAAGATCGCGGCAGAGAAGTACCCCCATCTGTTCCCGGACCGGGACGCGGGCCGCATCGTGAAAGAGCTGGGCGTGGACTTTTCCGGCAAACTGCTGTACAGGCTGCAATACATGTGGATGAACTGCCTCATCTGGCAGTATGACCTGGCCTGGGAGATCGACCGCTATCTGGCCGCCCACCCCCGGGCGGCGGTGGTGGAGCTGGGCGCGGGACTGAGCTGCCTGCGGCGGCAGATGGGCAACGGGGCGAACCCCTGGTACTGCCTGGACATGGCCAACGTCATCGCCCTGCGGGAAAAGCACATCCCCCTGGGCGCCCGCGAACAAAACGTGGTCTGCGACCTGAACGATTTCTCCTGGTTCGATCAGATCGCCTTCCGCCCCGAAGACGGCGTCATCTTCACCGCCGGGGGCCTTTTCTACTATTTTGAAAAGGAGAAGGTGCGCCGCCTGCTTTGCGCCATGGCGGAGCGCTTTCCCGGCGGCGTGCTGGTCTTCGACGCGGTGAACGCCATGGGGCTGAAGGGCGTCAACGCCGAGGTCAGGCTGGCCGGCAACGAGACGAAGTCCTTCTTTTCCCTGGAAAACCCGGAAGCGGAGCTGAAGAGCTGGTCCCACCGCATCGCCGCCGTGGCGGAACAGGACTACATCGACGGATACCTGAAAACCGGCTATCGGAAAACAGCCGTCTCCAGGCTGTTCGCCTGGGTCATGCGCATCTTCCATATGTGCTTCATGCTCCGTGTGGAGTTCCGGGAAGAAGCCCCGTAAAGAGGCGGAGCTCTCATGGAACGCCGCCCCGGGCCAGACGGCCCGGGGCGGCGTTTTTTTGCCGCGGCCATGCCCTCAAATTATTTCGCGGCCTTTAAGGCACATTTCAGAAACCCTCTGTAAAATCGCCCCATAAAACCCAACGGCAGGAAAGGAGCATGTGATGGACTTTCGACACGAGTGGAAGCACGAGATCGGCGCCGCCGATCTCATCGCCATCCGCCAGCGCATGGGGGCGGTGGCCCGGCCGGACCCCCACGCGGTGGATGGAAAATACCGGATCCGGAGCCTGTACTTCGACAACGCCTCGGACCAGGCGCTGCGGGAAAAGCTGGACGGCGTCAGCCGCCGGGAAAAATTCCGCATCCGGTACTATAACGGCGACCTCTCCCTGATCCATCTGGAGAAGAAGAGCAAGCTGGGGGGCCTTGGCAGCAAGGAGTCGGCCCCGCTGACGGCGGAGGAGGCCCAGGCCATCGTGGATGGCCGGACCGGCTGGATGCTGGAGGGCGGCCGCCCCCTGGTGCGGGAGCTGTACAGCAAGATGCGCGTCCGGGGCCTGCGGCCCAGGACCATCGTGGACTACACCCGGGAGCCCTTCATCTATTCCCCCGGCAACGTGCGGGTCACCCTGGACTACGACATCCGCACCGGCCTTGGCTCCACGGATTTTCTGGACCCGGACTGCGTCACTGTCCCGGCGGGGGACGCCCCCATCATCCTGGAGGTGAAGTGGGACAATTACCTGCCGGAGATCATCCGGGCCGCCGTCCAGCTGGAGGGCCGCCGCTCGTCCGCCTTTTCCAAATACGCCCAATGCCGCGTCTACGGCTGAATCAAACATAAGGAGAATTCGATCCATGACCTTCAATGACATCTTCAAATCCAGCTTTCTGGAGAATGTGACCAGCGTCAGCATCCTGGACATGGTGCTGGCCCTGGTCCTCGCCTTCTGCATCGGCCTGTTCATCTTCATGATCTACAAAAAGACCTACACCGGCGTGATGTACTCCTCCAGCTTCGGCGTGACCCTGGTGGCCCTGACCATGATCACCGCCCTGGTGATCCTGGCGGTCACCTCCAACGTGGTGCTGTCGCTGGGCATGGTGGGCGCGCTGTCCATCGTCCGCTTCCGCACCGCCATCAAGGAGCCGCTGGACATCGCCTTTCTCTTCTGGTCCATCGCAGCGGGCATCGTGCTGGCGGCGGGCCTGATCCCGCTGGCGGTCATGGGCAGCGTGGCCATCGGCGTCATGCTGCTGGTGTTCGTCAACAAAAAGTCCCACTGCGACCCCTACATCGTGGTGCTCCAGTGCGACGGCCACGAGAGCGAGACCCAGGCCCGGGCCTTTCTGGACGCCCAGACCAAGCGCTGCGTGGTGAAGAGCAAGACCGCCCAGAAGGGCAGCGTGGAGCTGAACCTGGAGATCCGCCTGAAGGACGGCAGCACCGACTTTGTCAACGCCCTGGCGGAGCTGCCCGGCGTCCACAGCGCGGTGCTGGTCAGCTACAACGGCGACTACATGGGATAAGGAGGGCTGCCGATGTCCACCAGCAAGCACATCGATCAGCTCTGCCTGGCCGCCGCCTTTCTGGCGCTGCTTTTGACCTTCGCCCTCGCGGCGGGAGAGCGCCTGGGCGTCCAGCCCGCCTCCAGGGTCATGGGCTATGAGACCCGCCTGTTCGACACTGCCGCCGTCCACACCGTGGACATCGTCATGAACGACTGGGAGGGGTTCCTGGAGACCTGCGAAAACGAGGAATACACCGTCTGCGACCTGGTGATCGACAATGAGGCCTATCAAAACGTGGGCATCCGGGCCAAGGGCAACACCTCCCTCAGCTCCGTGTCCCAGATGGGCAGCCAGCGGTACAGCTTCAAGATCGAATTCGACCACTACGACAGCGCCAAAACCTATCACGGCCTGGATAAGCTGTGCCTGAACAACCTCATCCAGGACAACACCATGCTGAAGGACTACCTGACCTATCAGATGATGGGCGCCTTCGGCGCCGCCGCGCCCCTTTGCAGCTTCGTCTATATCACCGTCAACGGCGAGGACTGGGGGCTGTACCTGGCGGTGGAGGGGGTGGAGGACGCCTTCCTCCAGCGGAATTACGGCAGCGGCAGCGGCGAGCTGTACAAGCCGGACAGCCTGAGCATGGGCGGCGGCCCCGGCAACGGCCGGAATTTTGACATGGAGGACTTTGCCGAACGCTTTGGCGATGAATCCGCCACGGGCGCCCCGTCCACGGCGGGGGAGGAGGCCGGCGGCTTCGCCCCGCCCGGGTTTTTGGAAAGCGCCGGCGGCCAGGCAGGGCCGGACGGCATGGAGCGCGGCGGCTTTGGCGGCGGCATGGGCAGCGACGACGCCAAGCTGCAATACATCGACGACGACCCGGAGAGCTACTCTGCCATCTTCGACAGCGCCAAGACCGACGTCACCACGGCGGACCGGGAGCGGCTGATCGCCGCGCTGAAGGCGCTGGGAGAGGGGGACGTGGAAAACAGCGTCGATATCGACCAGGTCCTGCGCTATTTCGTGGTCCACAACTTCGTGGTCAACGGCGACAGCTATACCGGCTCCATGGTCCACAACTATTACCTGTACGAGGAGGACGGCCTGCTGTCCATGATCCCCTGGGACTATAACCTGGCTTTCGGCGGCTTCCAGTCCGCCGACGCCTCCGCCGCGGTCAACGACCCCATCGACACGCCTCTTTCCGTCACCGGCGACGGAACGCGCCCCATGGCGGACTGGATCTTCCGGAGCGAGGCATACACGGCCCTCTACCACCAGTACTTCGCGGAGTTTCTGGAGACGGTGGATATCACCGGGCTGATCGACAGCGCCTGTGCCCTCATCGCGCCCTATGTGGAGCGGGACCCCACCAAATTCTGCACCGCTGAGGAATTTGAGCTGGGCGTTGAAACCCTGCGGCAGTTCTGCCAACTGCGGACGGAGAGCGTCTCCGGCCAGCTGGACGGCAGCATCCCCGCCACCTCCGACGGCCAGCGCGCCGACGGAGCCGCCCTGGTGGACGCCTCCGGCCTCACCCTCTCCGACATGGGCTCCATGGGCAGTACCATGGGCGGCGGCTTCGGCGGCCGCGGCGGCGGGCAAAAAGACCCGGAACGGTCCATGAGACCTGACAGCGCCATCTCCGCCGAAGGCGGCGGCGCGCCGTCTCAGCCGGACGATGCGCCGGAGACGCGGTCCGGCGCCGGAGAAGCCCCCGAGACCGGAAACGCCGTACAGACGCTTGTGCCGGAGGAGGGCACCGGCCAGATGCCCGCCCCCGGCGGGGAGCCGCAGGCGGCAGACGGCGAAGACCGATCCTCCCACGAGGGCCGCATGCCCCAGGGCAGCCCCGCCCTGGACGGCCTTGCCGGACAGAGTCAGATCTCCCGGTCGGTCAGCCGGGATGCCTTGCTCCTGCTGGGCGCGTCGGCCCTGGTCCTTCTGGCGGGCCTTGCCGCCGCCTTTGCCTATAAGCGCCGGGGCAGTCTCTGACAGCCCATCCGAAAACCGGAGGCGGGGAACGGCTTGGCCGTCCCCCTTGAAGCCTGCCTCAAAAGCCCGCCCGGACTTTTGAGGCGGGCTTCAAAAATGCCGCCGGTCATGTGCCGCGCCAAGGCAGGTGTCTGCCCCCGTTCAGGGCTGGCCGCGCCCTTCGGGCACTCCCGCTTTTCCCCGCGGATCCCCAGACGCGGCGGTTGCGCGCCGCCGCTTTTTTTGGTACAATATAAAAACCATGGGAGATGGCAAGCCCCATCTCCTTTTCTTACAGTCATAAGGAGGCACAGCCATGGCCGATATCATCGATTTTGACCGCTTCGCCCAGCCGCCGGATCTGGACGCAATGACCCGGGACGAGCTTTTGGACGCGCTGGAGGCCGTCCGGGCCCAAATCGCCCGGCTGGACGAGGAGGAGCCGGAGAACATGGCCGGCGAGGCCTACGAGGCCTGGGGCGACCGCCACGAGGCGCTGGAAGACCTGGCCGACGAGATCCATGACCGCCTGGACGGCCTGGACTGACCAAACGATCCGCGGCTGCCGCGCCGCTGGAGGGAGGAACCCATGAAACGCATCGCCATCCTGTCCGACACCCACGGCCTGCTGCGGCCCGAGGTCACGGCCCGCCTGACGGGGGCGGATGTCATCCTCCACGCCGGGGATATCAACACCCCGGCCATTGTGGAGGCTCTGCGCGCCTGCGCCCCGCTCTATATCGTCCGGGGCAACAATGACAAGGACTGGGCGGCAGCCCTGCCCCACGACCTGACCGTCACCCTGGAGGGCCTTCGCTTTTTCATGGTGCACAACAAAAAGAATGTGCCCGCGGAGCTCTCCGGCGTGGACGTGGTGGTCTATGGCCACTCCCACAAATACGCCCGCGAGGAGCGGGACGGCGTGCTGTGGCTGAACCCCGGCAGCTGCGGCCGGCGGCGCTTCGGCCAGGAGATCACCTTCTGCATGATGACGGCGGAGGACGGGCGGTATCAGCTCGAAAAGATCACCGTTCCCCAGGAGGGGAAGTGACCCCATGGAGCAAGGCCCGCCCCGCTTTGGCCGGCGGGCCCGGGGCATCCGGCACGGGATCCGGGGAATACTGATGGAAGAAGGAGCGCCCTATGCCCAATATTCTGGAGATCACCGATATCGCCGCCCCGGAGCTGGACATCTTCGCCCGTCTGACGGAGGCCCAGCTGCGCTCCCGCCGGGAGCCGGAAAAGGGCGTCTTCATCGCAGAGAGCCCCAAGGTCATCGGCCGCGCCCTGGACGCCGGATACCGGCCCCTCGCCCTGCTGATGGAGCGAAAGCACATCCACGGCCAGGGGGCGGAGATCATCGCCCGCTGCGGCGACATCCCGGTCTACACCGGGGACGGCGCCCTGCTGGCGGCGCTGACCGGCTACCAGCTGACCCGGGGCGTGCTGTGCGCCATGCGCCGCCCCGTGCTGCCCGGCGTGGAGGAGCTGTGCGCCTCCGCCCGCCGGGTGGCGGTGCTGGAGGGCATCGTGGACTCCACCAACGTCGGCGCCATCTTCCGCTCCGCCGCGGCCATGCACATGGACGCGGTGCTGGTCACCCCCACCTGCGGCGACCCGCTGTACCGGCGGGCGGTGCGGGTCAGCATGGGCACCGTGTTCCAGATCCCCTGGACCCGCATCGGCGATACCGCCGCCGACTGGCCCCAGCCGGGACTCCGGCGGCTGAAGGCCCTGGGTTTCCAAACCGCCGCCATGGCCCTCAGCGATACCGCCGTCAGCATCGAGGACCCCCGCCTGCGGCGGGCGGAGAAGCTGGCGGTCATCCTGGGCACCGAGGGCGACGGCTTGTCCGCCGCCACCATCGCCGGCTGCGACTACACCGTCAAGATCCCCATGTCCCACAGCGTGGATTCCCTGAACGTGGCTGCCGCCGGCGCGGTGGCCTTCTGGGAGCTCCGCGCCCGCTGAAAATTTCGGCCTGCGCATACAGGCCGCGTAAAAAACCAGCGCTTTCCTTGCAACTTTCCCCCAAAGGGAATATAATGACCTATCTCGACCGCACAGGTCTTACGGGAGGTGTGCATGAACCGCCGCCGTTTACAACTCAATGCCGTCCAGACGCTGGCCCTCGGCTTCGCCGCGCTGATCCTTGCCGGCGGACTGCTGCTGATGCTGCCGGCGGCCTCCCGCGACGGCCGCCCGCTGCCCTTTCTGGACGCGCTGTTCACCGCCGCCTCCGCCTCCTGCGTCACGGGGCTGGTGCTGTATGACACCTGGACCCAGTTCACCGTCTTCGGCCAGGTGGTTATCCTGCTGCTGATCCAGGTGGGCGGCCTTGGCTTCATGACCCTCTCCATCCTGGTCTCCATCCTGCTCCACCGCCGCATCGGCCTCCACCGCCGGGCGGTGCTGATGGACACCGTCGGCGCCCTTCAGGTGGGCGGCGTGGTGCGGCTGACCCGCCGCGCCCTGCTGGTCACCGCCGTGTGCGAGGGGGCCGGCGCGCTGCTGCTGACGCTTTGGTTCTGCCCGCGGTACGGTCTTGCCCGGGGCCTTTGGATGGCCCTGTTCCACGCCGTCTCCGCCTTCTGCAACGCCGGCTTCGACCTGCTGGGCACCGGCGCGTCGCTGACCACGGCGGCGGGCGCGCCGCTTTTGAATGTCGTCCTGATGGCCCTGGTCATCTGCGGCGGTTTGGGCTTTCTGGTGTGGGACGATCTGCTGACCCATGGCCGCCATGTCCGCCGTTGGCGGCTCCACTCCAAGATCGTCCTGTCCTTCACCATGGCGCTGTTCGCCGGCGGCGCCCTGGCGTTTTACGTGCTGGAGCGGGACCGGGCCTTCGCCGGGGCGCCCACAGGCCAAAAGATCCTGATGGCGGCCTTCCAATCAGTGACGGCCCGCACCGCCGGCTTCAATACCGCCGACCTGACCGCCCTCAGCCAGAGCGGCACATTGCTGACGCTGATCCTCATGTTCATCGGCGCGGGCTCCGGCTCCACCGGCGGCGGCATCAAGGTCAACACCTTCGCGGCGCTGCTGCTCAGCGCCTTTGCCCAGGCCCGCCGGAGGGAGGATGTGAACATCTTCCGCCGCCGCCTGGACCGGGATGATATCCACAAGGCATACTCCAATGTCACGCTGTACTTCCTGGCCTGTCTCGCGGGCTGCATGGTGCTGTGTGCCCAGGGCGTCTCCATGGACGACGCCCTGTTTGAGGCCATCTCCGCCATCGGCACCGTGGGCCTCACCCGGGGCCTGACGCCCTCGCTGCCAGAGCTCTCCAAGCTGGCGGTCCTGCTGCTGATGTTTGCGGGCCGGGTGGGCAGCATGTCCGTTGCCATGGCCGTCACCCGGGACCAGCCCCAGGCCAAGCTCCGGAACGTCCCGGAAAAAATTCTGATCGGATAGGGAGGACCTGTTATGAAATCCTTTTTGGTGCTGGGCCTGGGCCGCTTCGGGCGGCATCTGGCGGGCAAGCTGATGGACCTGGGCAACGAGGTCATGGTGGTGGACCAGGACGAGGAGCGGGTGGCCCGGATGGCCTCCAGGGTCACCGCCGCCTGCGTGGGGGACTGCCAGGACGAGCAGGTGCTGGAATCCCTGGGCGTGGGGAATTTTGATGTGTGCTTTGTCTGCGTCCGGGATGATTTCCAGTGCTCGCTGGAGACCACCGCCGCCCTGAAGGACCTGGGAGCCAAGTGCGTGGTGGCCCGGGCGGATCAGGAGAAGCAGATCAAATTCCTGAAGAAGATCGGCGCGGACTATGTGGTCCACACGGAGATGGACATGGCCTTCCGCACGGCCATGCGCTTTTCCGCCCGCAATGCCTTCGACTACTTTGAGCTGACGCCCCAGTACGCGGTCTTCGAGATCGAGACGCCGGAGGATTGGGAGGGCCGCACCGTCATGGAGGTGGACGTCCGCCGCCGGTACAACGTGAATATCCTGGGCGTGAAAAACGGCGATGTGATCGTGCCCCTTCTGGACCCGGCCTACCGTTTCCGCCCCGACGCCCACCTGATCATCGCCGGCGACAAGGAGGCGGGCCTCCAGCTGATGAACGAGGCCTGAGCGGCCCGCGTCTGTACAAATCCATCAACAACGGGACGGCTCGAAAACCGAGCCGTCCCGCATTTCTTTCCGCCCGCGCCTGTTCCGGCCCCGCGGCGATGCCGGGGATGAAAAAATTTCCCCCGGACAGCGGCCATATCTTAGCTGATTTGCCCATGGGCCGCAAGTTGTTTTTCAACAAATTTTGTGGTACAATTGTTCCATCATTCCGCCGGCCCGCAACCAGCGCGGGACCCGGCCCCGGAGGTCTTTTCCATGCTGAAACCCACCCGCCTGAAAGCCCTGTATGAAAGCCCCCTGCCGCCCATGGCCCTGACGGATTACGGCGCGCTCTCCAAGTTTTTGAACAGCGGCGCCCGCCGGTGCAGGGAGTCCGGCAGGAACTTCGACCTGTTTCTGGACTGGGCCATCCACGTTCTTGTGACCAGCCTTGCCGCTGACAGCGGCTCCCGCATCTTCCTGCCCAAGACCAGGACCGGCCCCTTTGCCCTGGACGACCTGATCCCCATTTCCGAGCTTCCCCCTGCCGGAACGGCCCGGGTCCGCCTGGCGGAGACACGGCTCATCGCCCCGGTCTGGAACAACAGCGACCTGGAGCTGGCCCTGGAGGCCTTCTACGACAGCGGCTTCGAGGACGCCAGGATCGACCAGCCCTTCGGCGGGGCCTACATCCAGGAGCTGAACCTGGCCATCATCGACTCCCCCTCCGACGTGGACGTGCCCTACGTCCTGCGGATCTGGGGCAAGGGCAGCATCCAGCTGAACAGCTATTCCCTGAAGGATCTGGAGCCCGTCCTCCGCACGGACGGGGAGACCTGGTATCTCCGGGAGGAGGACGGCGGAGAGACGGAGCTTCCCGTGCTGGAGCCCCGGATGGCGGCCCTCTACAACTGCGCCCTGCACCGCTGGTGCGGCAAGGTGGCCCACGAACACGAATAAATAAGGGAAGCCCCGGGGCCGCGGCCCCGGGGCTTGTTCTTATTCCAGCAGCTCCCGCATCCGCAGCAGCAGCTTCAGATCGTTTTCCAGACACACTGACGCCGCCAGGCTCGGGTCATACCGCAGGGCGGAGCCCTTGTCCGGGGCCAGGGGCAGGATCACTGCCTCGCTGAGGCGGGAGAGGGTCAGGTTCCGGGCATACCGCTCCCGATAGGCGTTCTCCAGCGCCAGCAGGATGTCCCGGGCGTTCTCCAGGCAGGTGCGGGAGAACTGGAACACCGCCTCCCGGCCGCACTCCTTGTAGAACCGGGGGAAGGCGTAGGGGAGGATCAGGTTTACCGCCGGGGCCAGACCCGGAACGGAGCTCTCCGCCCCGCCCAGGGTGTCTCCGCCGATGAAGGGATACATGGTGGACTCCACAAACCAGGCCCGCAGGTCCGGCACGAAGTACACGCAGTCCACACTGCGCCCCTTGGCGGTCATCAGGTCCCGGCCCCGGCCGGACAGCAGGCCCACCAGCACCTGGTGGATGTCCAGCCCCTCCCGCCGGAACAGGGGGTCCAGCACGTTCAGGCGGTTGCCGGAGTGGAGCAGGTCATCCACCAGCACCACGGGCCGCCGGAAGGAGCGGACGGTGCGGATCTGGCTCTCCAGCGGCGCGTAGCCGGGGAAGGGCGCGATGGTGAAGGATTTGAGATCCGGCGCGAAGACCTTGTCGGTGTGGATGGTCTTGGTGACGGTGTTGGGCACGGCGTTGCCCCGCAGGATCTTGCCGAAGGGGACGCACATCCTGGGCCCCAGCACCCGGGGCTTCGTGGGCTCGGCGGGCACGCCGTTCAATTCCGTGATCTTCCGCACCAGCCGGTGATAGATGACCTCCGCGTTGAGGGACAGCACCAGCGTTCCGGGATACAGGCGGCAGATGGCCCGCTGGAGCCCCAGGTGGGCCGCCCGGATGGCGGACAGGACCTGGCGGTCGGAGGAGAAGGGCTCCTTCAGCGTGGTGGGGATGTTCTGCAGCAGCGCCACCGGGGAGCGCATATCCACCAGCAGCAGGGGGCGGGGGGCGTCGGCCTCCGCCCGGACGAAGCCCTGCCGTTCCAGCAGGTCCAGGGTCTGTTCATCGCCGGGGACGGCGGACCACCACACGGCGTAACCGCAGTCCTCCGCCATGGCCAGGGACAGCGCCTCCGTCAGCAGCAGCTGGCCCACGTCGTAATTCCCGCCGGGGGCGCGGACGGTATACAGCCCCGTCAGCAGCCGGATGCGCCCCGCCGTGCGGACGCGGACGTAGTTGGCAAGCTTCTCGTCGCCCAGGGCGTCATACAGCCCGCCGGAATTGACGGTCCGCAGGGTGAGGAAGCCCAGCACCCTGGCATGGACGCTGGTGTCCCGCAGGACGCACAGGCCGTCCCGGCCGTCCGGCTCCAGCGCGTCGGGGATGGCGGCCCGCAGCTCCTCCCACAGCGCCCGGTCCGGCCGCTCCACCATGGAGAAGTCCAGATAGCTGGCCCGGATGAGCTGCTTATACTGGGGCTCCCGCAGGTACAGGCTGTTGCGGAAGATGAAGTCCTGCACCGCCGGGTCGATGAGGTTGGAGATGTCCCGCCCCAGGTCGATGTTCTCCCGGATGCGGGTGGAGCTGATGTCCTCCAGATGGGTGGGCAGCTGCAGCTGGATGACGTCCCCGATGATGCAGCCCAGATCCGCGTCGATCTCGCGGCCCTCGGCGTCGCTGGAGCGGCGGAAGACGATGTGGTTCAGGCCGTGGACGGACCCTTCCGTGGGCGGGGCCCTGTAGGACGAGGCGTTGGCCACCACGTCGGACCCCACCGCCAGATACAGCTCCCACCCGTCAAACACCTGCCGCAGGCGGCCGAGGTCGTCAGGGGTGGCCAGGTTCACCGGGATGTCGTGGGGGAAGAGGTACACGTCGAACTCGTCGGCCACGGACATGCTGACGATCTGCCGCCGCACCAGGGAGGGCTGGGCCTTCTTGGACCAGGAGAACTCGTCGATGGCGAGATATACCTCAAAGCCCAGATCCCGGATGGCCTGGACGATGCCCTTGTGGGAAAGGGAGAAGGGGTCGAAGGTGCCGGGGAAGAAAGCGGCCTTGCTGTGGCGCTCAAACTGGAAGGGGCCGCTCTCGATGCGGTGGTGGACGATAAAGCGGTAGATGTGGCTGAGGGCCGCGGCGGTGTAGAAGAACGTCAGCTCCTGTTCGGGCTGCTCGTTGATGAGGAACAGGATCTTCTTGGCCGTCAGGGTGAACAGGTCGGTCTTGTCCTCATAGCTCAGCACGCCGGAGCCGAACAGCCCCTCGCCCAGGATCTGCAGGGCCTCCTGGCGGACGCTCTCCCGGAAGGAGGAGAGCCCTTTCAAGAGAAGCCCCGCCATCCGCCGCTTCCGGGCGGCGAGGGCGGCTTCCGCCTCGCCGAAGCGCTCTCCATAGACAGCGTAGTGCTCCAGCATAGAGCCCACGGTGGACAGCGCGGCGGCCATCACGCCGGAGTTGGAGGAGGAGAGCAGGAAGCCCATGTGGTCCAGGATCTCGTCCAGCTCCCGGGGGGGCAGCCACAGGGCGAACTGGCCCATGTACTGGGGGATGTACTGGGCGATCTCCGCCTGCCCGGTCTCCAGGGCCTTGGCAAGCTCCACGGTGATCTCGTTCCGGTGCTCCGGCGTCAGCATGGGGGCCAGGAGCTGCAGGGCGGCGCCCGCCATCCGGCGGACCACCACGTTTTCACTGACCTTGATGAGGTTTGAAAAGTGGGTGGCGATATGAAGGGGGTTGGTGTGGATGCCGTGGGACGCCTGATTCAGCAGATACTCCACGCCCACGGCCTTCAGCACCCAGGGCGTGGCGGTCTTCAGGTTGTCCAGAAAGACGTTGCTGACGGCCTCCGCCTGGTCCAGCCGCCGCCAGAGATCGTCCGCGTCCGGCCCCAGCCGGCGCTCCAGCTCCGCCTGGAGGAACAGCAGCGGCGTGCTGTCCAGGCAGTCGGCCCGCGCCGTGGCTTCGGCGATCAGGGCCCGGGCCTCGCCGCCGGCGGGCAGGGAGGGCAGCAGATGCCGGAACAGCCGCAGGGCGGCGGCCTTCTGGGGGGCCTCTCCCCGGTCCAGCCACCAGGCGGCAAAGCGCACCAGAACCAGCCGGTCCTGCTGGCCCGTCCGCTCCAGCGGCACGTTCAGCACGGTGTCCAGCAGGGCGAAGGCCGCCTCCGGGTCGATGGCCCCGGGATCCTGATAGTGGCGGAACAGCAGTTCCGCGAAACGGGGCAGGTCCGCGGCGGAGCAGCTGCCCAGCAGCGCGTCCGTCACGGTCTTGGCCTGATAGCGGATCATGCTGGTCTGCCGGGGGGTCAGCCGATGGTCTGGGTGGATGAGCCGCTCCAGATATTCCGCCCACAGCTCAAAGGGCCGCTCCTCCTGGGCGCTGGGGGCGGTGCCGGCGGGCAGCTCCTTTTTATAGCCGGACAGGAACCCCGCCAGGATGCGCCCCATCAGGGCGGCGGCCTGGCGGCGGATGTCGCCGTCGGGAAGCAGCAGCAGCTCGTACAAAAACTCCAGCGTCTGCTCCTTCTGGCCGGCGCTCCAATAGGTGAAATACTCCTCGAAGATGGACACATACGCCCGGATGCGGGCGGGGTCCTTCTCCCCCCGGGCAGCCTCCAGGATGCCCACGAACAGCCGCTCGTGGCCCAGCCGGTGCATCAGGCGGATGTTGTGGTCCACGGCGGTGTGGCGCAGGGCGTGGACCACCTCCCGGGAGGTCATCAGCGCCGGGTCCTTCCGGGGCAGGGGAGGGCCGCCGGCGGTTTTCAGCGTGGTGTCCACGCCGAAGAAGGTCAGATATTCCTCAAAGTCCAGCAGCTTGGCGTAGACGTACTGGTAGCGCCGCCGCTTGGCCTCGTCCACGTTGTCCAGCTTGGCGAGGATCACATCGAAGGCCTCCCGCAGGGAGAACAGCTGGGCGATCTCCCGCCCGTCCTCTCCCCGGGACTGCTTCACCCGGAAGTCGGCGTACACCAGCACCAGCGACTCCGAGGACAGGTTTTCGATCTCCAGATCCCACACGGAGTGGTTGGCGGCGATGCGCCCGATGGCCGTCAGCCCCCGCCAGGTGAACCACTGGTCGGTGTAGAAATAGTGGAGGTAGGGCACCCGCTCTCCCGGCTTGCAGCCGAACTTGCCGATGTCGTGTCCCGCCGCCGCGCCGGACATCAGCCCCAGGTCGATGAGCCCGCCGCCCCGCTTGAAGGCCCGGCCCACGGTCATGGCCACATGGTGGACCCCCGCGATGTGCTCCAGCGTCCGGAAGGGCGTCACCTCCCGGCCCAGCCGCAGCAGCTCATAAACATACTCCTCCCGCCACCGCCGCAGAAACTGGCGGTACTCCTCCGCCACTCCGCTGTCGGAAAGCTCCTCGTCGGTGCAGAAAGCAAAGTCCAGCCAGGGGTCGAAGGGCAGGGCCCGCCGCTCCGCGTCGAACAGCTGCCGCAAAAACTGCAGAAAACACAGCGCCCCGTCCCGCTGGGCGGCGGAGTGGGCGTGGTCCTCCTGGGGATACAGCAGGGAGGAGGCCGCGGCGTAGGCATAGGCCAGCCAGCCCTCCGCAGGCTCCGGGGCCATGCCGCCCAGCAGTGGCCGGAAGGCCGCCAGGGCCTGCTGGCAGGAGAGCCGCTCCCGCACCGGCGTCAGGGGCGCCAGAAGCCGCTCCCAGTCCACGGCGCTGAGACAGCGGCTCAGGTCCGCCCGGGTCATGGCCAGCTTCCGCAAAAACGCCTCTTCCGAAAAGGTCTCCGCCATCTGTATGTGCAGGGTGTTTTCCATAGGAAACGCCTCCGTTCCATTCTTCCGTTTCCTCTAGTATAACGCACCTGGCGGCGGGAGGAAAGTACGGCATTTTGCATAGGAAAAAACCGCGGCCTTTGTCTATAACGCACAGGCCTCTCTGGCCGCATGCCGGGTGTTCCCGGGCTTTCTACCCCATCCCCGGCGGCAGGGCGGCCGCGTGCATGATCTGCGCAGGGCCGGGGAGCGTCCGCCCCTGCCGCCGAAGCGTAAAAAGACCCCTTCCGTCAGGCATGCTGTCTGATGGAAGGGGTCTGATCCGTAAAGAGCCCTCGGCTCACTCCGTAAAATGCTCGTGGTTGAAAATGTGGTCCTGGCAGAAGCAGTGATACCCCGCGCACCGGGAGCAGTAGCGGAATTCCAGCTCCGGGAAATCCGTGTCCGTCCGTCCGCACACCGCGCACTTGTGGCGGTAGCCCCGCTCCGCCTCCTTTTTCCGCTGCTGGCGCACGGCGGATTTGAACTGGATGGTCTGGTGGGCGGTCTGGTGCCGTGCCCGGCCCCGGCGGTAGGCGATCTCGTCGGCGATATTGGTCCAGAAGAACACGAAGAAGTTCAGCAGGGCGATGACGGGCAGCAGCGCCCCCAGCCAATCCAGCCGGAACAGGCTGGACAGCACGGCCAGGACGAAGAAGGCCGCGTCGATCAGCGCCAGCCATTTGACCTTGACGGGGATGATGAAGAAGAGCAGGAACTGGGTGTCGGGATACAGCATGGCGAAGGCGAAGAACATGGAGAGGTTGAGATAACTGGTGCCCGCGATCCAGGCGTCACCGAAGACCAGGCCGGAGACGATGCCGACGACCAGCGTCAGCACCATGCCGGAGAGATAGTAGAGATTGAACTTGGCCGTGCCCCACTCCCGCTCCAGAACGGTGCCGATCATGTAGTAAAAGTACAAAAACAGCGCCAGCCACAGCACGTCGCCGGTGGAGTAGTAGCCGGGCATGAAGATGAACGTCACCAGCCGCCAGAGCTCGCCGGCCCGGACAGCGCTCCACTGAAAGGCCAAAAAGCTGACGGACTGATACCCGGCGAACACGGCCAGCAGATAGACCAGCGCGTTCCCGGCCACGATGAATTTCATCAGATTGGGGATGCCGAAGCGGGGATGGTTATAGGCAAAGCGGTCCACCGCGGCGTTGAGCTTTCTCAAAACAAGACCCTCCCAAGATAGGATAACACTGGCATTATACCCGCCCGAGGCCGAAAAGTCACGAATAATTTGTGAACGTTGGAAAAAACAGGCGGTTTTCCAGCAAAAAACCGGCTGCCTATCTTGACAATCCCGAAAA
Organism: uncultured Dysosmobacter sp.; assembly: GCA_947625655.1. Taxonomy (GTDB): domain Bacteria; phylum Bacillota; class Clostridia; order Oscillospirales; family Oscillospiraceae; genus Oscillibacter. Next base: position 54,732 of record CANQPD010000007.1, read on the forward strand.
AACTGATAAGATAGCTAGTGACAATTGAAGAATCCCTTATCAAGAGTGGCGGAGGGACCGGCCCAGTGAAGCCACGGCAACCTGCATTGTAAGGTGCCAATTCCGGCGGAAAGCGACAGATGAGGAGCAAGGAAAGCAGATGTTTCCGCGCGTTTCGTCCGTCGAAACGCGCGGTTTTTTCGTCCCTTGAGAGGAGCTGCAAAGGAGAAACACAACCATGGCAAGACATTATCTGTTCACATCCGAATCCGTGACCGAGGGCCATCCCGACAAGATCTGCGACCAGATCTCCGACGCGGTGCTGGATGCCATCCTGGCCCAGGACCCCATGGGCCGCGTGGCCTGCGAGACCACCGCCTGCACCGGCCTGATCCACATTATGGGCGAGATCACCACTACCAGCTATGTGGACATCGACAAGATCGCCCGGGAGGTGGTGCGGGACATCGGCTATGACCGCGGCAAGTACGGCTTTGACTGCGACACCTGCGGCGTCATCACCTCCATCGACGAGCAGTCCCCCGACATCGCCATGGGCGTCAACAAGTCTCTGGAGAGCAAGCGCGGCGCCGAGCTGGGAGAGGGCGCCGGCGACCAGGGCATGATGTTCGGCTACGCCTGCGACGAGACGCCGGAGCTGATGCCCCTGCCCCTGTCCCTGGCCCAGAAGCTGTGCAAGCAGATGACCCTGGTCCGCAAGACCGGCGTGGTGCCCTATATGCGGCCCGACGGCAAGAGCCAGGTCACCGTGGAGTACGACGAGAACGACCGCCCCGTCCGGGTGGACACCGTGGTCATCTCCACCCAGCACAACCCGGACGTCACCCTGGAGCAGATCCGCCAGGACATGGTGGAGCTGGTGGCCAAGGTGGTCATCCCCAAGGAACTGCTGGATGAGAACACGAAGTATTATGTAAATCCCACCGGCCGCTTCGTCAAGGGCGGCCCCGCCGCCGACGCGGGCCTGACGGGCCGGAAGATCATCGTGGATACATACGGCGGCAGCGCCCCCCACGGCGGCGGCTGCTTCTCCGGCAAGGACCCCACCAAGGTGGACCGCAGCGCGGCCTACGCCGCCCGCTGGGTGGCCAAGAACATCGTGGCCGCCGGCCTTGCCCGCCGCTGCCAGGTGGAACTGGCCTATGCCATCGGCGTGGCCCAGCCCGTCAGCATCCTGGTGGACACCTTCGGCACCGGGACCGTGGGCGACGACAAGCTGGAAGATGCCGTCCGCAAGGTCTTTGACCTGCGTCCCGCCGCCATCATCCGGGACCTGGATCTGCGCAAGCCCATCTACCGCCAGCTGGCGGCCTACGGCCACATGGGCCGGGAGGATCTGGGCGTATCCTGGGAAAAGACCGACCGGGTGGAGGCCCTGAAGGCCGCCGCGGCGGAGTGAGATCCGTACAGCCTGCATAACCTGGCAAAAGCCGCTGTTCGCAACGGATAGCGGCTTTTCATACCCCGGCGGCCCCGCGCTGCCCGGCGGACACGCTGTCCCCGGCAAAACGAGGCGCGATCGAAAGGAAGGGAAGCTTCATGTGGCTCTTGGCGGCGGTGCTGTCCGCGTTTTTCGCGGGCGTCACGGCGATCCTGGCAAAGTGCGGCATCCGAAAGACGGACTCCGACCTGGCCACCGCCCTGCGGACGGCGGTGGTGCTGGTATTCTCCTGGCTCATGGTGGCGGTGGCGGGCTCCTTTTCCTCCATCACCCAAATCGGGGGAAGATCCCTGCTGTTCCTGATCCTGTCGGGCCTTGCCACCGGCGGGTCCTGGATCTGCTATTTCAAGGCCCTGTCCCTGGGGGACGTCAACAAGGTGGTCCCCATCGACAAATCCAGCACGGTCCTCTCCGTCCTGCTGGCGGTGCTTTTGTTCCAGGAGACCAGCCATCTGGCGGTCAAACTGGCGGGCACGGCCCTGCTGGGCGCGGGAATCCTGCTGATGGTGGAGAAAAAGCCCGGCGGGACAGGGGGACGGGACGGCCGGTGGGCCGTCTACGCGGTGCTGTCTGCCGTGTTCGCGTCCCTGACCTCCATCCTGGCCAAGGTGGGCATCACCGGCGTGGAGTCCAACCTGGGCACCGCCATCCGCACCGGCGTGGTGCTGGTGATGGCGTGGGGCATCGTATTTGCCAGGGGCAAGCAGACCCAGCTGCGGACCCTGGACCGCCGGGAGCTGGGCTTCATCGCCCTCTCCGGCCTTGCCACCGGCGCCTCCTGGCTGTGCTATTATTACGCCATCCAGAACGGCAGCGTCAGCGTGGTGGTGCCCATCGACAAGATGAGCATCCTGGTGTCCGTGCTGTTCTCCCGTCTGGTCTTTCAGGAAAGGCTTTCCAAAAAGGCCGCCTGGGGCCTTGGTCTCATGGTGTGCGGCACGCTGCTGATGGCAATTTTCGCGTAAGCGGCGCATAAAGCCCCGGTTTCGACGCAAACTGACGCCGGGGTGATCTCATGCCAAAGGAAAAGGCAAAAAGGGCGGTCAATGGCCGCCGGGATGAATTTCCGGTCCTGCGCCTGGAGCCGGAGAAGCGGATGTGCCCCATCTTTGACCCGGACAGCATCGCCAAATTTCCAGTGGCGGCGCCGGGGGAGATGGGCTACCGGGTGCTGGACAACTTTTGTGAGGAGCACATCGAATAGGCCGCTTTTTGGGCTGCGAAGCAGACAAAAAAGCGAGGCATTGTTCAGGCTGTCGAAAAAGTCCAACGGACTTTTTCGACAGCCTGGGGCCCGCCGGACATGTCCGGCGGGCCGTTTTTTATTTGCCATGAGGGACTGGACGTGGTACACTGGTCAAAATAAAGGAGTTGACTTGTATGAACCGCTGCTTCATCTTCGCCGCGGGGACCTTTTACGGCCTGCGGGAGCGGCCCGCCCCCGGCGACTTCGTCATTGCCGCCGACGCGGGCTATCAAACCTGCCGGCAGGTCGGCGTTACCCCTGACCTCCTGCTGGGGGACTTCGACTCCATGGAGATCCCAGCGGACTTTTCCAATATCCGCCGCTCCCCGGTGGAAAAGGACGACACCGACACCATGCTGGCCATCAAGACCGGCCTTGCCGAGGGCTGCGGGGAATTTTACCTCTACGGCGGCACCGGCGGCAAGCGCCTGGACCATACCCTGGCCAACCTCCAGTCCCTGCTGTACCTCTGCCGCCGGGGGGCCCGGGGGTGGCTGTATGACAATGACTTCGTCTGGACCGTTATCGAAAACGAGTCCCTCACCGTTGAAAAAACGGTAGAATGGGGCCTGTTTTCCGCCTTCTGCCTGGGCGACCGGGCGGAGGGGATCGACGAGACGGGCTTCCAGTACCCCCTGCGGGACGCCATCCTGACCCCGGAATTCCCTCTGGGCGTCAGCAACCATATCCTGGAGAGCGCCGCCACCATCACCGTCCGCCGGGGCGCGCTGGCCGTTGGCTGGCAGCTTCCACCGCTATTCGATAAGTAGAATAACGTTTCGGCGAAAGTCCGGTTGCGAACGGGAATTTTTTATTATATAATGTACAAAGAAAAAGGTCGACCTTTCCGGAAAGCAACGTGGAAAGACCGTGGGACCAGCGTTGGGCACGGCAGCCAAGGAGGAGACATTCATGGCAACATTTACCGTGAACGGCCAGTCCGTGACCGTCGAAAAAAACCAGAAGCTGCTGCGCTTCCTGCGGGACACCCTGCGCCTCACCAGTGTGAAGGACGGATGCAGCGAGGGTGCCTGCGGCACCTGCACCGTCCTCATCGACGGCAGGCCCACCAAGGCCTGCATCCCCCAGACCGACAAGCTGGAGGGCAAGACGATCGTCACCGTGGAGGGCCTGACGGACTTCGAGCGGGAGGTGTATACATACGCCTTCGGCATGGCGGGGGCCGTCCAGTGCGGCTTCTGCATCCCCGGCATGGTGATGAGCGCCAAGGGCCTGCTGGACGGGAACCCCAACCCCACCCGGGAGGAGGCAGCCTTCGCCATCCGCAACAACATCTGCCGCTGCACCGGCTATGTGAAGATCATCGACGCCATTCTGCTGGCGGCGGAGGTGTTCCGGGCCGGAAAAGTCCCGGAGGCGCCCACCGACTGGTCCCTGGGCCGGCGTGTCCCCCGGGTGGACGTGAGGGAAAAAGTCACCGGCACCGGCATCTATCCCGACGATATCTACCTGGACGGCATGATCTACGGCAGCGCCGTCCGCTCCCAGTACCCCCGGGCCCGGGTCCTGGCCATCCACGCGGAGGAGGCCAAGGCCCTCCCCGGCGTGGTGTGCGTCCTCACCGCCGCGGATATCCCCGGCAGCAACAAGGTGGGCCACCTGAAGCAGGACTGGGACACCATGATCGCCGTGGGAGACATCACCCACTACCTGGGGGACGCCATCTGCCTGGTGGCCGCCGAGACCCCGGAGATCCTGGCCCAGGCCAAGGCCCTGGTAAAGGTGGACTATGAGGAGCTCCCCATGGTCCGCAGCCCCCGGGAGGCCATGCTGCCCGATGCGCCCCTGGTCCACAGGGAGGGCAATCTGCTGGCCCACAAGCACATCCAGCGGGGCAACCCGGCGGAGGCCATCGCCAAGAGTAAGCACGTCCTGACCCAGCGCTTCTCCACCCCCTGGACGGAGCACGCCTTCCTGGAGCCGGAGTGCGCCGTGGCCTATCCCGACGGGGAGGGGGTCATGATCCTCTCCACCGACCAGGGCGCCTATGACACCCAGCACGAGACCATGAAGATGCTGGGCCTGCCCCCGGAGCTGGTGAAGGTGCGCAATTGCCTGGTGGGCGGCGGCTTCGGCGGCAAGGAGGACGTGACGGTCCAGCACCACGCCGCCCTCATCGCGTATCTCACAAAGCGTCCGGTAAAGGTCAAGCTGACCCGGGCCGAGAGCATTTTGATCCACCCCAAGCGCCACCCCATGGAGATGGAATTCTCCCTGGGCTGTGACGAAAACGGCATCATCCAGGGCGTGGCCGCCGAGGTCATCGCCGACACCGGAGCCTATGCCTCCCTGGGCGGCCCGGTGCTGGAGCGTGCCTGCACCCACGCCGCCGGCCCCTATAACTATCAGAACTTCGAGATCGACGGCTGGGCCTACTACACCAACAATCCCCCCGCCGGGGCCTTCCGGGGCTTCGGCGTGACCCAGACCTGCTTCTGCATCGAGACGCTGCTGAACCAGATGGCGGACATCGTGGGCATCACCCCCTGGGAGATCCGCTACCGCAACGCCATCCGCCCCGGCCAGGAGCTGCCCAACGGCCAGATCGTGGACGGTTCCACCGGCCTGGTGGAGACCCTGGAGGCGGTGAAGCCCTACTACGACAAGGCCAAATACGTGGGCCTCGCCTGCGCCATGAAAAACGCCGGCGTGGGCGTGGGCATCCCGGACACCGGGCGGGTCCGCCTGGTGGTGCGGGACGGCAAGGTCCATATTTTCGCCGGCGCCTCCTGCATCGGCCAGGGCCTGGGCACCGTCCTGACCCAGATGGTCTGCGACCAGACCGGCATCCCGCCGGAAGATGTGGTCTACGAGCGCTCCAACACCTATTTCGCCCCGGATTCCGGCACCACCTCCGGCTCCCGCCAGACCCTGTTCACCGGCGAGGCCTGCCGGAGAGCGTGTCAGGGCCTGGGAGAAACGTTAAAGGAAAAATCCTTGACAGAGATGGACGGCCAGGAATTCTACGGCGAATACCTGGGCAAAACGGACCCCCTGGGCGCCGACGTGCCCAACCCCGTCAGCCATATCGCCTACGGCTATGCCACCCAGATCTGCATTTTGAATGAAGAGGGCAAGATCCAACAGATGGTGGCCGCCCACGATGTGGGCAAGGCCGTGAACCCCCTGTCCGTCGAGGGGCAGATCGAAGGCGGCGTGGTGATGTCCATGGGCTTTGCCCTGACGGAGCGCTATCCCCTGGCGGACTGCAGGCCCACCGCCAAATACGGCACCCTGGGCCTGTTCCGGGCCAACCAGATCCCGGAGATCACCCCCATCATCGTGGAGAAAGCGGGGCTGAACGTGGCCTGCGGCGCCATCGGCATCGGCGAGATCACCTCCATCCCCACGGCCCCCGCCATTGCCGACGCCTATTACCGCTACGACGGCAGGCTTCGCACCAGCCTGCCTCTGGAAAACACTCCCTACACCCGGAAATGACAAAAAGGGACGGCGGGGCGTTCCCGCCCCGCCGCTCTCTCTGGATGACCGCGTCAAGCGAACAGATCTCTGCATCCATATCTCATATCTCATATCTTTTATCTTTTATCTTCGATCTCTTTCAGCGCCTGGGGCGTGTCCACGTCCGTCAGCTCCTGTGCCTCGACCTCCAGCAGCACCAGATCCTCCTCGTGCCGCCGGATGACGGTGTTCCCGCCGTGATCCTCCCGCAGCTCCATCAGCTCCGGGAACAGCCGGGCGGGGAAGAGGCAGGGATTGCCCCGGACGCCGCCGTGGCCTAGCGCCGCGATCCTGTCCGGCTGCCGTTTCCAGAGCCGCACCAGTTCCGCCACGCTCTCCCGTTCCAGCAGGGGCTGGTCGCTGACCAGAAACATGGCCCCATCGCAGTCCCGCAGCTCCGTCAGCCCCAGATGGATGGTGTGGCTGATGCCCCAGTCGGGGTGCTGGTTGTGGACAGATGCAAAGTGAAAATCCTTCACAAGCCGTATGATCTCGGGGTATTGCGTCACAACGACTACGGAATCGAACATCTCCGCCGGAACGGCCTCCAGCGCCCGCAAAATCAGTGACCGCCCCCGCAGCTGGGCTGCCAGCTTATTGTCTCCGAACCGCCGGGCATTGCCCGCCGCCATCACCACGCATCCGATCTTCAGCATAACACCGCTCCATTCACTGTTGAATTGATAATGGATAATTGACAATTGACAGTTGATAATGAAGGAATTCGCCTGCGGCGAATCTATTTCAATTGCCGCCGCAGGCGGCCTCCCTGTTCTCCCGTCAATTGTCAATTATCAATTGTCAATTGTCCATTTTAAATCTAGTATATCCGTTTTCGCCCCCGTAAGTCAATCCGGGGCGAAACTTCACGCTATGAAGGAGGGCTGCCCCATGAGCAAAAGCGTCGGAAAGAGCGAGATCCGCGTAGACGCCTACGACAAAGCCACCGGCCGCGCCAAGTATATGGACGATCTGTGTGACCGCAGCGCCCTGGTGGCGCGGATCTGCCACGCGACCATCGCCCACGGCTTCGTCAAGTCCATCGACACCACCGCCGCCGAGGCCATCCCCGGCGTGGTCCGGGTCCTGACCTGCTTTGACGTCCCCAATATCCCATTCCCCACGGCGGGCCACCCCTGGTCCACGGACCCCCATCACCAGGATGTGGCGGACCGGCTGCTGCTGAACCGCCACGTCCGCTACTACGGCGACGAGGTGGCCGTGGTCATCGCCGAGGATGAGGTGGCCGCCGCCCAGGGCGTCCGGGCCCTGGGGGTGGAGTATGAGGAGCTGCCCTTCGTTTTGGACGTGCAGAAGGCCATGGAGCCGGACGCCCCTCAGCTCCACGAGGAGTATCCGGGCAACATCCTGGCTCACACCGACATCCGCAAGGGCGACTATGAGGCCGCCCGCCAGGAACCGGGGCTGATCTGTGTGGAGGGCTGGTACGATACCCCCACCGTCCAGCACTGCCACATCGAAAACCACGGCTGCTTTGCCTATGAGGAGGCAGGCCGCGTCACGGTGGTCTCCTCCACCCAGATCCCCCACATCGTCCGCCGTATCGTCGGCCAGGCCCTGGGGATCCCCTGGGGCAAGGTCCGCGTCGTCAAGCCCTACATCGGCGGCGGCTTCGGCAACAAGCAGGACGCGCTGTACGAGCCTCTGTGCGCCTGGTGTTCCACCCAGGTGGGGGGCCGTCTGGTGAAGATCGAGTGCAGCCGGGAGGAGACCTTCGTCTCCAACCGCGTCCGCCACGCCATCCGCACCCACATCATCTCCTACGTCCGGCCTGATGGCACCCTGGTGGCCCGGAAGTTCGAGGCGTTTTCCAACCAGGGCGCCTACGCCTCCCACGGCCACGGCATCGTGGCCAAGGGCATGGGCGCGTTCCCTCAGCTCTATCCCTGCGATAATCTGGAGTGCGATTCCTGGACGGTGTTCACCAACCGCCCCTCCGCCGGCGCCATGCGGGGCTATGGCATCCCCCAGGCCATGTTCGCCGGCGAGAGCCACATCGACGATATCTGCAAGGCCATCGGCATGGAGCCCCTGGAATTCCGGCGGAAAAACCTGATGCCCGTGGGCTATGTGGACGGCTTTTCCAAAAACGAGCTGTACACCGACACCTTCAACCAGTGCATGGAAAAGGGCATGGCCGCCATCGATTATGAGCGGAAGCTCCGGGAATACCAAAACCAGACCGGCCCCATCCGTAAAGGTATCGGCCTTGCCGTGTTCTGGTACAACACGGCTGTGTGGCCCATCTCCCTGGAGTCCTCCTCCTGCCGCATGGTGCTGAACCAGGACGGCTCCCTCCAGTTCCAGACCGGCGAGACGGAGATCGGCCAGGGCTGCGACACCGCCTATTCCCAGATGGTGGCGGACGCGGTGGGCGTCCCCTTCAGGGATGTGCATGTGGTCTCCTCCCAGGATACCGACGTGACCCCCTTCGGCACCGGCGCATACGCCTCCCGCCAGACCTATGTGGGCGGTTTTGCCATCAAGCAGACGGCCCTGGCCCTGCGGGAGCGCATCCTGAACATCGCCCACGAGCAGACCCGGATGCCGGTTTCCAACCTGGACCTGGTGGACGGCCAGATCATCCGCAAGTCCGACGGCCGCGTCCTGAAGTCCCTGGGGGACCTTGCGACGGAGAGCCTGTACTCCCTGGAGCACAGCCAGCACATCACCGCCGAGACCACGGCCCAGATCAAGACCAACGCCTACTCCTTCGGCTGCTCCTTTGCCGAGGTGGAGGTGGATATCCCGATGTGTAAGGTAAAATTGCTGAACATCGTCAATGTCCACGACTGCGGCACGCTCATCAATCCCGCCCTGGCGGAGGCCCAGGTCCACGGCGGCATGTCCATGGCCATCGGCTACGGCCTCTCCGAGCAGCTGCTCTTCGACGAGAAGACCGGCAAGCCCCTGAACAACAACCTGCTGGACTACAAGCTGTCCACCTTCATGGACCACCCCACATTGCAGGCGGAGTTCGTGGAGAACCCGGAGCCCACCTCCCCCTACGGCACCAAGGCCCTGGGCGAGCCCCCGGCCTGCTCCGGCGCTCCTGCCATCCGAAACGCCATCCTCAACGCCACAGGCGTTGCCATCGACTGCTGTCCCATCACGCCCCACGTCCTCTACCGCAAGTTCCGCGAGGCCGGGCTGATCGAAGATTAAAGGAGGGAACGCGCTATGTATGACATGAAAGCCCTGTATCAGGCCCAAAGCGTGGCCGACGCCGTGGCCCTCCGCCTGGCCCATCCCGAGGCCCACATCATCGCCGGCGGCTCCGACGTGCTGGTCCAGATGCGGGAGGGCAAGCGGGCCGGCGTAGAGCTGATCTCCATTTACGGCCTTGACGAGCTGCGGGGCGTCTCCCTGGAGGAGGACGGCGCCATCCGCATCGGCTCTCTCACCAGCTTTTCCCACATCACCCGGGACCCCATCATTCAGAAGTATATCAACGTCCTGGGGGAGGCCGTGAACCAGGTGGGCGGCCCCCAGATCCGCAACATCGGCACTATCGGCGGCAACACCTGCAACGGCGTCACCTCCGCCGACTCCTCCTCCACCCTCCACGCCTGGGACGCCATCGTGGAGCTGACCGGCCCCGACGGCGTCCGCCGCCAGCCCATCCAGGAATTTTATATCCGGGCGGGCAGGGTGGACATCCGGGAGGGGGAGATCCAGACCGCCATCCTGATCCCCAAGGAGAGCTACGAGAACACCTTCGGCCACTACATCAAATACGCCATGCGCAACGCCATGGACATCGCCACCCTGGGCACCTCTGTCAACGTCCGCCTCTCCGCCGACAAAAAATATGTGGAGCGGGCGAGAGTGGCCTTCGGCGTGGCGGGCCCCGTGCCCCTGCGGGCGGCCACGGCGGAGGCTTTGGCCGGCGGGAAGCCTGTCAGCCTGGAACTGGCGGAGGCCTTCTCTCAGGCGGTGAAGGCGGACATCAACCCCCGGGACTCCTGGCGGGCCGCCAGGGATTTCCGCATGCACATCGCGGTGGAGAGCGCCAAACGGGCCTTTATCGAATCCGTAAGACTGGCGGGAGGTGCGCTGTAATGGAGAAACACTTGATACAGTATCAGACCGTTCATTTCAATCTCAACGGCAAGGATGTGGAGCGGACGGTGGACGTCCGGGCCAGCCTGACCGACATGCTCCGCAACGACTTCCGGATGACCTCCGTCAAAAAAGGCTGCGAGGTGGGGGAGTGCGGCGCCTGCAACGTCCTCATCGACGGCGAGGCGTTCAACTCCTGCATCTACCTGGCCGTCTGGGCGGAGGGCAAGCGCATCCGCACCCTGGAGGGCCTTCTCGGCCCCAACGGCGAGCTGTCCGACATCCAGCAGGCCTTCGTGGACGAGGCCGCCATCCAGTGCGGCTTCTGCACCCCCGGCTTCATCCTGACGGCGGTGGAGATCCTGGAATCCGGCAGGGAGTACACTGACGCGGAGCTGCGCAAGCTCCTCTCCGGCCACCTGTGCCGCTGCACCGGATACGAGAACATCCTCCGGGCGGTGAAAAAGACCATGTACCGCCGCCTGGGCAAGGAGATGCCCCAGGCGTAAGAAGAAAAGCAGGCCGCCCGCCGGGCGGCCTGTTTTTCCTGCGCAGACAGCCTCCGCCGAGGCCGTCTGCAAACAAATGATATGTCAGAGAGGTATCGGGATGGGATTTGATCGATCGGGAAATCGGGTAAAGGGCTTGACGGCGTTTCAGCTCAAAATGCTCGCGCTGTTTTTCATGACCCTGGATCACATTGGGGCCTTTGCCTTTGAGATCCCTGTCGTTGAAAGATATTATACCTATTTGCGCTCCATCGGCCGGCTGGCCGCGCCGCTGTTCCTGTTTCTGCTGGTCCAGAGCATCCGCCACACCCGGAGCAAGCCCAGATTCCTGCTCCGGCTCTATCTGGCGGGCATGTGCACCGGCCTTTTCGTCACGGCCATGAATGCCTGCTTCGGGGAAGTGTTCCACTATTTCACACCCGGCAACATCATCTTCACATTCTTCTACACGGCTCTCTATGTCATTTTGCTGGAACGGCTGATTGCGGCCTGGAAAGCGCGGGACCTGCGGGCTTTGGCAGTTTCCGCCCTCCTGCTGGCGGCGTCGCTGCTTCCCACGGCCTTTGCCATGACGATCCGTAACGCCATTGTCCCGTCCGGGGTTTCCATACAGGTGAATTTCTTGCTCTCGGGACTGTACAGCAGCCTGCTCCCGACCTTTCACACCATCGACTACGGCATCGGCTTTGTGATCCTGGGCGTGGCCATGTGTTTCGCAAGGACAAAGAACAGGCAGTGCCTGGTATTTGCCCTGTTCTGCGTTATTTGTATCGTGGGGGCCGACGCAATATTGTGGCTCCCGTTTGATATTTTTAAGATGCAGACCTTCGGCTTCGTCCAGACCTTCTTGAATCTCCTCCAGTGCCGGATGATATTTGCGCTGCCCTTCATGCTGCTGTATAACGGGGAGCGGGGGCGGCGGTGCAAATGGTTCTTCTACTGGTATTATCCGCTGCACCGCGAGGTGATCTTTCTCCTGTCCAATCTCGTTGCGCCGTAAATCCGGCGCGGCTGGGTATCCCATCCTCCATTTCGTTTGGCGCTTATTTCCAAAATGCGTGCAAAACCGCGCCCAATGCCTCCGGGGCATCCACATTCGCCTCGTGCCCCGCACCTTTCAGGATGCAGAGCTCCCCGGCGGGGAGCCGCTCTTTCAGCCCCAGCGCCGCCGGCCGGTTTGCCCGGTCCCTCTCGCCGCAGACCACCAGAGCGGGGCAGACGATTTTCACCAGCGCATCCTGAAAGTCCAGCTCCGCCATGGAGCCGCAGAGACGGATGAAATCGACCTTTTGGAAGCCTGCGCCGGCAAAGGCCCTCTTCGGCATCACCCGAAACACCGCGTTCTGCACCCGCAGCAGCCGCTTGGGCGTCGTGTACTGCGTCCCGATCAGCACCAGGGAGGACACCCGTTCCGGGCGTTCAATGGCGTACTGCATCGCCAGCATGCCGCCCAAAGACAGCCCGCAGAGGCTGACCGGCCCGGAAACGCCGTCACAATACGCGGAAAACGCCTGATACAGCACGGCGTAACTGCACGGCCCATCCCGCAAAAAGCCGGAAAGCTCGGGGCAAAGCGTCTCCCCCTCGCAATGCAGCGCGCCCAGCACCCGGTCCCAGCTGGCGGCAGATTGCCCCAGGCCATGCAAAAACAGATACGTCATGTTCCCACACCCCTTTGAATCATAGGATATCACACGTCTCCTGCCCTTGCAAGCAGGCCGCCCGCCGGGCGGCCTGTTCCATTTGACGCTCCTCCCAAAAAGTGTTATAATAAAAATACCAAGAGAGGAGGAAGCCCTATGAAAACGATCATCACCATTGGCCGGCAGTTCGGCAGCGGCGGCAAGGAAGTCGGCATCCGCGTCGCCAAGGAGCTGGGCATCCCGTTCTATGATAAGGAGCTTTTGCAGGAGGCCGCCAAGAAGAGCGGCCTGTGCGAAAAGATCTTCGAGAATTTCGACGAGCGCCCCAAGAGCCTGCTGTACTCCATCGCCATGGATTCCTACATGTTTGCCCTGCCGGGCACCGGCGCCGGGGACTCCCTGGAGCAGCAGGTGTACCTGGCCACCTTTGATACCATCCGCCACATCGCGGCGCAGGGCCCCTGCGTCATGATCGGCCGCTGCGCGGACTATGCCCTGGCGGACAATCCCAACCACCTGAGCATCTTCATCCACGCCCCCATGGATGTGCGCGTCCAGCGGGTGGCCAAGCGCCAGAAGGTGACGCCGGAGGAGGCCCGCAAGCTCATCATCAAGACCGACAAGCGCCGCGCGTCCTATTATGAGTACTATTCCTCCCAGAAGTGGGGCGCTGTGGAGAGCTACGATTTCTGCCTGGACTCCAGCTATCTGGGCCTGGGCGGCACTGTGGAGCTGATCCGCGCCATGGTGGAGCACAAGGAGCATCCCGTTCCCAGCCCCACGGAGATCGACCCCACCCAGCCCCAGTAACGGCAAAAAACCGGGAGAGCCGCGGCTCTCCCGGAATTTTTTCTGTCCGCGCCCAGAGGACCGGTGCCTTTACGGCGCCTTCCTGTCCAGCTCCCGGTAAAACCCGAACGCCTCCTCAAACCGCCCCTGGGCGTAGCCCTCCACATCCGCCTGATAGGCCCGGTAGGCCGCCAGCAGCCGTTCCGCCTCCGGCGTCAGCACCGCGCCGCCGCCGTGCTGGCCCCCGATGGTGGAGGAGAGCATCTTGCACCCGAACACCGCCTCCGCCGTGCGGATGATGCGCCACGCCTTGGAATAGGCCATCTCCATGGACGCCGCCGCCGCCCGCAGGGAGTGGTGCTCCCGCACCCGCTCCAGCAGCGTTGCGATGCCGGGGCCGAAGCACCGCTGGTCGTCCTCCGTATAAAGCCGCACCGTCAGTTTCAAATGCAGTTCCCGGTCCATGGCGCCCTCCTTTGTGTTTTTGAAATTACATTTCAGTATAACACACTTTCCCGGATTTGCAAACAGCGGAAAATGTGCTACAATAACAGAAAAGACAAAAAGGGAGGGGCGCATATGAAAACCGTCAGACTGGGCCGCACGGAGCTGCGGGTCACCAAAACCGCCTTCGGCGCACTGCCCATCCAGCGCATTTCCAAAGCGGAAGCGGTGGCCCTGGTCCGCCGCGCCGTGGACGGCGGCATCAACTACTTCGACACCGCCAACGCCTATACCGACAGCGAGGAAAAGCTGGGCGAGGCCCTCCGGGGCGTCCGCCAGAACGTGGTGATCTCCACCAAGAGCGCCGCCACGGACAAAAAGACGGCCCTGGCCCATATCGAACAGAGCCTCCGCCGCCTGCAGACGGACTACATCGACCTCTTCCAGTTCCACAACCCCGCCCAGCTGCCGGATCCGGAGGACCCTGACGGCGCCTTTGCCGCCGCCCTGGAGATGCAGAAAAAGGGCTGTATCCGCCACATCGGCATCACCAACCACCGGCTCCACATCGCCCGGGCCGCCATCGATTCCGGGAATTTCGAGACGCTGCAGTTCCCCTTCTGCTATCTGGCGGCGGAGCAGGATCTGGAGCTGGTGGCCCGGTGCCGGGAGGCGGACATGGGCTTCATCGCCATGAAAGGCCTCTCCGGCGGCCTGCTGAACAACGCCGAGGCCTGCTACGCCTTTATGGGCCAGTATGACAACGTGGTGCCCATCTGGGGCATCCAGCACCCGTGGGAGCTGGACCAGTGGCTGGAGCTGACCGCCCGGGACCCCGGGCTGACCGAGGAGCTCCGGGCCGTCATCCGGCAGGACCGGAAGGAGCTGGCGGGCAACTTCTGCCGCTCCTGCGGCTACTGCCTGCCCTGCGCCGCGGGCATCGACATCCCCCAGGCCGCCCGCATGTCGGCCCTGCTGCGCCGCTCGCCCTACCGGCCCTACATGAGCGATGAGTGGCACGCTAAAATGCACAAGATCGAAAACTGCGTCCACTGTGACGCCTGCAAGTCCCGCTGCCCCTACGGCCTGGACACCCCGGCCCTGCTGCAGCTGATGCTGAAGGACTACGACGCGTTTTACGCCGAACACCACGCCGACAAATAAGGAGAACGCCATGCTTTTCAAAAATGGAGACGCCAGCCTGAAGCTGGACATTGTGAACTACGAGCTGCCCGCCGACGGCGGCGCGCCGGACAGCGACGACCGCAACTGGCTGGTGCTGCGCTGCACCTGGATCAACGAGGACGGCGCTGTGGTCAAGGACTCCAACAGCTGCCTTTTGACCTATGAGCTCAAGGAGCTGACCGCCGGACTGAAGGTCCTGAACGCGGGCATCAAGACCGCCTATGACAGCGAATTCACCGAGCCCTGGTTCACCCTCTCCGCCCGGGCGGAGGGGGAGGGCTTCCGGGTGGACGTGTCCTTCTACCTGCCCAACACCATGGACGGCGACGACACCGCCGAGGTGTCCTGCACCATGACCAGGGACGAGATGCGCGCCCTGCTGGACGAGCTGGACAAGCTCTGCGCCAAATTCCCGGACCGCACCTGAAACTCGAAAAAAGCCGGACGGCACAGCCGTCCGGCTTTTTATTTAGAAAATCATCAGCAGGCCTGCCAATACTGCAAACCCGCCGCCGACGCGGCCCAGCACCAGCGCCGCCTCCGACGGCTCCGCGTCCTTGAACCGCCAGCCGTAGCTGAGATACCAGGACGCGCGGGGGGCCAGCAGGTTGAACAGGCCGATGACTGCCAGCAGGAAACCGATGCCGTTGCTCCGGCCGGAGGGGCTGGGGGCCTTGTAGTTGATAAGATCCAGCAGCCTGTCCCCGGAGACGTACCGGGCAGGGTCGTAATTGTCGCTCCAGCCGCCGTAGCTGATGGGGGTGTCACCGCTTCCGTAGTTCCACCAGTATTCAGCGCCGTTGGGATAGAGGATGGTCACTTTGCTGCCGCTGATCGTATAGTGGTAGACATCTTCACCTTTTGTGACGGTCTGGGCCTCTTTGTCGATGGTGAAGCCGTCCACCTCATAGGATGTGGGCTCCTTGTGGGCGCTCCCGCAGCCGGTCAGGAACAGGCACAGCGCGAGGATCAGCCAGAAACAAGCGGTGCGTCTCATAAACCCCTCCAAAATCGAAATCATTTGACCCAGTATAGCATGGGATCCGGGGAAGATCCTTACAAAAGAGTAACAAAAAGCGCCCCTTTGGGGCGCTTTTTGGATGCGTGAGATCATTCAGCCTTAGGGCCGGCGGCGACCACTTCGGCGCTCATGTGGGTGTACTTCTTGAAGTTCTCCACAAAGCTGGTGGCCAGCTTCTTGCAGGATGCCTTGTAGGCCTCCTTGTCCTCCCAGGTGTTCTCGGGGATCAGCAGCTCAGAGGGCACGCCCTCGATGGCGGTGGGCACCTGGACGCCGAAGGTGGGATCGGTGACAAACTCGCCCTTCTCGATCTCGCCGGTGAGGGCGGCGGTGACCATGGCCCGGGTGTAGCTCAGCTTCATGCGCTTGCCGGTGCCGTTCCAGCCGGTGTTCACCAGATACACGTTGGCGCCGGACTTCTCCACCTTCTCGGCCAGCATACTGGCGTAGACGGAGGGGTCCAGGGGCAGGAAGGGCTCGCCGAAGCAGGTGGAGAAGGTGGGCACAGGCTCGGTAATGCCGATCTCGGTGCCGGCCACCTTGCTGGTGAAGCCGGAGACGAAGTAGTACATGGCCTGGTTGCGGTCCAGCTTGGAGATGGGGGGCAGCACGCCGTAGGCATCGGCGGTCAGGAAGATGACGGTCTTGGGCACGCTGGGGCTCATGCCGGAGAGCTCCGCGTTGGGGATATACTCCACGGGATAGCCCACGCGGCTGTTGACGGCCAGGGAGTCGTCGTCAAAGTCGAATTCCCGGGTCTCGTCGTCCATCACCACGTTTTCCACCAGCGCGCCGAACTTGATGGCGTTGTAGATCTCCGGCTCGCCCTCGGGGCTGAGGTTGATGCACTTGGCATAGCAGCCGCCCTCGAAGTTGAACACGGAGTCGTCCGCCCAGCCGTGCTCGTCGTCGCCGATGAGCATGCGGTTGGGGTCGGCGGACAGGGTGGTCTTGCCGGTGCCGCTGAGGCCGAAGAACACGGCGGAGTCGCCGTCCTTGCCGATGTTGGCGGAGCAGTGCATGGGGAACACGCCCATCTTGGGCAGGACGTAGTTCATGACGGAGAACACGGACTTCTTGATCTCACCGGCGTACTGGGTGCCGCAGATCACCACTTCCTTGGCCTCGTAGTCCACCAGGATGGCGGCCTCGGAGCGGGTGCCGTCGATCTCGGGGACGCACTTGAAGCCGGGGGCGGCGATGATGGTGTAGTCGGCGGTGAAGCCCTCCAGCTGCTCAGGAGTGGGGCGGCGCAGCAGCTGATGGATGAACAGGTTCTGGGAGGCCAGCTCATTGACAATGCGGAAGGACTGGGTGTACTTGGGGTCCGCGCCGGCGAAGCCGTCAAAAATGAAGATCTCCTTGCCCTGGAGATAGGCGATGACCTTGCTGCGGATGGCCTCGAACTTCTCCTTCTCGATGGGGCGGTTGACCTTGCCCCAGGCGATCTCGTCATGGACGGCGGGGGTGTCCACGATGAACTTGTCGTTGGCGCTGCGGCCGGTGTATTTGCCGGTCTTGACCACCAGCGCGCCGGTGTTGCTGAGCTTGCCCTCGCCGCGGCGCAGGGCGTGCTCGGTCAGCTGGGCGGGGGTCAGGTTGCGGTAAACCGCGGCGGCATTGATGATGCCCAGAGCTTCCAGACCGTAAGTTTCCATAATACATGTTCCTCCTTAAAATAAAGTCAGCGGGGCAGGGCAGAACCGGGGAAACAGCCCCGCAGTCAAACAGGGGAAAGCGAAATTAAAGATATTTTACACGATTTTTACGGGAAAAGCAATAGCGGGAAAAGAAATCGCCGGTTTGCCCTCCGTAAACGATTTTCCGCACTGCCAGAATACGCCCCCGGCTCAAAGCCGCCCCAGCCGCGCCGCCAGGCCGGCGAAGTCCCGCAGGGTCAGCCGCTCGCCCCGGATGTCGGCGCTCAGACCGCAGTCCGACAAGGCGGCCTGGATGGCCGCCTTGTCAAAGGGCAGGGCGGCGGCCAGGCTGTTGGCCAGGGTCTTCCGCCGCAGCAAAAAGGCCCCCTTGATGACCTGGAAGAAAAACGATTCGTCCTCCACCTCCACGGCGGGCCGCTGCCGCCGGACGCACCGCAGCACGGCGGAGGTCACCTTGGGGGCGGGCAGAAATTTCTCCCGGGGCACGTCGAACAGCAGCTCCGTTTCCATATAGTATTGCAGAAAGAGGGAAAAAGCGCCGCCGTCGGAGGACCCCTGGGGCGCGGCCAGCCGCTGGGCCACCTCCTTCTGGATCAGCACGGTAATGGTTTCAAAGCAGGGGGTCTCGATGAGCTTGGTCAGCACCGGCGTGGTGATGTTATAGGGAAGGTTGGCGCAGACGATGGGCCGCAGGCCCTGGAATTTCTCCGCCGCCAGGGCGTTCAGGTCCAGCTTCAGCACGTCTCCCGGCACGATCTCCACGTTGGGATAGGGGGCCATGGTCTCCGCCAGCACCGGCAGCAGGGCCTTGTCCAGCTCCACGGAGACCACCTTGCCCGCCCGCTGGGCCAGCTCCGCCGTCAGCGGCCCGATGCCGGGGCCGATCTCCAGCACGCCGCAGGCCGCATCCGCCCCGGACGATGCCGCAATGTCCCGCGGCACCTGGGGGTCAATGAGAAAATTCTGCCCCATGGATTTGGAAAAGTGGAATCCGTGCCGCCCCAGCAGCTCCCGGATGGAATCGTAATCGCAGAGATTCATGGCAGTCCCGCCTTTTCAAAGTAGATGAGAGCAGTATACCAAAAAAAAGAGGGTTTGAAAACCCCCGCCCCATCCTGTATGATAGAGAAAACCCACGGTAAGAAAGGACGGCCCCATGATCAAAACCATCTTCTTCGACCTGGACGACACCCTGCTGGACTTCACCCGCGCCGAGCGGGCGGCCCTGACCAGGGCCCTGACGGAACTGGACGTCCCCGCCACAGACGCGGTGCTCTCCCGCTACCACGAGCTGAACCGCCAGCAGTGGGAGCTGCTGGAGGAGGGCAAACTGACCCGTCCCCAGGTGCTGACCCGCCGCTTCGACCTGCTGTTTGCGGAGCTGGGCCTCCGCCGCTCCAGCCAGGAGGCCTGCGGCCGCTACGAAGGCCATCTGGCCCAGGGCCACTTCTTCATCCCCGGCGCGCCGGAGCTGCTGGCGGCCCTGGCGCCCCGATATGACCTGTACCTGGCCTCCAACGGCGCCGCCGCGGTGCAGCACAGCCGCCTGGACAGCGCGGGTATCAAGCCGTATTTCAAAGACATCTTCATCTCTGAAACGGTGGGCTTCGACAAGCCCAGCCCTGCCTTTTTTGAGGCCGCCTTTGCCGCCATCCCCGGCTTTTCCCGGGAAACGGCCCTGATGGTGGGAGACAGTCTGACCTCCGACATCCGGGGCGGCCATAACGCCGGCATCCGCACCTGCTGGTTCGCCCCCCACGGCAGGCCGGGCCGCCCGGACATCGTGCCGGACTACCGCGTTACAGAGCTGGGGCAATTGGCGGAAGTGCTTGAGAAAATTGACAATTGACAATGGACAATTGACAATGGGTGGTCGCGGAAGGCGCTGCTTCTGTCGGAGGGCCTCTGCTGATCGGATAGGCGGCAGTGGGACGATGAAAGGCTGGAGTAAAATAAATTGTCAATTGTCAATTATCAATTATCAATTGAAAACGCGGGCGCCAGCCTGAAAGGCTGGCGCCCGCGTTTTCTCCGCTTATTTAAGGATATACACCGTGCAGCTCCGTCTGCCGAAGTTGATGCACTGCTGATAGGTCTCGTAATACAGATCCACCTTGTTGCCCTTCACGCCGGTGTCCTCGGCCACGGCGGTGCCGTAGACCACGCCGTCGTTGGTGACAATATACATCTTCGTCCCCAGGGGGATGACCTTTTTGTCCACGGCCACGGTGCCCACCCGGACAAAGGTGCCGGTGGCGGTGGTGTAGTCCGCGCCGCCGTGTCCGGCGGTGTAGGCGGTGGCGGTCATGGACTTGACGGCGGAGAAGTTCAGCGTCGCGCCGGACTGCAGCGTCAGGGTGCCGCTGCCATCGGCGTTTTTGGTGACGCTGGCAATGGCGGAGCTGTCCGAGACGGCAGCGGTGTCCGGAGAGGCGGCCACAGCGGTGCCGTATTCCACGATCTGATCCACGGCAGTGCTGTCCAGCTCCTCCACGAACTGGCGGGAGATCTCCTCGCCGTTGCTCCAGACCACCTCATAAATGGAGGTGCGGACGCCGTCCTTGCCCTCCTGAACCACGGTTTCCTCGCCCTTTTCCATCTCCGGATTGGCCACCCGGACGGTTTCAAAGGCCACGTCCTCTGTCACCTTATCGTAATAGGTGATGTCCTCCGCCACCGTCAAAACCACATCGGGGCCGGACAGGTCCACGGCAATGGTTTCCAGCGGGCTGGGGGCGATCCCCAGGCGCTTGAGCAGGGCGGAGACGGTCTCCTTCTTGCTCTTGGCGGTGTAGACGTCGCCGCCGTGGCGGACCGTCACAGCCTTGCCGGAGGCCAGCGTCACATCATAGCCCTTGGCGCCGGAGGTGACGTGGACCATCTGGGAGGACAGGTCGGGGACCTCGGCGGAGCCGTTCAGCACGATGGCGGTATCCTCCGCGCCGGTGAGGATAAACAGCGCGTCGGCCCATCCGGTGGCGGCGACGCAGGAGAGCGCGGCCACCGTCAGCGAAAAGAGGAACATATGGCGGCGGGCTCTGCGTTCATGCGGTTTTCTCCGTAAGTTTTGTGTATTCAAAACATACCTCCTGAAAGTGGTTTTTCAGACTCCCGCAGGAGCGTTGCGCGGCTGTTTTCAGGGATGAAAACAACTTGTAACTTTTGTTACCGGCTGAAAAACTGGACTCAGTATACACCACGCTCCCACTTTTGTCAAGTTTTTGCCGTTGAACCGGGATTATGTCTCCCACTTTTGCTGAAAACGGGCGAAAAGTCCTTGGAAAAAACCGCCAGATAGAAACGAAAAAATTACAAAACGGTAACACGCGGGGCGCGGAAAGCGGCCCCGTATCCCGATGGGGGATACGGGGCCGTTCGGCCCGACAAAAAAGTCCTTTGGACTTTTTTGTCGGGCCTTACAATGCCTCGCTTTTCGGGCTGCTCTGCAGCCCGAAAAGCTCCCACTTCGCGGGGCAAAGGGCTGTGATCACAGCCCTTTTGCAGGCATTTGATCCAATACAAGGGGACTCCCGTCCCCTCGTACTCCCCTTGCTTTTTGAGGCCCTTTCTCTTCTTAATCAGGTTTTTTGACAGACTGAGCGGCCCCGTATCCTTTGTTGGGATACGGGGCCGCTTTCCGCTGTTTTTGCGGGAATTACTGCACTTCCGGGGTGAAGCCCAGATCTTCCAGCTCGCCCACGGCGGTCTTGACGCAGTTCTGGCAGCCGTCGATGGTGACGGTTTTGTCCGCCAGGCTGACTTCAAACTTCAGCTCCGCCGCGGTCAGGGCGTTGGTGATGCGCTTCACGCAGTTTTCGCACATCATGTCGGGCACAGAAATCTTGGTCATAACTTGTTTGCTCCTTTCATTTCATCAGTTTTTGTATGGTGAGAAGAAGGTCGTCCACGACCTCCAGCTTCCCGTCCTGGATATCCTGCACCACGCAGGTGCGGATGTGGCTGGCCAGCAGCTCCCGGGAAAAGGCGTTCAGCGCCGACTGGATGGCGGATACCTGGGTCAGGATATCGGTGCAGTAGGCCTCTTTTTCCACCATGCCCCGGACGCCCCGGACCTGGCCCTCGATGCGGCTGAGCCGCTTTTGCAGCGCCTCACGTTCCCCGTCCTCCCGGTGCTTGCGGCGGCAGCACTCCGGCTCCTGGCCGCCGTCTTCCCCGCCCGGGACATACAGCTTCGCGTCGATGCCGCATTCTCTCTTCAAAAGTTCCGGGTTCTCCCCGGCCCGCTTCAGATCGTCTTTCATAGGGGCCTCCTTTTCATGACAGTTTGGCCCTGCCCAGCCGCAGGGCGTTGCCCACCACGCACACGGAGCTGAGGGACATGGCCGCGCCGGCGAACATGGGGGAGAGCAGGGGCCCACCGAAGAGATACAGCGCCCCTGCCGCGATGGGGATGCCGACGGTGTTGTAGCAGAAGGCCCAGAACAGGTTCTGCTTGATGTCCCGCAGGGTCAGGGCGGACAGCCGCAGGGCCCGGGGGACGTCCTGCAAATCGTCCCGCATCAGCACGATGTCGGCGGATTCAATGGCGATGTCGCTGCCGCTGCCGATGGCGCAGCCCACCTCCGCCTGGGTCAGGGCGGGGGCGTCGTTGATGCCGTCGCCCACCATCATCACCTTCCGGCCCTGGGCCTGGAGACGCTGGATGACCCCGGCTTTCTCCTCCGGCAGCACCTCGGCGATGACCTCGTCCACGCCCACCAGGGCGCCGATGTGGCTGGCCGCCGCGTGATTGTCGCCGGTCAGCAGCACCGTGCGGATGCCCGCGTCCTTCATCTTCCGGATGGCGGCGGCGCTGGTCTCCTTCACCGGGTCCGCCACGCTGATGAGACCCAGCAGCCTGCCGCCCCGGGCGAAGTACATGGGCGTCTGCCCCTGGGCCGCCAGCCGCTCCGCCTCCGCCAGCAGGGGCGAGACGTCCACGCCCTCCTCCTCCAGCAGCCGCCGGCTGCCCGCCAGCACGGTCTCGCCGGAGAGCGCCGCCTTCAGGCCCCGGCCGGACAGGTTTTCAAACTGCTCCGGCTTGGGCAGGTCCGTCAGCCCCTGCTCCGCGGCGCAGGCCGAGATGGCCTCCGCCAGCGGGTGGGCGGACACGGCCTCCACCGCGGCGGCGGTGGACAGCAGGTCCAGCTTGCCGCAGCCCTGGGGGACGATCTCCGTCACGGCGGGGGCGCCCTGGGTCACGGTGCCGGTCTTGTCCAGCACCACGGTGTCCACGCTGTGGGTGATCTCCAAAATCTCGCCGGAGCGGATCAGAATGCCGTGCTTTGCCCCAAGGCCCGTGCCCACCATGATGGCGGTGGGGGTGGCCAGGCCCAGGGCGCAGGGGCAGGCGATGACCAGCACCGAGGTGAATACCCGCAGCACAAAGGCGAAGGGCTGGCCCGCCACGGCCCAGGCGATGGCCGCGGCCAGCGCGATGGTGATGACCGCGGGCACAAACACCCCGGCCACCTTGTCGGCGGTCTTGGAGATGGGGGCCTTTTTGCCCTGGGCGTCCTCCACAAAGCGGATGATGCGGGCCAGGGTGGCGTCCTCACCGGTGCGGGTCACCCGGACGTACAGCGCGCCGTTCTGGTTGACGCTGCCGCCGATGACCTCACTGCCAACGCTTTTCTCCACCGGCAGGCTCTCGCCGGTGAGCATGGCCTCGTTAACGCTGCTCTCGCCCTGGGTGACCACGCCGTCGGCGGGCACCCGGGCGCCGGGCTTCACCAGCACCGTGTCCCCGGTCTTCAGGCTCTTGGTGGGCACCTCCCGGCCGGAGTCCGCCAGGATGGCGGTGTCCGGCGCAAGCTGCATCAGCGCCGTGATGGCGCCCTTGGTCTTCTGCATGTTCCGGCTCTCCAGGAACTTGCCCAGGGACACCAGCGTCAGCACCACGGCGGCGGACTCATAGTAGAGGTTGTGGACATAGGTGTGGGGATCGTCGGAGATCAGAAAGGTCATCACCACGCTGTAGGCAAAGGAGCAGGCGGAGCCGATGGCCACCAGGGAGTCCATGTTGGGGTTGGCGTGGAACAGCGCCTTGAAGCCGCCGGTAAAGAAGTGCCGCCCGCAGTACAGCACGGGGATGGTCAGCAGCAGCTGCAAAATGGCGAAGTTCACCGGATGGGTGTGCATGGAAAAAATGTCCGGCAGGGGAAGGCTTGGCAGCCCGAAGGGCAGCATCTGGCCCATGGACACATATAATAACACCACGGAAAAGACCCCGGCCGCGATCAGTTCCGTCTGCTTCCGCTTCAGGGCGGCGGCCTCGGCGTCTTTGACGTCCTGAACCGTCTCCTCCCTGTGCTCCGCGTGGAGGGCGCAGCCAAAGCCGGCCTTTTCCACCTTGGCGGCGATCTGCTCCGGGCCCACCTGGGCCTCGTCGTAGCAGATGGTCATGATGCCGGTGGTCAGGTTCACGTCGCTGCGCTCCACGCCGGGGAGCCGCCGGGTCACCTTTTCCACCGACGCGCTGCACGCCGCGCAGTGCATGCCGGAGATGTCATATTTTTCTTCCCGCATAAATGCCTCCTGTCTCCCGGGATATACCCCCCAGGGGTATTGCTTTCGGCGTCAGTATATACCCCTGGGGGGTATTTGTCAAGAGGCATCTTTTCCCCCGCCGAATCCGCAAAAGTTTTGCGAACCCCCTTGACATCCGGATAGACTATGCTATGATGAAGATGACCTAACAAAAAATTTGAATAACTAAAAATTTTTGATAACAGGTGAGCGAAGATGAAAGAAAAAATCAAGTGGGTTGCAAACAGCATGCCCCCCAGCGAGGACCGGCAGCTTTCCATCATGTCCCTGAGCAATGTGGCGAAGGCCCGGTTCTTCCACAGCACCTTTCCCCAGTACTCCATCACCCCCCTGGCCCGGCTGGACGGCATGGCGCAGTACCTGGGGCTGGGCGGCCTGTTTGTCAAGGATGAGTCCCACCGTTTCGGCCTGAACGCCTTCAAGGTGCTGGGCGGCTCCTTTGCCATGGCCCGGTTCATCGCCAAGATGGTGGACCGGGACGTCAGCGAGATGACCTATCACTATCTGACCAGCGAGCAGTTCCGCCAGGAGTTCGGCCAGGCCACCTTCTTCACCGCCACCGACGGCAACCACGGCCGGGGCGTGGCCTGGGCCGCCAACAAGCTGGGCCAGAAGGCCGTGGTCCACATGCCCAAGGGCAGCAGCCAGGCCCGGTACGAGAACATCGCCAGGGAGGGCGCCCAGGTCACCATCGAGGACGTGAACTACGACGACTGCGTCCGCATGGCCGCCGCCGAGGCCGCCGAGACCTATCATGGCGTCATCGTCCAGGACACCGCCTGGGAGGGCTACGAGGAGATCCCCACCTGGATCATGCAGGGCTACGGCACCATGGCCGCCGAGGCCGCCAACCAGCTCCGGGAGGTGGAGGTTAACCGCCCCACCCATGTGTTTGTGCAGGCCGGCGTGGGGAGCCTGGCCGGCGCGGTGGTGGGCTACTTCACCAACCTGTTCCCCAACGATCCCCCCAAGTTCATCGTGATGGAGGCCCGGGCGGCGGACTGCCTGTACCGGGGCGCCCTGGCGGGGGACGGCGAGCCCCGCGCCGTGCACGGCGACCTGCAGACCATCATGGCGGGCCTTGCCTGCGGCGAGCCCAACATCCTCTCCTGGGACATCCTGCGCAACCACGTGTCCGCCTTCGTCTCCTGCCCCGACTGGGTCAGCGCCCGGGGCATGCGGATGCTGGGCGTGCCGGTGAAGGGCGACCCCACCGTGATCTCCGGCGAGTCCGGCGCGGTGGGCATGGGCCTCATCGCCGCCCTGATGGAGAATGACGAGTACAAGGACCTGCGGGACTACCTGGGCCTGGACCGCTTCAGCCAGGTGCTGATGTTCTCCACCGAGGGCAACACCGACCCCATGAAGTTCCGGAAGGTTCTGTGGGACGGCGAGTATCCCACGGTGTAAGCGCAAAAAGACAGCAGCGGCGCCAGCCGCTGCTGTTTTTTTTGCGCAGAGTGGAGAGGGAAGATTGAAGAGTGAAGACACCGTTTACGCGGGGAGGGGGGAGAGGGCAAAGGTCTCCAGATCCAGCAGCCATCCGTCCAGCTCGATGGCGTCAACGGCGGCGGGGTCTATGACCTGATGGAAGGGCCCGCAGTCCAGGGTGCCGCTTTCGGCAATGCCGCTGTCATCCAGCCTGAGCATCAGGGAGCTTTTGCTCTGGCTGAATGGAAGGACGTCTTCCCCGGCGCGCAGGCTGTCAATGGTGAGAAAGATCCAGCGGGACGAAAGCTCGGCTTCTGTCACCGGCTCCGCCAGATGGAAGTCGAGCTTCACCCGCAGGGGCGTCAGCGTGACCCTGGTGATCTGGTAGGCAAGGCCGTCCTCCTGCTGCAGGAGGGCACTGCCCTCATAGACGGTCTCAGACGTCCGGCGCTCCACGGTGAAGGAGAAGTCAAAGGGCCCCTGGATGACAAAGCCCCGGAATTTCAGGTTTTCCAGGTGGAGATCCAGGTCAAGGGAGCCGCGGGCGGTGGAGAAGAAAGTCTGGATCTGCAGAACGTGGGTTTGGGTCCGGCGATTGAAAATGTAACGGAGCGATGAATCGTTCAGACCGCTGTTGGCCGCCCAATAGTCGTCCAGTATGGCGTCCAGCTCCGTCTCGCCGGCGTCGGGCCAGGTTTCCCGCAGGGATTCGATCATCTGTTCCCGGGAGGCCCGGAGCCAGGAATCCTCTGTCTCCATATCGGTCCAGTGGCCGGTGGGGAGCTTTTCGCTGTCCAGGGTCAGGGAGAGCAGCAGGTTTTCCCCGTCCCAGACGGCGCCGTTCAGCGTGACAGTGGCGCCGTCCACCGTCTGGCTCTGGCCGATGACCGTACCCATGCTGGCCAGCAGGTCCTCGGAGTTCTCCGGGGAGCCGGGATTCTCCGCCTTGTTCCAGAACCAGTCGGAGAACCGGCCGGTGACGGCGGCGTAACCGCAGGCGGTGAGCACCAGCGCGGCGGCAAGGAGGGCGGCGGCCCAGCGGCGTTTTTTCCGCCGGGGCAGAGCGGCCCGGACGCGCTTTTCGACGCGGGCCGCCGCCGTTTCATCCAAAGGCGGAACGCCGGTCTCCAAGTCGTTGACCAGGGCATACCACTCGTTCATCGGGGCACCTCCTCTTGCAGTAATTTCCGGATCCGGTGAAGCCGGGAACGGACGGCGGCTTCCGTCAGGCCATAGCGCTGGCCGATCTCCGCTGCTGTTTCCAGCAGCAGATAGTGGCGCAGGAAGATCTCGCCGTCCGGCGGGGACAGGGTGCGGATGTAGTCCGCCAGGACGCCGCCCAGCACCTCCTGTTCCAAAAACGCGGTGTCCTCCCCGTCGCCGTCGAACAGGGGCACCTCCGCCCGGCGGCGCAGGGCCCGCCAGCGGTCGATGGCCAGGTTCCGGGCGGTGGTGATGACGAAGCCCCGGAGGGTGGCGGCGTCCAGCGTTCCGGCGGAGCGCCAGAGGGTGATGAGGACGTCGGCGGCCACCTCCTCCACGTCCTGGGGCCGCCCTGGCAGGATGCGGCCCGCGATGGCGGCGGCCAGGGGGGCGTAGCGGGCGGTCAGCTCCGGCAGGGCGCTGTCCGGGGCGCTTTGCAGCTGGGCCAGCAGGGCTTGGTCGGTCATCCGGTCACCTCCTTTTTGGGCTTTATAAGGAATACGATGGAACGGGGCGGAACGGTGCGGGGATTTTGAAATTTTTTTGAGGAGGGGCCGCCCCTGAGAGAGAAAAACCGTCCGGCAGACGTGCCGGACGGTTTTTCTGTTTTACACCCAGCCCATGGCGGTGAGGAAGTCCGTCAGGGCCTCCTGGGGCGTTTGGGCGCTGTCCTCCTCCACGGCGGAGAGGTAAAGTGAGCGGCCATCCTTCCCCAGGGAGATGACCAGAGCGGAATAGCTGTCCCGGTAAGCGAAATCGACGTTTTCATAGCCGTTCCAGCTGTAATTATAAGCGCCGAAGCTGCACCAGCCGTAGGTCCAGCCGCCCAGGGTCTCACTGATGCGCATGCCCAGGTCGCTGTCGTTTTGGAAGGTCTCGGCCTCGATGACGATGCGGCCGTCCAGATCGAATTTAGCCCGTCCCAGGGTATAGACGCGCTTGCCGGAGAGCTCCACCGTGACGGCCTCGATCTGTTCGCCGGTGTCCGGGTCGTAGATGCCGCCGGTATAGCTGTGCGCGCCGATGTCCACGGGGATGGACACCATGGGCAGGGCCACTGCCAGGAAAGCCACGAAGATCACCAGAAGAAACAGATTTTGGCGGTCTTTCATAAGGGCCTCCTCTCCGGGACCGGCTCAGATCCGCGCCACGCCGGAGCTGCGGGCTGCCTGCTCCACGGCGGCGGCCACGGCGTCCTTCACCCGGGGGTCGAAGGCGGCGGGGATGATGTAGTCGGCGGACAGCTCCTCGTCGGAGATCAATCCCGCCAGGGCGTGGGCGGCGGCGATCTTCATTTCGTCGTTGATGTCGCTGGCCCGGGCGTCCAGCGCGCCCCGGAAGATGCCGGGGAAGGCCAGGACATTGTTGATCTGGTTGGGGTAGTCGCTGCGGCCGGTGGAGACCACCGCCGCGCCGCCGGCCTTGGCGTCGTCGGGGAAGATCTCCGGCGTGGGGTTGGCGCAGGCGAAGACGATGGCGTCCCGGTTCATGGTTCTGACCATCTCCGTGGTGACGGAGCCAGGGGCGGAGACGCCGATGAACACATCCGCGCCAACCAGCGCGTCGGCCAGGGAGCCGGCCTTCTTCTCCAGATTGGTGACCTGGGCCATCTCCTCCTTGATCCAGTTCAGGCCGTCCCGGCCGGCGTAGATGGCGCCCCTGCGGTCACAGAGGGTGATGTGCTTGGCTCCGGCGGAGAGCAGGAGCTTGGTGATGGAGATGGCGGCGGCGCCGGCGCCGTTGATGACGATGCGGACCTCCTCCAGCTTTTTGTTCACCACCTTCAGGGCGTTGGTCAGACCCGCCAGGGTGATGACGGCGGTGCCGTGCTGGTCGTCGTGGAAGATGGGGATGTCGCAGCGCTCCTTCAGCTTCCGCTCGATCTCAAAGCAGCGGGGGGCGGCGATGTCCTCCAGATTCACGCCGCCAAAGCTGCCCGCCAGCAGGGCCACGGTGTTGACGATGTCATCCACATCGTGGCTTCTGACGCACAGGGGGATGGCGTCCACGCCGCCGAAGGCCTTGAAGAGGACGCACTTGCCCTCCATCACCGGCATGCCGGCCTCGGGGCCGATGTCGCCCAGGCCCAGGACGGCGGTGCCGTCGGTGACCACCGCCACGGTGTTCCAGCGGCGGGTCAGCTCGTAGCTCTTGTTGATATCCTTCTGGATCTCCAGACAGGGCTGGGCCACGCCGGGGGTGTAGGCCAGGGACAGGGCTTCCTTGCTGTCCACCGCCGCCCGGGGGGTCACCTCCAGCTTGCCCTTCCATTCGTAGTGCAGGCGCAGGGATTCCTTTGCGTAATCCATGATGCGATGCTCCTCTCATCTGTTGAAAAGTCGTACCCATTTTACGGGAAAACAGGGAAGATGTCAATTCCCGTCAGGAAATACTTGAAATCCCAGTTTTCCTATGGCAGAATGGGGATTGAAAGGGGAGGATGGATATGAAGATCTCCACCAAGGGGCGCTACGCCCTGCGGCTGATGACGGACATTGCCGACCATGACGGCGAGGGCAATGTGGCGCTGAAGGATGTGGCGGCCCGGCAGGGGATATCCGTGAAGTATCTGGAGCAGATCGCCGGGACGCTGGCCAAGGCGGGGCTGCTGCGCAGCGGGCGGGGCGCCCAGGGGGGCTATCGCCTGGCCCGGGAGCCGGAGCAGTACACCGTGGGGGACATCCTGCGGCTGACGGAGGGGAATCTGGCCCCGGTGGCCTGCCTGGAGGGGGAGGAGAACCGCTGCCAGCGCTGCGGCGAGTGCCCCACGCTGGATTTTTGGGCGGGGCTTTATGCCGCGGTGAACGCGTATATCGACCGCTATACCCTGGCGGATCTTCTGGCGGAGCAGCGGCGGAAGCGGGGACAGCCATCAGGAAAAAGCGATCAGTAAAAGCGGAGGGCCGGCATCTGCCGGCCCTCCTGCCCGTTCCAGCGGGAAGTTACAGGGACTTCTCGTAGGACTCGATCATCTTCTTGACCATCTGGCCGCCGACGGAGCCGGCCTCACGGCTGGTCAGGTCGCCGTTGTAGCCTTCCTTCAGGTTGACGCCGACCTCCCTTGATGTTCCCGCCGCATCTTAAACTCGCTTTTTGCGGTAAGAATCAGGCGTCCGAGGCACGCCGGCCTGCGTATGGGGATCTTCTGCATCAATGGGGGTCAAAAAATGCGGGAATAAGGGCGCGCGGCTTTCAATCCCAACAAGTCAGGGCGCTGACCGCGCCGGCAGATCACGAACCGAAACATCATCGATCTCACCGATAAACCTGTAAAAGATGCGGATGCTCTGCTGAAACGGCTGATTCCGATGCGTGGCTTTTACGGTGCCGCCGGGCAGCTCTTTCGGACCGACCTCGATCCTTTTCACAAAGGTGACCAGCGTATCTCTGTCCAATTCTTCCATATGGGTGTATCTGCATGCCAGATCAAAAAAGGCCTGATAGCTTTGCCGCGCTTCGCTTACGGGATCCGTTCCGCTGAGACACGCAGCGGCCTTTTCCAACCCAACGGATTCCCTCTGCAGCTCAGACAGCATCCGCTCCAACCGCTCATCATCGATCCTGCCCTCGGCATTGTCTGTATAGAGCTTTGTGATGATCTTGTCTATCGTGGTCAAACGCGTCCGTGCTTTTTGAAGCTGGATTTGCCGTGTCTTGATCAGGCTGTCATCGCCGGCTCTGCGCATCGCCTCGCGGACTACCGCCTCTTTTTCTTCAGGGCTGAGATCCAGCAGGGCATTCAGGTCCTGGCGGACCACTTCGACAATATCGCTGTATTTGATCCTGACACCGGTACAGGGATCGGCGATATCCCGGCGCTGCCGGCTGCAGCTTAGATACCAGTATTTTTCCCGTTCACCCTTATAGACTGTGCCGCAGGAGCAGAGCGCGTGACCGCACTTGGCGCAAAAGGCGATTCCGGAAAAAATGCTGCGGCGCACATGGTCGTACTGCCGGTAATCGAAAGAACCCCGCCCCAGATTGAACTGCGCCAGGTCAAAGACTTTCCGCGCAATCAGCGGCTCATGGGTGCCTTCCGTGACAGCCCACTGGTCCCTGGGGACCGGCAGCTTCTTCTTCGATTTGACACTGGCCTTCCTGGTCTTGCCGAGAAGCGTGTGCCCGAGGTAAACCGGGTTTTTCAGGATCCGTTTTACCGTCGTATAGTTCCACAAATCCGAGGCTCGGGCGGCTCCGCTTTCCGAAAAATTGCCTTGACAGAGCACTTTGTACTTCAGAGGCGGGATCACGCCGTCATCATTCAGGTCAAGCGCGATCTTTCTGCTGGAATCTCCTCTCGCGGCTGCCTGAAAAATCCTCTGAACGACAGGCGCGGCTGCCTCATCAGGCACAAGGCGGTTCTTATTGCGGGGGTCCTTTACATAGCCATATGGAGCGCAGGCACAGTACAGCCCTTTTTCCCGCTTGGCCTTCAGGACCTCTTTGACCTTTCTCGAGCCATCCCGGAGATAGACCTCGTTCATGGCAAACTGGAAGGGGGCCATGATATTCTCCCGCTCGGTGTCGAAGTTATCCGCCACCGTCAGATACCGGATTCCCCGTTCTGGGAAATACTGCTCAGCGTAGTAGCTGGCCTCCCGCATATCTCTCCCGAGCCGCGAAAGGTCCTTTGTAATGACGATATTTGCCTGCTCCTGCTCCAGCAGGGCGATCATCTCTTGGAATGCCGGGCGATCGAAGTTTCCCCCGGACCATCCGTCATCAACAAATACCCGTGCCAGGAAAATTTCATTCCGGTCACAGTAGTCCTGAATGATCATCCGCTGATTCTTGATGCTGGAGGACTCGCCCACGGCGGCCTCTTCGTTGGAAAGCCGCAGGTAGGCAAACGCGATTCTGCGAATGTCGGTTCTCACATCAACCTCCTTCGACGAACCGACCCACTGCGGGTATTATACGGCATCGCCTGTGCTTTCGTCAAAGGCAGACTTTTCTTTTTTACCCTGAAGCAGCCGGTCTACGATCAGATCCGATACAGACCGGTCACCTGAAAAGGAACGGTGGACCGTATAGGTCGCATCGCCCAGTTTGATCTCGTTCATTTGCGTTGTTCACCTCCGCCGTTATTTTGCGCTGATTCAGGGGCCGTCATGCACGCCGCCCGCCGGCAGGAGCCCCGGGCTCAGGGCGTCTTTGGCAGCTCCTCCAGGGAGGCGAAGGAATACCCCATCTCCTCCCACTTCGTCAAAAGGTCGTCCAGGATCTCGGCGTTGGTTTTGGAGGTGGAGTGGAGCAGGACAATGGCGCCGTTGTGGATGCGGGGCAGCAGCTTGGCATAGGCCTGCTCCGCCGTGGGCTGGTCGTCCGCGTACCAGTCCACATAGGCAAGGCTCCAGAAGACGGTCTTGTAGCCCAGGGCCTGGGCCTGCTTCAGATTCTCCTCGCTGTACTTTCCCTGGGGCGGGCGGTAAAACATGGGCAGGGCCTGCCCGGTGGTCTCCTGATACAGCGCCGCCAGGCTGTCCAGCTCCTTTTGGAAGGCTGCCTGGTCACGGATGGCGGACATGTCCGGATGATGATAGGTGTGATTGCCCACGATATGGCCCTCCGCCGCCATGCGGCGGATGATGTCCGGGGCCGTTTCGATCATATTGCCCACCACAAAAAAGGCCGCCGGGGCGTTGTGCTTTTTCAGCGCGTCTAAAATCTGCTCGGTGTACCCGTTCTCATAGCCGCAGTCAAAGGTCAGATAGATGACCTTTTTCCCTGTGTCGCCCAGGTAGTAGGCGTCATACCGGGCCAGATCGGCCGCGGTGGCGTTGCCCACGGGGGATTCCCCCTCGGTGGGGAAGGACAGGCCCCAGTTGCCGGCGGAGGCGGGAATGGCGGCGGAGGCGGAAACGGGCCGGCCCTGCCGGGCCAGTCCCTGTAAATAGAGCATCCCGGCCAGGAACAGGCAGGGGAGGAACAGCGCCAGGGCGCGGCGGATGGGACGGTAAGACATAGAGGACCTCCTGTTAACAGTGTTGCCTGTAGTTTTGCCCGCGGTCAGGGGAACTATGCGGAGATTGAAAAAAACGGCGAAAGCTGGTATGATAGAAGACCGGAAACAACAGGGCGCGCTGCGCCGGAAGGAGGATGAGACCATGATCGCTGCGGTATGCATCGGCGAGGGGAACGGCATGCTGTTCAACCGCCGCCGGGTCAGCCGGGACAGGCGTCAGCAGGCGGACCTGCTGTCCCTGTGCGGGGAGAGGCGGCTGTGGCTGAACGGCTACTCCGCGCCGCTGTTCGCGGACGTTTCGGACCGGATCACGGTGGATGAGGACTTTTTGGAAAAGGCCGGATCGGGAGAGGTCTGCTTTGTGGAGGATCAGCCCCTGGCCCCGGCGGCGGACCGGGTGGAGGCGGTGGTGCTGTACCGCTGGAACCGGGCCTATCCGGCGGACGTCCGGTTTGACTTTGACCTGACGGACTTCCGGCTGGAGGAGCGGACGGAGTTTCCCGGCGCTTCCCACGAGAAGATCACAAGAGAGCTGTACAGGCGGAAAGAGAGATAACATGGCAAGAAGAAAGACCAGAAAAAAGCTGACCCCGGGACAGGCGTTTTTGCTGCTGGTGGTGTGCGCCGCCGTCGCCCTGGCGCGGTGGTATCTGACCCCCACGGTGTCCATGGAGGACATTCCTGTCTATCAGGGCGCGCCCTATGTGGAGATCGACAAAAACCAGCCCTCCTTTACAGAGGAGGACCTGACCACAGAGCCCTTCGAGGAGTACGCCCCCCTGGACGGCCTGGGCCGCTGCGGCACGGCCTGCGCCAATATCTGCCGGGAGCTGATGCCCACCGAGAAGCGGGAGGATATCGGCTCGGTGAAGCCCAGCGGCTGGGTCCAGGCCCAGTACGACTTCGTGGACGGCAAGAGCCTGTACAACCGCTGCCACCTCATCGGCTTCCAGCTGGCGGGGGAGAACGCCAACGAGCGCAACCTCATCACCGGCACCCGCTCCATGAACGTGGACGGCATGCTGCCCTTTGAGAACCTGGTGGCGGACTATGTAAAGGAGACGGACAACCATGTCCTCTACCGGGTGACGCCGGTCTTCGCGGAGTCGGAGCTGGTGGCCCGGGGCGTCCAGATGGAGGCCCTGTCCGTGGAGGACGGCGGCGACGGCGTGTGCTTCAACGTGTTCGTGTTCAACGTCCAGCCCGGCGTGGAGATCGACTACGCCACCGGCGAAAGCCGCCTGGCGGAGGAGGGCGCGGCGTGATGGAGCGGCTGTGGGAGCGGTTCGACCGCATCGTGGTGTTCGACACGGAGACCACCGGCATCGAGTTTGGCCGGGACCGCATCATTGAGCTGGGCGCCGTGGCCCTGGAGGGCGGCGCGGAGGCGGACAGCCTGGACGTCCTCGTCCGCCTGCCGGAGGGCCAGACCCTGCCGCCCTTCATCACGGACCTGACAGGCATCACCGACGCCCAGCTCCTGTCGGAGGGCGTGGAGCAGGATGCGGCGGCGGAGGCCTTCTGCCGCCTGCTGGACGGGGCGGAGCGGCCTTTGCTGGCGGCGTACAACGCCCAGTTCGACCTGAATTTTCTCTACTGGTTCCTGCGGCCCTGCGGCCGGGTGGACGCGCTGCGTACGCCCCGGTTCCTGGACGCCCTGACGGTGTACCGGGACCGGCGGGACTACCCCCATAAGCTGTGCAACGCCATCGAGGCCTACGGCCTGGGGGACACGGCGGTGAACAGCCACCGGGCGGTGGACGACGCCCGGGCCACCGTGGCGCTGCTGGAGGCCATGGCGGCGGAGCGGGACGACCTGGACCGCTACATCGACCTCTTCGGCACCCATCCCAAATACGGCCTCTCCGGCCGGAAGATCGCCTCCGTGACCTACCGGCCCCAGTCCTACCAGCGGACGGTGCCCTTATATGAGTTAACATAACGCATAAAAAGGACGGCGAAAGCCGTCCTTTTTTTTGACTGCCCCGGAAAAAATTTGCGGCGGCAGTCTTGACAAATCCGGCAAATGTGCTATTGTACTAAGTAATTAAGACACCAATACAACAACACAACAAAAATTTCAGCGCCCTGAAGAAAAATGCCGTCTCATCCCGTAATGGGATCAGACAGCCCGAGGATCAAAACAGCAAGGAGAAGCAGATCATGAGTGAAGCATTGATGAAAGAGAACCAGGCCGGCGGCGAGAGCGCGCTGCCGGCGGGAAAGAAGCGGCGGCTGCCCCTGCCCAAAAGCGCCAAGGGCCGCCGGCGCCTGCGGCTGGCGGTGGTGCTGGCCGTCGCGGCCGCCCTGGCGGTGCGTTTCCTGGCCGGAATGCGGGGCGGCGCCATCCCGGCGGGGGCCGGGTACACGGCGGTCCAGGTGACACAGCAGGACCTGACGGTGACGGTGGCGGGCTCCGCCACCCTGGAGCCCGCCGACTCCTACCAGGTGACCACCCTGATCTCCGGCACCATCCAGGACGCGCCCTTTGAGGAGGACGACACCGTGGCGCAGGGAGATCTGCTGTACGCCATGGACAGCGGCGACGCCCAGAGCTCCGTGGACAGGGCCAACATCTCCGTGGCACAGTCCCGCCTCAGCTATGAACAGGCCCAGGAGGCCCTGCACCCCACCGTGCCCATCAGCGGCGTCATCAACGATGTGTACGTCCACAACGGCGACGATGTGACCGCCGGCACGGCCCTGGCGAAGATCGTCTCCGGCACGGACCTGACCATCGACTTCCTGTTCCCCTATGTGGACTCCGGCCAGTTCTATGTGGGCCAGGCCGCCACGGTGTTCATCGGCAATTTTGACGGCTCCGTCCAGGGCACCGTCACCGCGGTGTCCAACGCCGACGCGGTGACCAGCAATGGCATGGCCACCAGCAGCGTCCGGGTGAAGCTGGCCAACCCCGGCATCGTGTCCGACGCCTACACCGCCTCCGCCGTCATCGGCAGCTATTGCAGCTACGGCCAGGCCTCCATCAACATGCCGGGTGCCGCCACGGTGTATGCCTCCGGCAGCGGCACGGTCAGCGGCTTTGACAAGCTGATCGGCAGCACCGTCACCAAGGGCGAGACCCTCTGCACCGTGGATTCCGAATCCATCCGCAGCCAGCTCCAAAACGCCCGGCTGAGCGTGGAGAGCGCCCAGCTCACCGCCGGCAGCGCGGCCAGCACGGTGGAGGACTATCAGATCACCTCCCCCATCTCCGGCACGGTGGTGGAAAAGCGCTTCAAAGCCGGCGACAAGGTGGACGGCGCGGCCTCCGGCGCCCTGGCCACGATCTTCGACCTGAGCTATCTGAAAATGGAGATGCGCGTGGATGAGCTGAACATCGGCAAGGTGAAGGCGGGCCAGAGCGTCACCATCACCGCCAGCGCCCTGCCGGGGCAGATCTTCACCGGCGAGGTGGAGCGGGTCAGCGTCAACGGCACCACCACCAACGGCTTCACCACCTACCCGGTGACCATCGTCCTCCGGGAATACGGCGGCCTGCGGCCCGGCATGAACGTCTCCGCCACCATCCAGGGCGAGACAGCCAAGGGCGCGCTGTGCGTGCCGGTGTCCGCCGTCAGCCGGGGCAACACGGTGCAGGTGGCCTTGCCCGGCGCTCTGGGAGAGGACGGCGTCACCGTGGCGGACCCCGCCCAGGCGGAGGAGCGCCCGGTGGTCCTGGGGATCAACGACAGCGTGTACATCCAGGTCACCTCCGGCCTGAAGGAGGGCGACACCGTGCTGGTCCAGAATACCGAAATGGGAGGCTGAGACCGGTGGAGCATCTGATCGAACTGCGGGACATCTATAAAATTTATCCCATGGGTGCCGAGGAGGTCCACGCCCTGGACGGCGTCAGCCTGACTGTGGACCAGGGGGAATTCGTGGCCATCGTGGGCCAGTCCGGCTCGGGAAAATCCACGGCCATGAACATCATCGGCTGCCTGGATGTGCCCACCTCCGGCACCTACCGCCTGGGGGGCGTGGACGTGTCCACCATGGACGACGACCAGCAGGCGGAGATCCGCAACAAAATGCTGGGCTTCATCTTCCAGCAGTACAACCTGATCCCCAAGCTGACGGTGCAGGAAAACGTGGAACTGCCCCTGCTGTACGCCGGGGTCTCCCCGGAGGAGCGGCGGGAGCGGGCCATCCAGTCCCTGGAGCGGGTGGGGCTGGCGGAAAAGGGCCGGAACCTCCCCAGCCAGCTCTCCGGCGGCCAGCAGCAGCGGGTGTCTATTGCCCGGGCCCTGGCGGGGAGGCCCTCGGTCATCCTGGCGGATGAGCCCACCGGCGCCCTGGACTCCCGGACGGGCCGGGAGGTGCTCTCCTTCCTCCAAAAGCTGAACCGGGAGGGGGACACCGTCATCCTCATCACCCACGACAACTCCATCGCCGTCAAGGCCCGCCGCATCGTCCGTTTACAGGACGGCCATATCATCTACGACGGCGACGCCAAGGACCCCCGGGCCGTGGTCCGGCCCGGCGAGAACGGGGAAGAGGAGGCGGAGGCATGAATTTCACCCAGGCCTTTAAACTG
Source organism: uncultured Dysosmobacter sp. (assembly GCA_947625655.1). GTDB lineage: Bacteria > Bacillota > Clostridia > Oscillospirales > Oscillospiraceae > Oscillibacter. The sequence continues at coordinate 91,925 of CANQPD010000007.1, forward strand.
GCCGTCACATCCCTGCGGACCAGCAAAATGCGGGCGCTTCTCACCATGCTGGGCATCATCATCGGCGTGGGGGCGGTCATCGTCATCATCTCCCTGGGCAACGGCCTCACCGGCATGGTGGAGCAGCAGGTGGAAAAGGTGGGCGTCACCCAGATCTACGCCTACACCTGGGGCATGGGGGACGGCTCCACCGGCAACATCACTCCGGACGAGATGTACGCCTTTACTGACAGCCATCCGGAGCTGTTTGACGGCATCACCCCCTGGGTCACCGGCGGCCAGGGCGTCCGCAGCGGCAGCGAGGAGTATAAAAAGACCAATATCTACGGCGTCAGCGAGGCCATGTACCGCCCCCAGACCGGCACCACCCTGGACGGGGACCGGCTGGAAAAGGGGCGTTACCTCCAATATGTGGACATTGCCACCCGAAACAGCGTGTGCGTGGTGGGGGCCTATGTGGAGCAGGTGATCCTGGGCGGCGACGCCATCGGCAGGACCATCGCCATCGGCGGCGTGCCCTACACGGTGGTGGGCGTGCTGGCCCAGGAGAACGACACGCTGACAGAGGGCGGGGGAGACGACCAGGTGTTCATCCCCTATCCCAACGCCATGAGCCTCTCCGGCACCGGCTACGTCTCCCTTTATCAGCTTACCGCCACCAGCCGGGACGCGGTGGCGGAGGCGCAGGCGCTGCTGCTGGCGTTTCTTCAGGACTTCTACCACGACGAGGCCGGCGAGCAGGTTTATAATTGGTATTATGCCCAGTCCATGCTGGATCAGGTGAACCAGATCAATGCCCTGATGGGCATTGCCATGGCGGTGCTGGTGGCCATCGCCGGCATCTCTCTGCTGGTGGGCGGCATTGGCATCATGAACATCATGCTGGTCTCCGTCACCGAGCGCACCCGGGAGATCGGCATTCGCAAATCCCTGGGGGCCAAGCAGCGGGACATCCGCCGCCAGTTCATCATCGAGGCCGGCACCACCTCCGCCATCGGCGGGCTGCTGGGCATCGCCTTTGGCTGCCTGCTGGCCGTGGGCATCGGCACGATCTTCGGCGGCATGCTGGTGCAGAGCATGGGCGCCAGCGGCATCACCTTCAACGCAACGCCCACCCTGGGGGCCATCCTGGTGAGCTTCGGCGTCAGCGTGGGCATCGGCGTGCTGTTCGGCTATCTCCCCGCCAACAAGGCGGCCAGGCTGAACCCCATCGACGCCCTGCGGTATGACTGAAAAAATTCCGGCGAATCGATTCGCCGGAATTTTTTTCGGAGATCCCAAACTTTTCCCGCTCCCCATCCGTCTATTAGGCAGAACAAAACAGAAAGGACCATGCTTGTGTCAGTGATTCGGGAAGAACAATTGACTGCATTTCTTGTGGAAGAGCAGGCGCGGTTTTACCGTCTGGCTTACAGCTATCTGAAAAACAGGGAAGAGGCCCTGGACGCGGTGCAGGCCGCCGTCTGCAGGGCACTGGAAAAACAGGATAGCCTGCGGGAGCCGTCGGCCATGCGGGCCTGGTTTTACCACATTTTGGTCAACGAGTGTACAGACCAGCTCCGGCGGCGGAAGCGGGTGGCCTTTGTGTCCCCCGACACCCTGGATGCCGGCAGCTATGAGGACCCCCTGCCGCCGGATGGTACGCTGGCCCAGCGGGTGGACGCCCTGCCGGCGGAGGTGGGGACCATCATCAAGCTGCGGTTTTACGAGGAGCTGTCCCTGCGGGAGATCAGCGCCGTTACGGGGCTGAATCTCAGCACCGTGAAGACACGGCTGTACACCGGCCTAAAGAAACTGCGGATATCGTTGGAAGGAGCGAATATCGAATGAACGAATTCAAGAGCGCAAAAGAGGAATATCTGGACACCCCCATCCCGGCGGAGCTGTCGGACCGGGTCCGGGCGGGCATCCGCCAGGGCCGGGAGAACCGCCGCAAGGCGCGGCGGGCGGCGCTGCGCCGCAGTATCGGCACCCTGGCCGCCTGCTTCGCGGTGCTGGTGGGCACGCTGAACCTGTCCCCCACCGTGGCGGCCGCCGCGGCGGACGTGCCGGTGCTGGGCGGGTTGTTCCAGGTGCTGACCGTCCGCCATTACGAAAAGACGGAGGACGGCGTCAACTATCAGGTCACCGTCCCGGAGGTGGAGGGCGGCGGCACCCTGGCGGACCGGGTGAACGATGCCATCCAGGAGAAGGTGGACGCCCACCTGGAAAAGGCCAGACAGGACTGGGAGGAATACCGGGACGCCTTCTTTGCCACCGGCGGCACCGAGGAGGAGTGGGGCGGCCGTGAGATGGACGTGATCGCGGACTACGAGGTCAAGAGCCAGACGGACACCCGGGTCTCCTTTGTCGTGACCCTGGCGGAGGGCTGGGTGTCCTCCCTGGAGGAGCGGTATTACTACAACCTGGATCTGGCGGAGGATCGCAGCCTCACCCTCCGGGACCTGCTGGGAGACAACTGGGTGGAGACCTGCAACGCCGCTGTGGAGGCCTATATCGCCGATCAAACGGACAAGGACGGGTTCTCCTACTTCTTCGCCCCCGAGGAAGGCGGCTTCACCACGGTGGATGAGAACACCACCTTCTATATCCGGGAGGACGGCGTTGTGGTGGTGGCATTCCCCCGCTACTCCATCGCCGCCGGCGCGGCAGGCATCGTGGAGATCCCTGTTGTCTAAAGGGTCCCGCACCCGCCGGCGCAAAGGAAAAGGGCCTGGAAAAACCTGCGGTTTTTCCAGTTGATTTACCGGAGGTAAATCAAAGAAATGAAATCATTTTCGGCAGGACAGAAGGTGAATTGCCGCAAAGCGGCAAGAGAAGCCGCCCTGGGGCGTGTGCCTGCCGAAAATACCGAGACCCGTGCGCCCTTGTACCCGCAAGGGGTATGCGATATCCGTAAGGCGCTGAAGCGCCAACGGCTATCCAAGGGCGCACACACCTGCGAGATCCCCTTAGCGGCTTCGCCGCTTAGGGGGCTCCATGCATACACAGTTCTAAGCGGCATAGCCGCTAAGAACTTGTTGCAAGTGACCGGCTTGGGGACCCCGCAAAAGCCCAGCGAAGCGGGTTTTGCGGGGAGAGGAGAAACAAACGGAACGGTGTGAGCCCTGCCCACAGGGCGGGGCGAATCAAGTGCAGTTTGTTTCGACGAGGTGAGGGGGTTCAGCGAAAAAGATGTAGGGAAGCCAAAGGCTTCCCTACATCTTTTTCGCGTCTAAGGGGGACGCAGTCCCCCTTGGAATCAGATCAATCCCTGTGCCAGCATAACGTCCGCGACCTTCTTGAAGCCCGCGATGTTGGCGCCGACCACCAGGTCGCCGGGGGCGCCGCACTCCACGGAGGCGTTGTAGGCGTTGTGGAAGATGTTCACCATGATGTCCTTCAGACGGGCGTCCACCTCCTCAAAGGTCCAGGAGTAGCGCATGGAGTTCTGGCTCATCTCCAGGCCGCTGGTGGCCACACCGCCGGCGTTGGCCGCCTTGGCGGGGGCGAACAGCAATCCCGCCTCCTGGAACACCCGGATGGCCTCGGGGCGGCAGGGCATGTTGGCGCCCTCGGCCACGGCCATGGCGCCGTTTTTCACGATGATCTTGGCGATGTCGCCGTCGATCTCGTTCTGGGTGGCGCAGGGCAGGGCGATGTCGCAGGGCACGTTCCAGATGTTCCGGAAGCCCTCGGTATAGGTGCTGCCGGGAACCTCGTCGGCGTAGACCTTGATGCGGGCGCGGCGGTTCAGCTTGATGTCCTTCACCACGTCCAGGTTGATGCCGTTGGGATCGTAGACATAGCCGTTGGAGTCGCTGAGGGCCACCACCTTGGCGCCTAGCTGGGTGGCCTTTTCGGTGGCGAAGATGGCCACGTTGCCGGAGCCGGAGATGACCACGGTCTTGCCCTGGAAGCTCTCGTTCTTCATGCACTTGAGCATCTCCTCGGTCAGGTAGCACAGGCCGTAGCCGGTGGCCTCGGTGCGGACCAGGGAGCCGCCGAATTCCAGGCCCTTGCCGGTGAGGACGCCGGCGTCATAGCTGCCGCGGATGCGGCGGTACTGGCCGAACATATAGCCGATCTCCCGGCCGCCCACGCCGATGTCGCCGGCGGGCACGTCCACGAACTGGCCGATGTGGCGGTTCAGCTCGGTCATGAAGCTCTGGCAGAAGCGCATGACCTCGGCGTCGCTCTTGCCCTTGGGGTCAAAATCCGCGCCGCCCTTGGCGCCGCCCATGGGCAGGCCGGTGAGGCTGTTCTTCAAAATCTGCTCAAAGCCCAGGAACTTCAGGATGGACAGGTTGACGGTGGGATGGAACCGCAGGCCGCCCTTGTAAGGGCCGATGGCGGAGCTGAACTGGATGCGGTAGCCCCGGTTGACATGGACCTGGCCCTTGTCGTCCACCCAGGGCACCCGGAAGGCGATCATGCGCTCCGGCTCCACAAAGGTCTCGATGATGCCCTTCTGCTCATACTCGGGATGCTGCTCCACAATGAGATCCAGGCTTTCCAGAACCTCCAGGACGGCCTGGTGGAATTCCTTCTGATCCGGGTCGCGGGTGACGACCTGGGTGTAAACGCGCTGCAGGTATTCACTCTTCAACATATTTTATGCCCCTCTTCTTTGTGTGTTTAATGCGATAAAATAACACCTATAGAATAAAGGAAATTGTGGGTTTTACACAAGATAGAAAATCCCTAAAATATAATCCTCATGTACAATCGATTTCCTGCATTTTTTACAAAAAAATCAGCACCTTTTTCCGGGACGGACAAAGGCGCCGATTTTTGTTTTCAAGAGAGATACTACCTTTCGCAGCCCTTATCCCTCCATAGCCTCCCGCAGCCGGTCGGTAACAGCGCCCTCGAAAATGCGCCCGCCGTGGCCGTGGAGGGTCTCCAGCGCGGCGGCGGCCAGGGTGCAGGGGGTGCTGCCGTTCATGGACAGGTCCAGGTCGAAAATGAACTTGATCTCCGGATCCTGCGCCGCGCCGGGGGCGCTGTTCTTGACGCGGCCCGGACCGGCGTGGATCTTGGCCTGACAGCTGGAATCCAGCTTCATCAGCAGGTCGCAGCCGCAGTTCAGGCAGTCCTCCTCCCGCACGTCCGGCTCCCGCAGGGGGCCGGTGTAGGCGGGGGCGAACAGCTCCGCCCAGGGCGTGCCCTCCAGACCCAGCTTGGCCCGGGAGAAGATGTTTACATAACGCAGCCCCACCCGCTGGAAATACGCCGGCTTATACAGCTTGATGAAGGCCGCCAGGGGCTTGTCCAGCTGCCGGGCGAAATCCTCCCAGCCGGGATAGCGGAGGGTGGACAGGGCGATGAAGTCCTTCGTCAGGTTCAGCTTCCACGCGCCGTCGGCGGAGAGGAAGTGATAGTTGGTCACAGGCGGCTGCTGCTGCACCTGGACATTAGGCCCGCCCAGGCCGGTGAGCTTCGGCGGCGTCACGTCCTGCCGCCGGGCGTACTGAGGGAACTCCGCCCGGATGGCCTCCTGGAAATCAGCGGGCTCCGCGGCGTTGATGGTGAGGATGGTGGGAAAGCGCAGCTGGCAGATGACCTCATGGGCCGGGGCATTTTGGTAATGGGCCCTGGGACGGTTGGAAAACAGCATAAAAATGCTCCTTTACAGATTCAGATGCCCCTATTTTAGACGCAGGAGGGCGAAAAGTCAACAAGGCCGGACAGGAGATAAAAGATAAGAGATAAGAGATAAAAGATAGCATTGCCAGGAGGATATCTTTTATCTCTTATCTTTTTATCTCGTATCTCGCGTCAAAGGTAGAATCTGTGGCACCCGATGGTCTGGTAATAGACCCGGTTGGCGTTGATCCAAACGCCCTGGGACAGGGCCGGCGCATAGAAATACATGGCCTCTCCGATGACGTTCTCCCCGTCCAGCACCCGCTGGGCCGCCTCCACCGCCTGGGCGGTGGGCGTGCGGTACACGGTGCCGTTTTCCACCGGCTCAAACTGCACGGCGTCCACCCGGTCAAAGATGACCGCCGGGATGGTGTCGGGGAAGGTCTCGCTCTGCACCCGGTTCAGCACCACGTTGCCCACGGCGATCTGGCCCCGCAGGGGCTCGCCGCCGCTCTCGGCGTTGATGATGCGGCTGAGCCAGTACAGGTCCGCCGCGTCGTACTTCGCCCCGGCGGAGGTCACTGCCGCGCCGCCCAGATACGGGTCCCACTCCGCCGCGCCGCCCAGGGCCTCCGTCACCAGCCGCAGGGGGACGTAGGTCCGCCCGTTCACCACCGTCACCTGTCCGGAGAGGGTCTCCCCGTCAATGCGCACGGTGTTTTCATCGGGGCTTGCCGTCAGGCGGGCCGTCCCGGAGACGGCCACCGCCGCCCGGGCCTCGCTGTCCCAGCCGGTCTCCCAGCCGCCGAAGGCGTCCAGCAGATACCGCAGGGGCACGTATGTAACCCCGTCTTCCAGATAGGCGGTGCCCGGCAGCGCCTGCCCGTCCACCTGGACGGGCACCGTCCTGGCGGCCCCCGCCGGGACGGCCAGGGCTGCCGCCGCCAGCAGGCCGCACAGCAGCCGCCGGCCGGACAGGCACATCCGCTTCCACGCTCCGCGCCGGCGGGGCAGGGGAGTGCCCCCGGTGGTTTGTGTACGCTTACATCGTCGATCCATGCTGTCTCTTCCTTTCTGTGGGTGTTTCTGCAAAAAATGATACAGGAGACCAGCCCCAGGAAGCAACCCTCAAAACCTGACAGCTCTGGCAGAAAATCCCCGAAATCCGCAGGAGCCTATTGACAATATCGAAAGACGATATTACAATGGAGACAAGGAATATCGTGTTTCGATATTGGAGGGAAGGCACATGGCGAAGGAACCGCTGAAAGTATTGACGGAGAGCATGTTTTACGTCCTGCTCAGCCTGCTACAGCAGGAGCGCTGCGGGACGGAGATCGTGGAGTTCGTGGATGACATCACGGCGGGCCGGGTCCCCCTGGGCCCGGGCACCCTCTATACCATTTTGGCAAAATTTGAAGAGGAGGGCCTCATCCGGGAGACGGCGGTGGCGGGCCGCAAGCGGACCTACGCCATCACGGACCGGGGCCAGGGCCTGTTCCGCCAGGAACTGAGCCGCCTGAAGCTCTGCGTTGCCGACGGCGAGAGAGGGGAGGAGAAGCCATGAGAGACCGCAAGCTGAAGCTGCTGCCCGCCAGCATTTATGAGGCGGCGGCGACAGAGACCTGGCTCGCCGACCAGGCGAAGCGGGGCTGGCGGCCGGTGCGGATCGGCCCGCAGGCCGCCAAAATGGAGCGGAGCGCGCCGGCGGAGTGCCAGTACCGCCTGGAGCCCATTGACAGCGCGGCGCTGATCCGGGACGAGGCCCTGCGGGACTATTATACGGAGGCGGGGTGGGAATTTGTCTGCTTTTCCGCAAATCGGGATTTCCGCGTCTGGCGCTCCACCCGCCCGGACCCGGTGGAGATCCACGGCGACCCGCAGGTGGAGGCGGGGGCCTACCGCGGCCTTGCCCGCCGGCTGTACCGGGACTGCGCCCTGAGCGTATGCTATACGCTGCTGTGGCTGTTTTTGATCTGGCCCCGGTCCACGGCCCTGGCAGGCCGGCTGGAGGGGCTGGCCTTTGCGGCTCCCGGCACAGGGGCGCTGCTGGCGACGCTGATAAACCTCTATTTCCTGGCCTGGACGGTCTCCGGCGCCGGCGCCGTTTACCGGCTGCGGAGACGTTTGAAGCAGGGGATCCCGCTGGATCATACCAGGCGATATGGCCATCTGTGGAGCCGGGTCAGAGCCGCGGCCCTGGGCCTGTCAGTTCTTCTGGTGCTCCTCAGCGTCTGCTGGCGGCCCTCCTGGCAGCCGCTCCGGCCTGATATATCCCCGGTGCTGCCGGCGGCGGAGCTGGGGGCCGGTGAAGGCGGGGAGGCCTACCTCTGGCAGGGCGGGAACCTCTTGGCCGGCCCGGTCATGCGGGGGATCGAGCGCGGGAAGGGCGAGGTCATCCTGGATACCAAATACGCCGCCCTGCGGCTGCCGTTCCTGGCGAAGCCGCTTTTGGCGGAGATGACGGAGTGGTGGGACCCGGCAGGCCGGGTAACGCTGGAGGACAGCCGCTTTGACGAGGCGTATTACATGGCCGGGCCGGAGTGGCAGAAGCTGGCCCTCCGCCGGGGCGGGCAGGTGTTGTATGTGGCGGCCAAAGTGCCGGACGACCTGCGGGACCACATCAGCGAATACGCCGCCGCCCTGGCGGAGCGCCGGTAAAGGAGGAACGTCCATGAAACGCTTCAAATACACCGTCCGCCCCGAAGAGGTGTGGAACACCGGGGCCGTGGAACAGTGGCTGGAGGACGAGGCCGCCCGGGGCTGGCGGCTGTACCACTGCGGCAGCCGTCTGGCCCGCTTCGAGCGGGCGGAGCCGGCCGCCTGCCGCGTCCGGCTCCAGCCCCACGAGCCGGAGCCCTCAGAGCGCTGGCGGGAGCGGATCGCCGCCTACGAGGCCATGGGCTGGGTCTACGCCGAGGAGCTTCAAAAGCAATACGAGGTCTTCTACTGCGACGACCCCGCCGCCCCGGAGCTGGAATCCGACCCGGCGGTGCAGAAATGGGCCTGGGAAAAGAGCCTGAAGCGGAGCTGGCGCAACGCCTGGCTGCTGCTTCTGGGCTATGGGGCCATCGCGGCCTGGGCGCTTGCGATGATGGCCCTGGCGGGAAATCCCGTGGAAAATCTGCTGCGGGGCGGCGGGCTGCTGCTCCTGTATATCACGTTCCCCCTCTGCCTGACCGCCGTGGACAGCGTCCGCCGCCTGGGGATCGTCCGCCGGACCCGCCGCCTGCTGGACGCCGGCATCGCCCCGCCCCACACCGGGGACTGGAAACGGATGCGCCGCCTGGACGGGGCCAACTTCGCCTGCGTCTGGCTGCTGGCGCTGATCCTGGCGGTCAACAATCTGGTGCCCGCTTTCACCGGCCACTCCTGGGAGAACCTGGACGACGCGGACGCCCCTCAGCCCTGCGTGGCGGCGGAGACCCTGGACCCCGCCCTGGTGCCCTCCCTGCGGAAATACGGCTGGGTCAGAAAAGAGGGGGCGTTCCTTCTGCCGGAGCAGTATGAGTTTACAGAGGTCTACCCGGACCAGCGCCGGCTTGAGTCCACCTGGGAACGGCTGCTGCCCTCCCCCTTCGCCGGCCCCCTGTACCGGGAAAAACTGGCCGCCTTCCGGGAGAAATTTCCCGGCGCGTCCCTGACAGAGCTGGAGGGCGCCGATCTTGACCAGGCCGCCGTCCTGAAAAGCGGGGAGGTCTCCCTCCTGGCGGCCCGCCAGGGGAACATCGTATTCACGCTCCGGATCAACTTCCCGGCGGATCTGGAAGACTGTCTTGACGAGCTGGCCGCCGCCCTGGCGGAGGGCCGGTAAAGGAGGAGCCTATGCGGAAGAAAAAATACGTCCTGCGCCCCCTGGAGCTTTGGCTCCCCGGCGCCATCGAGCAGTGGCTGGAGGAAGAGGCCGCCCGGGGCTGGTATCTGACGGACTGCGGCCCCCGCCTTGCGAAATTGGAGCGGCGGGAGCCCGCCGCCTGCCGCGTCCGCGTCCAGCCCTGCAGGCCGGAGCCGGAGGAGCGCTGGAAGGAGCGCTTCGCGGCCTGCGAGGCCATGGGCTGGGTCTTCGCCGCCAGCATCACCACGGATTTCGAGGTCTTCTACTGCGGCGATCCCACCGCCCCGGAGCTGCAGACCGATCCGGTGGCCTGGGGCTGGGCCTGGGAAAAGCCCCTGCGCCGCGCAAAATGGGAGGGCCTGTTCTGCCTGCTGCTGTTTCCGGTGCTGGCCGCACTTTCCCTCTTTCTGGATGACTCGCCGCTGGAATTCCTGCTCTCCATGACGGTCCCGCTGCTGGCCTCTTATCTGATAGCGCTGCTGCTGGCGGTATACGGCGTCCGGGAGCTGCTGGCGGTGCGCCGCGCCCGCCGGGCCCTGGCGGCGGGCCTGACCCCGGAATTCCGGGGGAACTGGCGGAAGAGCCGCCGCTGGTGGCGTCTTTTCGCACTGCTGTATGCGGCCTATTGGCTGGTTTGCGGCCTGGGCGGCCTCCTCTGGTGGGAACTGGCGGAGCCGGACGCCCTGACCGTGCCCGTTGTCTCCGTGACCACCCTGGCCCCGGACAGCGGCCCGGAGGATTGGGAGATCGACTTTGACAGCTTTAATGGAAGGGAGTCCCCTCTGCGGCCCGCCCACCTGGAGCTCCGGCGGTATGACGGCGGCGGGCGGGAGATCTGCCTCACCGGCGACCGCCTGTGCGCTGCCTTCCTTGCCGGTGCGGCGTATCGGGAGAAGCTGGCGGAGCAGAAAAAGCTCTGGCCGGACGCCGCCGAGACCCCCATCGCCGATTCCCGCTTCGACGAGGCCGTCCTGCTGGAAACCGGGGAGGGCGCCTGTTTCCTGGCCCGTCGGGGGAGGGCCGTGACCTCGGCCCGGGTAAATTTCCCCGTGGATCTCGCCGCCCATCTGGATGACTTCGCCGCCGCCCTGGCGGAGGGGAAGTAGAGAGGAGGACAGAATGCACACCATTTATAAACAGCTGCCGGACAGCCTGTACAACATCCCCGCCGTGGAGAGCTGGCTGGAGGACATGTCCCGCAAGGGCTGGCGCTGTGCCGGCTTCTGGAACGACGGCTGGGTGAAATTCCAAAAGGCCGCCCCGGAGGACTGCCAATACCGCCTGGAGCCCCAGCTGGAAAACCGCCCCGAACAGCCGGACGCGGAGATGTGGAACGTCTACGAAGGGGCGGGGTGGAGCTATGTCGATTCCACCTATTGGAAGGATTTCTGCCTCTGGCGCTCCAACCGCCCGGACCCTCAGCCCCTCCACACCGACCCGGTGGCGGAGAACATCGCCTACGGCTGGGTGGCCAAGGTCCAGCGCCGCCAGCTGCTGTTCTACGGCGCCTGCAACGCCGTCGTCCTGGGCCTGCTTCTGCTGACGGGCTTTACCCGGGGCTGGGTGCTGTCCCTTGTGGACAATGGCCTGGTGCTGTGCAACCTCTTCATCGTGGCCTGGTGCACCGGGCAGTACCTGATGGACCGCCGCGCCCTGCGCCGTCTCCGGCAGGGGCTGGCCGCCGGCGTCCCCATGGACCACGCCGCCCCCTACGGCGCCCGCCGCAGGGCAAGGCGGGTGTATGAGGCGGCGGCCGTGGTGCTCCTCCTGCTGATAATCGCCGATCTGCGGGATACGTCCAGGCGCGTCTCGCCCCTGCCGCCGGATCTGCCGGCGGTCACCGCCGATGTCCTGGAGGCGGATATCGCCCCGGCGGACGGCGCCGCCACCCTGTGGACGGCGCTGCTGGCGGACCGGCTGTCCGTCCGGCAGGGGGAAGAGGGCGGCAGTGTCTTCTGCGACACGCAGATCTGGGATCTGCGGCCAGGCTTCCTGTCCGGCCCGCTGCTGCGGGACCTGGCAAACCACACCGTGCCCAGGGACTCCGGCGGCCAACGCCCCCGGCGGCTGGAGGACGCCCGCTTCGACGGCCTCTATTACCTGGAATATGTGAGCGCCCGCGGGAAGGGCGAGCCTACACAGGTCCTCCTGGCCCGCCGAGGCGCCCGGGTGCTGTATCTGCGCACCAACACGCCGGAGCCCCTCGCCGCCCATCTGGACGATTTCGCCGCCGCCCTGGCCCGGCCGCTGGACAAGGAGGTGTTCTCATGAGCAAGCGCCGTTTCCGCATCCCCTGGCATGCCGACCTGCCCTGCAGCGAGTACGACATCCCCACCATCGAGACCTGGCTGGAGGAGCAGGCCCGCCATGGCCGCCTGCTGAAGTCCTGGTGCTATTTCACCGACGGCGCTCCCCAAACGTGCCGCTACTGCCTGGAGCCCGCCGGGAAAGGGGAGTACAAGCCGCCGGAGGACCGGCGGGCCGCCTATGCCGACGCCGGCTGGGAGCTGGTCTGCTATACCAATGGGGATACCTTCTCCGTCTGGCGCTCCACCCGGCCGGACGCCGTCCCCCTCCGCACGGACCCGGCGGCGGACAGCTACGCCTATGAGTACCTGTGGAAGCGCTACCGCCTCCGTCTGGCGGCCTCCGCGGCAGTGCTGGGGCTCCTTGCGCTCCTCTGGGCCGGGAGCGTCTTTTATGGCGGGATGCCGGTGCGGAATCTGCTGGCAAACCCTGTTCAGGTCTGGCAGCTGCTGGCCGCCACCTGCCTGCTGCTGGGCCTGCTGGCCACCGCCGCGGCGGACACCCGGATGCTCCGCCGCCTGCTGGCCGCCCTGAAGACCGGCATTCCCATGCCCAGCCGCGCCCCCAGCCGCCGCCGGCTGCTGAACCGGACCTTCCGCTGGACAGGGACGGCGGTCAATGTGCTGATCCTGCTGTTCCTGTTTCTCTGGGCCGGCGTCAACAACACCTCCCGGCCCCTGTCGGAGCTGCCGGACGCGCCGACCTGCCTGACGGCGCTGTCCCTGTGGGAGAATCCAGCGGATGTGGCGGTCAGGCGCCATCCCACCTCCCTGGGCGGCCAGGTCTGGGAGGCCGGCGGCGGAGGCTATGACGGCCTGTGGGACCCGGAGGCCGCAAACCCTGTCACGGGCCTGGTGCGGACGGTCCGGGAACGGCAGATGGAGTACTACGCGCCCCGCCTGTCCTTCCTGGCAGAACCCCTGGCGGGGGAGCTGGCCCGGGCCTACATCCCCCAGGAGACCGGCGTCCCGGCGGAGCCGCTGGAGACGGCGGACTTTGACAAGGCCTATTATCTGCTGGACCAAAACGGCGTCCAGCACCTGGCGGCCTGCCGGAACGGCAAAGCGCTGTACATCCGCCTTGCCGGCGGGCCGGACCTGCGGGAAGAACTGCCAACACTTGCCGCCGCCCTGGGCGGCGCGTGACAGGAGGCGCCTATGAAATACCAAAACACGGATACCTGGCGGGACGCCCGCCCCGCCTTCCTCTGCGACGTGGCCGCCATCGAGACCTGGCTGGAGGACCGGGCCGCCCAGGGCTACCGGCTCGTTGATTTCAAGGGAACGAATGGCATTTTCGTGAGAGACGAACCAACACCCTGCCGCTATCGCCTGGGGCCCCTGCCCAAAAAGGAAACGGCCCCGGCCCCGGAGCTGGCGGCGGCCTATCAGGAGATGGGCTGGACCTACGCCGCCACCATAGGGCGGGCCTTCCACGTCTGGCGCTGCGACGACCCCGCCGCCCCGGAGCTGGACACCGACCCGGTGGTCCAGGCGGAGGGCTACGGTTACTTAAAGCGCCGCCTGCTCCGGGAGCTGCTGTGGGCGCCTCTGGCGGTGCTGCTCCTCATCGCCCTGGAGGTGTGGCTCCGCCTGGGGGATGAATTCCCCCTGTGGTCCGTCCTGTATGAACAGGCCCCGGGCATCCTGACTCTCTGGGCTGTGGCCATAGCCGCTGCGCTTGCCGCCGCCCTCTGGGAGTACCGGGGGATCCGCCGCCTGCTCCACCGCCTGAAAACGGGCGTCCCTCTGGATCGCCCGGCCCCCTATCGCTGGCAGAAGTGTCTGAGCAAAATCATGACGGTGCTGATCGTCTGTTTGTACTGCTCCAACCTGGCCAGCGGTCTGCTGGGGGGCTTCTGGCCCATGAGCGACCCGGAGGAGGCCATTTATGTGGATCTGGCGGCCCTGGACCCGGGGGCCGCCGTGGAGCGCACCAGCGCCGATTTCAAGTTCCACGAGCTGGCGCCCCGGATGTACAGGACCAGCCAGTCCTCCGCCGGCTTTGCGCGCAGCCTCCACACCGAGTATTACCATCTGTGCGCCGCCGCCCTGGCCCCCGCCCTGGAGCGGGATCTCCTGCGGTGGCGGACCCACTACGGAGACAGCGCCATGGAACAGCTGGAGGGCACGCCGCTGGACAGCTTCTGGTGGCGGGAGGTGGACGGCGGCCAGGAGGTGGTGGCCGTCCTGGGCCGGAACGTTTTGCTTTTGCAGTATGAGGGCCCCGCGGACCTCCGGGCCTCCGCCGCATACCTGGCGGAGGCGCTGGAAAACTGACGGGGCGCGGCATGAAAAAAGGAGCTGTCAGATTTGACAGCTCCTTTTCATCATAAGAGGGGGCTCAGGCCAGCTTTTCCGCCAGCCGCGCCGCGATGGCGTCCAAAAACTCCTCGCTGTTGACGGCGGTGGCGGAGAAGCCCTCCTCCACCAGGCCGATGAGGTCCCTGGTCATCACGCCGCTCTCCAGCATTTCCAGAGACGCCGATTCCATGGCCTCGCCGAACTTTACCAGGTCGGCAAGGCCGTCCAGTTCGCCCCGGCGCTTGAACGCACCGCTCCAGGCGAAGATGGTGGCGATGGGGTTGGTGGAGGTCTTTTCGCCCTGGAGATAGCGGTAGTAGTGCCGGGTGACGGTGCCGTGGCTGGCCTCAAATTCCATGGTGCCGTCGGGGGACACCAGCACGGAGGTCATCATGGCAAGGCTGCCGAAGGCCGTGGCCACCATGTCGCTCATCACGTCGCCGTCGTAGTTCTTCAGCGCCCAGATGAAGCCGCCCCGGGAGCGGATCACCCGGGCCACCGCGTCGTCGATGAGGGTGTAGAAGTATGTCAGCCCCAGCTTTTCAAACTCCGCCTTGTAGGTGTTCTCGTATTCTTCTTCAAAGATCCGCTTGAACTCCCCGTCATAGACCTTGGCGATGGTGTCCTTGGTGGAGAACCACAGGTCCTGCCGCTGGCTGATGGCGTACTGGAAGCAGGAGCGGGCAAAGGCCCGGATGCTCTCCTGGGTGTTGTGCTGCCCCTGCCACACGGCGGGGCCGCTGACCGTCTGGACGGTCAGGGTCTTTTCCCCGCCGCTCTCGCCCTTAAACGTCAGCGTGGCGGTGCCAGGCTCGCCGGTCACCATGTCCACGGCCTTGTACATGTCGCCGTAGGCGTGGCGGGCGATGGTGATGGGGGCCTCCCAGTTTTTCACCACCGGCTTGATGCAGCTCAGGACGATGGGGGCCCGGAAGGCGGTGCCGTCCAGAATGGCCCGGATGGTGCCGTTGGGGGACTTCCACATCTCCGTCAGCTCCGGGTACTCCTCCATCCGCTGCTTGTTCGGCGTAATGGTTGCACACTTTACAGCAACACCCAGCCGTTTGGTGGCGTTGGCGGCGTCAATGGTCACCTGATCCTTCGTTTCGTTTCGGTGCAGCAGCCCCAGGTCGTAGTACTCCGTCTTCAGATCCACAAAGGGCAAAATCAGCTTTTCCTTGATCATGCCCCACAGCACCCGGGTCATCTCGTCGCCGTCCATCTCCACCAGGGGAGTGGTCATTTTGATTTTTTCCATGACATACCTCTCTTGTCAGATAAAAGATAAGAGATATGAGATAAAAGATATCTCTTATCTTTTATCTTTTCACTTTTATCTCCGCTCAGGCCCGTTTGGCGTAGTAGTTCATCAAACACCCGTCCAGGATGATCTCCTTCTCGTCCTCCGTCAGGCCCCGGACGTGGAGCAGAATGTTCTCCACGCCGCCGCCGGCCTTGACGACCTTGGCGGGAACGTCCTCCGCGCCGCTCTCGATGGCCCTGCGGATGCCGGGGACGAACACGCAGTCGCCGGGGGAATATGTAAAGGGAACATCCTTGTCAATAGTGAAGGGCAGGATGCCCCAGTTGATGCAGTTGGAGCGGTAGCGCTTGGTGGCGAATTCATAGCAGATGTTGGCAAAGCCCCCCAGCACCTTCTGGCAGGAGGCCGCCTGCTCCCGGGCGGAGCCGTCGCCGGGCTTGTTGGCGAACACGCAGGAGCCGAACTGGGTGGCGCCCATGAGCGTATCCGCGTCGCCCACCCGGCTCAATACGGCTTTCAGCTTTTCCGGGGCCTCGCCTGCCAGCCGCTGGGATTCCAGCTCCGCCGCGGCCTTGGCACGGCCCACATAGGCGGGCTCCCGGCGGGACAGGGTGAACTCCGCCAGCCGCAGGGGGTTGGAGCGGTAGGAGGAGGTCTCGCCGGAGGGGATCAGCTCGTCGGTGGTGGTGACGGGATCGTGAAGCACCGCCGCCAGCTCCACCAGCAGGTTTTCCGCCAGGGGCTGCATCTTCGGCCAGTCGGTGATGTTTGGGCCCATCACCAGCTCCACGCTGGGGTCCGCCTTGCCGAAGCCGTAGTACAGCCGCCGGTCGTAGACGCCCTTGTCGAAGTGGTACTCATGGCGGACTGGCTCGTAGTCGATGTCCGTGGCGGCGGTGATTTTGCCGCCGTTCAAGGCCGTGGCGGCGATGGAGCGGGCGTCCATCAGGCAGACCCCGGCGAACTGGCCCTCGGCGGGCTTGCTGCCCTCCCGGTTGGGGAAGTTGCGGGTGGTGTGCCGCAGGGAAAGGCCGTTGTTGGCGGGCACGTCTCCCGCGCCGAAGCAGGGGCCGCAGAAGCTGGGCTTGATGACCGCGCCGCTTTGCAGCAGGTCCGCCGTGGCGCCGATCCTGGTCAGCTCCAGGCTGACGGGCACGCTGGTGGGATACACGTCCAGGCTGAAACAGCCGTTGCCGCAGCTGCCGTGGCGCAGGATGTCCGCCGCCTCGCTGATGTTGTCGAACAATCCGCCGGCGCACCCGGCGATGACGCCCTGGTCGGCCCACACGCCGCCGTCGCGGATCTTATCCGTCAGCCTGACGCGGGCCTTGGGATACCGGGCCTGGGCGTCGGCCTCCACCTGGGCCAGGATGTCCCCGGCGTTTTCCAGAAACTCGTGGACGGTGTAAGCGTTGGAGGGGTGGAAGGGCAGCGCGATCATGGATTCGGCCCTGGAGAGGTCGATCTCGATGTACTTGTCATAATAGGCATACCGGCCGGGGTGCAACTCCTTGTAGTCCTCCGGCCGCTGGTGGGTCTCGTAAAAGGCGCGGGTCACCTCGTCCGTCTCCCAGATGGAGGAGAGGCAGGTGGTCTCGGTGGTCATCACGTCGATGCCGTTGCGGAAATCGATGGGCAGCCCCGCGATGCCGGGGCCGGCGAATTCCAGCACGCAGTTGTTGACAAAGCCGCTGGCGAAGGTGGCCTTCACCAGGGCGATGGCAATGTCGTGGGGGCCGATACCCCGGGGGGGTATTCCTTTCAGATAGACCAATACCCCCTGGGGGTATGGCACATCCCAGGTGTTTTTCAGCAGCTGCTTGGCAAGCTCCGGGCCGCCCTCGCCCACGGCCATGGTGCCCAGGGCGCCGTAGCGGGTGTGGGAGTCGGAGCCCAGGATCATGGCGCCGCCCTTGGCCATCTGCTCCCGGGCATAGGAGTGGATGACGCTCTGGTTGGCGGGGACGTAGATGCCGCCGTATTTCCTGGCGGCGGAGAGGCCGAAGGCGTGGTCGTCCGCATTGATGGTGCCGCCCACGGCGCAGAGGCTGTTGTGGCAGTTGGTCAGGGCGTAGGGGATGGGGAACTCCTTCATGCCGGAGGCCCGGGCCTGCTGGATGATGCCCACATAGGTGATATCGTGGGACAGCATGGCGTCAAACCGGATCTTCAGGTGCTGGGGGTCGCCGCTGGTGTTGTGGGCCTGCAGAATGCTCCAGGCCATGGTGCGCCGGCGGCCCTCGTCGGGGGAGATGGGCGCGTCGGGGCAGAGGACGCCGTCTGAGAGGAATACGCCGTGGTCGTGCAGTGTGATCATGGGAGGGACCTCCTGTGCCGCGCGGAAAGCTCCGCGATTCTTGCAGTTTAATATAGCATACCGCGAAAGAATTGCAAAGTGATTTTGCAGGAAAAGAAAAACGAACTTGCAAATTTGGCGGACTGAACAAGAAACCCAGCGGAAAACCGGCACACTTTTGCAAATTCGTCCCCATGGGGCGGCGCGAAAAGACCGCAAAGGCGCCGAATATCCTTCGGCGCCTTTGCGGCCGGCTACCGCAGCAGGGGCAGCCTGCCCGTCAGCTTGTTGACCAGCTTTTTCTCCCCGCAGAC
This sequence comes from uncultured Dysosmobacter sp., assembly GCA_947625655.1. Taxonomy (GTDB): domain Bacteria; phylum Bacillota; class Clostridia; order Oscillospirales; family Oscillospiraceae; genus Oscillibacter. Next base: position 109,812 of record CANQPD010000007.1, read on the forward strand.
GGCCAGCCCCAGGCAGCGGAGGTCTGTCCCCGGGACGGACGGCAGGCCGGCGGTATATTCCGCATAGGTCCGGCAGCTTTGGGCAAAGTCCGTGAAGTCCGCCACTGTCAGGCCGGCGTACCGGGGGTCGCTGAGGGTCTCCCACAGGGCCTTGAGCCGGCCCGCGTCCGCCCGCAGGATGGGGATGGGGAAGGCGATGATGCCAAGATGGAGGCGGCCGCCGCCGTCCCGCACGTCGCCGCCCACAGCCTCCGGCAGCCGCCTGCCCAGGGTGACGCCCAGGATCGCCGCCGTGTTGGCGATGATCCCCAGGGGCAGGCTCTGGTCGATGACCATGACGCATTTTTCATTCCGCCAGTCCATGGGGGCCTCCTTTCCCGGCGCGGCTGTGGATATCCCGGTACATGCCGGGGGACACGCCGATGAAGCTGGTGAAGTAGTTAGTGAAGTGGCTCTGATCGGAAAAGCCCGTCTGCATGGCTGCCTCCAGCGGGGACGCGCCCTGTTCCAGCAGCCGTTTGGCGGCGTTGATCCGGACGGCCTCCAGATAGCGGTAGGGGGTGATGCCCCGGTCCTGGGTAAAGGCCCGCAGGAGCGTGGACTTGCTCAGGCCAACGCGGCGGCAGAGCTGGGCCAGGGTGACGCGCTCCGGGAAATGGCGGTCCATGTATTCGCAGGCCCTGCGGACCTCCTCCCGGCAGGGCGGGGACGGCGGGCACGAAAACTGGCCGTGCCGCTCCAGCAGGCGCTCCGCCAGCAGCAACAGGGCCTCCTCCCGGGGAAATTTTTCACCGCCGGAGAGCAGCAGCCGGTGGAAGGCCCGGAACTGGCAGGCAAGCTCCGGGTCGTCCGCCACAGGGGCGGGGAAGACCGGCAGCGTCCGGGAGCCGTACAGCTCCTCCGCCAGCTCCAGCATGGTCTCAATGGGAATGGTGACGCTGCGGTAGTCCAGGGGCTCGCCGCCGCACTGGGTGCAGGCGTGGCTGTCGCCGGGGTTCAGCAGGAGCAGCTGGCCGGGGTGGAGCACTGTCTCCCAGCCCTTGCAGGTCAGGTTCCGGGTGCCCCGCTCCGCCAGGCCCAGCACATAGTGGGCGTGGAAGTGGAGGGAAAAGGGCTGGGCAAGGCCCTGGAAGTGGTAGGCTTCGAGATGCAGGTCGCGGTCCGCGGCCACGGTTTTGAACGGTTTTTCCATGGGGGAGTTCCTCCTTGCTGGGGGCCATGATACCACAGAGGAGGGGAAAAAGGCTTGTAAAATAGCTTCAAAATGGGAAAAGAGGCCGGATGCGCTGCGCGGCCCGCGCAAAACACCCCCGGCCGGCGGCCGGGGGTGTTTTTTCAGGCTTTGCGGCGGTGGGCCATGGCGAAGACCAGGGCCGCCACGGCGATGCAGACGCCCAGCCTCCAGGCAAGGGAGGGCAGTCCCTGGAGCAGGATAACCAGCACCAGAACGGGGAGAATGAACTGGAAATAGGGCTTCAGCCAGCGGGGCATTTTGACGCCGGCGCCGGTGTTGGCCTCCGCCAGATACTTGTCAAAGCCCCAGCCCCAGCGGGTGACGCAGAACAGCAGATACACCAGGGAGCCCAGGGGGAGCAGCAGGTTGCTCACCAGGAAGTCCTCGCTGTCCAGCACGTCCTTGCCCAGCAGGGGGTGGAAGTCCGCCCAGACATTGTAGCCCAGCACGCAGGGCAGGCTGGCGATGAGGATGAAGACCAGGTTGACGGCGGCGGCCTTCTTCCGGGACCAGCCGAAATTGTCGATGCAGCTGGCCAGCAGGTTTTCAAACACGGCGATGACCGTGGAGAAGCTGGCGAAGGTCATGAACAGGAAGAACAGCGCGCCCCACAGGCGGCCGCCCGCCATATTCACAAATACCCGGGGCAGGGTCATGAAGATCAGGGAGGGCCCCTGGGCGGGCTCCACGCCGAAGCTGAAGCAGGCGGGGAAGATGATAAGACCGCTCATCAGGGCCACGAAGGTGTCCAGAGAGCAGATGCGGATGGCCTCGCCGGTAAGGGTGTTGTCCCGGGACATGTAGCTGCCGAAGATCTCCATGGCGGCGATGCCCAGGCTCAGGGTGAAGAAGGCCTGGTTCATGGAGGCGGTGATGACCTTTCCCAGGCCCATCTCAGCGGCCCGGGCGAAGTCCGGCAGCAGATAGAAGCTGACGCCCTCCGCCGCGCCGGGCAGCAGCAGGCTGTGGACCGCCAGCACCACGATGAGGCCCAGAAGGCCCAGCATCATCACCTTGGTGATGCGTTCCAGGCCGTTTTGCAGGCCAAGGCTGCACACCAAAATGCCCGCGACAACGGTGACGGCCATCCAGACCGTCATTTCGCCGGGGCTGGCCAGCATGGAGAAAAACACACCATCAACATCGTCTCCGGCAAGGCCGGTGAAGGTGCCGCCGGCGAATTTGAAGAAGTAGCCCAGCATCCAGCCGGAGACGGTGGTGTAATACATCATCAAAAGGTAGCAGCCGACGACGCAGAACCAGCCGTGGATGTGCCAGCGGCTGCCGGCGGGCTCCAGGGCCTTGTAGCCCTGCACCGCGCTTTTGCGGCTGCCCCGGCCAACCGCCAGCTCCATGGTCAGCACGGGCACGCCCATGATGATGAGGAACAGCAGATAGAACAGGACGAATACGCCGCCGCCGTTTTCGCCGGTGACGTAGGGAAATTTCCAGACATTTCCGATGCCGATGGCGCAGCCGGCGCTGACCAGCAAAAAGCCCAGGCGGGATTGGAAGCTCTCACGTTTCATGGAATGGTCTCCTTATCTCGTTTTCAACAGGCCCGGGGGGCGAAAAAAGGGAACGGTTCGGCGCCGTTCCAACTCCCGTCCCCGGGACATTCCCTATGGTAATGGACTGCCGCGTGAAAGTCAATACTTTCGTGAGAGAAAGTAAAAGTTTTGGTGGATTTCGGCGGGGCGGAGCTGTTATAATGGGAAAAACGGTCAGGAGGGATCGAAGATGAATGTTTTGGTGGTCGTGGATCTGCAGAACGACTTTGTCAGCGGCGCCCTGGGCACGGCGGAGGCCCGGGAGATCGTGCCCCTTGCGGTGGGCCGGGTGGCGGACGGTGTCAGCCGGGGAGAGGAGATCCTCTTCACCCGGGATACCCATGAGGCGGACTATCTGGACACCCAGGAGGGGAAAAAGCTGCCGGTGCCCCACTGCATCCGGGGGACGGAGGGCTGGGAGATTGTTCCCCAGCTGCGGGAGTATGCCAAATTCCCCATCGACAAGCCCACCTTCGGCAGCCGGGAGCTGGGGGCGCTGCTGAAGGCCCGGGATGAGGACCTGAAAAAGCAGGGGAAGCCCGGCGTGGAGAAGGTCACCCTCATCGGCCTGTGCACGGACATCTGCGTCATCTCCAACGCCCTGCTCATCAAGGCGTTTCTGCCGGAGGCGGAGATCGCGGTGGACGCCAGGTGCTGCGCGGGCGTGACGCCGGAGAGCCACCAAAACGCCCTGGCGGCCATGCGGGTGTGCCAGATCACGGTGGAGAACATGGCGTAACGATTCCTTTTCCCGGCCGCTGCGGTTTGCGACAGGAACAATGCCCGGCCGGAAGAGGAAAGGGCGCCTCGGGCTTGCTGAGAGAGAACATGCAGGAGTGTGGATGTGATGATACAATTTTTGATGGAATTGTGCGCCTATCTGTGGCCCTTTGCTGTGTTTACATTTGTCTACTTCCTGATCTACGCTGTGAAAGCAGCAGTGACCGGAGAGGGAAATGAGATCGAGAGGGGTGTGGGCGCCGCTGTGAGCCTGCTGGTGATTGTGGGCGCATGCGTACTGCCGAATTTATAGAACAATCCTGGGACGGAGCGCAAAAAAAGTCCGAAGCAGATGCTTCGGACTTTTTTGCGGCTTTTATACATAGCTCTGGCTGGTCACGTCGAATACGCCTCTTGTGGTGATGCGCAGGGAGGGGATCACCGGCAGGGCCATGAAGCTCAAGGTCATGAAGGGGTCGATGCCACGGCCCACACCCAGGCCGTGGGCCACCTCCTTGGCGGCCTCCAGCTTTTCATTCACCGTTACCAGCGGCTCGTCGCTCATGATGCCGGCGATGGCGAGAGGCACCTCCGCCACGGGCCTGCCGCCATCCCACACCACGATGCCGCCGTTCAGCTCCACCACCCGGTTGACGGCGGCGGCCATGTCGGCTTCGTTGGTGCCCACCACGATGATGTTGTGGGAGTCGTGGGAGATGGAGGTGGCCACCGCGCCGGATTTCAGGCCGTAGCCCTGGAGGAAACCCACGCCGATGTGGTGGGTGTTCTTGTGGCGCTCCACCACGGCGATCTTCAAAACGTCGTACTCCACGTCGATGCGGTCGGAATACCCGGCGTCCACCGTGGTGATCTCGCCGTCCACCATGCCGATGATGCCCCGGGGGCGGTGGTCGGTGAAGTCCTCCGCCGTCAGCGTCCCCACGTGGAAGGTGTCGTGGGCCCGGTCCACCAGATACTGCTCGATCTCCGGGACGGGGAAGTCCTTCACCACGCCGTTTTCCACCATCAGCTCGCCCTTTTTGAAGACCTTTTCGATGTTGAAGTCCTGGAAGTTGTCGATGATGACGAAGTCCCCCAGGTAGCCCGGGGCGATGGCGCCCCGGTTGTTCAGCAGGAAGTACCGGGCGGCGTTGTGGCAGGCCACCTTCACGGCGGTGATGGGATCCACCCCCAGGCCGATGGCCTTTTTCACAATATAGTCGATGTGGCCCTTTTCCAGCAGGTCGTTGGGGTGCTTGTCGTCGGTGCAGAACATGCACCGCTCGGAGTACTTGTCGCACAGCAGGGGGGCCAGGGCCTCCAGGTTCCGGGCGGCGGTGCCCTCCCGGATCATGATGAACTGGCCCCGCTCCAGCTTTGCGATGGCGTCGTTCAGATCATGGCACTCGTGGTCGGAGTAGACCCCGGCGGCGATGTAGGCGTTGAGGTCGTTGCCCACCAGGTCCGGGGCGTGGCCGTCGATCTTCTTGTGGTGGGCCTGGGCCGCCACGATCTTTTCAACGGGCTGGTCGTCTCCCGCGATGATGCCCACGAAGTTCATCATCTCCGCAAGGCCCTGGACCCGGGGGTGGTCGTAGAAGCTGTCGATGGCCCGGTAATCCAGGATGGCGCCGGATTCGTCCAGGGGCGTGGCCGGGACGCAGGAGGGCAGCATGAACCGCACGTCCACGGGGAGGTCTTCGGTTGCCTGGAGCATGTACTCGATGCCGTCGGTGCCCATGACGTTGGCGATCTCGTGGGGGTCGGTGATGACCGTGGTGGTGCCGTGGGGCAGGACGGCCTTCACGAACTCCTTGGGGCTGACCAGGGAGCTCTCCAGGTGGATGTGGGCGTCCAGAAAGCCGGGGAGGACGATCTTGCCGGCGCAGTCGTGCTCCACGGCGCCGGAGTAGGTCCCCATGCCCACGATGAGCCCCTCCGCCACGGCGATGTCGGCGTGGCAGATCTCGTTGGAGAACACGTTGACGTAGGCGGCGTTTTTCAGCACCAGGTCGGCGGGTTCCCGGCCTGCGGCGGCATTGATGATGCGCCGCTTTTTCAGCAGCTTTCGGTTGATCTTGCCCGCGTAGCTCTCAGACATGGGATCATTCCTCCTTTATTATGATGACTTATGACAGACATAAACAAAAATGATATCTTTGTTAGAGCAAGTATACGCTAAAACCGGGCGTTTGTCTACGGGGAATGCAAGAAAATTTTTGTGGAGGAGCGGCGGCGCGTCCCCATTGCGCGATCCCGCAAAATGGGGTATACTATTTTAATCTGTGAAATCATCACGCGGGAGGAACACCCATGAAAAAGCTCATGGCCATCGACGGAAACTCCATCATCAACCGGGCCTATTACGGCATCCGGCCCCTGACCACCCGGGACGGGCTGTACACCCACGCCGTCTTCGGCTTTCTGACCACGCTGCTGCGGCTGGAGGGGGAGGAGAAGCCCGACGCGGTGTGCGTCACCTTCGACGTCCACGCCCCCACCTTCCGCCACACGGCGGACGCGGCCTACAAGGCCACCCGGAAGCCCATGCCGGAGGAGCTGCGGATGCAGATGCCGGTTTTGAAGGACGTGCTGGATGCCCTGAACATCCCCCGCTATGAGCTGGAGGGCTGGGAGGCCGACGACCTGCTGGGCACCATCTCCCGCAGGTGTGAGGCGGAAGGCTGGGAGTGCGTGGTGGTGACGGGAGACAAGGACAGCCTCCAGCTCATCACCGACCACACCAAAGTGAAGCTGGCGTCCACCCGCATGGGCCAGACCACCACCAGGGACATGACCCCGGAGACCTTCCGGGAGCAGTACGGCTTCGACCCCATCCACATGATCGACCTGAAGGCACTGATGGGGGACGCCTCCGACAACATCCCCGGCGTGCCGGGGGTGGGGGAGAAGACCGCCATGGGGCTGGTGCAGATGTATGGCTCCATCGACAGCCTGTACGGCCACATGCCGGAGATCTTCACCGCGCCGGAGACCCCGGCCAGGCCCAGCGTCGTCAAAAAGCTGACGGAGGGGGAGGAGAGCGCCCGCCATTCCCACTGGCTGGCCACCATCGTCACCGACGCGCCGCTGGACTTTCGGCCGGAGAACAACCTGTGCCAAAGGCCGGGGGCGGCGGCCTATCCGCTGTTCCTGCGGCTGGAGTTCACCAAGCTCATTGAAAAGTTCGGCCTGACGGCGGAGGAGGTCCCGGCGGCGGAGACGGCGCATACAGAGCTTTCCGTGACCGTGGAGCAGGTGACGGAGCAGAAGCGGGCCGAGGAGCTGCTGGCCGTCTGGCGGCAGGCGGACCATGTGGCGCTGCTGGCCCTGCCGGACCTGACCGGCGTGGCGGTGGTCTGCCGCACCGGCGGGGATACCGCCGTCACGGCGGAGCTGTTTTTCGAGAAGTTTCAGGGGGACTGGAACGCCCTGCTGCGGGCGCTGTTTTCAGAGGACATCAAAAAGGTCTCCCACAACGTCAAGGACCTGATGCGGGCCCTGCTGGAAAACGCTTTGCCCGCCGAAGGGTTCATCTTCGACACCGCCCTGGCGGCCTATCTGCTGGACGCCACGGCGGGGAGCTATGACCTGGGGCGGCTGGTCGTCTCCTATTACAATACGGAGCTGCCCAAGCCCCTGTATCTGGAGCCGGACGCCTTTTCCCTGCTGGGGGACGCCGGGGCGGCGGAGGCGGCCTTTGGCAGCTATGCCGCCGCGGTGGACGCGCTGTACGGCACCCTGTCCGAAAAGCTGAAAGACCAGAACATGTGGGAGCTGTTTGAGACCGCCGAGCTGCCGCTGTGCCGGGTGCTGGCGGAGATGGAGCTGGCGGGCTGCCGGGTGGACGCGGGGGCCCTGGCGGGCTTCGGCGAGCTGCTGTCCGCCCGGACGGCGGAGCTGGAGCAGTCCATCTATGACATGGCGGGGGAGACCTTCAACATCAACTCCCCCAAGCAGCTGGGCGAGATTTTGTTCGGCAAGCTGGGCCTGCCCCACGGCAAGAAGACCAAGACCGGCTGGTCCACCAACGCCGACGTGCTGGAAAAGCTGCGGTATGAGGCCCCCATCGTGGGCGCCGTGTTGGAGTACCGGCAGTATGCCAAGCTGAAATCCACCTACGCTGACGGCCTGCTGAAGGCCATCGACCCCGACGGCCGGGTGCGCACCAGCTTCCAGATGACCGTCACCGCCACCGGGCGCCTGAGCTCCACGGAGCCGAATTTGCAGAACATCCCCACCCGCACGGACCTTGGCAGCGAGATCCGGCGGATGTTCGTGCCGGCTGAGGGCTGTGTGCTGGTGGACGCGGACTACTCCCAGATCGAGCTGCGGCTGCTGGCCCACATCTCCGGGGACGAGGCCATGCGCTCGGCGTTCACCTCCGGCGGGGACATCCACACCGCCACGGCGGCCCAGGTGTTCCATGTGGCGCCGGAGGACGTGACCCACGAGATGCGCCGCAGCGCGAAAGCGGTGAACTTCGGCATCGTGTACGGCATCTCCGCCTTCTCCCTCAGCCAGGACATCGGCGTTTCCGTGGCGGAGGCCAAGGCGTATATGGAGGCGTATTTCGCCACCTTCCCCGGCGTGCGGAAGTATATGGACCAGGTGGTGGAGACCGCGAAAGAGGCGGGGTATGTGGAGACCATTTTCCACCGCCGGAGGGACCTGCCGGAGCTGAAGTCCTCCAACTTCAATCTCCGCTCCTTCGGCGAGCGGGTGGCGCTGAACATGCCCATCCAGGGCACGGCGGCGGATATCATGAAGCTGGCCATGGTGGCGGTCTGGAAGCGGCTGAGAGCCGAGGGGCTCCAGGCCCGGCTGGTGCTCCAGGTCCACGATGAGCTGATCGTGGAGTGCCCGGAGGCCGAGGCGGAGCAGGCGGCAAAGCTGCTGGAGGAGGAGATGGAGCATGTAGTTCATCTGTCCGTCCCCCTGACGGCGGAGGCCCACTGGGGCAGGAATTGGCTGGAGGCCAAGGGCTGACAGACAGATAAGAGATAAAAGATAAAAGATAAGAGATAAAAGATAAGAGATAAAAGATAAGAGATAAAAGATAAGAGATAAGAGATCCAGGATGACGAGAGAGGAACAAAAACGGCTGCGGGACTTGGAGAAGTCCTTTGCGTTGGCCTGCCGGAGCGTCGGGAAGCGGCGGGGGTGGAAGCGCATTGCCGGGACGTATTATCAAACCCGGGACGGGATGCTGTATGAGGTGTGCTTCGCCCAGGCGCCGGCAGGGGCCGGGAAGCGGGAGACAGTTTGGCTGCGAGGCAAGCCCCTGGCTCTGGACGAACTGTTTTGGGAGGTCTTCCATATGAAGGAGGACGCCGCGAAGATGCCATTCAGCTTTCATGTCAACGGCGCGTTTACCGCCCATGTGCTGACACTGGACTGCTGGGATGTGGAATTGCTGCCGGAGGACTTGGAGACATCGGCGGACCGGCTGTTCGCGGAGGCGGAGGAAAAGATAAGCGCGCAGTCTTTCCCGGATATCCCGGCCTTCCGGGAGGCGGCCGCAAAGGTCCGGGGCCAGGAACTGAATGTGGTCCTGTGCCTGCTGCTGGAAGGGCGGTATCAAGAGGCCGCCCAAGCCATTGACGGCGCTCTGGCCCGCCACGACAGCGGCGGCTTTGTCCGCTGCACGGACAGCGGCAGCGTCAGCGCCATGGAGGACGCCCGGGACTGGTGCGCCGCCAGGCTGGCGGAGGAGGCGGTATGAAGCGGCTGTATCTCATCGGCGGCCCCATGGGCGTGGGCAAGACCGCCGCCTGCCGGGAACTGCAAAGCCGCCTGGAACGCTCCGCATTCCTGGACGGCGACTGGTGCTGGGATATGCGGCCCTTTCAGGTGACGGCGGAGACGAAGCGCATGGTCATGGACAATATCTGCTGCCTTTTAAATAATTTTTTGCGCTGTTCCGCCGTTGACCATGTGATCTTCTGCTGGGTCATGCACCGGCGGGAGATCCTGGATGAACTGCTCTCCCGGCTGGACACGGGAGACTGCGCCGTATATCCCGTCTCCCTGGTCTGTACGGCGGCGGCCCTGAAGGCACGGCTGGAAGGGGACATCCGCGTGGGGCGCCGGACGCCGGACGTGGTAGAGCGGAGCCTGGGCTATCTGCCGCTGTACGGCGCGCTGGACACGGAGAAAATCGATGTGTCCGCCCTGTCTCCGGCGGAGACGGCGGCGGAGATCCTGCGGAGGGCCGGGGTGTGAAACATTTTCTGGTGGTTTTGGGCGTGGCGGGGGTGTCCTTGTCCGCTGTGTTCGTCCGGTGGTCCACGGCGCCGTCCATGATCCTGGCGCTGTACCGGATGTGCTTCGCTGCGGCGCTGCTGGCGCCGTATACCCTGCTGCGCCGCCGGGAGGAGCTGGGGGCGCTGGGGCGGCGGGAGGCGTTGCTGTGCCTTGCCAGCGGCGCGTTTTTGGGGCTGCACTTCGCCGCGTATTTTGAGGCGCTGCGGTGGACCTCCATCGCCTCATCGGTGGTGCTGGTGGACACGGAGGTGCTGTTCGTGGCCCTGGGGAGCCTGCTGGTCCTGGGGAAAAAGCTCCCCGGCAGGGCGTGGCTGGCGGTGGCGCTGGCCTTCGGCGGCAGCGTGGTCATCGCCCTGGCGGACACCGCCGCGGGGGCCGACGCGGTGCGGGGCGACCTGATCGCCCTGGCCGGGGCGCTGTGCATGGCGGTGTACACCATGATTGGCGCGGTGTGCCGGAAAAAGATCTCCACGACCGTCTACACATTTCTGGTATACTGCGCGGCGGCGCTGACCGTGCTGGCCATCGCCCTGCTGGGCGGGACGCCGCTGGCGGGCTACGGCCCGGTGAACCTGGGAACGGCCCTGGGCATGGCGGTGTTCTGCACCCTGCTGGGCCACAGCGTGTTCAGCTGGGGGCTGAAATATCTGCCGCCGGCGTTCATCTCCACGGTGAAGCTGCTGGAGCCGGTGTTCGCCTCCGTCTGGGGGCTGGCCCTGTTTGGGGAGCGGCCGGGGGCGGCGGTGCTTTTGGGCGGCGCGGTCATCATTGCGGGCGTCGCGCTGTATGGCAGGACTGCCGGTGAGGAAACATAAGGAAAGGTTGATCGGAACATGGATACAAAGCTGCATGTGCGCATCGTCCCCATGAACGCGGACCATCTGGACGAGGTGGCGGAGCTGGAGCGCATCTGCTTCTCCACCCCCTGGTCCCGGAACATGCTGGCGGAGGAGCTGGACAACGCCCTGTCCGCCTTCCTGGTGGCGCTGGACGACAGCGGGAGGGTCGTGGGCTACGCGGGGCTCCAGGTGGTGCTGGACGAGGGCTATATCACCAATGTGGCGGTGCGGCCGGAGTGCCGCCGCCAGGGCGTGGCGGGGAAACTTTTACAGGTGTTCCTGGACTTCGCCCAGGGGAACCACCTGGCGTTTTTGACCCTGGAGGTCCGGGCGTCCAACTATGACGCCATCGCCCTCTACGGCAGCCGGGGCTTCCGCAGCGTGGGGCGGCGGAAGAATTACTACGAGCATCCCAAAGAGGATGCCATCATCATGACAAAGGAGTTCAACACCGATGGAACTGCGGATCCCATCTCCTGAACAGCTGCGGACGATTTACGCGGCTGATCTGAAAGAATCCTTTCCCCCGGCGGAGCTGAAGCCCCTGCAGGCCATTGAGGAGATGTGGCGGGACGGCTGGTATCGTCCCTGGTGCCTCTTCGACGGGGACGACATCGCGGGGGAGTGCTTTTTGTGGCTGGGGAACCCCGGCTGGGCGCTGCTGGACTATCTGTGCGTCTCCCCCCGCCGCCGCAACGGCGGCGTCGGCGCGCTGCTGCTGCGAAAGATGCGGGAGGCGGAGCCGGGCATGGTCATCCTGGCGGAGAGCGAGGCCCCCGTCCACGCCCCGGACCCTGCGCTGGCACAGCGGCGGCTGGGCTTTTACGCCCGGAACGATGCGAGAATGGCCGGATATGACAGCGACATGTTCGGCGTCCACTACAAGACGCTGTACTGGGCGGAGGGGCAGGTGGACGATGAGACGCTGATGCGGGAGCATCGGTTCATCTATCAAAACCGCTTTTCCCCTCAGAAGTACGCCCGGTATGTCCGCATCCCCCGGGACCCGCTGGCGGGGCCCATCCCCCAGGTGCCCTGGGACGAGTGAGAGAAAGAGAAGTGACGGCTCTATGAAAATTTTAGCGTTTGAATCCTCCTGCGATGAGACCGCCGTGGCGGTGGTGGAGGACGGGCGCAGGGTCCTGTCCGACGCCATCGCCTCCCAGGCGGACATGCACGCCCTGTACGGCGGCGTGGTGCCGGAGATCGCCTCCCGGAAGCACGTGGAGGCTATTGCCGCCCTGACGGAAAAGGCTCTGGCCGACGCGAACTGCGCCCGGCGGGATATCGACGCCGTGGCGGTGACCTACGCCCCCGGCCTTATCGGCGCGGTGCTGGTGGGATTGAGCTTTGCCAAGTCCGTGGCCTATGCCCTGGGCGTTCCTCTGATCCCCGTCCACCATGTCCGGGGGCATATCGCCGCCAACTACCTGGCCTTTCCGGAGCTGGAGCCGCCCTTTCTGGCCCTGGCCATCTCCGGCGGCAACACGTTGATCGTGGACGTGCGGGACTACACGGATATGCACATCCTGGGCGCCACCCGGGACGACGCGGCGGGGGAGTGCTTTGACAAGGCGGCCCGGGTGCTGGGCCTGCCCTATCCCGGCGGCGCACCCCTGGACAAGCTGGCCCAGGGGTCTCAGGGCGGCGTTTACAAGCTCCCCCACGCCGCAGTCAGCGGCGCGCCGCTGGACATGAGCTTCTCCGGCCTGAAGACGGCAGTGGTGAACCTGGCCCACCACGCCGAGCAGGTGGGAGAGGAGCTGGACCGGGCGGCGCTGGCCCGGGACTTTGCCCAGGCCGTCAGCGACACCCTGGTGCCCCGGGCCATGGAGGCCGCCCGGCAGGCGGGGCGGAAGGTCCTCTGCGCCGCGGGCGGCGTGGCGGCCAACTCCGTCATCCGGGGGGATCTGGAGCGCGCCTGCGCCCGGGAGGGCTGTAAGCTGTATCTGCCGCCGCTGAAGCTCTGCGGCGACAACGGCGCCATGATCGGCGCCCAGGGGTATTACGAATATCTGGCGGGCCACACGGCGGGCATGGATCTGAACGCCTACGCCACCCGGGACATTGGGGAATAGGCGCGCGGACGCCTGGGTTTCCAGATAGGGCGGCACAGCTTTGGCTGTGCCGCCCTTTTTGCTGGGGCTCCGGGGCCCCGCGGGTGTATACCGCCGGGGAATTTTTGCATAGAGTGCTCTGAAAATTTGCATGTGAAAGTTAAGGGCTTGCTTTTTTTGAAGGGGAAAAAATTTTTTTCGGCAAATAAAGCGCTGTCCAGAAGTATTTTGAGAAAAAATCGGAGAATCTCAGCGGAATAAAAATTTTATGTCAAATTTGAACGGGAAGATAAATTTTGAAAAACCTCATTTCAGAAGATGTGAGAAAATGACATTTTAACCTGAAAGCATTGAAAATAAAGGGTTATATAAATGTGGAAAAGTCTGTGGAAAATGTGAATAACTCCTTGTAGAAGAAGATTATCAAAAGATTTATGTTAATGTATAAAAAAGGAAAAAGCCGGCGGAAAGCAAAAAGCAATAGAAAAAACATACGATTTTTGTCGAAATTCCTTGGGCAAAAATCAGCGATTATTTTGACAAGAGCCTTTTAAACGCGGCAAAAATCCCGTAAAGATGACAAAACGACAAATTTTAAAATGCAGGAAAACTTGCAAATATACGAACCGTAATATACGGAGCGGGGAAAATGACGCGGCCAGCGGGGGAAAATGGTATTGACGCTGCGCGAAAAATGTGGTATAGTTTCCCTCGTCTGAGAAACAACCGTGGCCTGCGCCCGGCGCGCGGAGAGATATGCTAGTGTAGCTCAGTCGGTAGAGCAGCTGATTCGTAATGATGAGGTCAAAACCAGGATGAGAAGCCCGGAGGCCTTGAAAACACAGGGGCGCTGATGGTGGGCTACCCACTAAAATCGGGATTTGGCGCTTATTTGGCGCTTACCGTCACGGAAACACATGAAAAAGAACAACACGCTGGTATGGCTCAGCAGGTAGAGCGACGCACTCGTAATGCGTAGGTCGTTGGTTGTTGATAAGGATAGTAATATGGAAAGCCCTAAAAAGTAAATATGCTGGTGTAGCTCAGTTGGTAGAGCAACTGATTCGTAATCAGTAGGTCGCCGGTTCAAGTCCGGCCATCAGCTCCAAAAAGTACCTGTTATTTTGTAATAACAGGTACTTTTTGCAATATTTGCAGAAAAATAGTTGCAAAAACAGCGCCCGGCACTCTGCGCAAAAGTTGCCGAATAAACTCTGTCGCCGGACGTGAATTTTCAAATGCATTACCACCTCATATGAGCCAATGATGACAAAGCAGAAAGTGCACATTGGTGTTCCACCAAGGCTTTTTTAACCGGGCCATTTCTACTTCTTACTTAACTATAATTTAGTCTTGAACGTTTCGCTTTGCTCAAGCTTTTGCCGTGCGCAAAGTTGCATATAAATTTCCTTTTCAGAACGCAAGAGCATTTTTGCCTTCTGTTACTATATAGCTGTCTCAAAGATGCGGTCACCAACAATAAACGAGGCATCTTGTTGCCTAATCTATTAGAATACGAAGATATTGGAATTCCTGCTGATGGAATAATGTGATTAGTAAAAGCTGTATGAATTGAGAGATTGACATACGGTCCTGAGAGGAATTTAGTGTGAAAGTCCTATGTGGTGCTCCGCTGGGAGGTCGGCTGATTGACACATGGCATTCTCTTACCCAATTCTCCTCGCGAGGTCAGCGCAGTGACTTTCCCTTGAAACTGCTTGTCAGTTCTTGTATAATAATTGAGAAATTTCGCAGCGAGGAGGGCACAAAATGGAAATGGACGATGCCCTGTACCGCCGCTATCTCGACGGTGACGAGGATGCCCTGGGTGAGCTTATGGAGCGCCACGGCACCAAACTGACCCTCTATCTGGACGGCTACCTCCGCGACCTTCACGAGGCGGAGGATGTGATGATCGAGGCCTTTGCCTATCTCATCGCCAAAAAGCCCCGCATCCGGGACGGCGGCTTTCGCGCCTACCTCTACCAGTCGGCACGGCACATGGCTTTGCGGCTGCTGCGCAAAAAGAGAGCGAGAAACTGCTTCTCACTGGACGCACTGACGGAGGAACCGGAGGCCCGGGAGCTGGTGGAGGAAACCGTGCAGTCGGCGGAGCGGGCGCGGCTCCTGCGAGCGTGCATGGCAGAGCTGCACGAGGACTACCGGGAGGCGCTGTTCCTCGTCTATTTTGAGGGATTGAGCCACGCGGAGACCGCCGCCGTCATGGGCAAGCGGGAAAAGCAGGTGGCGGATCTCATTTACCGTGGAAAAAACGCGCTGCGAAAGCGGCTGGAACAGGAGGGGATCACAGATGCGCACAACGGCTGAACGGCTCACCGCCGCCAAAGAGCGGGCGCAAGAACTGGAGCGGGAACGGCAGCACCGCCGCACCCGTGGGTTTCTTTGCGCCGGGACAGCGGCCTGTCTCGCCGTGATCGTCTCCCTTGCGCTGGCCATGCCCGGCATCACAGAGGGCTTTTCCGATACAACGCTGGGCGGCGGCATGGCCGCCAGCATTTTCAGCGGACGGAGCCTTGGCTATCTCGTGGTGGGGCTGCTGGCCTTCGCCCTCGGCGTGTGCGTGACGGTGCTGTGCGTCCGCCTGCGGGGGCATGAGCAAGACACGGCGGACGGGGAGCGGCACGATGATTGAGTTCTGGGACTATCTCTCGCAGTTTCTTGCCGTGACGGCGGGCTTTTGCGCCGCTTTGCGGGCGTATCTCAAAAGCCGCAGGCAGCCGTGGTTTCTGCTGACCTGCTTTTACGGCACCTTCGCTCTGGGCACCCTCTACTGGACACTGCACCTGCTGCTGCGGCAGGAGACGCCGCAGGTTTTTTACGTCTCCGACCTTGCGTGGCTGGCCAGCTATGTCTTTTTGCTCGCCCTGATGCTGACGCTGCCCGACGTAGCGGAGCGTCAGTCCCGGACGGGACTGTGCTGGCTGGCGCCGGTGTTCTGCCTGCCGCAGTTCGTGCTGTATGCTACCTACGGCGATCTGCTTTTCAACATCCTCATGTGCGGCCTGACGATGATGCTGGCATGGTGTGCGGTGCGGGGGCTCGTCTGGGCGAAAAAGACGGAAAACGGGCGGCTGCGCCGGTTTCACGGAACGGTGCTGGCCTTCATCGCGCTGGAGTACGCCCTGTGGACGGCCTCCTGCTTCTGGGTGAGCGACACGCTGACGAACCCCTACTTCTGGTTCGACTTCCTGCTGACCCTCGTCTTGCTTTTGTTCCTGCCCGCGGTCCGAAAGGCGGTGGAGGCGTGACTTATATCGAAAATGTATTCGTCTGTATGGCGGCCCCGCTGGTGGTGGCGCTGCTGTCCCTCAAGCGGGGCCAGCGCGCCGCGCTGGTGTTCTGCCTTGCGGGGATGGGGGCCTGTCTGCTCTCCGCCTATCTCAACACCTTTTTCGCCCGGCTGTGTCAGGCGGATGCCGTCAATGCCGCCACCCAGATCGCCCCGGTGGTGGAGGAAATTATGAAGCTGCTGCCGCTGCTGTTCTTTTTAGCGGTGTTTGAGCCGACCTTCGCCCGCTTCCGGCTGGCCGCCGTCATCGTGGCCGCCAGCTTTGCCACCTTTGAAAACATCTGCTACCTCACGCAGAACGGCGCGGATCAGATCCTCTTTCTGCTGATCCGGGGCTTTGGCACCGGCGCGATGCACGTGGTTTGCGGAAATGTGTACGGCGGCGTTCTGCGCCCCGTGTGGGACAGCCGCCCCCTGCGGGCGGCCTGCCTGTTTGCGCTTTTGTGCGCCGCCATCATCTACCACGCCTGCTACAACCTTTTAGTCAGCGCTGGGGGGATGCCCCAGCTCATCGCCTACTTTGTCCCGCTGCCCACGGCGCTGTGCTTCCGTCTGCTGGCACGGAAGGCCGGGGCGTAAGTATAGTCTCATCGGACCGCCCTGTCGGGCGGTCTGATTTTTTTTGAAATTTTTTCAATTTTTGATGCGTAGTTTTCTCCGTTTTTGTCCCTATGGTAATGTAAGGACTTTTTTTCGGGAAGGAGGAATGGGCATGTATGACACCACGGAGCGCGTCCGGCGTGTGAAGCAGACGGCCTTGCGGCTGATCCAAAAGCGGGAGCGGACGGTGTTGCGGCGGCTGGGAACGCTGTGCACCGTGCTGGCTCTGGGACTGACCGGCGCGCTGGCCCATTTCATCGACGGAGCACCCGGCGCCGCCGTCCAGGGGGCCTACGGCGCGACGCTGCTGGCGGACAGCGCAGGCGGCTATGTGCTGGTGGGCGTGGCGTCCTTTACGGCCGCCGCTGTCCTGACGGTGGTCTGTATGCGCCTGCATGAACGGGAGAAACGAGAAAAGAACAACGAGACAGACAAGGAGGGAAACGCACCATGAAAAAAACGATCACCCTGTTATTGATACTGTGCCTGCTGCTGGGCCTGCTGCCCACGGAGGCTGTGGCCTTTGCGGGGGACATTTACCGGGCGGGCGATGTGACGCAGGTCAAGATGGCGGACGGCTCGCTGTCCCTGCAAAACGGGTACGTCCATGTGACGCTGCATAAATTGTTTGAGACCTATTCCTATCTTACGGTGGCTCCCACCGTAAAGCCTGACGAGGACAGTCTGTTGACCGGCCAGACGCCGTACTGCAAGTACACCACCTACGGTCAAGATACATCGACCACCGAGGGCGTGGTGATAAGTCTGAAAAAGATGGAATTTGTGACGGGTACGCCCAACGGCGGAGGCACGAAGGCTATCAAGGCGGAGTATGATCTGCTCTCGTCCCACAGTCATGTTGCCGCAAAAGCGACGGTCTACTACGAGATCGTGCAGCTCAAGGAGAGCGGGACAGCGGCGAAGGAGGACACCTGGGGCGTGCTGACGACCGTCGGCAGCATTGAGGTCATAGGAGGACGCGAGCAGTTTACCCGTGATTTTGATTTTAGATGGGGCTATTACCTCAATGGCTTTACCTCCATGGGACATTCGGCCATGCTGGAGGAAACGGGCGGCCCCGCCATCAAACTCAGCCGCACCACGGTACCGGAGGGGGAGGACCCCAAGATCACCACGGAAAGTTCCACCATCACCGTGCCCGTGGAGAATCTGGATACAAAGACTGTTCCCAAGGGTTATTCCTCGTGGGGCGATGTGGACGGCGTTTACATCACCGAGGCGTATGTGGACAGCTACCCCTGGGCCAATCCCTTTGTGGGCCTGTCGGATTACTATGGAAAGACGATCACCGCCCCCAGCGGCGAGCCACTCCGGGTCGATCTGGCGCAGACGGTCAGCATCCAGCCGGGGGACAAACCGTTGAATTCCCTTGTGAGCTGCGAGAGCTATGTGAGCTTTGATTTCGAGCCGGAGAATTATGCGGCTGATTCCACCCACTTCCTCTGGGGCTTCCGCGACCTGAAGACACTGAAACAGGAGATCCCCAGCGAACCGGACAAGGTCGATCCCGCCATCTACGCCAAGCGGCTGGCCGTTTTCTCCAGCGGTAGCGGCGTGACGGTGGAACATGTGGCCGACGACGCGGCGCTTTCGGCGCTGAAAAAGCGGTACGGAGACCCCGCTGCCCTCATCAACGGCGATTATGAGAGCAAAAATGGCGAAGCCTTTACCTTCACCGGCGGAGCGGCGCTGCTGTCGCCCTCCGTCACGGCGACGTGGGACAAAAATAGCGGCGGCAAGCTCGTCATCCACAAGAACGGAACCGTGGAGCAGAGCGGCGTGAGCCTGAGTGCGCCTACCTTCAAGTTCTATCAGCCGACAAGCGGCGCGGAAGGCGCACTGAGCATTTCTCTCGCGGAAAAGGGCTTTGCATTTGACATTGATCCGGCCAAAAACGATGCCATCGTCTATGTGGATATCCCCTACGCCACGGTGAAGCTGGAAAAGGCCACCGCCGACGTGACGGGGAACCTTGTGTTCAGCGGCGATATCGGTTTTCAGACTATTTTCGACGGCGCGGAATTTTCGCTGGAAAAGCTGGGTTACGGCTTGAAGGGGGATGAATTCAAGGTCAACGGCGTCCACGCGAAGGGCAGCTTTGACACCGAAAAAATGCTGTCGCTGGAGCTTGCCAAGATCGAGGGCGAGGTCAACACCTTCAAGGGTGAGGAGCGCTACGCCTTTGAACTGGAACTGAACGTCTTTGACCTCTTTGAGACCGAGGCAAAACTGGCACTGGAGCGGGCCAACGACGGCTCGCTGATCCCCGACGAGCTGTGGTTCTTTGTTAAAAGTGAGCCGGGCATCCTCCTGATCCCGCCGGTGCCTGTAGGCCGGCTCACCGGCGGCGGCGCGGGCTTCAAGGATCTGGCCGCCACGGTAAACGGCAACTATTTCGCCATCCCGCCCATCAAGCTGCGGGGCGCGGTGTCGGGCGCCTATTTACAGCTCGTTGAGGGCCGGGGCGATGTGGTGCTCGGTCCCAGCGAGATCTCTCTCAAGGCAAGCGACGTGGGCATTGTGGGATTTGGCAAGTACGGACAGGTCGTTGACAGCTTCGGCTACGCCCTCAAGCTCACCGGGCAGGAGCGGAACTATAAAGGCACGGCCTACCAGGGCGTCTACCTCGTCGGCTCGGAGGAGCTGGAGCTTCATCTGCCAAACACGGAGTTCAACGTGATCGTTTTGGATTCCTCTATCGAGCTGGGCGCTTTCGGCGGCGTGAACAAAGCGAAGGATCGAGTGTATCTCGGCATCGGCGCCAACGGCACGGTAGACGGCAGAGTGCAGATCCCGAAGGGCTTCCCCTTTGCCGGAACGAATTTCGGCAGCGCGAAGGTCCAGCTCATCGCCGGCGGCCAGACGGAAATCCCGATCAGAAACGTCAGCGTCAGCGAGGGTATGAAGCAGGCGTTTAATAACATCGACGCCTACCTCGGCGCGATGGCTCAGACGCAGAATCCATTGTTCGGCGTGCGCGTGTGGGTGCTCGTTCCGAAGGTCCTCCAAACCAAATTCCGCTACAAGGAGGGCTGGGCCATCGAGGGGACGTTTATCAAAAAACTCCCCGCGTGGGACTGGAGCAGCAAGGGCGTTGAGCCGGTGGTGCAGGCTATCTCTCTGGAGGACGGGGAGGAGTTTGCTGTCATGCTGGCTGCAGATCCGCCTGATGCGGAGCCCCGCGGCAGTGGAAATGCTCAGACGATCACGGTAACCGCCAGTGCGGACGAAACGCCGTACATCCTGCTGGCCTTTGACAGCAGCGTGAGTGAAGAAACGCTCAGGGACGATCTGATGGTGGACGGCGAGAAGCCCACATGGGAGACCGACGATCCTATCGATGAGACGAAGATCTACGCCGCGTCGGACGTCATCACCAATAAGAACGATAACGAGGAATACCGCGTGGTGCTGCTGCGTCTGCCAGGCGAAGACACCTATTCCGTCAGCACGGGCGATTCTGACTTGAAATTTTCGCATGAGACCGCCAGCGTCCTGCCCTTTGAGGCGCTGGAGCTGACGCAGAACGGTGACGAACTCTCCGGTAAGGTGAAGTATCCCGAAGCCGGAAGGACCTACACCCTGCGCACCTATCTGGGCAGCGCCGAGGGCGAGGCCGATTATCTGGTGGACGAGCAGACCGACGTGAACCCCGGCAGCATTTCCGTCACCATTCCCACCGAAGGCACGTTCATGCCCAGCGGCGAGTACTACGTCACTTCGTTCCTGATGACGGAGAAGGAATTTACCTTTGAGGACGAAAGCACGGAGACCGCTCTTATGGCCATCGACAGCCAGCAGTTTGGCGATCCGATCACTTATACGAACACCAATGAGCCTGACGCTCCCGGAAGCGTTTCTCTGGAATTTGCCGGCAACGAGGTGATGAAGGCTGAATGGGACGCCGTGGACGGCGCCGACGGCTACCGCGTGACGATCTATCAGGAAAAGGGCAGCGGTTGGCAGGACACCGGCTTTGGCTACGATCTTGACAAGAACACCACCTCCATTGACATGGCGCTGACCGTGGGCGGTGAGGAAACGGAAAATTCCAAAAATCTGTCCGCCGACGAGACCTACAAGATCGGCGTGAGCGCCTACAAGGAGGAAACGTACTTCACGGAGAGCACGGAGACCGGCTCCACGGAAGGCGAGGAGACAGGCAGTACCGCAGAGAGCGGAGGGCCCGGTACCCAGGCGCTTACCGCGAAGTATTACAGCCCGGAGAAAATGTCCAATGCGGAAACCCTGCCGAAATACGAGCCGCTGCATATGACGCTCACCGTGAACGGCACCGCCATCACCGCAGATGAAAACGGCGTGTACCACGCCTATGTGGGCGAAAATCCCGGCACGCTCACCGTGAATTGCGCCGCCGACAGCATCACCGTCACGCGGATGGATTCCGGTGCCGACGTTGCACCGGATGAAACCACCTCCGACACCTTTACCATCCCCGATTTCACCGGCAGTCTGATGTTCAAGATCGACGGCAAGCAGGACAAGGACGTGACCAGCGTGTTCCTGCTGGTGAGCCGCGACGAGACGCCTCCCATGCTGACCCTTGCTGATCCGGTGTTCTTCGCTGACCGGGAGACCGGGGACTACACCGTCACCGGCACGGCGGACGCCGGCAGCGAGATCATTTATGGAAAAACCAGTCAGTCTGCCACCCAGTCTGTCACCGCCGACAGCGACGGCCGCTTTACCGTCTCCGGTACGCTGAATAAAGGGAAAAATACCGGCATCCTTTTCCTCAGCGCGAAGGACAGCGCGGGCAACGAATCCGCGCCGCAGCTGGCGCTGATCACCCGGCAGACCCAGTATGCCGTCACCGTAAACGGCAGCAGCTACGACGCGCAGAACTCCGGCGCGGGGAATTACGCGGCGGGCAGCGTTGTCACCGTCCGCGCGGGCAGCCGCGACGGTTATACCTTCACCGGCTGGACGTCCAGCGGCAATGTTGTTTTTGGTGATCCCAACGCCGCTGAAACGACCTTCATCATGCCGGACGGCAGCGTGACGGTCACGGCGAACTGGACAAGGGACGGCGGTTCGTCCTCCGGCGGCTCGACTTCCGGCGGTGGGTCCTCCTCATCTGACAGTGACGACTCCGATCCCAGCTATGCCGTCGAAACCCCGGACAAGACCGAAAACGGCAGCGTGAGCGTCAGTCCGAAGAACGCCAGCCAAGGCGACCGCGTGACCCTTACGGTGAAACCGGACGAGGGCTATGAGTTGGACAGCCTCAAGGTGCTTGACAAAAACAACAAGGAGCTTGCGCTGACCGACAAGGGCGGCGGCAAATTCACCTTCATCATGCCCGCCGGGAAGGTGGAGGTCAAAGCCGTTTTCGTAGAGGAAGTGAAGGTCAGTCCCTTCCAGGACGTTCCCATCGACGCTTACTACTACGAAGCCGTGAAGTGGGCCCAGAAGAAAGGAATCACCGGCGGTATCGGCAATGACCTTTTCGGACCGTATCAGTCCTGCACCCGGGCCCAGATCGTCACCTTCCTGTGGCGGGCGGCAGGTTCTCCCGAGCCGGAGGGCGCCGCGGCGGGGATGACCGATGTGGCCGCTGGCAGCTACTATGAAAAGGCGGTGGCGTGGGCCATTGAGAACGGTATCACCACCGGTACGGCTGACGGCCTGTTCGCCCCCGACGCGTCCTGCACCCGGGCCCAGGGCATGACCTTCCTGTTCCGGGCGTCCAAGGCGTCTGCCGACGGCGTGCCCGCCTTCAGCGACGTGGCCGCCGACGCCTACTATGCCGAAGCGGTGAAGTGGGCCACGGACAACGGTATCACCACCGGCGTGGGCGGCGGAAAGTTCAATCCCAACGGTACCTGCACCCGCGCGCAAATCGCGACCTTCCTGTATCGCTACATGAAGTAAGCGAAACATCTTGCAAAGACCCTCCCCGACCGAAATGGTCGAGGAGGGTTTTTGAGTGACCGTCAAATCCAATAACATATAAAAGATTATTTTCTCATATTTTCAAGGTGGACTCTATTTCTTTGAGTGGGAGGAAGAACGCATCTTCAATACACGGATAGCTCACTCTCCCTATACTCTGATGTAGTGGGAGGTGCATTTAATCCGGTTTTGGGTGGCGGGGCAGGTGTAGCACTCCTGTTCGTATGTCCACCCGGCGGATCGGCGGTGGTACAGTTTTGAGCCGCAGTCGGCGCAATAGACCAGACCAGAGAATAGCTCTCGCTGGTTGAATATCTGCTGGACGAGCTGCTGTGCGGGGATATACAGGCGCGGGCATCCGTTGTGATCGAATATGGAGAGGAAGTGAGGAAAATTGAGCAGCGAATGGCAGAGCTTGCCGCCGCAGATGAAGCAGCAGCTCAAAATGCAGGCAGGCAACATGGCACAGCCGATGAGCATTGAAGAAGTAAAAGTCATGCTGGACACCACGGAAAAAGGCGGTGTCCGCAACAGTATCAAGAACTGCCTGACAGTGTTTCAACATGATCCGCTGCTCTCCGGCGCGATTGCCTACAATCTGCTGACCGACCGAACCGACATTGTAAAGCCCATCGGCTACGACCGAAGCCCCAGCGCTTCCATGACCGACACGGATATGAAGTACATCCGGCTGTATCTGGAAGAGAATTACGACCTGACAAGTGAGAAGAAAATCATAGATGCCGCCGATCTTGCCGCCCATCAGAACAGCTATCACCCGGTCCGGGACTATCTGAACAGTCTTGCATGGGACGGCACGGAGCGCATCCGGTACTGCCTGCACCATTTTCTCGGCGCAGAATCAGATGAGTATACTTTTCAGGCATTACGCCTATTCCTGCTGGGCGCGATTCACCGGGCATTTCATCCCGGTTGTAAATTTGAAGTCATGCTCTGTCTGGTGGGTGGTCAGGGCGCGGGAAAATCCACCTTCTTCCGGCTGCTGGCAGGCAAGGACGAGTGGTTTTCTGACGATCTGCGAAAGCTGGACGATGAAAATGTGTACCGCAAACTGCAAGGTCACTGGATCATCGAAATGTCCGAGATGATTGCTACCGCCAATGCCAAGAGCATTGAGGAAATCAAGTCGTTTCTGAGCCGCCAGAAGGAGGTCTATAAAATCCCGTATG
Source organism: uncultured Dysosmobacter sp. (assembly GCA_947625655.1). GTDB lineage: Bacteria > Bacillota > Clostridia > Oscillospirales > Oscillospiraceae > Oscillibacter. Next base: position 133,516 of record CANQPD010000007.1, read on the forward strand.
AAACCCACCCGGCAGACCGATTGCGGCAATGCGTATTTGGCGGTACATCCAACGCAATGGACTTCCTGCCTCTCGACCGCTCCGGCAACCGGCGCTTTCTGCCGGTGCAGGTTTGTCCGGAGCAGGCTGAGGTTCACATTTTGGAGAATGAAGCCGCATCCAAAGCCTACTTACGGCAGGTATGGGCAGAGGCAATGACCATCTACCGGACAAGTGGTTGGAAGCTGACGTTCAGCCCGGAAATGGTGCATTATCTCAAGGAACATCAGAAGGACTTCATGCCGGAGGACACGAAAGCTGGCATGATTCAGGCATTTCTTGATAGCTATGCAGGCGATACCGTCTGTTCCAAGCAGCTTTACAAGGAGGCGCTGAACCATGCTTTTGACGAGCCGAAGCAATGGGAAATCCGCGAGATCAACGAGATTATGAACCAGTGCGTGACCGGCTGGACGTATTTCTCCAATCCCCGCAGCTTTGCCGGGTACGGCAGGCAAAAGGGCTGGGAGCGCGAAAGAGCTGCAACCGACAGCGGCAACTCAGCCGCAAAAATCCCGGACGGCTTTGTAGAGATTACAGAGCAGATCGAGATGCCGTTCTGAAAAGCACGGCTGGTTGCAAAGTCTGTTGTTATCCTGTTGCCGGACTTCGTTGCCGCCTCGCCCTGTCTGGCTATTTTTGTATGGAGGGTAAACTGCCTATGAAGGAAATCCCAATTTGGGAAAAGAGCAATCTGAGCTTGGAGGAAGCCGCAGCTTACTCCGGCATTGGTATTAACAAACTGCGCGAGATCACCAACGAGGACCGGTGCAAATTCGTCCTCTGGGTGGGCAACAAGCGCCTGATTAAACGCCGCCTGTTCGATCAGTTCATCGAGCAGGCGTATTCTATTTGAAATTTGTGGTGTAAATCGGAGCCTTGATATGATACAATAAGTGTGTCATATCAAGGCTCTTTCCATCACGGAAAGGAGTTTGACAATGTCCGAAAAGAGAAAAGACAACAAGGGACGCATCCTGCGGACAGGAGAGTGCCAGAGAAAAGACCTGATTTATCAATATCGGTACACAGACATTCGCGGCAAACGGCAGACAGTGTATTCCTCCGATCTGAAAGAACTGCGGGAAAAAGAAAAGGAAATCCAGAAGCAGCTCGACGATGGCATTGATTATGCGGCTGGCAAAATCAACGTCATTCAACTGCTGGAACGCTACATCAGCATCAAACAGGGCGTGCGCTACAATACCAAGGTTGGCTATAACTTCGTGCTGAATCTGGTGAAGAAAGAAGATTTTGGCTACCGTTCCATCCGAGACATCAAGGTTTCGGACGCGCAGAAATGGATCATGAAGCTACACGAGGACGGAAAGGGATACAGCACCCTCACCAGCGTTCGGGGCGTTGTCAAACCGGCTTTCCAGATGGCGTACAATGAGGATGTGATCCGTCGGAATCCCTTTGACTTCAAGCTGGTCGATGTAGTTTCCAATGATTCACAGAAGCGCATTGCCATGACAGAGGAACAGCAGACGCTTTGGATGGATTTCATCCGGGAGGACAAGACCTACTGCAAGTATTACGACGAGTTTGTGGTGCTGCTGGGAACCGGGATGCGCGTCAGCGAGTTCTGCGGGCTGACAAAGGCTGATCTGGACTTTACCGGGCGGAAAATCCGGGTGGATCATCAGCTTGTCCGGGAGCGCGGTGGCAAGTATTATGTGGAGAAAACCAAAACCGAGTGCGGCTGCCGCTACATTCCTATGACGGACGAGGTTTACCGGAGCCTGCAAAATATTCTCTCCCGCCGCAAGTGCGTGAAAACAGAGACGATCATCGACGGGTACAGCGGTTTTCTTCTGCTGGACAAGAACGACAGTCCGAAGGTTGCTTTGCACATCGAGAATGAAATGCGCTGGGCGATGAAGAAATATCAAAAGCTGCACCCGGACAAGCCGCTGCCGCATATCACACCTCATGTGTTCCGGCACACCTTCTGCACGAACATGGCGAACGCTGGCATGGACATCAAGACCTTGCAGTATGTCATGGGGCATTCCGATGTGGGCGTCACGCTGAACGTTTACACTCATGCAAGCTATGACCGCGCCGCCGAACAGATGGCAAAGATCATTGATTTCAAAGGGCTTGTTGCTCCAGAACCGCAAAGAAAATCAGGTTGAAGCAATCACAGCTACTACACCAATTACTACACCATTTGCCCGAAAATCTGCGTAGAGTTACGGAAATCCGCGTAGGTTTCCGGCATGACAGGAAAAATGAAAGAAGCGCCAAAAGCCTTGAAATATCAAGGCTTGGAGGCTTTTGAAGGGATATATAAGCAATGACAAAAATCTTATTCATCTGCCACGGCAATATTTGCAGAAGTCCGATGGCCGAGTTTGTCATGAAGGATCTGGTGAAAAAAGCGGGGCTGGAGGAGCAGTTCCACATCGAATCGGCGGCAACCAGCACCGAGGAAATCGGCAATCCGGTCTATCCACCGGCGCGGCAGAAGCTGGCCGAGCATGGGATCGACTGCTCCGGCAAAACAGCCCGGCAGCTCCAAAACGACGATTACGAGGAATACGATCTGCTGATCGGTATGGATCAGGCCAACCTCCGCAATATGTACCGTATATGCGGCGGGGACTTTTTCAGCAAGATGCACCTCCTGATGGACTATACCGACCGCCCCGGCGAAGTAGCTGACCCGTGGTACACCGACGACTTCGAGGCAACTTGGCGGGATGTGCTGGAGGGCTGTCAGGGATTGCTCACTCAGGTTATGCAAAAAAACAAAGGGAGGCTGTAGAAATATGGCGTCAATGAAACCTATGAAAGACCACATTCACGCCAAAGGAACAGATATTGCAGTCGTTTCCAGCGGCGACGAGAACGACTACATCTCCCTGACGGACATTGCAAGATATAAAAGTGATGCTCCCGATGATGTTATTAAGAATTGGATGCGGAACCGGGACACAATTGAATTTCTTGGACTCTGGGAGCAGCTAAATAACCCGGAGTTCAAACCCGTCGAATTCGACGGGTTTAGAAGTCAAGCTGGTTCCAATGCGTTCACCTTGTCCCCCAAAAAGTGGGTTGATGCGACTGGTGCGATTGGGATTTTTTCCAAAGCAGGGAGATATGGCGGCACATTTGCCCATAAAGATATTGCATTTGAATTTGCTTCCTGGATCTCTGCCGAGTTCAAACTATATATTATCAAAGACTACCAAAGGCTAAAATCCGATGAGAATAGCAGGCTTGCTCTTGGCTGGAATCTCAACCGAACATTGGCAAAAATAAATTACCGCATCCACACCGATGCAATTAAGGACATGCTGCTTCCTCCAGATATCACTCCGCAGCGTCAGAGTTTTACTTATGCGAACGAGGCAGATGTACTGAATGTAGCCTTGTTCGGCATTACCGCAAAAGAGTGGCGACAGGCACACCCCGATAGCAAAGGGAATATCCGCGACGAGGCGAATCTCCAGCAGCTGATTGTGTTGGCAAACCTGGAGAGCATCAATGCAGAATTGATCCGGCAGGGAGTTCCGCAGAGTGAACGCCTGCTGCGACTAAACGCCAGTGCCCAGCAAATGATGAAATCACTGCTTGGAGACCACAGAATCGAAATGCTGGAGGGGCGAACAGATGCCGAACAAGGGCAAACAAATTGAGAAATTGACATTTTGATACTTCTGTATCTGATTTCGTAGTTGGAATATCACGCTGAGGGCTTTCGGTATAATCTGATTCGATCTGTCTCACGAGGAAAGGCAGCGACCATAGGGCGCTAACACAATCAAATGAAGCAGAATCCTTTGGGCTGCAGAGGGTTATCAAGGGGGTTCGAAAGCGTTCGCTCTTTCCAGCTCAGAAAAAGCCCTGAGGCGATGAGAAAAGCCTCAGGGCTTTTCTCATACGCCGGACGGGCTTCTTCTTCGCTTCCAACCGCGACCCGCTGCGCTGGGTTCGCGGTTGGGTGGGGGCGGCTCTGAAAGTCTGCCCTCGAAAGTGTTCGTACTTTTCAAAAGAAAGAGACAGGCACAGCCTGTCTCTTTCTTTTGGCGTTTTCCCGCTTTTGCCTGTGGCAAAAGCGGGCCGCTGCGGCGGGATTATTCAAATCGCGCAGGAAAACCCTCACGGTTTTCCCGCACACACCCTTTCCCTCCGAAACCGCAGTGCTCGATAGTATGTTTAACGCCTTGATACAGCTCAGAAAAAGCCCTGAGGCGATGAGAAAAGCCTCAGGGCTTTTCTCATATGCGGACGTGCTTTTTCTTCGCTTTCGGCCGCGGCCCGCTGCGCTGGGCTCGTGGCCCGCGTCTTTTTCCGCAACACCTGACAGTGCAGAAAAGCCCAAGGGAGATGAAAAGCTCCACAAGCGGAACCAAAGCAGTGAGACAGGTGCGCTGTACGGATATCTGGAATACAAATCCCCGGACCGAAGGCTGTGAAAAGTCCGCGTTGGGACCGCGGTGAGCCGCCAGTCCCGACAAACCGCGGGACACGCAGCCAGCCAGGATAGATCATTGCGAACGATCCAGTGGGCCTTTGCGGGCGCGGAAGAAAAGCACGCCGCGCGTGATATACGCCTCTGAGGTCTGGCCCGGGTTTCATGCGGGGCGAGACTTAAATTTGCGCCCATGAATCTCAAAAAACTTGCGGTCCGGAGCCGTAAAGCGCCTGCTTTTCCCCGTTTTTGTTTCCCTTCCATATCGAAATACCCTTTTTGAGAATCTGCGCTCTTTGACAGACTGAAAGCGGCGCCCGCAGGCGCCGCCAAAGATGTAGAAGCCGATTTTGAAAAATACCGGAACATTCCAGGGGCGCGCCGGCCCCGGCTGGGGGCGCCGGATACGGGCCGCTCCGTGACAGCGGGCTTCTTAGTGATTTTTTTTGTAGGTGAGGTAGCCCTCCAGAATCAGGGAGGCCGCCACGGCGTCCACCACCTTTTTCCTCTGTTTGGCGTTTTTGCCGCCATTCATCAGGATCTGATGGGCGTCGATGGTGGTGCGGCGCTCGTCCCACAAAACGACGGGCAGGGAGGTGGTCTCCTCTAAAAGGGCCTTCATGGCCTGGGCCTTTTCAGACCGGGAACCGCGGGTGCCGTCCATGTTGATGGGATGGCCCAGCACCAGTTCCTCCACGCCGTGTTCCCGGGCCAGGGCGCCGACGCGCTCCGCCACCGCTTCCGGGCGGTAGGCGTTGATGACGGTGGTGAAACCGGCGAGAAAGCCGGTGGGGTCGGAAATGGCGATGCCGGTGTGGGCGTCGCCGTAGTCGATGGCCATGATCCGCATAAAAGATCCTCGCTTTTTTTGTTTTGGACATCATAGCATATTTGCGGGGCGGGCGCAAGTGACCGCCCGCCGGAAAGGAGACAGCGGCGGCGGGCAAAATGCCTACGACCCATGGGGGTGGAAAAGGGGAAGTGCCGAAGCGGCAACATAAACGCCCAAAAAGGGTTTACCCACTGCGGGCATTTTCGATCCATGAAAAAAAGAGAGAAAAATCTGAAAAAACTCTTGCATTTTAAAAACAGATGTGCTATTATAACAAAGCTGTCCGAAAGATGGACATGCGCCGTTAGCTCAGCTGGATAGAGCGTCTGGCTACGGACCAGAAGGCCGGGGGTTCGAATCCCTCACGGCGTACCAAAAGTCCTCGAAATCGTCTGATTTCGAGGACTTTTGCTTTTTATAAGTTCCGTTTTTTGTGTGCCGCCTTTTTCTGACCCAAACGCTGACCCCAACGGGAGCGGGTATGCGACACCCCAATATCAAGCTCACCGCGGACGGCGGGGCCGCGCCATATATCCATAGTCCCCGCTGCCTGTATGCCGAGGAGGATCTGGACTTTATCTTTACATCTTTGGACGACATTGAAATCATTGATGAAATGGAGGAATCTTAACATGAACAAGCGATCCCTGACGAAGAAAAACGGACGCCGCATCCAGTGCATTTGGGCGGTTTTGGTACTGACCATTTCTCTCCTGACAGTCCCCGCTATGGCCGCAGACGATCCGCTCAGTATCGTCAACAATCTTTCCGACTTTATCTTCTCCATCATTCGTGCCCTGGGCATCATCATCCTGGGCTGGGGCGTGGTGCAGGTTGGCATGAGCATCCAGAGCCACGACGCCTCCCAGCGCACCCAGGGGTTCCTGTGTCTGTTTGGCGGGCTGCTGATTGCCTTTGCCAAGGAGATCCTGACCACCATCGGCGTGGCATGAGCCATGCAAAAGAAAATGGGGAATTGTGTCTCACCGTGAGACGCAATTCCCCAAAGGAGGTGCAGCTTTATCAGCGATAACTGGGTCGTTAATATTCTGGAGGACGCACTTTCCGGGTGGAACGACAAACTGGCCGAGATATGGACCCTTCTGACCCAGACGCCGGAGACTTTCAAGGGCGGCGATATATGGAACTCTATCCTCGGCATCCATAACGCCCTGGTGGGGGTTGGATATGGTCTGCTGGTCCTGTTTTTTGCCATTGGAATTTTCCAGAGTGCGGCCAGTTTCCGGGACTTTCAACGCCCGGAATTTGCCCTGCGTCACTTTATAAGATTTATTTTGGCAAAGCTGGCGGTGGGGAGCTGCATGGAATTGATGACAGCCATATTTGCCATCTGTGGAGGGGTTGTCAATACCGTTATGGGCAGTGTGGGCGGCTCTATTTCTACGGCGGCTACGCTGCCCACGGAGATTGTGACTGCGGTGGAAAGTCTGGGCCTTTTGGAGAGTATCCCTCTATGGCTGGTATCTCTAATATCCAGCCTTTTTATCACCATCATGTCCTTTATTCTGCTGCTTACTGTTTATGGACGGTTTTTCCGGCTCTATCTCTACACCGCACTGGCCCCCCTTCCATTGGCATCTTTTGCCGGGGAGGGAACCTCTGCCAGCGGAAAAGCATTTTTGAAAAGCTATATCGGCGTGTGTATGGAGGGGGCGGTAGTGGTTCTGGCCTGCCTGATCTATTCGGCTTTCCTGTCCAGCTCCACACCAGCGGCAGACGCATCCCTTTCCGCTGTGAGTATGGTATGGCAATATGTCGGACAGCTTATTTTCAATATGCTGATCCTCACCGGACTTGTCAAAGGCGCGGATCGGATCGTAAAGGAAATGCTGGGTCTATAACATAAAAAAGCGGGACAGGAAACACCTGTCCCGCTTATGACATATACGCGATTATTCCGTTTTACTTGTCTCACCTGGGAATGGCCAATAATGGGTGGAAGGGTCAGATAATATCTGCGTTTCCCAAAACTGCTGTTCCTGTTTCCTGCGGTAAATACGGTGCCCCCATGCCAGGATCGCAAACAGAA
>CANQPD010000008.1 GCA_947625655.1 uncultured Dysosmobacter sp.
CCTGCCTTCTCTCAATTTCATCAGGTTTTTGACATGCTGAAGCGCCGGCTGCCCTGGAATCAGGGCAGCCGGCGCTTCGGCCCGCCAAAAAAGTCCTTTGGACTTTTTTGGCGGGCCTCACAATGCCTCGCTTTTTGGGCGGCTCCGCGGCCCAAAAAGTTCCCGCTTCGCGGGGCAACAGGCTGTTATCACAGCCCTTTTGCAGGCATTCCATCCAACACGAGGGGACTCCCGTCCCCTCGTACTCCCCTTGCTATTCCTGCCTTCTCTCAATTTCATCAGGTTTTTGACATGCTGAAGCGCCGGCTGCCCTGGAATCAGGGCAGCCGGCGCTTTTGATACCGGCCGAACGGTATATCTGGCCGTCCTTATACGGGGCTTTTGCCCCCTGCCTTTTTGCGCCGTGTCAGCCCGCGATCTTGTCGCAGAAGCGGTACAGGATCGCCGCGAACTGGGCGCGGGTGGCGGTGCCGGTGGGGGCCAACGTGCCCTGGGCGGTGCCGCCCACAATGCCGTTGGCAACAGACCAGCCCATGGCGCCGGTGGCGTAGGCCGCCACGCCGGCGTGATCCGGGTAGGCCGTCAGGTCGGCGGAACCGGCGGTGTTATGGCCCATCCGCTCCGCGTAGCGGTACAGGATGGTCACCAGCTGCTGGCGGGACACCGCCCCGCCGGGGTTGGTGCCGTCAGAGATGCTGTTGTCCATGGCCCAGGCCCTGGCCTCATCAAAGTCGGCGGGCTGGTAGCCGGACAGCCGGGCCAGGATCATCCACAGCTGCTGGCGGGTCACCGTGCCCTCCGGGTTGAAGGTTGCGGCGGTGTTGCCGTTCATGTAGCCGCTGTCGGCAGCCCAGTTGATCTCGTCCTCCGCCCAATAGCCGTCGGGCACGTCAGTGAAGCGGCGGGCGGGCGTTTCTTCTTTGATGGCGGTGAAGGAGGCTTCCACTTCCACCTTGCTGGCGGGCATGGTGAAGGTGAACTTGCCGTTCTTGCCCTCTGTGACCTTGACGGTCTTGCCGTCCTTGTCGGTAACGGTCAAGTCGTCCAGCTCATAGCCGTCGTCGGGCTTCACCGTAATGGTGACGGTAGCGCCCCTTCTGGCGGACTTGGGGGAGACGGTGACAGTGCCGTGCCGGCCGCTGTCCACGGTGACGGCATAAGTGGGGGTGCTGGAGGAGCCGGAGGAAGAGCCGCCGGAGCTGGGATAGCTATAATATCCGGGGGTCCTGCTGTCCATGGTCAGTTTCCAAACACCCTCAGTGTCATTGATCTTCTCAGAAAGCCAGGCGGCCAGTTCCGCCGTCAGGGTCTTGAAGGTGCCGAAGGTCTCCTTCTGGCCGTTCTTTTCAGCGCTGAAGGTCCAGCCGTTGTAGACCCAATATTTCAGAGTATCTCCCGCTTCTGAATTATCATGCGGGTCAAACAGTGTCGTCTTGCCCTGGATCGCCGTTACCTTTTTGTTCTCATCCAGCGTAATGGCGGGGGTATTTTCCATCTCGCCAGTGGGGCCAATGATGGTGATGAGGGCCTCGGTCTCATGGGCGACTATGAATTGGCCGTCAGCGGTTTCAATGCCGGTGTAGTCCTCTATGCAGTAGTTAGTGGGATCGCTGGAGAAGGTGCCGCCGGAAATGCTCAAATCGGCACCAGAAGCAACAGAAAGCTCCCCAGTAAAGTTTCCATTGGAAACATCAATTTTCGACGGAGCAGCAGGGCTCGTAGATGCATCAGCTTTCAAAGCCGTAGGTGCGTTGAATTCACCGCCCTCAATATGAATGGTTCCGCCAGAGTTAAAAACATACGCGCCAAAAGCGGAAGAAGTATATGTTCCGCTCTTAACCGTTACCGTACCCCCATTGGAAACCGCCACGGCGCTGCGGACATGAGCTGGATCCCCTTCCTCACTCTGGGTAAAGGTACAGTTTTCCAAGGTAGCCGTACCGCCTGCAACCTCGATGCATCCGCCTTTGGCAGTATTGATCGTCACATTGGTCAGCGTAATCTCACTGCCAGAAAAGGTCTTCACCGTCATCCAATAATCTGTCTTGGTGGAAAGGGTAATGTTCTCCACTTCAACCTTACCCGCGTTGGCAAATATCGCGGTATACGGGCTTTCCAGCGTGCCGCCGGTGATCTTGGCAGAAGCAGTTTCCTTTGCATTGGTAAAAGGTGCTCCGGCATTCTCGCCGGATTTCTGTCCGGTAAACTTCAGGGCGCCGTCTGTCATTTCAAAGGTTCCCTCATTCCAAACCGCCGCACCGCCACCATTGGAATCGCAGGAATTGATGGTGCCGCCCTCCATATACATAGTGCCATAATTTTCAACGCCGCGGGCGGTAATAGATCCATTCCCTTCATCGGAATCATCCGTCAAAGTCAGGGTACCATAATTCTTGATGGCATACAGGCTTCTGCCGTCAGACTGAGATACTGTGACCGCCTGTCCGTTCAAATTGAGGGTTATATTCTGGTTTTCCCCAATTCTCACCGTCTCCGTCAGATATGTATTTGCCAGAAGCGTCACGGTTTCACCGCTCCTGGCCGCGTCAACAGCGGCCTGGAGGTTCTCATAACCCGTATTGCCGATCACAGCAACAACAGTCTTGTCCGGGTCAACGCCAATGGTCCAGTTCTGGTTATCCTCGTCCAGGATCGCCGCGGAGCCCGCGACAACATATGTACTGATATTGCTGGAGAAGGTTCCGCCCCGGATCACTTTTTGTGTATAGCTCACGTCGTCCCCGTCAGCCGCTTTGGCGATATAAACCGCATCCGCGCCATCGGCTCCTGTAAACTGGCCGTCCTTTATGTCGATGGATAAGCCCTTTTCATAAGTATTGCTGGAATCGTTCGATTCCACAGAGTGTCCCACATAGAGCGCAGAGTTGTTTTGGCTGGTAAATCTGCCGCCGTTGATATTGACTTCGATCTTACCGGCATAGTTATAGGTGCTTGTCACAGAGATGGCCGCGCCGGTGGCCTCCGTCCCGTTGTGGTTTGCTGTGGCGGGATCCTGCTTTTCACCCGTGGCGGTAAAAGTGCCGCCGGTTATGTTCAGGACGCCGCGTTTTACCGCAATGGCCTCTGTCCCGGTGACGGATGCCCCGTTTTCCACATTGACAATGGCATAGCCGTTCATGGCGATCCCCGGGCCTTCGTCATCCTTGATCACCGCGCCGTCTTTGATATTGACCACAGGGGCATTTCCCGCCGCCAAAGCCTCGGCGCTTTCGGCGGTATTTCCAAGAAGTCCCTGGACAAAAATATCGCCGTCAATGGTGCCCGCAACGTTGAGCACCATGCCATATCCCAGATTACTTTTATCAAACAGACAGGCCCCCCAGAGGCCCTTGACAGTCGCCGTGGATTCCACATTCAATATGCTGTAATCCGCAGTATCACTCGTTGAGCCTGTCATAGCCGCCGCATAGCTTCCCGGGTTGGATACCGTGCCGTTTTCCAGAGTCAACGTTCCTCTGCTCACATACACGTAGCCCGTCAGGGTATGCCCGCCCAGATCCAGCGTGATATCTTCATTATAAGAGACACTGACGTTCTCCGTTGTATCGCTTAAAAGCGTAATCGCTGCCGTTCCGTTCACCGGGACGGCATTGACAGCCGCGCCCAGTGTTGCGTACCCTACATCGCCGATCTTGGCAACGTATTCCTCCGCCTGGGGAGCAATATCTTCCACGGTTTCCTCCGTCAGAGCCGTGGGGATACCGGCCGGATCGTCAGCCGGTGTCTCCCCGGCCTCTTCCGCAAACGCCGCAGTCGGCAGAAGGCTGAGTGCCATGATGAAAGCAAGCAGTACTGCCAAAAATTTGTGTTTCCTCATGTTTTTCCGTCCTCCTCACAGTTTTTCAAAGCTTATCATTCCCGAAGCCCGGTGGCTTCGGGAATGGGAGTGCCCGGGCACTCCCGGTTTTTCCTGTCTTTTCCACGAGACAAGTATACCCGCTCCGGCTTCGGTTTGCAACGGTTTTTGCATAAAACCCAAAGATTTTTCCGCCGGAGCCCCCTCTCATTTCAGCTCGTCCAGCGTCAGGGAGAAGCTGTCCATGAACGTCTCCAGAAAATACGCCGCCTCCGGCAGGCCGTAGCCCTCCAGAGCCTTCCGGGTCTGGGCGGCGGCCTCCCGGAATTCCAGATTCCCGGCCTTCAGCTCCTCCACGCACTTGATATAGGCGGACAGCTTGTCCGCCGCCTTCACCAGCCGCGCCGTCTCCGGGTCCACCTCCGTCAGAACCGGGGCGTAGGCCCCCCGCAGCTCCCGGGGCAGCATGTCCAGCAGCTTCCGCTCCGCCACGGCCTCCACGTCCTTATAGGCGGCCTGGATGGCGGGGTTGTCGTACTTGATGGGGGTGGGCATATCGCCGGTCAGGATCTCGCTGGCGTCGTGGTACAGCGCCGCCACCGCCACGGCCCCGGCGTCCACCGTGCCGCCGAATTTTTCATTGCGGATCACCGCCAGGGCGTGGGCCAGCACCGCCACCTGGTGGCTGTGCTCCTGGACGTTTTCCGGGGCGGTATTCCGCATCAGCGCCCAGCGCTGGATAAAGCGCATCCGGGAAATATAGGCAAAAAAATGACTTTTCATGTCAATATATTATCCTTTCCGATTTCTCCAAACAGTTTTGCACCGTCCGTTCCGGTGATCCGGACGTCTTTCACCACATTGTGCAGGTTCTCCCCCTCCGCCAGAACCTCCATATAGTTGGGGGCGTGGCCGGAGAATTTTCCGTCTTTGGGCTGCTCAAACAGGACGGGATACACCTGCCCCACGCAGTCCGCCAGGTAGGCCCGGTGCATCTCCCCGGCCGCGGCCGCCGCCCGTCTGGCCCGCTCCTCCTTGACGGCCTTCGGCACCTGCTCCATTTTCGCCGCCGGGGTGCCGGGCCGGATGGAGTAGGGAAAGATGTGCATTTGGGCAAAGCGGCAGCTTTGAATAAAGTCCAGCGTCTGCCGGAATTCGGCCTCCGTCTCCTCCGGAAAGCCGGTGATGAGGTCGGTGGTAATGGCCGGATGTACAAAATATTGGTTTAAAAGTGCAACAGAGTGCGCAAACCTTGCCGTATCGTACTTGCGGTTCATGCGCCGCAGCGTGGCGTCGCAGCCGCTTTGCAGGGACAGGTGGAACTGGGGGCACAGCTCCGGCAGGGCGGCGGCCCGGCGGCAGAAGTCCTCGGTGACGGTCCGGGGCTCCAGGCTCCCCAGGCGGATCCGGACGCCGGGGGCAGCGGCACAGAGGGCCTCCACCAGGTCGATGAGGGTCTGCCCGGTCTTCAGGTCCCGGCCCCAGGAGGAGATCTCAATGCCCGTCAGCACGATCTCCCGGTAGCCGTCGGCCTTCAGCTGGGCGGCCTGGGCGGCGGCGGTCTCCAGCGGGGCGGAGCGCACCGGCCCCCGGGCGTAGGGGATGATGCAGTAGGAGCAGAAGTTGACGCAGCCGTCCTCCACTTTCAGCATGGCCCGGGTGCGGCTTTCCATCCCGCCGGCGGGCAGCACCTCGAACATCCGGCGTTCAAAGGACTGGTCAATGGCCTTGATGCGGCGTCTTTCCGTCACGGCCCGCTCCAGCAGATCCAAAAAGCCGGCGCGGTCGCCGGTGCCGGCAATGAGGTCCACATCCAGTTTCCGCACGTCCTCGGCGTGGGTCTGGGGGTAGCAGCCGCACACCGCCACCACCGCGCCGGGGTGCTCCCGCCGGGCCCGGTGGAGCATCTGCCGGGACTTCTGGTCGCTGACGGCGGTGACGGAGCAGGTGTTCACCACATAGGCGTCCGCATCCTCCCCGAAGTCCACGGCCTCGTGCCCCCTGGCCCGGAGGGCCTGCTCCATGGCCTGGGTCTCGTATTGATTCACTTTGCACCCGAGGGTGTAAATAGCAACTCTCATCGGTCTTTTCCCTTTTCTTTCGATTTGGCGCGGCGGGCGGTCAGCCGCCCTCCACCCTGGTGATGTCGGCGCCCCGCTCCCCCACCTGGACGCTGCCGTTCTCCAGAGAGATATACGGCGAGAACTCCGCCGTGTCCTCCCCATGGGTCAGCGAGATCACGGCGTCCGGGAAGATGTCGCTGACATTGCACTGGAGGATGAACGGGCGGCACCGTGGGTCCTCGCAGACCAGCTCGGTCTCCATAGTCTCCATGTCTCTCCGGTACAGCCGCAGGGCCGTGTCCTCATATCTCGGGACGACCAGATAGAAGTCGCCGTCGGAGAGGTAGTAGACCGGCGGCTCCGCGCCGTCCAGATAGGTCTCCGTATAATACGCCAGGTCTTCGATCTCCTGGTATCCCAGATAGGCCACGGCGTACAGCTGGCCCTCCTGAAAGGGAATGGACGGGGCGTCATCCCCGGCCAGATCGGACGCGGGCGGCTCGGTCTGCCCCCCGCACCCCGCCAGGGCCAGCAGGCAGAGCAGGGTCAGGAGCCATACGGTATGCTTTTTCATCGTGGGAGGCCTCCTGTTTTGTTTTCAAGCCGCCGTCAAAGATAGCGCCGGACGGTCTTCATATACTGGACATAGGTGTCCCCGAACTGCTGGATGCACCAGCGCTCCTCCGCCAGGATGATCCAGTGGGCCGAGAATTGAAAAACCAGCGTCAGCGCGGCCAAAAGCGGCGACTGCGCCAGCAGGGCACAGCCCAGGAAGTACAGAAAATAGGCGGCGTACATGGGATTGCGGGACAAGCGGTAGACGCCGCTCCGGTTCACGCCGCGCTCCGCCGGCGACGCGAAAGCGGCCACCGACAGCGCCAGCAGCACCAGACCGGCCCCATAGAGAACCAGCCCTCCGCCGAACAGCAGCGGCGGCGCGGTGCGGACCCTGGCAAACAGGATGCGGACCAGGATGGCGATATTGGAGAGCTGATAGGCCCAATGGGCTGTCCGCTCCCCTCCCCACATGGGGGCAAAATGGGCGGCACGGCCCACCGCCGCCCGGTCCAGATAGGCCAGCAGGCCGAAGCGCAGCAGGAAAAAGGGCAGCAGCAAAAGAGCCCCCACGGCCCTGCCTCCTCTCCGCCTGAGATGTCTGTTTTTCATCTTACCACATTGCCCGGTTGGCGGCAAGTTCTCCTTGCGCTTTTTGTGATTCCTTTATATAATAGATGGACGCGCATACGGCACTATGCCCCTGTCAAAGGAGGATTTTCCATATGATTTACTTAGACCACGCCGCCACCACCCCCGTGCCCCGGGAGGTGGCAGATGCCATGTATGAGGTGCTGACCGAACAGTTCGGCAACCCCAGCTCCCAGTACCAGCTGGGCCTGGAGATGAAGCGCCGGGTGGAGGGCTGGCGGAGGACCGTGGCTGCTGCCCTGGGCTGCGAGGGAAAGCAGCTGTTTTTCACCTCCTGCGGCACGGAGGGGGACAACTGGGCCATCCAGGCGGGGTGCTGGCAGAACCGGCATCTTGGAACGCACATCGTCACCACGGCGGTGGAGCACAACGCCGTGCTGGAGGCCTGCAAGTGGATGGAAAAGCAGGGGTATGAGGTCACCTATGTGGCCCCTGACGGGAACGGCGACATCACGGCGGAGCAGGTCCTGGCCGCCGTGCGGCCGGATACGGCGCTGGTGTCCGTCATGCTGGTGAACAACGAGCTGGGGAACGTCTATCCTATCGCCGACATTGCCCGGGGCCTTGCGGCGGAGAATCCCAAGACCCTGCTCCACACCGACGCTGTCCAGGGCTTTTTGAAGGTGCCCTTTGCCGCCAAAAGCCTGGGGGCGGACTTCATCACCGTCTCCGCCCACAAGATCGGCGGCCCCAAGGGCGCGGGGGCGCTGTACATCGGCCCCCGGGTCCGCAATCCCCGCCCCCTGCTGGCCGGCGGCGGGCAGGAGGGCGGCCTCCGCTCCGGCACCGAGGCAACAGCCCAGATCGCGGGCTTCGCCAGGGCGGTAGAGCTGCGGTCAGAGGGGCTTGCGGAGAAGCTCTCCCACATGGCAGAGATCAAAGCCTACGCTGTGGAAAAGCTGTCGGCCATCCCGGATCTGAAAGTCATCGGCGCCGGCGCGGCCCCCCACATCCTCTCCGTGTCCCTTGTGGGCTGGCCCAGCCAGAACATCGTCAACGACCTGTCGGCCCAGGGCATCTGCATCTCCGCCGGCTCCGCCTGCCATCAGGGAAGGCCCAGCCACGTGGTGGCCGCCCTGAAGCTGCCCAAGCGGACAGCCGGCGGCGTCGTCCGCCTGAGCTTCGGCCCGGAGACCACCACGGCAGACATCGACGCCTGCGCCGAGGCCCTGAAACGGCACCACGACAGCCGGATGCCGATGCTTTAAAAATTGACAATTGACAATTGACAATTGACAATGCGGAATGATGAAGCCGCCTGCGGCGGCCTGTTAAAATCATTTGCCGCAGGCAAATTCCATCATTGTCAATTGTCAATTGTCAATGATCAATTGTTCACTTACCAACGTGCAAGAGGCTCTGTTATGAAAAAGAACTACCTCCGCCGGGAGCGGGGCTTTTACAGGCGGCTGTTTCTGCTGGCCCTGCCCCTGATTTTACAAAACCTCATCACCACCTCCCTGGGCTTTGTGGACACCTTCATGGTGGGATTGCTGGGAAACAACGAGCTCTCCGCCGTCACGGCGGCGAACTCCCCCATCTTCCTGGTCCAGGTCATCATCTTCGGCCTGATGAGCGGCCTCACCATCCTGGTGAGCCAGTTCTGGGGCAAGGGGGACCTCCCATCCATCAACCGCGTCATGGGCGTCGCCGCCTACGCCGGGGTCACCATCGCCGCGCTGGCGGCGGCGCTGCTGTTCTTCTTCCCCCGCCAGGTGCTGTTCCTGGTGACGGACAACCGGCTTTTGATTGAGCTGGGCGCGCCGTATCTGCGCATCGTGGGCATCAGCTACATCTTCAACGCCATCAGCTCCGTCTACGTCAGCATGCAGCGCAGCGCGGAAAATCCCCTGTTCGGCATGCTGGTGTTCGCCGCGTCCATGCTGCTGAACACCGTTTTGAACTACTGCCTGATCTTCGGCAAGCTGGGCGCTCCCGCCCTGGGCATCACCGGCGCGGCGGCGGCCACGCTGACGTCCCGCGTCGTGGAATTCCTCATCGTGGCGGTCTACGCCCTGCGCAGCCGCCGGGTGCCGCTGATGCCGGGGCTGATCCTCCGCCCCGGACGGGCCATTCTCCACGCCTTCGCCAAATACGCCTCCCCTGTCCTGCTCAACGAGACGCTGTGGGGCCTGGGCACCACCATGATGACCGTCATCCTGGGCCATATGGCCGCCAGCGCCGACATGCTGTCGGCCTATGCCATCATGGGCAACATCGACAAGTTCACCACCGTCTCCTGCTTCGGCCTGGCGGGGGCCGCCGCCGTGATTTTGGGCAAGCGCATCGGCGAGGGCGGCAGCAAGGACGATGTGTACGATCTGAGCTGGTGCCTGCTGCTGGTGTCGCTGCTGCTGGGCGTGGCGCTGGCGGCTGTCATGGCCGTGGTGCTGCCCACGGTGTTCATCCCCTATCTCTACCCCCTGTTCAGCCTGACGGAGACCGCCACGGAGGCCGCCGTTGACCTGTGCATCGTCTATCTCATCTTCCTGCCCCTGAAATCCTTTGACATCACCAACATCACCGGTGTGCTCCGGGCCGGCGGCGATGTGAAAATGGCCACCGCCATCGACCTGTGCCCCCTGTGGCTGACGGCGGTGCCCCTGACGGCCCTGACGGGCCTGGTGCTGGACGCGCCGGTCATCTTCGTGTGTCTGGGCATCTACGCGGAGAACATCTGCAAGATGCCCTGGGGCGTCCACCGGCTCCGCAGCCGCAAATGGATCAACGATGTGACAAAGGAGGTGGGCCCATGAGTCTTTTCCGCTGCCCCGTCTGCGGCGGGCCGCTGGAGCGGGGCGAACACGCCTGCCGCTGTCCGGCGGGCCACAGCTACGACATCGCCAGGGAGGGCTACACCTATCTCCTGCCTCCCAACCAAAAGCACTCCGCCGCCCCCGGCGACGACCGCGGGATGGCCCAGGCCCGGCGGGAATTCCTGTCCAAAGGGTATTATGAGCCTCTGCTGAATACGCTTTGTGATCAAATTCTGGCCCGCTGCGGCGATTCCCCGGCGATCCTGGACGCCGGCTGCGGCGAGGGGTATTACACCTCCGGCATCTATCAGGCGCTTTGCGTCGCCGGAAAGGCGCCCCGGATGGCGGGCACCGACATCTCCAAGGTCATCCTCCGCGCCGCCGCCAGGCGGGAGAAGGGTGTGGAGTTCGCCGTGGCGTCCTCCTTCCACCTGCCTTTGGCGGACGGGAGCGTGGACCTCCTGCTGGACTGCTTCTCGCCCCTGGCGCTGGAGGAGTTCCGCCGTGTCCTGCGGCCCGGCGGCACGTTTTTGTACGTGGTCCCGGCGGCGGGCCATCTGTGGGAGCTGAAGCAGGTCCTCTACGACCGCCCCTATCCCAACGAGGAGAAGGAGACGCCCTATGAGGGCTTCGCCTATGCGTCCATCGTCCCGGTGGACGATACCATCACGCTGACCAGCCAGGCGGATATCCACGCCCTGTTCCAGATGACCCCCTACTACTGGAAAACGCCCAAAGCCGGGGCGGAGCGGCTGGCGGCGCTGGACAGCCTCACCACCCGCATCGCCTTCCGCGTTCACATTTTTCAAAAACTCTGATGGAGGTTTTCGCCATGAGACCCAATCCCACCCGTTCTGCCCTGCTCGTCATCGACATGGAAAACGGCTTTGTGGACCCCAGGGGCGGCCACTGCATCCGCTTTGCCCGGTCCACGGTGCCCGCCTGCGTCCGGGCGGTGGAGCTGGCCCGGAGCAAGGGCATCCCCGTGTTTTTCGTCAAGCGCGTCTACCGCGCCGACGGCAGCGACGTGGAGCTGACCCGCCACGCCGGCTGGGTGGCCGGCGGCCGGGCCTGCATGCCCGCCTCCCAGGGCTTTAACAGTGCCCAGGCGCCGGAGGGCCTGCGGCCCCAGCCGGGGGATTACACCATCATCAAGCCCCGGTGGAGCGCCTTTTTCCAGACAGAGCTGGACCTGATCCTGCGGCGGCTGGATGTGCGCACCGTCATCCTGACGGGCACCACCACCCCCAACTGCGTCCGCACCACCTGCTACGACGCCATCGCCCTGGAGTACAACACCGTGATCCTGACGGACTGCTGCTCCTCTCAGACGGAGGAGATCCAGCGGGTGAACCTGGAGGACATGCGGCGTGTGGGCGCCGTCCTGATGGACAGTGCTGCCTTCGCGGGCTACGGCCCGGAGACCGTCCCCGACCTGTCCGCCGCCATCCGGGAGACGATGCTGGAAAGCAGCGCCGTGCCGGAGCCCTTTGAGGCGCAGGACGGCGGCACGGGCTGGACGGACCTGTGGTAACAAAAAACGCGCGCCCCGAGGGGTGCGCGTTTTTTCACGCCTTTTGGCCGCAAGGGCGTGCTGACAGCGGGAAATCATTGGAAGGCAGGGACAAATACGCCCCTCTGCTCCCCGTTCACTTCCAGGTCCGGCCCCTTCAGCCTGTGGACCGCTTCCGCGGGCCACAGCGCCAGGAACTCCTCCACCCCCGCCACGTTGGGCAGGCCGTAGGGCGCGTGGCGGTAGTGCATGGGCACCGCGCATTTTGCGCCGATGGCGTCGCACACCGCCTTGGCTCCCGCCGCGTCCACGGTGTAGACGCCGCCCACCGGCACCAGCACCGCGTCCACCGGGCCGATGGCCGCCAGCTGCTCCGCCGTCAGCTGGTGCCCCAGGTCCCCCAGGTGGGCCACGGACACGCCGCCGGCGGTGAACACGCGGACGGTGTTGGCCCCCCGCGGGGCGCCGCCCTGGTCGTCGTGGCAGGTCTCCACCTCCCGGACGGAAAAAGGGCTCTCCGCCGGGGGCAGCAGCGCCACACAGTCCACCGCATCGTGGTCAAAATGGTGGTGGCTGCAGACCACCTGGTGGGCGGAGGCCGCCAACGGCGGATAGCCCTCCACCCCGGTGTAGGGGTCCGTCACGATCCTGTATCCGTCCTGCTCCAGCAAAAAGCAGGCGTGTCCCAGCCAGGTCAGCTTCATCGTCCCATCCTCCTTATAAAAATCAAAGCGGTGGTCTCCCACCGCTTTGATCATATCATGTTTCGTCCTTCTTGTCATCCTGCTTTTTCAGCTTCGGGACGATGCCGCCCCGCCGCTTCCGCAGCACCCGGACGGCTATGACGGCGGCCACCGCCAGCAGGATCACCCACATCCAGCCGTAGGCCAGGGCCACCGCCAGATTTTCCAGCCCATCGGTAAAGCTGGCCCAGCCGGCGGTAAAGGCGGAGCCGATGCGGCCCGCGAAGCTGACCGGGGCCTCCTCCACGTTGGAGAGCTTATAGACCTCCTGGAGGGAGATGTACACTGTGGCGTAGTCCACCAGGCCGTCGTAGTGCTGCAGGGTGCCGGACAGGCTGTCGATCTGCTGCTCCGTCTCGGAGATGGCGCTTTCGATGGTGATGATGTCCTCCATCTCCTCCGCCCGGGCCAGCAGCGCCTGGAGCCGCTCCAGCTTGATCTGCTGGGTCTTCAGGCGGCCCTCGGTGTCATAATAGGCCTCGCTGATGTTCTGCTGGCTGGTGTCGCTGTCGGTCAGATGGCACAGCTCCCCCGCCTGGGCCAGAAAGGTCTTGTAGTTCTCCGCGGGCACCCGCACGGTGTAATCCGCGTGGCGGTAACCTCCGCCGGACCAGATGCTGCTGTTCTCGTAGTAGCCCTCCAGACGCTCCGTCAGACTGGACAGCCCCGCCACCGTGTCGTCAAAGACGGTGGTCTCCAGAGACAGCGTGGCGGTGTGGATCATCTTTTCGGCGCGGTGGACGCTCTCTGTCCCAGCCGCGGACGCGGTGTCATAGACTTCCCCGCCGTAGGCGTTTTCCGCCATGGGAGCCTCCATCTGCGCCGTCGGGGCGTCGTTTGCCGCGGTGGATTCCCCCTTGCTGCCGCCGCAGGCGGCCAGAGCCGGCACAAGCATCAGCGCCAGCAAAATCGCAAGAGCCTTTCTTTTCATGGTGCCCTCCTCCTTTTCCGCCCCGCCCTTCCAAACGGGGCCGTTTGCCTGTATAGACGCAGACGGGCGGAAAAGGTTCCCAAAACGGGGCAAATTTTTTACCACGGCTTGCCTTTTTTCCCATGGCGCGGTACAATGATACCGCGATATCGGCCCTGCCCGCATCCGCGGCGGCGGCACCGCCCCGCCAACCGCCGGACAGGGCCCGGAGGGAAACCAGGAGATTACATATTTCGGAGGAAACAGCAATGACTTATCAGGAAGTTTTGGCAAATGCCCGGACCTGCATGGGTCCCTACTGCAAGTCCTGTCCCACCTGCAACGGTCTGGCCTGCAAAAACACCGTCCCAGGCCCCGGCGCCAAGGGCATCGGCACCGGCTTCATCCGCAATTATCAGAAGTGGCAGGAGCTGTGCGTGAACATGGACACCATCTGCGAGAACAAGCCCGTGGACACCAGCTTTGAGCTGTTTGGCCACAGGGTGGATCTGCCCGTGTTCGCCGCCCCCGTGGGCGCCATGACCCTGCACTACGGCGACAAGTATGACGACCTCCAGTACAACGACATCCTGGTGGCCGCCTGCGCCCAGGCGGGCATCGCCGCTTTCACCGGCGACGGCACCAACCCCGCCGTGATGCAGGCCGCCGCCGAGGTGCTGAAGAAAAACAACGGCTGCGGCATCCCCACCATCAAGCCCTGGAACATGGAGACCATCCGGGAAAAGCTGGACCTGGTGAAGGCCGCCGACCCCTTTGCCATCGCCATGGACATCGACGCCGCCGGTCTGCCCTTCCTGAAAAATCTGCAGCCCCCCGCCGGCAGCAAGACCGTGGAGGAGCTGCGCCAGATCGCGGAGATGGCGGGCAAGCCCTTCATCCTCAAGGGCATCATGACCGTCGGCGGCGCGAAAAAGGCCCTGGAGGCCGGCGCCAGCGGCATCGTGGTCTCCAACCACGGCGGCCGGGTGCTGGATCAGTGCCCCGCCACCGCCGAGGTGCTGCCCGCCATCGTGGACGCCGTGGGCGGCAGGATGACCGTGCTGGTGGACGGCGGCATCCGCACCGGCATGGACGTGTTCAAGGCCCTGGCCCTGGGCGCCGACGCGGTACTGATCGGTCGGCCCTTCGTGAACATGGTCTACGGCGGCGGCGCCGAAGGCGTGCAGGTGTATGTGGACAAGCTGAAGGCCGAGCTGGCCGACACCATGGCCATGTGCGGCGCCCACTCCCTGGCGGACATCAACCGCTCCATGATCTACGGCTATTGAGTCCGCACAGCAAAAAAGTCCCACCCGTTTGGGTGGGACTTTTTCAGTTTCAGAACACGCACAGCGCCGTGAAGCAGGCGCCCGCGGGGCCCATGCCCTCCAGGCGGTAGGTCTCCCCCTCCCGGAAGCCAGCCAGCCGCAGCTCCTCGCCCAGGGTGGCCTCCTTGCTGTAGTTGATGTAGAATTCCCGGGGCGTCCGCTCCCGGAGATCGGCGGGCAGATAGTCCCAGACGATGTCGCCGTAGTTGCCGCTGTAGAGGTGGCCGTTGCCGTCCAGGTCCGACCAGACCACCCGCCGGATGCCCAGGTCCTCCAGCCCCTCCTTGGGCAGGACGATTTTCCGGGGCTCCGGGCAGTCGATCTCTTTGCCGCAGAGCGTCAGGGGCTTGGCCGTAAAGGACCCGGGCCGCAGGATCTTCCGGGTCAGCGGGTCCACCAGGATCCAGTCGCTCTTGGCGGAGACCCGCAGCCGCCCCGTCTGATCCCGCATTTCATACACCCGCTGCATATGGGCCCCCTTGACGCCGTTTTCCCAGGTGGTGATGTCCAGCACATCCCGGGCCGCGGGGCAGCTGTGGATGCGCAGGGCCACGCGGGAGAGCAGAAACACCTCCCGCATCGCATACAGCTTGTCGTGGGTCAGACCCCGGGCGTCGTAGTCATAGCCCGCGAAGGTGGCCATTTTGCTCAAAAGCGCCGCCACGCGGGCCTTTTGATTCCGGTCGCAGTCCCAAAACCCCAGCTCCTCCTGGCGGAAATAGCTGTTTTCCGTCAAATTCTGCTTGAAATCCTTCACGCTGATCCGCTCCTTTTGTATAATCTTTTGGAGGGAATGATACCACATTTCCCCGGTTTTCTCAAGTGGGCCCCCGGAAAAGACTGCCCGGATATCCACAAAGATAAACAGGGGGCGGCAATTCGCCGCCCCCCGCAATATGTATCGCCATGTATCGCCGCTTATTTCCGCAGGAACACCACGCCCAGCGTGTTGCTGCCGCAGTGGCAGAAGATGGTGCAGCCCGCCTTGGTCTCGATGACCTCCTCAAAGCCGCCGTATTCCTTCACCGCGTCCCGCACGATGCCCGCCAGGGCATCGTCCGGGCAGGTGTCCACCAGGATGGCCCGGCGGGTGTCCAGATCCGTCCGGCCAGACAGCCGCTCCTGGATGTACTCCGCCACCACCTTCTCGATGGAGCCCCGGAACTTCTTGGTCACGGTCATTTTCCCGTCGATGACCTCGATGCAGGGGTGGAGCTTCAAAAGGTTGGCCCCCAGTGCCGTCACGGCGGAGCAGCGGCCGCCCTTTTTCATGTAGTCCAGCCGGTCCAGGACGAAGCTCATCTCCACCCGGGCCGCCATATCCTCCAGCAGCGCCAGGATCTCGCTGACGGACTTGCCCGCCTCGGCGGCCTCGGCGGCGGCCAGCACCAGCATGCCGTGGCCCACGGAGAGGTTGCCGGAATCCACCACATAGACCCCGGGCACCTCCTCCGCCGCCAGCCGGGCGTTCTGGTGGCAGCTGGAAAAGCCCACGCCGATGTTGATGTGGATGACGGCGTCGCACCTGCGGATCTCCTCCCGGAACAAGGTCTCGTAATCC
The DNA here is from genome assembly GCA_947625655.1 of uncultured Dysosmobacter sp. Classification (GTDB taxonomy): domain Bacteria; phylum Bacillota; class Clostridia; order Oscillospirales; family Oscillospiraceae; genus Oscillibacter. Next base: position 15,898 of record CANQPD010000008.1, read on the forward strand.
GCGATGTTGACGGCGTTGGTGGTGGTGATGTCTCCGCCGGCGTCCACATGGGCGGCGATGTCCGCCGTGCGGATGTTCACGCCGTCCTGATACAGCTTGTCGCCCTTGACGATGCCCAGGGGAATGACGGATATGTGATGCCGCTCCAGCAGATAAGCCGGCAGATCGCAGGTGCTGTCGGTGGTAATTTTGATCATAGGTTTTCTCCTTCCAGCCGCTGAGGGCTGTATATTGATACACATTCGGGGGTATTGTATCACAGTTCCCTTGAAAAAACACCCCCAAATTCATGGAAGTTTCCCGCGAATCCCGAAACCTTCGCGCCGCCTTGACAGCCGCGGCGCCGTCTGGTATCATCATGCTCACTCTGACAAAAGGAGGCCCCCTATGCGAAACGCCGTGTTGTACATCGCCATGAGCCTGGACGGGTACATCGCTGACGAGGGCGGCGGGATCGGCTGGCTCCAGGGCGACGGCAGCGACCCCCGGCACCCCGGCAGCTATCCCGCCTTTTTCGAGACGGTGGACACCATCGTAATGGGCGGCAGGACCTACCGCCAGATCGTCACCGAGCTGTCCCCCGGCTGCTGGCCCTATGAGGGCAGGCAGACCTACGTCCTCACCCACCGGCAGCCGGCGGCCCGGGAGGGCGTGGTTTTCACGGCCCAGGACCCCCGCGCCCTGGTGGCGGCGCTGCGGCGGCAGGAGGGAAAGGACATCTGGATCTGCGGCGGCGCGTCCGTGGCCGCCCAGCTTTGGGAGGAGATCGACCGGTTCCACATCACCGTGGTCCCCACGCTGCTGGGAAAGGGGACATCCCTGTTCCCAGCTCCGGGGGCGCGGCTGCCCCTGGAGCTGGTCTCCACCCAGCGTTACAACGGGATGGTGGACCTGGTCTACCGCCGGCGGGCATGAAAAAGCGGCCATCTGAAGATGGCCGTTTTTTATTTCAAGCCCACGATCCGGGCGTGGAGCTCCGCCGCGTCGGATTCGTCGTGGGTCACCAGCAGCACCGGCTTTTCCAGCCCGGCGCGGCGGACGCAGGCCATGGCCCTGCTCCGGTTCTCCTCGTCCAGCCCGGTGAAGGGCTCGTCCAGAGCCAGGGCGTCTGACGGGGCCAGCAGCGCCCGGGCCAGGGCCAGGCGGCGCTTCATGCCGCCAGAGAACTCCCGGACGGGCTTTGCCCCCACGTCCCCCAGGCCCAGCGCCGCCAGCATGTCCAGGGCCGCGCCCTCGTCCAGCTCCGGCCCCAGGACGAACCGCAGGTTTCCCATGGCGTCCAAATGCTCCAGCAGCCGGTCCTCCTGGAACACGGCGGCCCAGCGGCAGCCCTCCCCGCCGGTGATCCCGCCTCCGTCCGCCCGTTCCAGCCCCAGCAGGATGCGCAACAGGGTGGTCTTCCCCGCCCCGGAGGGGGCCATGACGCAGGTGACGCCGGGTTTCGCCGTAAATGTCACGTTCTCCAGCACAGGCACGCCGCCGTAGGACTTGCGCAGGTCTTTCACGCGAAGCTCCATCATCCACCCGTCTTTCTCACCGCGAAGTCCACAAGGCCCAGAAACGCCTTCTCAAACGCCACGGACACCGCCACGATGACGGCGGTCCAGGCAAAGAGGTCCGGCGTCTGGAAATAGACCTTGGCGGTGTACAGCCGCTCGCCGATGGTCCCGGCGGAAAGGCCGATGACCTCCGCCGCCACCCCCGCCTTCCAGCACAGCCCCAGTCCCAGGGAGCAGGCGGCCCGGAAGTAGGGCAGCACCTGGGGCAGCCAGATGCCCCGCAGCTGCCGCCGGAGGGGCACCCGGAACACCCGGGCCATTTCCAGCAGCTTCCTGTCCGCGGCGGCAATGCCCGCCAGGACGTTTAAGTACACCGTCGGGAACACCATCAGCGCCGAGATGAACAATGGCAGGTCGGCGCTGTCCAGCCACACCAGGGCCAGGATGATGAAGGACACCACCGGCACGGCCTTTACCGCCGCCACCAGGGGAGCCAGCAGCTCCCGGAGGCGGCGGAACCGGGCCGCCAGCGCCGCCAGCATCACCGCCAGCAGGCAGGAGAGCAGGAAGCCCCCGAAAATCCGCAGGGCGGAGCCCCCCACCGCCCGCCAAAAGGCGGCGGTGCCCACCAGCTCCCCCAGCCGCAGCAGGGCGGAGATGGGCGAGGCCAGCAGCAAAGCGCCGTGGGGGTAGGCCGCCGCCAGCGCCATGCTGGCCCCCTGCCAGGTCAGCAGCCACACCGCCACCGCCCAGGGGCGGATGCTGTTCCGCGCGGTTTTCATGGGCAGCCCCCCTTTCATGAAGATGGCGCAAAATGCAAAGAAGTGTGCCGAGATCAGAGATAAGGCCGCCTGCGGCGGCTGATAAGAGATATGGAATATCCTGTCGCCTCATCCCTGCGAGAAGCTGCCCGTGCGGCTGACGGAATATCTCTTATCTTTTATCTTTTCTCAGCCTCCGTAGTAGAAGTCCGCCTCCGGCAGCGCGCCGCCCACAGAGGCGGGGTCCGCGTCATAGAGCACCTGGAGATAGCCGGAGAGCTTCTCCTGCATCTCCTCCCCGGTGATGCAGACGATGTTGCAGTAGGGCAGGGCCTTCTCCGCCACGGCGGCGTCCACGATGCCGTATTCGCCGATGAGCTGGGCAGCGTCGGCGGTGTTATCGTTCACCCAATCCACGGAGGCGGCGTAGTCCTCCAGGAAGTCCGCCACTGTAACAGGGTTCGCCTCCACGAATTCCTTTCGGGCCACCACCACGCCGGTGAGCAGGGCGGAGCCGTTGTCCAGGGCCGCCCACTCCTCCGTCAGGTCCAACGCCACCCGCAGGCTATCGATCTTGCCCTGGGCCACGGTGACAAAGGGCTGGGGCAGCACGGCGATGGTGGCGCTGCCTGTGGCCAGGGCGGAGACGCACTCCGCGTGCTCGCTTTTCCAGTCGATGGTCACGTCGGCGTCCGGGTCGATGCCGTTTTCACTAAGCAGATACCGCAGGGCGTACTCCGGCGTGCTGCCCTTGCCGGCGGAGACGATGGTCTTGCCCCTCAGATCCGCCATGGACTGGACGGCGTTGCCGTTCTCCACAATATAGATGACGCCCAAGGTGTTCACCGCCAGGGTCACGATCTCCCCCTCGGTCTTCTGGTACAGCGTCGCCGCCAGGTTGGCGGGCACGCAGGCCATATCCAGGTCGCCCTTGATGAGGGAGGGCGTCACCTCGTCGGCAGCGGCCGCCAGGGAGGTCTCATAGATGTTGTTCAGCAGAAAATCATGGGGCTGACTGGAATCCAGCATCTGTACAAACTGGGCGTCGTTATCACTCATCAGCTTTACCAGCCCCATGGCGGTAGGCCCCTTCAGGGCCGCCAGCCGGACAACACCGGTTTCCTCCGGCTCCGTGGGCTCCTCCACCTCCGGCGCATCGGGCTCCTTGGCGGTGTCTTCCTCCTCCTGGCCGCACCCGGCCAGGGACAGCGTCAGCGCCAGCGCCAGCAGCAGCGTCAGGCTTTTTTTGAACAGGTTCATGTTGGTTCCTTCCTTTCCTCACTTCAGGGCGTCCTCCGGGGCGTACACGGTCTTGGCCGTGATGCCCGGCAGACGTCCGATTTTGCCCGACAGGGCGGAGATCACGTCGGCGGGCGCGTCCATCGCCACGCTGATGACGTTGACGCCCCGGGCATGATAAGGTACGCCCATCCGGCCGATGATATGCCGCCCGTACTGGTGCAGCAGGTCGTTCAGGGCCGCCACGGAGGTGCCCTCCCGGACGATGACGGCCAGCACGGCCACGCGGGTCTCCATACCAGTCTCCCCCCTCTTCGGAAAAAAATAACATCTCCCCCGCCGTCCGGCAGAGAAGATGCGCACAGCACCGCAGGACGCGGGAAGCCCCGCGCCGGTCTCTCCAGCTTTTGGCTCGGGAAAATTCCCTCGCCATCAGAACGGCAGAATCCATTGTCCCGTCCGCCGGTCAGAAGCGCTTCCCGGGGACTGGAAGGATTATACTATACTTTTACCAGTCCGTCAACGGGCTGTCCGCGTCCCTGCCGAAGAGCCGCAGGCCTCCCGCCGCTTCCGCAGCGCCTCGTCGCTCTCTCCCAGCACAGCGCCGCGCACCATCCTCTCATACTCCTCCGTCCTGCCGATCGCTTCCACCAAAATACCGCAGACCTCTTTGTTCCCCGGCAGCGCCTCCAGCCGGTCCATGGCTTCCGAGATCCCTTTATAGAGGATGGTATACATCATTTCCCAGTCTTCAGGTTCCATATAAATATCCGATTCTCTCATCCTATATACTCCTTCCGTGTATTTTTACAACATTACAACGTAATTATAAGGCGTATAACATGCTAAGGTCAAGAAAAATACTTCGTGTTGGTGTAAAATGCATGAGGAAATCGTATTTTTATGAAAATTCCAACTTAATCTTCAAAAATTTGCGGCAGCTGCGAAAAAAGAACAATCTGTCGCAAGAAGCGCTTGCCGCGCAAATGCAGCTGCTGGGCGTTGACATTGACCAGCAGCTTATCAGCAAGATTGAATTGAACAAACGCTTTGTGAAGGATTATGAATTGGTCTGTTTCTGCAAGATTTTCAATGTCACCGAAAAAGACCTTTTGGCGGATTTTTACGAACAGCACGGCGAATAAAAAGCCGCCCCATCCGGGGCGGCTTTCGTCTTGCCGGTCTCCTGTTCAGCACCGCCCAAAGGCGTGGGTCATGTCTTTGATCTCCTTGGCCAGCTCCGCCGCGGCCTGGCCCGGCAACAGCCGCCAGCGCCAGTTGCCCTCCGCCACGCCGGGGACGTTGATCCGCGCCTCGCTGCCAAGGCCCAGGTAATCCTGCAATTGGGCCACGAACAGCTCCGCCACGCTGCCCTGGCCGCACCGCAGCAGGGCGCTTCTGGCGCTCTCGGCATCCGCCGCGCCCAGGTATTGGGCCGCGAAGGCCCTCTCCGCCTCGGTCGCGCTTTCGTACCAGCCCACGGCGGTGTCGTTGTCATGGGTGCCGGTGTAGCAGATGCAGTGGGGCTGGGTGTAGTTATGGGGCAGATACGCGTTGTCCGGGCCGGAAAACGCGAACTCCAGCACCTTCATGCCCGGCAGGCCCGACTCGCTGCGCAGGTCATGGACGGCGTCGGTGAGGATGCCCAGGTCCTCCGCGATGTAGGTGATCTGGGGGAACCAGCTGGTCAGCACCCGCAAAAGGTCCATGCCGGGGCCCTTCTCCCACTGGCCCACCTTGGCGGTCTTGGCCCCCGCCGGGATGGCCCAGTAGCTCTCCAGCCCCCGGAAGTGGTCGATGCGGATGGCGTCAAACAGCTTGGACGCGCCCTCCACCCGGCGGATCCACCAGCCGAAGCCGTCCCGCTTCATCGCCGCCCAGTCGTACAGCGGGTTGCCCCACAGCTGGCCCTCCTCGGAGAAGTAGTCCGGCGGCACGCCCGCCACCTTGCAGGGCCGGCCCTGGCCGTCCAGCAGGAATTCCTTCCGCTCGCTCCACACGTCGGCGGAGTCCAGGGAGACATAGATGGGCAGGTCGCCGATGATTTTGATGCCCAGGGCGTTGACGTATTTTTTCAGTTCCTCCCACTGGGTGAAGAACCAGTACTGGACCGCGGCGTGGAAGGCCACGTCCTCCGCCAGCTCCACCCGCCACCGCTCCACGGCGGAGGGCTCGTGGCGGCGCAGGGCCTCGTCCGGCCAGTCAAACCAGGCCTGATCGCCGAAATGGGTCTTCACCGCCCGATACAGGGCGTATTCTTTCAGCCAGGGATTACGGTCCGTAAAATCCCGCACCGCCTGGGCCCTCTCTCCGTCCAGGTGGGAGAAGGCCTTGCGCAGCAAGGGCTCCCGGGACGCGCAGAGGGCAGCGTAGTCGATCTTGTCCCCGTCAGGGACCCGGGCGCCGTCCAGATCCGTTTGATCCAGCAGGCCGTCGGCGGCCAGGGCCTCCAGGTCGATAAACAGGGGATTGCCCGCGAAGGTGGACACGCTGGTATAGGGCGAATCCCCCGCCCCGGTGGGGCCCACAGGCAGGATCTGCCACCAGGACTGGCCCGCGTCGTGTAGAAAATCCGCAAACTCCCGGGCCCCGGCGCCCAGGGAGCCGATGCCGTAAGGAGACGGCAGGGAAAAAATCGGCAGTAAGATGCCGGATGAACGTTTGATCAAGCTGACCCGCTCCTCTTCACACAAATTTCTGTTCTATTTTATGGAATCCCGCCGCCGCTGTCAAGGGTGCTTTTCATTTCGGCGCGTTTGTGGTATCCTGCCCTCAGTGGACAAAGGACAACACGGTTTTTCGGGGCATCTTGGGCAGCTGGCGGCGTTATCCTCGTTGCCGGGCGCCAGCCTCGGCCCAGCGGAACGGGCCTCGGCAGACTTGGCGGTATGATGCCAAGCCAGCCCGGCGGCCTCGTCTGCCTTGCCAACTGCCCAATCTGCTCCCGAAAAACTCCGAAGGACCTGCCAGCGAGAAAAAATCAGGGCTGGCAAGAAAGAGGACGCAGGCGGGCTGGCGCCCGCCAAGGACGATGACGCCGCCAGCGTTGATTTTGGCCGCTGGCAGGCGTGTTGTCCTTTGTTCACTGAGGGTGTCCCCAAAGCATTGAAAATCCAGAGCCGCAACCGCCCGTTGACAAAAGGAAACCCCCGCTTGGTTGCCAGGGCCCGCCCGTTCTGCTACCATACACGCAAAAGGAGGAGACGCCATGGATGAAAAAAGCACCCTGGGCCTGCGGATCCAGGAATGCCGCCGGGCCGCCGGCCTTTCCCAGGAGGCCCTGGGGCAGCGGCTGAACGTCTCCCGGCAGGCGGTGAGCAAGTGGGAGGCCGACGCCGCCATCCCGGAGCTGGAGAACCTGATCGCCATGAGCCGCATTTTCGGCGTGTCCATCGGGCGGCTGCTGGGGGTGGAGCCGGAGCAGACAGAGACGGCCGGGCCTGCGGAGCGGCCGCCGGAGGACGGCGGACTGATGGAAAAGGAACTGGCCGCCGTGGAGGCCATCGCCGCCAAATACACCGAGGAGGCCCAGCGCCACCAGCGGCCCGGATGGTCCCGGAAGCGGAAGGCCATCACCTGTGCCCTGGCCGCAGCGGTGGTGCTGGCGGCGGTCCTTTTGGTGAAGGGGCAGCTGGAGGCCATCTACCGGCGGTTGTCCAGCATGGAGGCCCAGGTATACAGGGTACAGACCGCCCTGGACCAGCAAGTCAGTGCCCTCTCCGGTGAATTGAGCAATATACTGGAAGAAAACAGCAGTATAATATCCGATTCTCAGGCAGCTATTATCGACTTTGATCCCAACGCCCAGACTGTGACACTTCTGGTCAGCGCCGTGCCCAAAGAGTTAACAGACACTACCACCGCCGTTTTTACCGCCACCCTGGCCGACGGGCGTCAGTTCACAGCAGTGGGTGAACGGCGCAGCGGCTGCTTTGCCTCCGAATCGCTGGTGGTACCTATGGACGACCAAACCATCCGGCTCTCCGTGGCCCTGACGGACGGCGGCAGCACACGCATCGGAGCAATGGAGCCCCTGTACGACTGCCATCCAGATTTTTTCCGGCTGCATGTGGAAGCCAACTGCTCCTCTTCCATTACTGAAAACAGCAACCCCTGGTCCGAAGCTCCTGCCCACATTGACTTTGGCGATCTGCATGTGGAGATCTGGCTGGATGCCCCGGTCATCCGCCAGGCACTGGCTCCCACGGCAGTGGATTTCTGTCTGTACCGCAATCAGGAGATCACTCCGGTGTGGTCCACCCCGGTGCCGGAGGCTGTCTCCGACTTTCAGCAAAACGGCTATGCAGACATCTCCGCCGTCCCTCCGGGCGAGGCTCCCAGTTATACGCCAGAGCCGGGGGAAACCGTCGTCGCGGCCCTGCGGGTCACCGATACGATGGGCACCACCACCTGGACAGTGCTGGACGTTTTTCGGGCCTCCTCCAGCCGGAGCATCAGCCGTCTGCATTGGTCCAATTTGGAGCCCTGGTCCCCCGGCACCGCCATCCCCTGAATATGAAAAAGCCGCCCCCCCGGTTGGAGGGACGGCTCTTTTTCGTTACTTCATCAGCTCGTACATGACGGCCTTGATGGTGTGCATCCGGTTCTCCGCCTCGTCGAAGACGATGGACTGCTCGCTCTCGAACACCTCGTCGGTGACCTCCATGGCATCGCGGCCGAACTTCTCGCCCATCTCGCGGCCCACCTGGGTCTTGTGGTCGTGGTAGGCGGGCAGGCAGTGCATGAAGCGGCACTGGGGGCCGGCGTTGTCCAGCAGGGCCTTTGTCACCTGATAGGGCCCCAGAGCCTGGATGCGCTCCTGCCAGACCTCCACCGGCTCGCCCATGGACACCCACACGTCGGTGTACAGCACGTCGGCGTTTTTCGTGGCCTCCATGGGGTCCTCGATGAACTCCAGCACCGCGCCGGTCTCGGCGGCGATGGCCTGGCACTGATCCACCAGGGCCTGCTCCGGCATGTACGCCTTGGGGGCGCAGGCCACGAAGTGCATGCCCATCTTGGCGCAGCCCACCATCAGGCTGTTGCCCATGTTGTACCGGGCGTCGCCCAGGTACACCAGCTTCACGCCCTTCAGCTTCCCGAAGTGCTCCTGAATGGTCAGAAAATCCGCCAAAATTTGAGTGGGGTGGAACTCGTTGGTCAGGCCGTTGAACACGGGGACCCCGGCGTACTGCGCCAGTTCCTCCACCAGTTCCTGGCCGAAGCCCCGGTACTCGATGCCGTCAAACATGCGGCCCAGCACCCGGGCGGTGTCGGCGATGGACTCCTTCACGCCGATCTGGCTGCCGGTGGGGCCCAGGTAGGTGCTGCCCATGCCCAAATCCTGGGCGGCCACCTCGAAGGCGCAGCGGGTGCGGGTGGAGGTCTTCTCAAAGATCAGGGCGACGTTTTTGCCCTCCAGATAGCGGTGGGGGACGCCCGCCTTCTTCTTGGCCTTCAGATCGGCGGCGGTGTCCAGAAACTGCTGGATCTCAGCGGGGGTGAAGTCCAGGAGCTTTAAGAAATGGGTAGTCATAGGAAAAGTTTCCTTTCTCTAAAAATGTTTTTTAGATCAGAGTGAAGAGATAAGAGATAAAAGATAGATATAACAAGCGCCGGATATCACCGCGGATATCTCTTATCTTTTATCTCTTATCGATTTATCTTTTCAGCCCAGCGTCTTCTTCATGATGTCCAGGCCCTTGTCCATCTCCTCTTTCGTGATGACCAGGGGAGGCAGCAGGCGCATGCCCGGGCCGGCGGTCAGCACCAGCAGGCCGTTTTCAATGAGCTTGGCGGCAATGTCGCCCTTGTTGTAGCCCTCCTGGACCTCAATGCCGATCATCAGGCCCAGCCCCCGGGTCTTGCCGAAGCAGGGCAGGTCCAGCGCTTCGATGCCCTGGCGCAGATATTCGCCCTTGGCCTTGACCTCCGCCAGGAAGTCGTCGGTCAATGTCTCCTGCACCACCAGGCCCGCGGCGGCGCAGACGGGGTTGGCGCCGAAGGTGGTGGCGTGGGTGCCGGGGCCCAGCACATTCCGGCACTTTTCACTTGCCAGGATGCCGCTCATGGGAAGGCCCCCGGCGATGCCCTTGGCGAAGGAAACCACGTCCGGCAAAATCCCGTACTGCTGGAAGGCAAAGAGGCTGCCTGTCCGGCCCACGCCGGTCTGGACCTCGTCCACCAGCAGCAGCCAGTCCTTTTCCGCGCACAGCCTGGCCACGGCCTGGACGTAATCCACATCCAGGGGCAGCACGCCGCCCTCGCCCTGGACCACCTCCATCATGACGGCGCACACGTCGTCTCCGGCGGCGGCCTCCAGGGAGGCAAGGTCATTGGCGTCGGCGTAGCGGAAGCCCTCGGTGAAGGGGAAGAAATAATTGTGGAACACCTCCTGGCCGGTGGCCATCAGGGTGGTGATGGTGCGGCCGTGGAAGGAGTTGTTCAGGGTGACAATGGTGGCGCGGCCCTTGCCGTACTTGTCGAAGCTGTACTTTCTCGCCAGCTTGATCATGCCCTCGTTGGCCTCGCCGCCGCCGTTGGCGAAGAACACGCAGCTCTCGCCGGTGCGCCGGCACAGGATCTCCGCCAGCTTTGCCGGCGGCTCGGTGTAGAACAAATTGGAAACATGGCCCAGCTTCTTGGCCTGGGCGGCAATGGCATCCACCCAGGGCTGATAGCCGTAGCCCAGGTCGGTGACGCCGATGCCGCTGGTGAAGTCGATATAGGCATTGCCCTCCGGGTCATAGAGGGTGGCGCCCTGGCCGTGGTCGATGGCCACGGAGAAGCGGCCATAGGTGTTCATGATGTACTGGCCCGTCAGGGCCTTGATCTCGTTGGAAGTCATGGTTCCCTCCTGAAATTGACAATTGGTCTTGAAATTGACAATTGATAATTGACAATGGGCGGTTGCGGGAGGGCCTGCTTCTCCCGGTCATGCGCCGGTTGCGGCAAGCTTCCCGCAAATGGACACTTGACAAAAGCCGATAAAGCCCGGAGTTCCCTCCAATTGTCCATTGTCCATTGTCAATTGTCCATTATAAGTAGTTCAGTCTTCTTCCTTTTTCAGCATGGTGCCGATGCCCTGGTCGCTGAGCAGCTCGATGAGGATGGAGTGGGGGATGCGGCCATCCAGGATGTGGACCCGCTCCACGCCGCCGGCGATGGCGTCCACGCAGCACTCCATCTTGGGGATCATGCCGCCGGAGATGGTGCCGTCGGCCACCAGGCCCGGCACCTCATAGGTGTGGACCACATGGATGAGGGTGTCCTCGTCGTGAGGATCCCGGAGCAGGCCCCGGACATCCGTCAGCAAAATCAGCTTTTCGGCGTGGAGCGCCTCCGCCAGCTTGGCGGCGGCGGTGTCGGCATTGATGTTGTAGGCGGTGTCGGTGTCCATGCCCTGGGCCACGGTGGAGACCACGGGGATGTAGCCCGTCATCAGGGCGTTTTCCACCGGCTCCGGGTTCACGCCGGTGATTTTGCCCACAAGACCGTACTTCACGTCCAGCTGCTCCGCCTGGAACAGCTGCCCGTCCATGCCGCAAAGGCCGATGGCCTGGCCGCCCAGACGGTTCAGCTGGGCCACCAGGTTTTTGTTGACCTTGCCGCAGAGGACGGACTGGACCACGTCCATGGTGGTCTCGTCGGTATAGCGCAGGCCGTCCACAAATTTGGATTCATGGCCGATTTTTTTCAGCATATCGGAGATCTCCGGGCCGCCGCCGTGGACCACCACCACCCGGATGCCCACCAGGGACAGCAGAATGATGTCGCTCATGACGGCCTTGCGCAGCTCATCGGAGATCATGGCGTTGCCGCCGTACTTGACCACGATGGTCTTGCCGGTGAATTTCTGGATATAGGGCAGGGCCTCCACCAGGGTGCGGGCCTGCTGTTCGTGAGAAGACACTTCTTATCAACCCTTTTCTTTCATAAAAGTCCTATCTCAGATAAGAGATAAAAGATATCCATATTTTGAAGATGTGCCGTTATCACAGCTATCTTTTATCTCTTATCTTTTATCTTCCTCAGGTCCTGTAGTCCCCGTTGATCTTGATGTAGTCGTAGGTGATGTCGCAGCCCCAGCAGGTGCAGGCGGCATCGCCTTCGCCCATGGTAATGTTGATCTCCACATCGTGCTCCGTCAGGATCTTCTTGGCCAGGTCCTCGTCAAAGTCCAGGCCCCGGCCCTGGGCGCACACGGCGATGTCCCCCGCCCCGCTGGCAAAGTGGACGTCCACCTTCTCCGGGTCGAACTCCGCGCCGGAGTAGCCCATGGCGCACAGGACACGGCCCCAGTTGGCGTCGGCGCCGAAGATGGCGGCCTTGGTCAGGGTGGAGGAGATGACGGACTTGGCCACAGTCTCCGCCTGGGCCTCGTCTTTCGCCCCGGCGACGGTGCAGGTGATCAGGTGCTTGGCACCCTCGCCGTCAGAGGCCATCTTCTTGGCAAGTTCGACGCACAGGGCCCGGAGAGCCTCCAGGAACGCGGCGTAGTCCGGGCCCTTGGCGGTGATGGGCTCGTTGCCCGCAAGGCCGTTGGCCAGCACCATGCAGGTGTCGTTGGTGGAGGTGTCGCCGTCCACGCTGATGCGGTTGAAGCTGACGCCCACCGTCTCCAACAGGGCAGTGCGGATCATTTCGGAGGAAATGGCGCAGTCAGTGGTCAAAAAGCACAACATAGTACCCATATTCGGGTGGATCATGCCGCTGCCCTTGGCGATGCCGCCCATGCGCACCGTCCTGCCGCCCACGGTGGTCTCCAGGGCCACTTCCTTTTTCACGGTGTCGGTAGTCATGATGGCGTGGGCCGCCGCGTCGCTGGCGGCATCAGAGCGCTCCAGCGCGGCGTACAGCGCCGGCACACCCTCTTCGATGACCTGGACGTTGATGGTCTGGCCGATGACGCCGGTGGAGGACACCAGCACGTCCCCCGGCGCGCAGCCGATGGCCTTGGCCGCCGCCGCGCACATTTTTTCGGCGTTCTCCTCGCCGTGGGGGGCGCAGGCGTTGGCGTTGCCGCTGTTGGCGATGACCGCCCGGGCCTTCCCGTCGGCCAGGTGGGCTTTGTCCACATGGATGGGGGCGGCCTTGACCACGTTTTTGGTGAATACGGCAGCCGCCGCGCAGTCCACGTCGGACACGATCAGGGCCACGTCCTTTTTCCAGGCGGCGTGGGTCTTGACGCCCACGTGGATGCCGGCGGCCTTAAAGCCCTGGGCGGCGCAGACGCCGCCGGAGATGAAATTCATCATACTTATTACCTCTTTGTAAAGATAAGAGTGAAGAGATAAGAGATAGAAGATATCTCTTATCCTTTATCTTTTATCTCTTATCTTTGATTTTACGGGTTCAATCCCACAGTCTCGTCCAGGCCCAGCATCAGATTCATGTTCTGCACCGCCGCGCCGCTGGCGCCTTTGCCCAGGTTGTCGAACAGGGCCGTCACGGTGGTGTGGGTCTCATTGCCGTTGACGATCAGGGTCAGGCTGTCCCTCCCCGCCATGGTGTTGGCGGCGATCATGGCCTCGCTCCAGCCGAAGGGGGCCACGTTCACCAGGGTCTGGTCTTTGTAGTAGTCCGCCAGGGTCTCCCACACCGCCTGGGCGCTCTTGTCGCGCTCCAGCAGGTCGTTGTGGAGGGAAATGGTGGTGGCCATGCCCTTGTAGTAGTCGTCCACAATGGGGCAGAACACCGGGGGGCGGTCCAGGCCGCAGATGGTCTGCATCTCCGGCAGGTGCTTGTGGTTCAGGCTCAGGCCGTAGATGCGGGGACTGTACAGCGCCTCGCCCTTGTCCGGGGCCTCGTACTGAGCGATCATCTTCTTGCCGCCGCCGGAGTAGCCGGTGAGGGAGAAGCAGGTCAGGGGGTAGTCCCTGGGCAGAACGCCCATGGCCACCAGCGGATAGACGCCGGAGATGAAGCCCGTGGCGTGGCAGCCGGGGTTGGCCACCCGCTTACTCTTCTGGATATTGGCCCGGTGGGTCAGGGACAGCTCCGGGAAGCCGTAGTCCCACCCCGCCGCCGTCCGGTGGGCGGTGGAGGCGTCGACGATGCGGGTGTTGGGATTTTCCACCAGGCCCACAGCCTCGATGGCCGCCGCGTCCGGCAGGCACAAAAACACGATGTCCGCCGCGTCCATCAGCTTTTTCCGCTCGATGGGGTCCTTCCGCTTGTCCTCGTCGATCAGCAGCAGGTCGATGTCGCCGCGGGCGGCAAGGCGGTCGTAGATCTGGAGGCCCGTGGTGCCCTCCTTGCCGTCGATATATACCTTCGGCTTTTCAGCCATGCTTATTCCTTCTTTCCTTGGTTCTCAGGTCGGTTTCATAAACTCCCACAGGCAGTCGGTGAAGCACAGGGTGTCTCCCGTCTCCAACACGGTCCGGCCGTCGCTGAGGGCGTGGATGCCGTAAATCTCGTTCTTCCCCAGGGCGCCGAACGTCAGTTCCCGCGTCTCCCCGGTGGTCAGGTCGAAGCACTGCAAAACCGGCTCGCCCCGCCGCACATTGTGGGGCGTGACGCACAGCCGCCTCTGCCAGATGCACAGCTCGCCTTTGCGGCTGGTCAGGCCGCGGGTCTTTCCGGTCTCCACGTCCAGAATGGTGATCTCCTGCTCTGTTTGGGAGCGGGGCACGGAGATGTGCCGGTCCACAAAGGCCGCCTCCGTCTCGCCGACGGGAACCATATTCGCGGCGGTCTCGTGGGAGATGGTGTAAATGGGCGTGAAACCCGCTTTTCGAAGGAGCTTCTTCTCCTGCCAGCGGTAGACGCGCCGCTGGAAATAGAGATACAACCCGCCCCGCCGGACGAAGTAACGTGGAAAATCCGCCGTGGTCTGGGGCTTGCCTTCCAGCAGGGTCTGGACGCTGCCGCCCTCCCCGGCCTTGCGGATGACGGCGGCTTGGGTGTGGTTTGCCAGAAACAGGTCCTCCCCAAACCAAAACAGCTGGTTCCAGTCGTTCCCCGTCTCCCGGGCGTCCAGCACCCGCCAGCGCTCCATGTCCACCAGGTCGGTGCCCACGCACAGACGACTGGTCTTGTCCTTCAACACCCGGCGTCCGCCCTGCTCCTCCCGCTCGGGCTGGGACAGCATAACGGCCCACAGGCCGTCCGCCCGCCGGACCGGCCTCCGCACCAGCAGGGGCACCTGCTCCAACCGCGGCGGCTGTTGGTCCAGCCGCAGGCGGCCGCACAAAAACCGCTCCGGGTCGGCCCAGCTGTTCACCCACAGGGCGTCGTCCGCCATGTCGGCGTACATGGTCCGCCAGCCCTCGGGCAGTCTGCAAAGCTCGCAGGGAAGCCGCGCGCCCAGATCCAGCCGCTTGGCGGGGGTCCCCGGCTTCCGCCGGGGCTGGGCCAGCGGCCATGCTTTCTTCCGCCGGCCTTTGCACCAGCTCTCAAAGTCCGCCGCCTCTCCCTCCTGAATCAGCACCAGGGGATAGGCGTCAGCCCCGGCGCCCACATAGTAGAGACGGCATCCGAAACAGGTCAGCTCCTGGCCAAGGGCTTTCAAATGGTCCAAAGTCTCCTCGGCGGCGTAGTTCTCCGCCAGGGCGTCCAGTCCGGGGTCCGCCAGGGCGGGAAAGGTCCCGCCGTACTGATACCGCAGGGCGGACAGCGCCTCCTCGGACGACGCCTTCCAGTCCACCCACGCCGCGTTTTCGAGATGTGATGAAAAATCCATGCGCACTCCAATTCAGATAAGAGTGAAGAGATAAGAGATAAAAGATATCTCTTATCTTTTATCCTTTATCTTTTATCTGTTGTACAAATGCTTCAATGGCCTCGATCTGCCGCGCGGTCTCCGCCACGGCGGGACCGCCGTAGCTTTTTCGCAGGGCCATGCAGTTCTCCAGGTTCAGGGCGTCGTACACGTCCTGCTCGAACAGGCCGGAAACGGCCTTCAGTTCGTCCAGGGTCAGGTCCTCCAGGGTCTTGCCCTGGGCGGCGCAGGCGGCCACCAGCCTGCCGGTGACGGTGTAGGCGTCCCGGAAGGGCATGCCCTTTTTCGTGAGATAGTCGGCGCAGTCGGTGGCGTTGATAAAGCCCCTGCCCGCCGCCTTGCGCATATTCTCGGGCAGAACCTTCATGGTGTCGATCATGGCGGCGAACACGGGAACGCACATCTCCACGGTGTCGATGGCGTCGAACACCGGCTCCTTGTCCTCCTGCATGTCCTTGTTGTAAGCCAGAGGCAGGCCCTTCATCACCGTCAGCAGGCTCATCAGGTCGCCGTAGACCCGGCCCGTCTTGCCCCGGACCAGCTCGGCCACGTCCGGGTTCTTCTTCTGGGGCATGATGGAGCTGCCGGTGGCGTAGGCGTCGTCCAGCTCGATGAACTTGAACTCCCAGCTGCACCAGAGGATGACCTCCTCAGCGAAGCGGCTGAGATGCATCATCAAAATGGACAGGGCGGACATCAATTCCAGGGCATAATCCCGGTCGGACACGCCGTCCAGGGAGTTGCCCATAGGCGCGTCAAAGCCCAATTCCCGCGCGGTCTGCCAGCGGTCGATGGGGTAGGTGGTCCCCGCCAGGGCGCCGCTGCCCAGGGGACACTCGTTGAGGCGTGCGGCGCAGTCCTCCAGCCGGGTGACGTCCCGGCGGAACATGGCGGCGTAGGCCATGAGATGCTGGGCGAAGGAGATGGGCTGCGCCCGCTGGAGATGGGTGTATCCCGGCATGACGGCGGTCTGGTACTGCCTGGCCTGGCGGCACAGCACGGTCTCCAGCTCCAGCAGCTGCCCGGTGATGACGGGGATCTGCTCCCGGACGTACATCCGGAAATCCAGGGCCACCTGGTCGTTGCGGCTGCGGGCGGTGTGGAGCCGCTTCCCGGCGTCGCCGATGCGGGCGGTCAGCAGGGCTTCCACGTTCATATGGATATCCTCGTTGTCGGCGGTGAATTCGATCTTCCCCGCCTCCGCATCCTCCAAAATGCCCTGCAAACCGTTGATGATGGCGTCCGCGTCCGCCCGGGAGATGATGCCGCAGTCCGCCAGCATGGCGGCATGGGCCATGGAGCCGGTGATATCCTCCCGGTACAGCCGCTGGTCAAAGCCGATGGAGGCGTTCAATTCATTCACTAAGTTGTCGGTCTCCTTCTGAAACCGGCCACCCCATAATTTCATATGATCCGTTTCCTCTCGTTATTGGTCATGCAAAAATTGACAATTGAAAATTGACAATGGACAATGGGGCCATGCTCCGGCGCTCCATCTTCCATTGAAACGGCCAGGGCGTGGGCCGCGGACCAGCCGCAGCCCACGCCGGCATATTGCATTGTCAATTGTCAATTGTCCATGATCAATTGATTTACAGTTTTCCCTGCTCCCGCAGCGCCAGCACCGTGTCGGGCAGGCCCCACAGGTTGATGAAGCCGGTGGCGTTGGTCTGGTCGTAGGCGCTCTCGTTGAAGGTCACCAGCTCCTCGGAGTACAGGGACTCGGGAGAGGTGATGGAGGCGGTGATGATGTTGCCCTTGTAGAGCTTCAGCTTCACGCTGCCGGTGACATGCTCCTGGGTCTTGTCGGCGAAGACGCTGAGGGCCTCCCGCAGGGGGGTGAACCACTTGCCGTTGTAGACAAGGTCCGCGAAGTCCACCGCCAGCTTGGCCTTCATGTGGGCGGTGTCCTTGTCCACGGTGATCATCTCCAGGCACTGGTGGGCCTTGTAGAGGATGGTGCCGCCGGGGGTCTCGTAGACGCCGCGGTCCTTCATGCCAACCAGCCGGTTCTCCACGATGTCCAGCAGGCCGATGCCGTTCTCGCCGCCCAGCTTATTCAGCTTGCGGATGATGTCGCTGGCCTTCATCTTCTCGCCGTCGATGGCCACAGGCACGCCCTTTTCAAAGTCCAGGGTGACATAGGTGGGCACGTCAGGGGCGGTGATGGGAGAAACGCCCATCTCCAAAAAGCCGGGCTTCTCGTACTGGGGCTCGTTGGCGGGGTCCTCCAGATCCAGGCCCTCGTGGCTCAGGTGCCACAGGTTCTTGTCCTTGGAATAGTTGGTTTCCCGGGAGATCTTCAGGGGCACGTTGTGGGCCTCGGCGTAGTCGATCTCCTCGTCCCGGCCCTTGATGGACCACTCCCGCCAGGGGGCGATGATGGTCATGTCGGGGGCAAAGCGCTTGATGGTCAGCTCGAACCGGACCTGGTCGTTGCCCTTGCCGGTGCAGCCGTGGGCGATGGCATCGGCCCCCTCGGCCTTGGCGATCTCCACCAGCTTCTTGGCGATGATGGGCCGGGCAAAGGCGGTGCCCAGCAGGTACTGCTCGTAACTGGCGCCCATCTTCATGGAGGGGATGATGACGTCGTCCACCATCTCATCGGTGAGGTCGGCGATGTACAGCTTGCTGGCGCCGGTCTTGATGGCCTTTTCCTCCAGGCCGTCCAGCTCGTCGTTCTGGCCCACGTCGCCGGCCACGGCGATGATCTCGGGGTCGTTGTAGTTCTCCTTCAGCCAGGGGATGATGATGGATGTATCCAGACCGCCGGAATAGGCGAGTACGATCTTCTTGATGTCCTTTTTGTCTTTCATGGTGGGTTGCCTCCCTGTATGTTGTTTGATGATGGTTGAATTATACGCCAATCGTGAATATTTATGCAACTGTCGGGTTGCACAACATTTACGCCATTCTTTGGGCGCTTTTGCATATTTTGACAGGGCTTTGCCAAAATTTCAGCGATTCCCTCAAAAGAGGCGGCCGGGATGCCCCTGGAGCGCCGGCTGCTCCGTCCAGATTGCCCATATGCATAAACTTTCGCATATATGCGTTTCTTTGCTATATGCTGATAAATATACGAAGGCCCCGGCACAGGCCGGGGCCTTCGTTCCTCCCTCACTTTTTCACGGTGACATGCTCCGCGATACGAATGAGCGTGTCCCTGTCCAAAACGCTTTGCAGGCGGAAGCTGACGCCGGTGGCCGCGTCCGTCCACAGCAGCGTGCTCAGCTGGTCCTTCGCCGGGATCTCCAACACCTTTTGCATGGGAGCACCGCCGGAGCCGACGGAGACGGTGAGGCAGCCCTCGGCCTTCGGGTCCCCCGCCCAGTACTTGGCCTGGACGCCCTTCACCGTCACGGTCTCCGGCGTTCCCTCCGGCTCCGCCAGCGCCCCGGCGCTGGCCGCCGCGTACATCCAGCTGAACGACACCTTATCCGGGCCGGTCCAGCCCTCCCGGACCGCCTCCCGCAGGGTGCTGCGGCTGGGGCTGGTGCTGCCCTCCGGCACCCAGCCCAGCTGGTAGACAGGCAGGGCTTCCGCCTGGGTCTCCGCCACCGTGGCAGCAATGGTCTCCAGCTCCGGCTGGCTCAGGGGACCTTCCAGCCGGCACAGCATCCCCTCCGCGTTCTCCCAGATCAGGATGCCCCGGTCCTCGTCCAGATAAAAGTCGGCGGACGCCCCGTTGACCGCGGCCTTATGGAAGACGCTGGCCGCGTCCGCCTCCGTCCGCAGCATCGTGCCGATCTGTCCGCTGTGGGGATACCAGCAGCTGAATTTCAGGCTGTCCGCCCCCTTCCGGTAGGTCCAGGTGCAGTTTCCGCCAATGCCCGTGACGTGGACGCCGTCGAGTTTCCAGCCCTCCGGCACCGCCGTCAGACGCCAGTCGGGCGGCCCGCCGAAATGCACGCCCTCGGCGGGCACCGGGGAGGTATAGCGGATGCGGTTTCCCTCCCAGGTTCGCTGCCACTGGCGGCCCGTCCGGTCGGCCTGGGTCTGGGCCGCGCCATTCCGGGCGGCGGACTGGGTGGTCCCGCCAGGGGCCGCCAGAGCCGTGGTGGTCATGGTCAGGGCCAGCGCCAGGGTGAGCGCGCCGGTCAAAAGGGATGTGATCTGTTTTTTCATAGTGATACTTCCTTTCTGTTTTTTCGGGAAAAAGGAACTGCCCTCCCGCTCGTTCTATAAACAGAACGGAGCGGAAGGGCATTGTATCCCACGTTTTTTAATATTTTTGAAAAATATTTCCGGGGCGGGTCACGGCGTTTCGCCGTCCGCCGGGGCGACGCTCTCCGCCATCCGCAGCAGGTCGTCCTTCTCCAGGTCTCCGCTGATGCGGAAGGTGATCCCGGTCTCCGGGTCCGTCCAGAGGACAGTCCCCTTCTGCGCCTCGTCCGCGATGGTCATGGTCTGCGTCCCACTGCTGCCCGAAATCTGGATCTTGATACCGCTGCCGCCTGCGTCCGGGGCCGGCGGCCCCCAGTAGCAGCCTATCACGTCCCCGATACGCACTGCCTCCGCTGTTCCCTCCGGCTTTGCCAGGGATCCTGCCGTCTCCGCCGCGTACATCCAGTGGAACACGCCAAGGACGGTCCCGTCCGTGCTGTTCCAGCGCTCCACAGTCACGTCCCGCAGCGCGTTGCGTCTGGAGCGGACGCAGTCCTCCGGCGTCCAGCCCAGCCGGTATTCCGGCAGCGTCTCCCCGCCGATCTCCGTCACGCTGTCCGCGATCCGCTCCATGACCTCCCGGTCCAGGTCGCCGCCTAAACGGAACAGCATCCCGTCCTCGCTCTCCCAGAACAGATAGCACATCCGGTCCCCGTCCTCTTCATGGGAGTAGAAGTCGGCGGGCTTCCCCCAGACCGTGGCCTGGGACCAGAGAGCCGCCGCGTCCACGTCCTCGCCATAGGAAACCCCCGCATGGAGGCGCTGGGGCCACCAGCAATGGAACGTCAGACTGTAGTCCGACTCTCCCCGATAGGTCCATGTAGCGGAGCCGTTCTCCGGCCCCATCAGTGCCAGATCGTCCAGCGACCAGCCCTCGGGCAGCCAGGTGGGCCGCCAGGCAGGCGGTTCGCCGTAGTCCCGGGCATCCCGGTCCGAGGTGCTGGTGTAAGCGATATGTCCCCCGCTGATCTCCCGCAGCCAGTTCAGCACCGCCGCCCGGACCGTGGGGCTGACCGCCATCAGCGCCCCCAGGGCCACCGTGCAGGCCAGCAGGATGCAGGCCGCGCTTTGCAGAGTCTTTTTCCACAGGGGACGCGCCGTCTTCCGCACCCAGCCGAAGGGGTCCGCCAGCAGCTTCATCCTCCGGCGGAGATACCCGGTGGAAAATACCGGCTCCGCATCATCGGCCCCGTCCAGCACCGTCCGGAACCGCTCCAGATTGGCGTCCATCAGCGCCAGCCGCAGCAGGGCGTCAAAGCTCCTCTCATCCACAGCGGTAACCCTCCTTTCGCAGTTCCTCCATCAGCATGGCCCGGCCCCGCTTCACCCGGGTGGCCACGGTGGACTCGTTCATCCCCAGCAGCCTTGCGATCTCCCGGTTGCTCCGCTCCTCCACGCACTTCAGCTCCAGCACGGCGCGGTAGCCCTCCGGCAGCGCCCGCACCAGGGCCACCAGCCGGCGGTACTCCGTCTCCCCCGCCTCCGGCGCCGGCGGGTCCCAGTCCTCCGGCAGGGGCGCCGTCCGCCGGGCGGCGCGCACCATATCCACCGCGGCGTTTTTGACAACCGTCACCACATACCCCTCCGTCTCCTCCCAGGGCAGGGCCGACACCCGCTCCCAGTGCTCCAGGAGCCGCAGCCACGCCTGCTGCACCGCGTCCTCCGCCTGGGCCGGGTCCCCCAGGATGCGCAGCGCCACGGCGTACAGCTTTTTCTCATAGGCGCTGTGGAGCCGCAGGAACCGCTCCCGGTCCCCGTCGGTCTCCAGCATCGCCAGAAACATCGCCAGCAATGATACCCCTCCCTCGTATTTCTCTATCCCGTAAACGCCCCAGAGTAAAAAAGTATCCCGCCTCCCGCAAGATTTTTTGCGGGAGGCGGGATATGCGTCACACCATCTTCTCCGGCCGGACGGTCTCGTCGAATTCCTCCGCCGTCAGCAGGCCCAGGGCCAGGACGGCCTCCTTCAGCGTGGTGCCCTCCGCCAGGGCCTTCTTGGCGCACTTCGCCGCCGCCTCGTAGCCGATCTTCGGCGTCAGGCACGTCACCAGCATCAGGGAGTTGTGGAGGTTGTACTCCATCCGCTCCACGTTGGGGGTGATGCCCTCCACGCAGTTCACCCGGAAGGAGTCGCACACGTCCGCCAGCAGCCGGGCGGACAGCTGGAAGTTATAGGCGGACACCGGCAAAAACACATTGAGCTGGAAGTTGCCCTGGCTGGCGGCAAAGCCGATGGCGGCGTCGCTGCCCATGACCTGGACGGCCACCATGGTGACGGCCTCGCACTGGGTGGGGTTCACCTTGCCGGGCATGATGCTGCTGCCCGGCTCGTTCTCCGGGATGTGGAGCTCACCCATGCCGCAGCGGGGGCCGCTGGCCTCCCAGCGGATGTCGTTGGCGATCTTCATGAGGTTGGCCGCCAGGGCCTTCAGCGCCCCGTGGGCAAAGACCAGGGCGTCCTTGCTGGTGAGAGCGTGGAACTTGTTTTCATCCGGCACAAAGTCCAGCCCGGTCATTTCCCGGAGCTGGGCGCAGACCATCCCGTCGTACCCCCTGGGGGCGTTGAGGCCGGTGCCCACGGCGGTGCCGCCGATGGCCAGCT
Source organism: uncultured Dysosmobacter sp. (assembly GCA_947625655.1). GTDB lineage: Bacteria > Bacillota > Clostridia > Oscillospirales > Oscillospiraceae > Oscillibacter. Next base: position 37,888 of record CANQPD010000008.1, read on the forward strand.
TGGTGAGCTCCGTCAGGGCCAGCCGCAGCATCCGGCAGGGGGCGGCGATCAGCTCCCGCCAGCCGGAGACCTCCTGGGCAAAGCGCAGGGGCGTGGCGTCCTGCAGGTGGGTGCGGCCGATGCGGATGAGGTCGGGATACGCCGCTTCCAGCTTGGCAAAGGCCGCCTCCAGCCGCTCAGCGGCGGGCAGCACCTGGTTGGCAACGCTCAGCGCCGCCGCGATGTGGAGGGCGGAGGGGAAGGTGTCGTTAGAGGACTGGGAGGCGTTGACGTGGTCGTTGGGGTGCAGGGGAACGCCCCGCTCCGCCGCCAGATGGGCGATGACCTCGTTGACGTTCATGTTGGTCTGGGTGCCGCTGCCGGTCTGCCACACCACCAGGGGGAATTCCTCGTCCCACTTGCCGTCCCGGATCTCCCGGCAGGCGGCGGAGATGGCCTCCGCCTGGGCCTCGGTCAGCTTGCCCACCTGGCGGTTGGCCTGGGCGCAGGCCTCTTTCAGATAGGCAAAGGCGGTGATGATCTCCTTCGGCTGGCGCTGGCCGCCGATTTTGAAATTCTCCACGCTGCGCTGGGTCTGGGCGCCCCAGTGGTGCTCCGCCGGGACGGCGATCTCGCCCATGGTATCGTGTTCGATGCGGGTGTTCATGATGGTAAAGCCCCCATTTTTCGTAAAATTCGCCTTTCATTATATAGGGAAGCCCCGCCAAACGCAAGAGCATTTGACGGGGTGTTTTCCCGTATATCACTGATAGCAGTCCACCAGCGCATCGATGGTCTCCCCCAGGGCAGCCCAAGTGGCTCTGTCCAGCTCCACGGTTCCGTTTTGGGAGAGTCCCATCATGGGCCCCGCGGGGAGGGTGAACAGATAGAGCACCAGATCCCTGTGATAGCTGTTGGCCCATTCCTGAAGCTCGGGGGACGCCGTCTCCAAGGCAGCCCCGGCCGCGTCCAGATAAATGGCCCCATCCCGCAGGACGTCGGCCAGCTCATTGTAGTCCCGGTCCATGGTCAGCGTCACGCCGGAGGCTGCCTGTGGATGGGAGGCATACCAGACCTGAAGGCCGTTGAAGAAACTGTAAAATGCCGCCTCCCCCTCCTCGCTGATGATCTCCTCTATCTCCGGGGCCAGACGGACGGGCCGCACCGGCTTGACCGCGCCGGTGAACAGGGTCACTGCCGCCAGCGCCGCGGCGGATACGGCGAGAAAGAGACACCGCCGTTTCCAAAAATCACTCTGTTTCATTCTGACCTCCTACTATGTCACAGGGACGAACCGGGCCAGCTGGGCGCTTCCATATGCATCCAGCATCGCCTGCAGATAGCGGTCATCCGGCGGGTCGATGGTCCCGGTCTCCGGGGATGTATACGAATAGGACACTCCGCCGTTTTCGTCAAAGGCTTCCACGGCGGATTCCACTATCTCAAAGCCTGTCCCATCGCCGGTCAGGGCGTACCGTCCTATGCCGTGGGCAGCGGCCGCATAGAGACTGCCCGCATCCCAGCGGATGGGATAGGCCGTCCCGCCGCCGTGGATCCCGTCCAGCTCCTGTATGCCGTCCTCTGCCGCGCGATAAACGCGCCGGCAGTAAAAGCTGGCATCCACGGTCTCACCGTCCTCCTCCAGAGAATACGTCTCGTCCGTCACCAGCAGGAGCGGGCCGCTGTCCAGCGGCAGGAAGGCACAGCCGCTCCCTTCCGGCAGGGTGTCCAGCACCGATTGGAAGATCCGGTACGCGTCCTGAGGGAGCGCCGTGACATGGACGGTGTCCAGCTCCACCAGGGATGCCGCGATCCGGCGCATCTCCGGCAGTAGATCCCCGTGGACATCGTCCCACATGAGGATCACCAAATGCCAATTTTCATCCCCCCGGTCCGTCATGTAGACCTCCTGGTGGCTCCCGTCCGCCATGTCGGCGGCCAGGGCATAGGCAAAGGGGCTCTCCTCCGGCAGGGACAGGTCCGTGACCGCCGCACAATCCCGGTTCCAGGAAGCATAGTTTTGGGCAAGTCTTCCAGGCGTCAGTTCCGGGGCCATGGTCACGACCTCGATCCCCACATTGGCATCCTTCGCGAACTGCCAGGCATCGTCACTCTGGGCCGCCTGAAGCTGCCAGCGCTCCGGGTCCAGGGTAATGCGGTAGTCCTGCCGCTCCTGGACGCTTCCGGTTCCTGTTTGGTCCAGCGGGTCGGAAGACGCGCTGGACGGCTCCGCCCAGCCTAAGAAGTCCAGCAGGGCCCGGATGCCCGCCGCCGTTTCGCCCAGTGCCTTAATATTCCGGTATCCCAGTCTCTGGGCGGTCTCCTCCAGCCAGTCTCTGTCGGCGTTGACGTAGGTGTTGACATAGACGGTGCTGCCGTCCGGCTTGGGATAGGCATAGCCCGCCTGCCTGATATCCCCCACCAGCGCCCGCAGCAGCGCGTCAACGGAGGACATATTGATCTCCGGCTCCTCGGCGCAGCGGATCAGCAGGATGTCCTCACGCCCCTCAAATGGCTCCAGCGTATAGGGGACGTCCATACCCAGGGCCGTCAGGATGGCCTCCACCGCTTCGGTGTCCGCCGCGCTGTCCACCCGCAGATCAAACAGCGTCCGGGCAAGGCTCCTGTCCGCCGTCAGCTCCCCCATGGACAGGGTGGAGGTCACAAAGCGGTACCGCACCACCGTGTCATCGTCGAAAACCCTGCCGCCCGCCCGGATGCCGCCGTCAGGCAGGGTGGAGAACTTCACGGTATACAGCGCCACGCTGCCGTCGTCCTCCAGTTTCCAGCGCGCCGGTGTCTCTTCGCCGCCGTCCCCAAAGACGCTGCCCATGCCGGTGTAGTGATCCTTGGGCAGCGTGATACTGCGGGTGGCAAAACCAAAGTTCACCGTCAGCTCCCCGCTGAAGCCGTCCTCCGCATAGACCGGGGAAACGCTCAGGGTCGTCCACAGCTCCCGGGGAGACGCGCCGCCGTCGTCCTGAAAGCTGTCCATAATACAGGGGCGGCTGGATATCAGCTCTCCGTTCTCATAAATGTCCTCGTAAATGGCCCAGGAGCGGATGGGTTCCTTCATCTCGCAGGCAAAAGCCACGCCATTGCCGCCCCACTCCGCTTCCAGCCAGCTGCCCCGCTCCGCGTCGGTGCCGCAGACCGCCGCCGCCAGAACCACCGCCGCCACCGCCAGAAACACCGCGGCGGGCCGGGCCCGCTTCCAGTGCAGCACGTTTTTCACCCGGCGGGCGGCGTCATGCTCGCCGAAGGCCAGGGCCATGGGCGTCCGGCGGTCCAGGGCGAAGGACACCAGGGACATACTGTATCCCGCCTTCACCCCGTCCCCCAGCCGGGCCAGCACCGCCTCGTCGCAGCGCATCTCCATGTCCCGGCAGCACAGCACCCAGCACAGCCACACGCTGGGATTCCACCAGTACACCGCCAGAATCAGATATCCCAGCAGCTTCACCCAGTGGTCCAGATGCCGAATGTGATACCGCTCGTGGGCCAGGACGTAGCGCCGCTCCTCCTCCGACAGGCGGAAGGGGATGTAGACCCGGGGCCGGAAAAAGCCCAGCACGAAGGGGGTGGGGATGTTGTCGCACTCCCACACGTTCCCCTCCCGCCGGACGGCCATCGCCACCCGCCGCCGCAGGCGGAAGTAAGTCCCCCCGCCGTAGGCCAGCATCGCCGCCATGCCCAGCAGCCAGACCACCGCCGCCATGGGCAGCACCGTGCCGGCAAGGGTATCCGCGGGAGAGACGCCGTCCGGCTTGGTGACCACATAGTAGCCGTCCTCGCCGCCGTAGACCGGCGGGTTCCCGTGCTCCACGGCCTTTTGAAAGGCCTCCATCTGCTCCTCTGTATTCCAGGTAACGCGGCTTTCGCCCACATAGCTCTCCCCCGCCGTCTCCACCCGGCGCTCCATCTCCCCCGGCTCCACCAGCCCCACGGGGCTGGTAAAGGACACGGGGCACACCAGCCGGAAAGCCACCACCGCCCACAGGAGATACCGGAACCGCTTCGGCGCCCTGCCCAGGAGAAACCGGACCGCCAGCACCACGGCCATCACCGGCAGCGCCGTCAGGGACATGGACAGCAGCTGGCGGAAGACGCTTGTCAAGCTCTCCATCCTCAGCCCTCCTTGTGCGCGTCGATCAATCGCTTCAGATCCTCCGCTTCCTCTTCCGTCAGCTTCCGCCCGCTCATGAAGGCGGCCAGGAACCCCGGCAGAGACCCGCCGAAGGCCCTGTCCACAAATTCCCCCGCCGCCTCCGCCGTCACCGTCTCCCGGGGAGCCAGCACCGTGACGGTGCTGTTTTCGTTTTGCAGCAATCCCTTTTCACACAGTTTTTTCAGCACCGTATAGGTGGTGGATTTCTTCCACCCCAGCTGTTCCCGGCACAGCTCCACCAGCCGCCCGGACCCCACCGGGGCCGCCGCCCACACCACCTGCATGAAGCGGTATTCACTGTCGCAGAGATGATAGGTCTCCATGGCCCGCCCTCCTTTGGTCTATTTTGATCGACCTCCTGGGTATAGTCTATAACAATAGACCAGCGATGTCAAGAAAAACCGCCGGAGGCCATCCGGCTCCCGGCGGTCATTCACTTTGCTCCCGGCACGTCATAGGGCCTGTAGGCGGAGGTCAGCACCTTTTCAAACACCGGCGCGTCCGGCTTTTCGATGCGCTTGAGGATCTGCTCGCCGGCGGCACGGCCCAGCTCCTCCACCGGCTGGACGATGCAGTCCATCTGGTCTGCATAAAGCTGATAAAAATTGGAATCATAATCCACGAAGCTGACAAGGTCGATGTCCTTGGCCAGCCGGATGCCCTTTTCCTGTAGGTAGAAGATGGTCTCCGAGGCCATCAGGCCCTGGCAGACGATGACGGCGTCGCAGCTTTGCTCCAGCAGCTCGTCCAGGCAGGCCTGGGCGCTGTTCTCCATGGAGTCGCCGTAGCGGATCAGGCTCTCCTCCCGGGCCAGACCGCAGTCCGCCACCGCCTCCCGGTAGGCGGAGACGCGCTCCTTGGTGGAGGACAGCCGGGGCAGGCCGCCGATGATGCCCACCCGCTTGGCGCCCTTGCCGGACAGGCGGCAGACGGAGCGGTAGATGGGCTGGAAATTGGACACGCAGATGGAGGAATACTTCTTGGCCTCGAAGGTCCGGTCCACCAGCACCACCGGGAAACCGGCGGGAATCAGGGCGTCGAAGCGGTCGAAATCCTCCATGGTGCTGGCCACCAGCAGCCCGTCCACAAGGCCCGCGGTCAGCAGGCGGATGTTGGTCTCCTCCCGGTCGGGATCCTCCTTGGTGTTGGCAATGATAAGGTGGTAGCCGTGGGCGGACAGGTAATTTTCCACCGATTCGATCATAGTGGCGAAAAACTTGTTGGAGATATCCGGCACGATGAAGCCCACGGTCTTCTTCTTGCCCGTGCGGAAGCTGCGGGCGGAGGCGTCCGGCGTGTAGCCCAGCTCCGCCACAGCCCGGTAGACCTTCTCCTTCGTCTCGCCGGAGACATATCTGGTATTGTTGAGGGTGTGGGAGACGGTGGCGGTGGAGACCCCCGCCAGACGGGCCACATCACTGATGGTCACTTTCATGTCGTCGTTCCTTTGCGCAAAAAGCATTTTGGCTTTGCGTAATCAATTAGCCAGTCCTCAGTATAGGGCAGGCCCGCCGCATCCGTCAAGGGGTTTTTCCCCTCTTTTGGAGAAAGTTCTGTGAATTTTGCCATTTTATTATCAAAAATCCACAACTCAAAAATTCGATTGTTATTTGAAATGACAATTGCCAAAAAGTTGTCAGTGTGATACTATACTTCCTGGAAAATCGATTAGGCAAAACGTTTACGCAATCGTTTTGACAGAACATCCCACTGTTTTATAACTGAAAGGAGTTTTTTCACAATGAAAGCCAAAATCGGTATCAATGGTTTCGGCCGCATCGGCCGCCTCGTCTTCCGCGCTGCCCTGGCTCACGACGACGTTGAGGTCGTCGGCCTGAACGACCCCTTCATGAATCCCGAGTATATGGCCTACATGCTGAAGTATGACAGCGTGCACGGCAAGTTCCCCGGCGAGGTCAAGGCCGAGGACGGCATGCTGGTTGTCGACGGCAAGAAGTTCCCCGTCTTCACCGCCATGGACGTCAAGGACATCCCCTGGGCCTCCGTCGGCGCTGAGTATATCTGCGAGTGCACCGGCAAGCACCTGAGCAAGGACCTGTGCCAGGGCCACATCGACGCCGGCGCCAAGCACGTCATCATGGGCGCCCCCTCCAAGGACGACACCCCGATGTTCGTCATGGGCGTCAACAACGACAAGTACACCTCTGACATGACCTTCGTGTCCAACGCCTCCTGCACCACCAACTGCCTGGCCCCCATCGCCAAGGTCCTGAACGACAAGTTCGGCATCGTCGAGGGTCTGATGACCACCGTGCACTCCGTCACTCCCACCCAGAAGCTGCTGGACGGCGCTTCCCTGAAGGATTGGCGCGGCGGCCGTGCCGCTACCGGCAACATCATCCCCTCCTCCACCGGCGCCGCCAAGGCCGTGGGCAAGGTCATCCCCGAGCTGAACGGCAAGCTGACCGGCATCTCCATGCGCGTCCCCACCCTGGACGTGTCCGTGGTGGACCTGACCGCCAAGCTGGCCAAGCCCGCCTCTTACGAGGATATCTGCGCCGCCATGAAGGAGGCCTCTGAGGGCGAGCTGAAGGGCGTTCTGGGCTACACCGACGAAGACGTTGTCTCCTCCGACTTCCTGGGCGACACCCGCACCTCCATCTTCGACAAGAAGGCCGGCCTGTCCCTGACCGACACCTTCGTGAAGGTGGTCTCCTGGTACGACAACGAGTGCGGCTACTCCAACAAGATGGTGGAGCTGATCTCCTATATGTGCTCTGTTGACAACAAATAATCCATTCCACAGGATATTTGTTTTATAGTGCAGCACCCGTCCGGGCCAATGGCCCGGACGGGTGCGTTTTTATGGCTTTTCGATCCTATGGACGGCCCTTTGGGCAAAAACATTCCCCCCATCCGCTCCGTCGGCGAATGGGGGGCTCATTCATTGATTGGACTGGTTTCCCCACAAAACCATTCGGTTTTGCAGGGGCCCCGGATTGCACTCAAATGGGCAGGCAAAGCCCGCCCATTTCAAGGTTTTGTCCTCCGGCCAAAACGCTTGTACGCCGCACTTGCGGCGAACATGGACAGTCCTGTTTATCGTCCGCATATAAAAACATTCCCCCCATCCGCTCCGTCGGCGAATGGGGGGCTCATTCATTGATTGGACTGTCCATTGGTCTGTACCTCTTGCTTTCTTAGACTGCCGTTCGGATGCCGGGGATTCAAAGGGGTAACGGGAAGCTCGGTCCTTTCTCCAATACCTAAAACATCTGGGACACGCAGTTCTTTGCTCTAGTTGCTACTAAAACATGCTCGTGTGGCTCATCATAGTGAGATGTGTTTCGTCTTTGGGGATCTTCCGAATCTTCTGCTGTCGCTGAAATGATCTCGATTCCGAACGGTCTTGGGGGAGAGATTCGTGAATCTCTTGAGCTTCCTAGCCCATTGGACTCACTCCTTTCTGTGTCTATAATGTACAATACTTTCTCGGTTTTGTCAAGCAGATTTATGCAATTTTACTCTTTGCACAAACGTGAATCGTTTTCCCATGTCGATCTGCACAATTGTCCCCTGTTATCCGCCAGTTCCGCCAGCATGCTCCGCCAGGACAGCGATTCCATCTGCCAGAAGCCCGCCAGCAGCGCGTCCAGATTTTCACTGCTGTGCTCGATCTCGCAGCTGAACCGCCGCAATGCCTCGGCGAGGCCGCAGACCGCCGCCAGCCGCTCCACAGCCAGCACGGCAAACACACACAGCTGTGCCCGGCTCAACAGGTCGCCGTCGTTGACCGCCTTCAGCAGATACCGGAAGGCAAAATAGACGGCGATCCGCTCCAGCAGGGGCTCCGGCTGAGGGACAGGGCACACGGTCTCCGCCTGTCTCAGCAGCGCCGGCCAATCGGCATCCAGGCGCTCCAGCGTCCCCAGGAACCGCAGGGCGGCGGGGAACAGCAGGCGCTCCCCTGCCGGGCTTCCGCCGCCGGATGGCCGCCAGCTCTCCGACAGGGCCGGGATCCCCTCCTCCCGTTCCCCGTCCAGCAGGGCCTGTGCCTCGGCGGCCAGGGACAGAAAGTCCGCCAGCCGGCGGCGCAGGGGGAAGGAGCGGTCCTCCAGCAGCGCCAGAAGCCGCGCCCGCAGGGGCAGCAGGTATTCCAGCCACGCGTCCCCGTCCTCTCCCGGGTCCGCCGCCGCCCGCTCCAAAAATGTCAGCGGCGCATCGCTGCCCAGCAGCAGGGCGTTTGCGGCAGGGCAGGACGCGGACAGGGTCACTTCCCGAAAAGGGCCGTAATCTTCAATAAACCGGGGATGCTCCCGGCAGGTGACGCTGGTGGCCTCCTCTCCCAGAGCCCTGTGAATCTCACAGAGGTTCTCCCCGTCCAGAAACGGGCACCGCCCGCCGTCCAGCGGAAAGCAGAAGTCCCCCTCCTCATCCGTCCGGAGGGCCGCGCGCAGCTTGTCCCCCAGGGGGCCGGAGACGTTGAAATACCGGCAGGCGGTGTCCTCATCGATGACCACCTCCCACTTCTCGCAGCAGGTGTGGGGACACGCCCCCGCCAGACAGCGGAAGTCCCCGTAATAGTCCGGCACACGGATCAGCATGGCGGCGCCCTCCTCTCAAAGCTCCTTCCGCTCCAGCAGGCGGAAGTGGTTTTTGCGAAATTCCAAAACGCCCTCCGTCCGCAGCTTTCCCAGGGCGGCGGACATGGCGCTGCGGTCCACCGCCAGGAAATCCGCCAGCTGCTGGCGGTCCAGGGGGATGTCGAACTCCGGCCCGCCCGCCAGCAGGGCCTGGGCGGAGAGATAGCTCAGCAGCTTTTCCCGGGTGGTCCGCCGGGCCATGTGGCGCATCTTCCGGGTGAGCTGTAAATTCTTCTGCGCCAGCAGAGACAGCAGATTGGCCATGAACCGGCTCTCTCCCGGCGCTTCCGCCCGGGTGGCGGACAGCGGCGGCGGCGCCAGAAGCAGCGCCGTCACATCCGACGCCGCCAGTACGGAGACCTCCAGCGGCTCGCCGCTGAGGGCGTAGGCTTCGGCGAACACATCCCCCGCCCCGGCCAGGCCCACGATCTCCCGGCCGCCCCAGAAATCCTCCCGGACGATGTGGACCGTGCCGGAGAGCACCAGCCCCAGCCGCGCTGTTTTCTCCCCCCGGCGGAGCAGCAGCTCCCCCTTCCGGCACCGCCGCTCCCGGGCGTCCGCCAGGGCCGGCAGGCCGGACAGGTCCTCCGCCGGGATGCCCCGGAACAGGGGCAATGTGGTCAGCACGGGCGATATTTCCACAGGATCTTCCTCCGTTCGTTGGAAATCCAACAGACTTTTTGGGATGATTATACGATACTGTACCTGGCAACGCAACAAAAAACGGTTGAAAACCGAAAAAAGGAGAAACACTATGGTACGGAGGATCATTGAGATCGACCAGGAGAAATGCAACGGCTGCGGCGCCTGCGCCGCGGCCTGCCACGAGGGCGCCATCGGCATGGCGGACGGCAAGGCGGTCCTTTTGCGGGACGACTACTGCGACGGCCTGGGAGACTGCCTGCCCGCCTGCCCCACCGGGGCCATCACCTTTGTGGAGCGGGAGGCGGCGGCCTACGACGCGGCCGCGGCAGCAGCCGCGCAGGGTCGCCCGTCGCAGCCCAGTGAAACGGGTGCGATGGGAAGTGGAGGAGCAGGGGAGCGGGCGCAGTTTTCCGCGCAGCGGGAAACGGAGCACGGCGGACTTTGCGATGACGAGGCGGCGGTGCTGGCAAAAAGGGCGGAGGCGCTGAAGGGCAGCGCGCCGGTGACCCGCACGGGATGCCCGGGAAGCATGAGTCAAGCCCTGCGGCATGATGACGCTGCCCCCGCCACTTCCGTTTCCGCGGAAGCCCCCGTCTCCAGCCTGACACAGTGGCCGGTGCAGATCAAGCTGCTGCCGGTGGAGGCGCCCTATTACAGCGGCGCCAGGCTGCTGATCGCGGCGGACTGCACCGCCTTCTCCCGGGCCGACTTCCACCAGCGCTTCATGCGGGGCCGGATCACCATGATCGGCTGCCCCAAGCTGGACGAGGGGGATTACGCGGAAAAGCTGACGGAGATCCTCCGCCGGAACGACGTCCGGGAGGTCACCATCGTCCGCATGGAGGTGCCCTGCTGCGGCGGGCTCCAGCGGGCGGCGGAGACCGCCCTGCGGCAAAGCGGCAGGTTCATCCCCTGGCAGGTGGTGACACTGGGCCGGGATGGAAATATTTTAGACTGAATCGGAGGAATCCATCATGAAAGCGACTGTCAACGAAAACTGCATCGGCTGCGGCCTGTGCGCCGGCACCTGTCCGGAGGTCTTCTCCATGGGCGACGACGGCTTCGCCCACGGCGGCGAGTTCGGCGCGGAGCTGCTGGATACGGCCCAGGAGGCCCGGGACGGCTGTCCCGTCAGCGCCATCAGCATTGAGGAATAAGACAGCGATGAAAAGCGGAGCGCGGGCCAGGCGGCCTGCGCTCCGGTTTTTTCGCTGCGTTCTTCTTGGGGTTGCAGGCCGCCCTGACGGGCGGGGGGGAAGTTTACGCCGTGCTGCGGCGTGGGGAATGCACCCCCCATTTTCTTTTGTCTTGGCAAAAGAAAATGCGCCGTGCACGGTGGAAAAGAAAACCGCTTTGTCCCAACTTTCCCCATGGGACATGGGGAAAGTTGGGGATACGGCGGCTGGCGGCAGCGACCAGATAAAATTTGCCAGGTCTCATCCGGGTGCGCTATATGCTGGCGCTTGGCAGGACGTTCAAGCCGCATCTGAAATTTTGGGTGCAAATCTGCGGCTGCGCACCGGAAGGGCCTTTGCAACTCACCCGTGCATTCCGCTTCGCTATGCACTCCGTGGGCTGCTGGCCGGCGTTGGCGCTATGCGGCGGGGCGGAGGCGCCCCGCCCTACGAAGTGATTGCACCGCGCCAGCGCGAAACAACAGCCTGCGGAGCGGCAGCGAAAATCGGCGCAGAAGCCCATTCAGGTTTTGCCCGGTTCCACGCCCAGCCGATTCGCGTGGCGGAAAGGGAGCGATGATCGCCGGTGTCCTTCCCGCGCCCAACGCGGGAACCTGTAGTGTCTGCCGCGGCATCTTGCCAAATCCGCATCCCCAAACTTTTTCCATGCAAAGCATGGAGAAAGTTTGGACAAAGGCGTTTTCTCTTTGGACCGTACACGGCCCGTTTCTCTTTTCAAGAAAAAGAGAAATGGGGGGTGCAAAAATCCCTTCAGGTATTATCCCTGCTGATGGGTTCCCGGATCAGCAGCCGCCGCAGGGCCTTGCCGTTGAAGGGGATCAGCGGATAGAGATACCCACGCCCCACCATGGGCTTGGTGGTGGCCAGCAGCACCAGGATGCCCAGCACCCCCAGCGCAAAGCCCCACACGTCGAACACCGCCGTCACCAGCAGCAGCGCCACCCGCAGCAGCTTGAAGGCGTAGCCCATCTCATAGCTGGGCTGGGCGAAGCCCGCCACGGACACAAAGGCCATATACACCAGCACCTCCGGCCCCAGCCAGCCCGCCTGGACGGCGAAGTCGCCCAAAATCAGCGCCCCCAGCATGGAGAACGAATTGGACAGGGAGTCCGGCGTGTTCAGAGACGCCAGCTTCAAAACATCGATGAGGAACTCCACCACCAGCAGCTGGCTCAAAAGGCTCAGTGACGCCGGCTCCGGCGAGGACAGGAATTCCAGCCACTCCGGCAGCCGCCCCGGCTCGCTGACCATCAGGTACCACGCCGGGGTGATGAGCAGGGAGATCAGAAACACGATGATCCGCAGCAGCCGCAGATAGGTGCCGATGATTGGCGGGAAGTAAAATTCGTTGGCCTCCTGGGTGAAGTCGAAAAAGGTGGTGGGCAGGATCATCACCGACGGGGAGTTGTCCACCATCAGGACGATGTTCCCCTCCATGATGCTGGCGGCGGCGCTGTCGGGCCGCTCGGTGTAGCGGACCTTGGGGAAGGGGTTGTACCACTGCCTGGGCCGGATGGCCTCCGCCACGCTCTCCTGGGCCATGCTCAAAGACCGCACATCCATGCTCTCCAGCTTCTCCCGGAGCTCCCGCAGCAGCCGCTGGTCCACCTTGTCGTCCAGATAGCACAGCACCGCGTCGGTGCGGGAGCGGGTGCCCACCTTGTGGCCCTCCATGGTCAGGTGGGGGTCCCGGATGCGGCGGCGCAGCAGGGCCATGTTGGGCACCACCGCCTCGATGAAGCCGTCGTGGGAGCCCCGGAGGACCTTGCCGTCCATGGGCTCTCCCACGCCGCGGGTGGGATAGTCCTTGCAGTCCATCAGGGCGCCGCCGGAAAGGCCCTCCGCCAGCAGCAGGGTCTTTCCCAGCAGCACTGAGGTCACGATATCGTCCACGTCAAAGCTGACGTTGGTCTCGGAAAAGGTGATGAAGCGGTCGGCGAAGTCCTGCATCCGCGTCAGATGCTCCATGTCCGCCGGCCGCAGGGACAGCCAGAAAGCCCCCATCCGCTCCAGGGTCTCGTCCTTGCCATAGCCGTCGATGACCCAGATCCGCGCCCGCTTTCCGCCGATGACATAATCCCGGCTGACCACATCGCAGCTGCGGCCCACCCCCAGCACCCCGTCGAACAGGCGCACGTTGTCCAGGTAGTTGTCAGAAAGTTTTTCCATGCTCCACCTCCGTCAATAAGGGTAGTATGCGCCGGAGACGGGCGGCATATCCATCGCCAAAATGGACTCCCCCGCCCCCGCAGGGGGAGGGGGCCAGGGGGAGGGGGCCCACCGCAACCGCCAAGGAAGGGGATTTGCAGGAGCCTTGCAGGCCAGGGCGGGGGCAACTAAGACCCCCCGCCCTGGGGGAGCCCCCGCGCCGCCCAGCGCCGCGACGAGCACCGCAGAGCGCGCCCCACCGAGGGGGGAGCCGGACGCCCGCTGCGGCCCAAGGGGCCGGGCGGGCACGGCGGGGGGCCCCACACCAGCGCCCCGACAAGCACGCGCGCGACCGCGACCAGGCGCGGGGCGGAGCCGCGCAACCGCCGCCCGCAGGCGGCGATTGCAACGCGGCGGAGTACCGCTTATGTTTGGACGCGGCCACGCGGCCAAACAACCGTGACGGGTGCCCCCAACGGGGGCGGGGCCCGGCGCGGCCCCGTATCGTTACGCGCCCCGGTACGTCTCCCATGCCGCCATCCACACCCGCAGGAGATAATTTATCAGGGTGTAGCGTGTCACCCCGGCTTCCTTGCAACACTGTCGCAGTTTTTCATCCAGGGCCCTTGTGAAACGCGTGGATTCCGTGCGCATGTTGTCCGCGTCCCACTCGTTTTGCCCGTCCCACCTCCGCCGCGCCGGGCGCTCTTCCCTTGCCGCCTCGACCGCCGTTTTGTATGCCGCCGTTGACCATCTCGTATCCATGACGCATCCTTTCTGGAACATACGTTCCATTTTGCACTGTCGTTTTCCACGTCTCGTGCCGTCTTCACTGTCAAGGTACCATATGTTGCACTGTCTATCCAAGAAAATCCCCCCATTTTTCCACGGAGCCGAAAAAAAGGCGTGCGGGGGACTTATCGCCCCCGTTCGTATGGAGACTGCCCCCGCTCCCAGGGATACCAGTACCCCGCATAGTAGTCCGCGACGTACTCCACCGCCGCCTGGGCCAGTTCCACTTGGTCCATCCAGTCCGGCATCTCCGGCCACCGCGTCCCATGTATGACCCCGTGGCAGTACATGCACAGGGTGATGAGGTTCTCCGGTTCATTGCTTCCCCCCTGGCTCCGCTTGATGACGTGGTGGATTTGAAGCGCCCTGGTCGAATCGCAGATTGCGCACCGGTAGTGATCCCTGGCGTATACCGCCTTTCTGGTTTTGTTGCTGACGTTTGCGCTTAGCATCGTGTCGTCCTCCTTTTCAAAGATGCTTCCAGCGCATCACGGCTTGTCAAGGACGCGAAGCGCCGCCCGCAGGCGGCAAGGCCCAGGGGGATCCTTCATCCCCTGGGCCGCAGTCCTTGACTGCCGTGGTATCATCCGCCGACAATGAAAAGGAGGGCGACACCCCCTTCCGGTAGACGTCTGCGCCGCAAGGCGCACCCCATTGACCGTCAATAAGGGTAGTATGCGCCGGAGACGGGCGGCATATCCATCGCCAAAAGGCATCCCGTATCTTGCCAAACCGCCCTAAATACGCTACACTGTACGAAGACAGATCTGCATGGGAGGGATCACAGGATGACTTTCACAAAATGCGCCTGCATTGAGACTTTATACACCGAGCTGCCCTTTTTGGAGCGCTTCCGGGCGGCGAAGGACGACGGTTTCGGGGCCGTGGAATTCTGGAGCTGGACGGACAAGGACCTGGACGCGGCGCGCTCCGCCGCTGACAGCGCCGGCATCGCCGTCTCCGGCTTCAACGGCGACGCGGCCTTCTCCCTCATCGACCCCGCCCAGAAGGCGGACTATCTGGCTTTTTTGAAGCAAAGCATCGCCGCCGCCAAACAGGTAAACGCCCGGTCCCTGACCATCCACTCCAACGCCCTGGGGGAGGGCGGCGTGGTCATGGACCCCTGCGGCCATCTCTCCCACACCGTCAAGCTCTGCGCCATGTTCGACACCCTCCGGGACTGCGCCCGGCTGGCGGAGGCCTCCGGCATCCTTTTGAACCTGGAGGCCCTGAACATCACCATGGACCACGTGGGCAACTTCCTCACCACCACCCAAATGGCGGCGGAGCTGACCGCCCTGATCGGCTCCCCCAGGCTGAAGATCCTCTACGACGTGTACCACATGCAGCTGAACGAGGGCAGCCTCTGCGGCAACATCCGCGCCTATGCCGGCCAGATCGGCCACGTCCATGTGGCGGACGCGCCGGGCCGCCACGAGCCCGGCACCGGGGAGATCAACTATCGGGCGGTGTACCAATGCCTGGAGGACGCGGGCTACCGGGGCCTCATCGGCTATGAGCTGTTCCCCAAAACCACCACCGCCGAGGCCGTCAGGGCCATCATGGCGGACTGACTGCAATAAAAGTCCCCGCCGCTGCCTGCTGGCAGCGGCGGGGCCGCTTATTGCCCGTCCCGGGGGAATATCACAGTAAAGGTGCTGCCCTTGCCCAGCTCGCTGTCCAGCTCCACCCGGGCGCCAAGATAGGCGGCGCTGTGCTTTACGATGGAAAGGCCCAGGCCTGTCCCGCTGCCGGAATGGCTCTTGTCCACCCGGTAAAACCGCTCGAACACCCGCTCCTGGGCCTCCCGGGGAATGCCCGCGCCGGTGTCCGCCACCGTCAGCTTCGCCCCGGTTTCGTCCTCGCTCACCGTGACCTTCACGCTGCCGCCGGGGTGGTTATAGGCCACCGCGTTGTCGCAGAGGTTGTAGATGATCTCTCCGATCATCCGCCCCACGCCCCGGACCCGGGCGTGGGCCCCCTCCAGCGTCATGTCCACCTGCCGCGCCCTGGCGGCGTTCGCCAGCCGGGAGAGAACCTCCTCCGCCTGTTCATAGAGGTCCACGGTCTCCCACGCCCCGGCGGGGCCGCCCTCGTCCAGGCGGGAGAGCTTGATGATGTCGCCCACCAGCGTGATGAGCCGCTGGGCCTCCCGGCGGATGTTGCCGGCGAAATGGGCGGTGTCCTCCGCCCGCACCATGCCGTTTTCCAAAATCTCCGCCGTGCCCAGGATAGAGGTCAGGGGCGTTTTCAGCTCGTGGGACACGTTGGCGGCAAACTCCCGCCGCAGCGTCTCCCGCCGCTCCTTTTCCGTCACGTCCAGCACCAGCAGCACCGCGCCGGACAGGGCGCCGTCCTGCTCCACCGGGTTGGCAAAGACCCGGCAGCACCGCCCGCCCCGGTCCAGCAGCGTTTCACAGCGGCGGCCCTCCAGGGCCTCCTCCACACAGCGGCGGAAGCCCTCCTCCCGGTCCAGGGCCAGGACGCTCTCCCCCTCCGGGACCGCCTGGGCGTCCAACAGGCGCAGCGCCGCGCCGTTGCAGGAGAGAAGCCGGGTCTCCCGGTCCACCACCAGCAGCCCTTCGCTCATGTGGCCGGTGATGGCGTCAAAGGTCTCCTGCCGCCGCCGCAGCTCCCACAGCTGGCTCTGGATCTGGCGGTTCTGGCTCCGGAGCTTCCCCACCAGCGGGGCCAGCTCCTCATAGACCGGCTGGCTGCCGGGGTCGCTCCAATCGATGGCGTTGATGGGCGCCACCAGCCGCCGGGACACCCGTCCCGCCAGCCACAGCGCCAGGAAGAGGGCCAGCAGCACCACCACCGCCGCCGGCTGCAGCGCCTGCACCACCAGCATCCACAGAGAATACCCGCTGTCTGACAGCCGCAGCACCGAGCCGTCGCCCAGCCGCAGGGCGTAATACACCGTCCTCTGCGACAGGGTGTCGGAATACCGGGCGGCGCTTCCATGGCCCAGCAGCAGCGCGTCCCGGATCTCCGCCCGCCCGGCGTGGTTCTCCATGGCGGCGGGATCCTCCCGGTTGTCAAAAAGGACGGTCCCGTCCGCCGCCACCCAGGTGACGCGGCGGCCCTCCGGCAGGCCGCTTTCCAGATAATCGGCCCCCGCCAGCTCCACGCTGTGGGCGATGTAGGCGGTGGTCTGGGCCAGCTCCGCCGTCAGCCGGTCCTGAAAATAGCCGTACAGCACCCCCATGACCAGCACCAGAACGGCCAGCAGCACCGCCAGCGACACCGCCAGGATGGAGCGGAAGATCTGCCGTTTCATACCGTCTCCCCCTTTTCCAGGGGGATCTTATAGCCATAGCCCCGGACGGTCTCGATGTACGCCCCCGCCTCCCCCAGCTTCTGCCGCAGGGTGCGGACGTGGACATCCACCGTGCGGCTCTCGCCGGTGAAGGCGTAGCCCCACACCTCTTCGATGAGCCGCTCCCGGGAGAGGACCTGCCCCCTGTTTTTCAGCAGCAGGCACAGCACCTCGAATTCCTTCTGGGTCAGGACCACTGCCCTGCCCGCCGCCGTCACGGTGTGGCCCGCCGGGTCCACCGCCAGGGTGCCGCAGCGGAGCGTCTGGGGCTCCGCCTCTGTCCGCCGCAGCAGGGCCCGGATGCGGGAGAGCAGCTCCAGCATCCCAAAGGGCTTGGCCACATAGTCGTCTGCCCCGGCGTCCAGCCCCAGGACCTTGTCAAATTCCGTCCCCCTGGCCGTCAGCATGATGACGGGGAGCTTGGCCGTGGCAGGCGCGGCGCGGAGCTTTTTCAAAACGGACAGCCCGTCCTCCTCCGGCAGCATCACGTCCAGCAGCGCCAGCGACGGCACCCGCTCCGCCACCGCCGCCCAAAATGCCGAGGGCAGCGCAAAGCCGCGGCTCTCCATCCCCTGGCTGTTCAGGGTGTAGACCACAAATTCCCGGATGCTGTCATCGTCTTCCAGTAAGTAGATCATGGAAACCTCCTTGCCGTCTCCCCGGGCGGCGGGATGCACGCCGCCCTCAGATCAGCTGCTGCTCGTTGATCATCAGCTTGAATTGCAGCCCCAGCTTTTCCGCCGCCTTCCGGCACAGGATCATCCGCTGCATGAAGATCTCAAAATAGTCCATCACAGAGCCGTATTTCGTATCCACGGACAGCTTCAGCTTGATGAGGGTGTGCTCCTCGTTGATCTTCAGCTGGGACTTCTTCACCGAGTAATTCACCCGGTCGTGGATATCAAAGCTGGACATGTCCTGGTTCCGCACCCGGCTGCGGCGGACGTCGGACTTGTCCGCCAGGATCAGCGCCGCCGCCACGGCGTTCACCGGCAGGCCGGTGCCCTCGTCGTGGTTGCCGATGGCGGTGACGATGGTGGCGATCTCCTCCGGGTCGCAGTCCAGGTTGTCCAGGATGCGGAAGGCCATCACCGCGCCGGACTGGGAGTGGTCGATGCGGTTCACCAGATTGCCGATGTCGTGGAGATAGCCCGCGATCTTCGCCAGCTCCACCGTCCGCGCCGGATAGCCCAGGGTCTCCAGGATATACCCCGCCGTCTCCGCCACCACCGTCACATGGGCGAAGCTGTGCTCCGTAAAGCCCAGGGCAATCAGGGACTCGTCCGCCCGCTGGATATAGACGCGGATGGCCGGGTCGTTTTTTACCTGTTCATAAGTCAGCATAGCCGTCCTCCTGTTTCCTGAGGACGGCCATGCCGTCCCCTCTTTAGTTACTTGCCGGGTGTATCCCCGTGATGCTGTACTCCACCCACTCCGCCACATTGGTGGCGTGGTCGCCGATGCGCTCCAGGTACTTGGCCACCATCAGCAGGTCCAGCCCCTGTCCGCCATAGGCCGCATCGGCGGCGATCAGGCCGATCAGCTCACCCTTCACCTGGTCAAACAGGGCGTCCACCCGGTCGTCGGCGGCGCAGACGGCCCGGGCCAGGGCCAGATCCCTTTTTACAAAGGAATCCACGCTGTCCGTCACCATGGCGATCACCGCCCGGGCCATGTCCGCGATGTGCAGGACACGGCTGCCCTCCGGCATCCGCACATGCTCCGTCAGCTCCGCGATGTCCGCCGCCTGGTCGCCGATGCGCTCCAGGTCGGAGATCATCTTCAGGGCGGAGGAGATGGTCCGCAGGTCCCGGGCCACCGGCTGCTGCTGGAGCAGCAGCTTCAGGCAGAGGTTCTCCACCTCCCGCTCGGCCTGGTCGATCTCCCGCTCCTTTTCCATGGCGGTCTCCGCCAGGGCCTGGTCGCCTTTCAGCAGGGCCTCCGCGGCGGCGGAGATGGCCTCCTCGCACAGCGCGCCCATCCGGATCAATTCCACATGCAGCTCGCCCAGCTGCTCGTCAAACTTATTTCTCATTCCGCGCTCCTCCTCAGCCGAACCGTCCTGTGATGTAGTCCTCGGTGCGCTTGTCCGTCGGATTGGAGAAGAGCTGCTCCGTTTTCCCGAATTCCACCAGATCCCCCAGCAGGAAGAACGCCGTGTTGTCAGAAACCCGGGCCGCCTGCTGCATGTTGTGGGTCACCATGACTACAGTATACTTATTTTTCAGTTCCATTGCAAGGTCTTCGATCCGGGAGGTGGAGATGGGGTCCAGGGCGCTGGTGGACTCATCCATCAGCAGCACCTCCGGCTCCACCGCCAGGGCCCGGGCGATGCACAGCCGCTGCTGCTGGCCGCCGGAGAGGCCCAGGGCGCTCTTTTTCAGCCGGTCCTTCACCTCGTCCCAGATGGCGGCGGAGCGGAGGGACTCCTCCACGATCTCGTCCAGCTTCACCCGGGACCGCACGCCGTGGGTCCTGGGGCCGTAGGCCACGTTGTCATAGATGCTCATGGGGAAGGGGTTCGCCTTTTGAAACACCATGCCGATGCGCTTGCGCAGCCAGGTGGGGTCCACGCCGCTCTCATAGATGTTCTCTCCCCGGTAATCCACCTCCCCGGTGATCTTCACAGTGGGGATCAGGTCGTTCATCCGGTTCAGCGTCCGCAGGAAGGTTGATTTTCCGCAGCCGGAGGGACCGATGAAGGCGGTGATCTCATGCTCGGGGATATCCACGGTCACATCGTGGAGAGCATGGTTCTGTCCGTACCAGAGGTTCAGGTTTTTTGCTTGTAAAATGGCAGCCATAGGGGCCTCCCTTATTTTTTCAGCTTCCTGCCCGCCATGTTGGCGGCCAGGTTGATGAGGAATGTCAAAATCATCAAAATCGCGGTGATGGCAAAGGCCACGCCGGTCTCACCCCGCTCGTTGGCATAGACATACAGCGCCACGGTCAGCGTGGCGGAGGAGGACTCCATGGCCCCCCAGAAGCTGTTGAGCACCAGGCCGAAGCCGGCGGTGAACAGCAGGGCCGCGCTCTCGCCCACGATGCGCCCCACCGCCAGGATGCAGCCGGTGACGATGCCGTCCACGGCGTTGGGCAGCACCACGGTGCGGACCATATGCCACTTGCCCGCCCCCAGGCCCAGGGCGCCCTCCCGGTAGGACTGGGGCACGGTCTTCAAGCTCTCCTGGGTGGTGCGGACGATGGTGGGCAGGACCATGATGACCAGCGTCAGGCCGCCGGCCTTGATGCCGGCCTGCCAGCCCAGCATCTGCAGGAAGAACAGCATGCCCACCAGGCCGAAGATGATGGAGGGGATGCCCGTCAGCGTCTCGGTGGCGAATTCGATGACGGAGACCAGCCTGCGGTTCGCGGCGTACTCCGTCAGATAGATGGCGGCCCCCACCCCCAGGGGCAGGACGATCACCATGGCCACGATGATGATATAGAAGGTGTTGAGGATATTGGGCAGGATGCCGATGGTGTCCTTGATATAGCTGGTTTGAGACGTCAGCAGCTCCCAGGTGATGTTGCCCAGCCCGCGGTAGAAGATATAGCCGATGAGGAACGCCAGCAGTGCGCAGGTCAGCCCGGCGCAGAGCCACAGCAGGGCCCGCATCCCCTTGTCGTAGGCCTGGCGGCGGGGGGATAACTTCTGTTCCACGCTTCAGACCTCCTTCTTGTTCTTGATGAACACGTTCAGCAGCACGTTGATGAGCATGATGAACAAAAACAGCACCAGGCCGATGGAGTACAGGGCGTTGCGCTGCAGGCTGCCCACGGAGGCGTAGGACATCTCTGAGGCGATGGCGGTGGTCAGAAACCGCACGGAGGTGAACAGCCCCGGCATATTGGCCACGTTGCCGGAGACCATGATGATGGCCATGGCCTCGCCGATGGCCCGGCCCACGCCCAGCACCACCGCCGTGGCCACGCCGCTGCTGGCGGCGGGCAGGGACACCCGGAAATAGGTCTCGATCCTGGTGGCCCCCAGGGCCAGGGAAGCCTCCTCATACTCCCGGGGCACGGCCCGGAGGGCCGTCTCGGAGACATTGATGATGGAGGGCAGGATCATGATGGCCAGCACCACAATGGCCGCCAGCAGGCAGGCGCCGGAACTGAGGCCGAACAGGCGGCGGATGGCGGGCACCAGCACGATCATGCCAACCAGGCCGTACACCACGGAGGGGATCCCCGCCAGCAGCTCCACGGCGGTGTGGATGACCCTGGCGGCCCTGGGCGGCGCCACTTTCGCCAGGAAGATGGCCGTCATCAGCCCCACGGGCACGCCGATGAGGACGGCCCCGGCGGTGCCGTAAACAGAGGTCAGGATAAAGGGCAGGATGCCGTAGGACGGCTCCGCCGTGGTGGCGGTGGGCGCCCAGACTTCCCCGAAGAGGAAGTCGGTCAGTCCGATCTGCCGGATGGCGGGCAGGCCGGAGACGATCAGATAGAGGCTGATAAACAGCACGAAGGCCACGGCCACCACGCCGCAAAGCAAAAACAGCAGGTGGAAAAACAGCTCCATGGCATTCCGGGCCCCTGTGGGGGCCCGCTTTCCGCGGGGCGGCGCCGCAAACAAAACGCCGTCCGTAACGGCTTTTGCGATTTCACGTTCCACAGGGAATGCTCCTTTCCGATATCTGCCGGAACAGCCCCCGCCCCATTGTTATGTGGGTGGAGGCTGTCTCCGAGAGGGACTTCCTGTCGATCACGCCACAGGCACGGCCCCGGCGGCGCGGATCAGGTCGCCCGCGGCGGCGGAGGTGGCGAAGTCGAAGAACGCCTGGGCCTGGGCGCTGAGGGCCGCGCCGTCCCTTGTCACCAGGACGAAGGGGCGCTGGATCTCATAGCTGCCGTCCAGCACGGTCTCCTCAGAGCAGGTCACGCCGCCCACGGTGACGGCCTTGACGGTGTCCTTCAGCGCGGACAGGGAGGCATAGCCGATGGCATTGGGGTTGCCGGCCACGGCCTCAATGACAGCGCCGGTGGAGGTCAGCTCCTGATCCAGCTTGCAGGCGTCGGTGGTACCGGTGATGGACTCGAAGCCGTCCCGGGTGCCGGAGCCGGCCTCCCGGCCGATGCAGGAGATGGTGCCGCTCTGTCCGCCCAGCTGGCTCCAGTCGGTGATCTCGCCGGAGAAGATCTGGGCGATCTGCTCCACGGTCAGATCCTCCACGCCGTTGGCGGGGTTGACGATGACGGCGATGCCGTCCAGGGCCACGGTGGTGCCCACCAGGCCGGCGGCCGCCTCCTCGTCCTTCAGGGCCCGGGAGGAAAGGCCGATGTCGCAGGTGCCGTTCTTGGCGGCCTCGATGCCGGTGCCGGAGCCGGTGGCGTCATAGGTGACCTTCACGCCGCTGTTGTCGGCCATGAACTGCTCGCTGAGAGCGCCGATGACCTTCTCCATGGAGGTGGAGCCGTTGGTGGAGACAGAGCCGCTGAGGGGGGCCGTCTCGGGCTGCTGTTCCGTCTGGGCGGGCTCCTGGGTGCTCTCCGTCTCCTTTTCGGAAGAGCCGCAGCCGGCCAGCAGGGACGCGGCCAGGGTCAAAGTCAGCAAAAGTGCAAATCCTTTTTTCATCTTGATGATCTCCTTTTGATATGTCTCGTGTTTCGATTTCTTTCAGGGTACGGCCATAGTATAAGCAGTCCAACGTAAAATCCGTCACCAGCGGTTTGTAAAGTCTGGGTTAAATCTCAGTTTTCCCGAAAAGGCGCAAAAAATGACTGTGAGCGTTTTTTACCGCGGAGCAGCAAAAAATCCGGGACCGCTTTCGCGGTCCCGGACGGGAGCTTGTCAAAAAACCTTTGTTTGGAGAAAATGAATTCCGTTTCGCAGGGGGAGTACGAGGGGGCTCCCGCCCCCTCGTGTTGGATCAAATGCCTGCAAAAAGCCTGCGGCAGCAGCCCGTTGCGCCGCGAAGCGGCAGCTTTTGGGCTGCGAAGCAGGCAAAAAACGAGGCATTGTTCAGGCTGTCGAAAAAGTCCAGCGGACTTTTTCGACAGCCTGAAATCCGGGACCGCTTTCGCGGTCCCGGACGGGGAATTCGCTGCAGAAGTTTTACAGGATGGGGGACTGGATCTTCTCGTCCTTGATGCCGTGCTTTTCCGCATAGCCGGTGAGCATCAGGGTCAGGGCGCCGTCGCCGGTGACGTTGCAGGCGGTGCCGAAGCTGTCCTGCAGGGCGAAGATGGCCAGCATCAGGGCGGTGCCGGCGTCGTCAAACAGCAAAACGCCGGTGATCAGGCCCAGAGAGGCCATGACCGTGCCGCCGGGGACGCCGGGGGCGCCGATGGCAAAGATGCCCAGCAGCATGCAGAACAGGATCATGGTGCCCACGCTGGGGATGGAGCCGTAGAGCATCTTGGAGATGGTCATGCAGAAGAACACCTCCGTCAGCACGGAGCCGCACAGGTGGATGTTGGCGAACAGGGGAATGCCGAAGCTGACCATGTCACGGCGCAGCACCTTGCTCTTGCCGGCGCAGTCCAGCGCCACGGCCAGGGTGGCGGCGGAGGACATGGTGCCCACGGCGGTCAGATAGGCGGGGCCGTAGTGCCGCAGGACCTCCCAGGGGTTCTTGCCGGAGTAGGCGCCGGCCAGCAGATACAGCACCGCCAGCCAGATGTAATGGCCGATCATGACGATGATGATGACCTGCAAAAAGGCGGGCAGCTAGCGGGTGATGGAGCCCTCATAGCTCAGGTTGCAGAAGGTGGTTGCAATGTAGAACGGCAGCAGGGGAATGATGATCTTGGAGACAATGTCCAGCACGATGTTCTGGAACTCCGCCAGGATGTCGATGGTCTTCTGGGACTTGGTCCAGGTGGCCGCCAGGCCCAGGAGGATGGACAGCACCAGCGCGCTCATGACGCTCATGATCTGGGGGATGTTCAGCTCGAACACCACGCCGGGCAGGTCCCGCAGGCCCGCCACATTGGTGTCGATGGACAGGTGGGGGATCAGGGCATAGCCGGCGACGGTGGACATGAACGCCGCGCAGATGGAGGACACATAGGCGATGACCACCGCCACGCCCAGCAGGCGGGAGGCGTTTCCGCCCAGCTTGGTGATGGACGGCGCGATAAAGCCGATGATGATGAGGGGCACGCAGAAGGTGATGAGCTGGCCCATGATGTACTGCAGGGTGACGATGACCTTCATGACGCTCTCCGGGAATACCAGTCCGCAGAGAATGCCGATGATGATGCCCAAAATCAGGCGGAACGGCAGGCTGCTGAATAGTTTTTTCATGTTTTCCTCCCTATTTCTTCTCCGCCCCGGCACGGAGCGGCCCACATTGGCGCGCCGCACACCGGCGCACCTGTTATTATAGTATCCCTCAGAAATTGGAAAATCAACGAAGGAAACCGATAGGTTATTCCCGTCCCGGCGGCTTTCACCGCGCATTTTTTGATATTTTTGCAAAGTTGAATCGTTTTCGTCAGGAAATTTTCTTTTTTCCTGGAAGGATATTGACAGGAAAAATGCAGGTCTGTTATGATGTGGGCAGACGGCCCCGCTGCCACCGGGCCGCCTGCATCCGCCAAATTTCCACCGTATGTCTGAAAAATCGGAAGGAGCGCGAAAGAACCTATGGAGAAACAGGTCAAGCGTATCGGCGTTCTCACCAGCGGCGGCGACGCCCCGGGCATGAACGCGGCGGTCCGGGCCGTGGTGCGGACCGCCGTCAACCACGGGATCGACTGCATCGGCATCCGCCGGGGCTGGAACGGTCTCATCAACAGCGATTTCATCCACATGAACGCCTCCAGCGTCAGCCACATCATTGACAAGGGCGGCACCATGCTGTACACCGCCCGCAGCGAGGAATTCCGGGAGCCCGCCGGCCGGGCCAAGGCCCTGGCCACCTGCAAGCTGCTGGGACTGGACGGCATTGTGGCCATCGGCGGCGACGGCACCTTCCGGGGCGCGCTGGCCCTGAGCCGTCAGGCCGCGGAATCCGGCCATGACCTCCAGGTGGTGGGCATCCCCGCCACCATCGACAATGACATTGGCTGCTCCCATTACACCATCGGCTTCGACACCGCCTGCAACACCGCCATCGAGTGCGTGGATAAGCTGCGGGACACCATGCAGTCCCACGAGCGCTGCTCCGTGGTGGAGGTCATGGGCCGCCACGCGGGATACCTTGCCCTGTATGTGGGCATCGCCGTGGGCGCCACCGCCGTGCTGATCCCGGAGCGGGAGGTGGACTTTGAGCGGGACATTGTGGAGAAGATCCGCCGCGCCCGTCTGGCGGGCACCACCCATTACATGGTGGTGGTGGCCGAGGGCGCCGGCAGCGCCATGGACATCGCCTCCCGCATCCACGATGAGATCGGCATTGATCCCCGGGTCACCGTGCTGGGCCATATCCAGCGGGGCGGCTCCCCCACCGCCCGGGACCGTGAGACCGCCAGCCGCATGGGCTACAAGGCCGTCGTCACCTTGATGGAGGGCAAGGGCAACCGCATCGTCGGCACTCAGAACGGCCGCATCGTGGACCTGGACATGGAAGAGGCCCTGCAGATGACGAAGACCTTCCAGATGGACCGCTACGAGGTGCTGGAATCCCTGTCCAGCACGAAAAATCCCATGCTGTGACTGTTTATACATATGACGCGCCCCCGGAGGATCTCCTCCGGGGGCGTGTCAGCCCGGCGAAAATATCTTTTCGCCGGGCTGAGCAAGTTTTTCTGAATATCATTCAGAAAAACTTCGATTAAAAACGAAAGACACCCCTCCTGGGTTTCTTTCGTAACTATCTTCCTTCCCGTTGTCCGGCGTTTCTGCCTCTCACCGGTCCAAACGCGCCCCCGGAGGATCTCCTCCGGGGGCGCGTCTTCATCTCTATCTCTATCTCTTTTCAGCGCTCAAGGGGCCGCCGCACCACCAGCCGCCGCTTCCAGATGGAGGGTGCGAACAGCAGCAGCATGGGGAAGATCTCCAGCCGCCCCACCAGCATGTCAAAGGACAGCAGCAGCTTGGATGCCGGGGAGAAGGCGGAGAAGTTGCCCATGGGCCCCACCATCTCCAGGCCGGGGCCGATGTTGTTGATGCAGGCGGCCAGGGCGGTGAAGGTGGTCACCAGGTCGAACTGCTCCAGCGACAGCAGCAGAAACGACGCCACAAAGATCAGCACGTATACCGAAAGGTACACATGGGCCCCCCGGATGCTCTTGTCCGACAGGGGCTTCCCCTCCAGCCGGACGGTGGTCACGGCGTTGGGGTGCAGCATCTTCCGCATATCCGCCAGGGAGGATTTCACCAGGATCAGAATGCGGGACACCTTGAGGCCGCCGCCGGTGGACCCGGCGCAGGCGCCCACGAACATCAGCGCCACCAAAATACCCTTGGAGAATGTGGGCCAGGCGTTGAAATCCACCGTGCCGTAGCCAGTGGTGGTGATGATGGAGGACACCTGGAAAAACGCGTGGCGCAGGCTGGTGCCCACAGAGCCGTAGATATGGACGATGTCCGCAGCGATGGCCAGCACCGCCGCCGCCACGATCACAAGATATGCCCGCAGCTCCTCGGAGCGGAACACATCCCGGAACCTGCGGATCAGCAGGAAATAATACAGGTTGAAGTTCACGCCGAAGAGCAGCATGAACACGCCGATGACAATGTCGAAATAGGCGCTCTCATAGGCGCCCACGCTGAGATTCCGGCTGCTGAAGCCGCCGGTGCCCGCGGTGCCGAAGGCGTGGATGCAGGCATCGAACAGGGGCATCCCCCCCGCCAGCAGCAGGATGATCTCCATGACTGTCATCACAAAGTAGATGCCATACAAAATTTTAGCGGTGTCGCTCATGCGGCTGACCAGCTTGCCCACCGACGGCCCGGGCACCTCCGCCCGCATCAGGTGCATGCCGTGGCCATCGGTCATGGGCAGGATGGCCATGACGAACACCAGCACGCCCATGCCGCCGATCCAGTGGGTGAAGCTCCGCCAGAACAGGCCGCTGCGGCTCAGGTGCTCCACCTCCGTCAGGATCGTGGAGCCGGTGGTGGTGAAGCCGGACACCGTCTCAAAAAAGGCGTCCACAAAATTGGGGATGTCCCCGGAGATGACGAAGGGCATGGCTCCAAAGACGGAGAGGAACACCCAGGCCAGGGCCACCACCGCAAAGCCGTCCCGGGCGTAGATGGACGTGCGCCGGGGCCGGCGGACGCCAAACAGCAGCCCCACCGCCAGCAGCGCCAGCGCCGGGATAAAAAACGGTCCGGCGGACTCGCCGTACACCAGCGCCGTCAGCATGGGCAGCACCATGAGGGCGGCCTCCGTCAGCAGGATGCGGCCGATGACGAAGCCGATCATTTGATAATTCATAGCCCCTCCGCCTTTACCGCAGGATGTCGTGGATGTCCTGAAGGGTGGTGTCCGTGGTGACCACGATGACATCGTCGTTCAGGTTCAGCACGTCATTGCCGGAGGGGATGACGATGCGGCCGTTCCGCCGGACGATGCCCGCCAGCAGGATGCCGCTTTTCAGCTTCAGGTCCTTCAGCGGCACGCCGATGAAGGGCACGTCCTCCGTCACGCCGAACTCCAGGGCCTCCACCGCGCCGTCCACCAGCCGGTGGAGGGTCTTGATCTTGGCGCCGGAGGCGCACTCCATGGCCCGGACGTACTGGACGATCAGCTCCGTGGTCACGCTGCGGGCGGACACCACGCTGTCGATCATGCTCTCGTTGGACACCAGGTCCACCAGGGACTTGCGGTTGATCTTGGCGATCACCTTGCAGTCGCCGCCCTGCTTGGCGGCGCACATGGACATGAGGATGTTGGCCTCGTCGATGCCGGTGATGGCCACAAAGGCGTCGGTCTGCTCGATGCCCTCCTCGTGGAGCAGTTCGCTGTCGGTGCCGTCCCCCACGATGACCAGGGCCTTGGGCAGCTGTTCGCTCATCTGGATGCAGCGCTGCTCGTTCTGGTCGATGATCTTCACGGACATGCCCATGTCCAGCAGCTCCGAGGCCAGATAGTAGCAGATCTTGCTGGCGCCCACAATCATCACCGAGGACGCCCGGCTGCGGAACACCCCCAGGTGCTGGAAAAACTGGGCCAGCTGGTCCGGCGCGGCGGTGAGATAGATCTTGTCCCCGGACTTCAGCACGAAATCGCCGGAGGGGATGATGGTCTCTCCCTTCCGGGCCACAGCACAGATCAGCACCCGGACCCGGATGTTCTTATAGAGGTCGGCCAGCTGCATGCCGTCCAGCGCGGAGCCGTTGGGCAGCCGGTATTCCACCAGCTCCAGCCGGCCCTTGGAAAAAGACTCCAGCTTCATGGCCGCCGGGAAGCGCAGCACACGGGCGATCTCACGGGCCGCGGCTTTCTCCGGGTTGATGGACATGCTGAGCCCCAGCTCCCTGCGCATGAAGCGGAGCTGCTTTTCATACTCCGGGTTGCGGACGCGGGCGATGGTGTGTTTCACCCCCATCATCTTGGCCACAAGACACGTCAAAATATTGATTTCGTCGCTGGACGCGGTGGCGATCAGAAGGTCGGCCTTGTCTGTCTCCGCCTCCTTCTGCACCTCGTAGCTGGCGCCGTTGCCGCACACGCCCATCACGTCGTAGATATTGATGATGTTGTCGATCAGCTGGGGATTCTGGTCGATGACCGTCACCCTGTTGTCCGCGGAAAGCTGCTGCGTCAGCGCCAGGCCCACCTTGCCGGCGCCTACGATGATGATTTTCATACTGCCTCCTGTCTGCATGCCGGGCGGATGGCAGTCCGCTCTGCCGTTTATGAAATTATAGCGAATGTCCGCTCAAAAGGGAATACCCGTTTCGCGAAAATTTTCCTTGACAATCGCTTCGGACCCGGATAGAATATGTTCAATTATTTTATTTAAATTTTTTTAATTAAAATAATTGATATTTTGACGCAAAAAGGAGAACGACTATGGAATTCGAGAAAGTGCGCGATATCATCGTGGAGACCCTGGGCTGTGATGCCGAGCAGGTGACCCCGGAGGCCTCTCTGGCCGACGACCTGGGGGCTGATTCCCTGGCCTCCGTGGAGCTGGTGATGGCGCTGGAGGAGGCCACCGGCGTCTCCATCGATGACGCCGACATTGCCAATCTCAAAACCGTGGGCGATGTGATGCGCTACCTGGCCGCCCATAAGAACTGAGCCGCCGCCCCGCCGGAGTCCCTCCGGCGGGACATCCCAGGCTGTCGAAAAAGTCCGCTGGACTTTTTCAACAGCCTGAACAATGCCTCGCTTTTTTGTCTGCTTCGCAGCCCAAAAAGCAGCCGCTTCGCGGCGCAACGGGCTGCTGCCGCAGCCCTTTTGCAGGCATTCGATTCAACACGAAGGGGCTCCCGCCCCCTCGTACTCCCCCTGCGAAACGGAACACTTTTTCTCCAAACAAAGGTTTTTCGACAAGCTGCGATGCCCCGCCGGAGTCCCTCCGGCGGGACATCCCCCCATCTTCTCCATCTTCCGGCAAGAAAGGAAACCCTATGACCAAGCAAGAGATCTTTGACCTGATGGACCGCTTCGAGGGCGGCACCCTGGCCTCCATGAAGCTGTCCACCCAGGAATTTACCATAGAACTGACCCGGGGCGGCGCGGCGGCCCCATCCGCCCCCGTCCAGTCTCCCCTGCCCGCTTCCCAGGCGGCCCCCGCGCCGGAGGCGGACGCCCCCGCCGTCAAGGCCCCCCTGGTGGGCACCTTTTACACCGCCCCCGGGCCGGATCAGGCCCCCTTCGTGTCCGTGGGCGACCACGTGAAAAAGGGCCAGACCGTCTGTCTCATCGAGGCCATGAAAATGATGAGCGAGATCCCCGCCCCCTGTGACTGTGTCATCGGGGAAATCCTGAAGTCCAGCGGCGACCTGGTGGCCTTTGGGGAGCCGCTGCTGCGTTACAAGCCATGCTGAAGCGGGTGTTGATCGCCAACCGGGGCGAGATCGCCCTGCGGGTCCTGCGGGCCTGCCGGGAGCTGGACATCGAGACAGTGGCCGTCTACTCCCAGGCGGACGAGGAGGCCCTCCATGTCCAGCTGGCCACCCAGGCGGTGTGCATCGGCCCCGCCAGGGCCGCAGACAGCTATCTGAACCAGGATGCCCTGCTGACCGTGGCCAAGGCCGCCGGCTGCGACGGCGTCCACCCCGGCTACGGCTTTTTGTCGGAAAACGCGGACTTCGCCGACGCCTGCGCGGCGGAGGGCCTGACCTTCATCGGACCCTCCGGGGACACCATCCGAAAAGCCGGTTCCAAATCCGCCGCCCGGGATATCATGCGGGCGGCGGGCGTCCCCGTGACCCCCGGATCCGACGGGCCGGTCACGTCTGTGGAGGACGCCCTGGCGGCCGCTGAAAAGGTGGGCTATCCCGTTTTGCTGAAGGCCAGCGCCGGGGGCGGCGGCCGGGGCATCCGCCGGTGTGACGATGCCGGCGCGCTGCCCGCCGCCTGGGCCGAGGCCAAAGCCGAGGCAAAGGCCTGCTTCGGAAACGATGAGATGTACCTTGAGAAGCTGGTGCTGCGGCCCCGGCACATCGAGTTTCAGATCCTGGCCGACCGCCAGGGCCACGTCGTCCACCTGGGGGACCGGGACTGCTCCGTGCAGCGCCGGAACCAGAAGCTCATCGAGGAGGCGCCCGCCCGGTGCCTGACCCCTGGCCTGCGGGCGCGGATGGGTGAAGCCGCCGTCCGGGCGGCCCGGGCCGTGGGCTACGAGGGCGCGGGCACCGTGGAATTCCTGCTGGACGCCGACGGGGAGCATTTCTACTTCATGGAGATGAACACCCGCATCCAGGTGGAGCACGGCGTCACCGAGCTGGTGACCGGCGTGGATCTGGTGCGCCAGCAGCTGCGGATCGCCTCCGGGCTGTCCCTGGACTTTGCCCAGGAGGACGTCCGTCTGGAGGGCCACGCCATGGAGTGCCGCATCAACGCGGAAAACCCGGCGGAGGACTTTCGCCCCTGTCCCGGACAGGTGGAGTTCCTCCACTTCCCCGGCGGCGCCGGGGTCCGGGTGGACTCCTGCCTGTACGACGGCTGCACCCTGTCCCCCTACTACGACTCCTTGGCGGCGAAGCTGCTGGTCCACGCTCCCACCCGGCTGGAGGCCATCCGCAAGATGCGCCGCTGCCTGGAGGAATTCACGCTGGAGGGCTTCCCCACCAACGCGGAGCTGAGTTATCAGATCCTGTACCATCCCACCTTCGTCCGGGGCGGCTGCACCACGGCCTTTCTGGACGAGAACCTGCCGGACCTGCTGGACTTCAGCCGCCGGGTCCGGGAAAAGGAGGGTGACGCGTGAACAGCATCTTTGCCAAGCGCCGGGCCCGGCTGCTGGCCATGAAGGCCATCCGGGACAACTACGTCCCCGGCGACAGGCTCGTCACCTGCCCCAAATGCGGGCAGGACAGCGAGCGGCGGCAGGTGGCCCAGGGGCTGTCCGTCTGCCCCAAGTGCGGCTACCACTGGCCCCTGGGGGCCTATTACCGCCTGAGCACCGTTCTGGACCCCGGCACCTTCCGGGAGCTGAATGAAAAGCTCCCCGCCGCCGACCCTCTGGCCTTTCCGGGCTATGGGGAGAAGCTGCGCGCCGCCCAGCGGAAAACCGGCCTGAACGAAGCCGCCGTCACCGCCACCGGCGCCATCGGCGGCTGCAAATGCGTGGTGGGCGTGCTGGACAGCCGCTTTCTCATGGGCAGCATGAGCGCCGCCGTGGGCGAGAAGATCACCCTGGCCATTGAGTACGCCGCCAAAAACAGGCTGCCCCTGATCCTCTTCGCCGCCAGCGGCGGCGCCCGGATGCAGGAGGGCATTTTGTCCCTGATGCAGATGGCCAAGACCAGCGCCGCCCTGGCCCGGTTTTCGGAAAAGGGCCTGCTGTATATCTCCGTGCTGACAGACCCCACCACCGGCGGCGTCACCGCCAGCTTTGCGTCCCTGGGGGACATCATCCTGGCGGAGCCCGGCGCCCTCATCGGCTTTGCCGGCCCCCGGGTCATCCAGCAGACCATCGGCGAGACCCTGCTGGAGGGCTTCCAGCGCTCGGAATTCCAGATGGAGCACGGCTTCGTGGACGCCGTGGTGCCCCGGGCGGAGCTGCGGGACACCCTGGCCCGGCTGCTGCGCCTGCACCAGAGAGGAGGCCGCATATGAGCGAATTGACCGCGGCCCAGCGGGTCGCCGTGGCCCGGCACCCCCAGCGGCCCAACATCACCGACTATATCAGCGCCCTGTTTACCGACTTTTTCGAGCAGAAGGGCGACCGGCTTTGCCGGGAGGACGCCGCCACCCTGGGCGGCGTGGCCCTGTATCACGGGCGGCCTGTCACCGTCATCGGCACCCGGAAGGGCAAGACCCTGGAGGAAAATCTCCAATGCAATTTCGGCATGCCGGGGCCGGAGGGCTACCGCAAGGCCCTGCGGCTGATGCGCCAGGCGGAGAAGTTCCGCCGCCCCGTAGTCACGTTCATCGACACCTCCGGCGCCTATCCCGGCCTGGAGGCCGAGGAGCGGGGCCAGGGCGAGGCCATCGCCCGGAACCTGTATGAAATGAGCCGCCTGACGGTGCCCGTCGTCGCCGTCGTCACCGGCGAGGGCAACAGCGGCGGGGCCCTGGCCCTGGGCGTTGCCAACCGGGTGCTGATGCTGGAAAACGCCGTCTACGCCATCCTCTCGCCGGAGGGCTTCGCCTCCATTTTGTGGAAGGACGCGGCGCGGCACGAAGAGGCCTGTGAGCTGATGCATCTGACGGCCCCGGACCTGCTGCGGATGCAGGTCATCGACGACATCATCCCGGAGCCGGAGGGCGGCGCCCACCTCTCCCCCGCCGCCGCGCTGCGGACGGTGGACCGTTACCTGAGCCGCCATCTGGCGGAGCTCTCCAAGGAGAGCGGCCAGGCCCTGGCGGCAGGGCGGTATCAGAAATTCAGACAGATGGGCGCCACCACCCGGAAGGAGGACCCATGAACGGCATCAAGATCAAAGGCACAGGCCGCTGTGTCCCCGAAAAAACCGTCACCAACGACGATCTGGCAAGGATTGTGGACACCAGCGACCAGTGGATCACCACCCGCACCGGCATCCGCCGCCGCCATCACTGCACCACAGAGACCCACGCCAATCTCTGTGCCGGAGCGGCGAAGGCCGCCCTGGCGCGGGCCGGGGTCGCGCCGGAACAGGTCGGCGCGTGCATCGTGGCCACGGTGTCGGCGGACACCGCCGTGCCCTCCGCCGCCTGCCTGCTCCAGCGGGAGCTGGGGCTGCCGGAGGACATCCCCTGCTTCGACCTGAACGCCGCCTGCACCGGCTTTCTCTACGCCCTCCACACCATGGAGTGCCTGCTGAACGCCTCCCCCCGGAAATTCGGGCTGGTGGTGGGGGCGGAAGTCCTGAGCCGCCTGATCAACTGGGAGGACCGGGGCACCTGCATCCTGTTTGGGGACGGGGCCGGGGCCGCCGTGGTGGAGTGCCGGGAGGGCTGGCCCTCCATCGGCGCGGTGCTGGGCAGCCGGGGCGACGACGAGCTGCTGCGTCTGCCCGGCCTGGAGGCCGGGGAGCGGAGCTTTATCCAAATGGACGGCACCAAGGTATTTAAATTCGCGGTGGAAACCGTGCCCCGGTGCATGGACCAGGTGCTGCAAAAGGCGGGCATGACGGCGGAGGACGTGGATTTCTTCGTCTTCCACCAGGCCAACGCCCGGATCATCGACCTGGCGGTGCGGAAATACCGCATCCCAACCGAAAAGTATTACAAAAACATCCAGGAATACGGCAACACCTCCGCCGCCAGCATCCCCCTGGTCCTCAGCGAGCTGGAGGAGCAGGGCAAGGTGGGCCCCGGCTCCCGGGTGCTGGCCGTCGGCTTCGGCGGCGGCCTGACCTGGGGCGGCGCGCTCATCGAGTTTGTGTAAGGAGAGAGCTATGCAAAAGCTGAACGAAATCTTAGGCACCGAATTCCCCATCATCCAGGGCGGCATGGCCAATATCGCCACCGGCGAATTCGCCGCCGCCTGAGCACCCCACAAAATCTCACGATTTTGCGGGGGCCCCGCATTTGACTCAAATGGGCAGGCAGAGCCCGCCCATTTCAAGGTTTTTGCCTTTGGCAAAAACACTTGTACGCCGGACTTCCGGCGCCGCCTCAAAGGGGCGGTCCATGCCGCCCGGCACTTATGAGGAGTATGATATGAAAAAGCTGAACGAAATCCTGGGAACCGAATTCCCCATCATCCAGGGCGGCATGGCCAACATCGCCACCGGCGAATTTGCCGCGGCCTGCTCCAATGCGGGGGCGCTGGGCGTCATTGCCACCGGCGGGATGCTGAAGGCCGACCTGCTGCGGGAGCAAATTAAAATCTGCAAAAGCCTGACTGACAAGCCCTTCGGCGTGAACCTGATGCTGATGAACCCCTGCGCCGACGAGATGGCCCGGATCATCATTGAAGAGGGCGTGAAGGTGGTCACCACCGGGGCAGGCAGCCCCGGCAAATACATCCCCGCCTGGAAGGAGGCCGGGGTGAAGGTGCTTCCCGTGGTGGCGGCGTCCATCCTGGCAAAGCGCCTGGTGCGCTCCGGGGCCGACGCCATCATCGCCGAGGGCACGGAGTCCGGCGGCCACGTGGGGGAGATGACCACCATGGCCCTGGTGCCCCAGGTCATCGACGCGGTGGACGTGCCCGTCATCGCCGCCGGCGGCATCGCCGACGGGCGGCAGATGGCGGCGGCGCTGGCCCTGGGGGCCTGCGGCGTCCAGGTGGGCACCTGCCTGCTGGCCAGCCAAGAGTGCCCCATCCATGACAACTACAAGCAGGCCATTTTAAAGGCCAAGGACACCGACACCACCGTCACCGGCCGCTCCATTGGCGGCCCCGTCCGGGTGCTGAAGAACAAGATGGCCCGGGAGTACCTGGCCCTGGAGAAGCGGGGCGCCACCCTGGAGGAGCTGGAGACCGTCACCCTGGGCGGCCTGCGCCGGGCGGTGTTCGACGGCGACATGGACCACGGCAGCGTCATGAGCGGCCAGGTGGCGGGCATGCTCCACGAGATCCGCCCCGTGCGGCAGATCTTCGAGGATCTGTACGCCCAGGGCCGGGCCGTGCTGGAGGCGGCGGACCGGGAATGGGCGTGACGATCGGCGGAAAAACGCTTCCCCTTCCCATCCTGCAGGGCGGCATGGGCGTGGGCGTCAGCCTGGAGCGGCTGGCCGGGGCCGTGGCCGCCTGCGGCGGCATGGGCACCATCTCCACCGCCGCCTGCGGCTACGCGGAGCCGGACTACGCTCAAGACCCCAACGGGGCCAACCTGCGGGCCCTGGAGCGGCAGGTGCGTCGGGCGAAAGAGCTGGCCCGGGGCGCGGGATTGGTGGCCGTCAACGCCATGGTGGCCACCACCCAGTACGCCGACAGCGTCCGCACCGCCCTGCGGGCGGGGGTGGACGCCGTGGTCTGCGGCGCGGGACTGCCGAAGGACCTGCCCGCCATCGCGGCGGAGGTGCCGGACAGCGGCGCCGCCCTGGCCCCCATCGTCAGCGGCGGACGGGCCGCGGGCCTGATCTGCAAGCTGTGGGACCGGCACTACCGCCGCGTCCCCGACTTCATGGTGCTGGAGGGCCCCCTGGCCGGCGGCCACCTGGGCTTTTCCCGGGAGGAGGCCCAGGCCGCCCAGGCAGGGCGGTCCAAGTCCCTCAGCGCCCTGCTGCGGGAGGTGCTGGACGCCCTGGCGCCGTTCCGGGAGAAATACGGCCGGGACATCCCGGTGTTCGTGGCGGGCGGCGTGAAGGGCGGCAGGGAGATGCGCCGCTACATGGACGAGGGCGCCGCCGGGGCCCAGTTCGCCACCCGCTTCATCGCCACGGAGGAGTGCGACGCCAGCCCCGCCTACAAGCAGATCCTGCTGGATGC
Organism: uncultured Dysosmobacter sp.; assembly: GCA_947625655.1. Lineage (GTDB taxonomy): Bacteria > Bacillota > Clostridia > Oscillospirales > Oscillospiraceae > Oscillibacter. The sequence goes on from CANQPD010000008.1 coordinate 73,621, forward strand.
CAAACCGGAGGACATCACCATCGTCCAAAGCCCCGTGGGCATGCCGGGGCGCGCCCTCCGCAGCCCCCTGATCCGGCGGGTGGAGGCGGGGACGCAGCCGAAGATCCGCCGCTGTGTCAACTGTCTGACGCCCTGCGATCCCGCCCGCTCCCCCTACTGCATCTCCGCCGCCCTGATCGCCGCCGTGCGGGGCGACTGGGAAAACGGCCTGTTCTTCTGCGGGGCGGGCGCCGGAGAGGTCAACGCCCTCTCCACCGTGAAAGCGCAGATGGACCAAATCATGAACGAATGGAGGGCCGCGCCATGAAGCTCGGTTTCCTATACGCCGGACAGGGCAGCCAGCACCCCGGGATGGGGGCAGACCTGTACGAGGCGTTTCCCGCCTTCCGGGCTGTCTTTGACAGCGCCGAAGTGGATTTTGATTTAAAGCAGACCTGCTTTGAGGACCCTGCCGGGGTGCTGAACCAGACCCGGTACACCCAGCCCTGCATGGTGGCCTTTGCCGCCGGGCTGACGGCGGTGCTGCAGGAAAAGGGCATCGTCCCCGCCGTGGCGGCGGGCCTCTCCCTGGGGGAATACTCCGCCCTCCACGCCGCCGGGGTGTTCGACGCCGCCACCGCCGTCGGGCTTGCGGCCTTCCGGGGCCGGGCCATGGAGGAAGCCGCGGCGGGCCGCCCCTCCGCCATGGTGGCGGTGCTGGGCCTGGACCGCGCTCCCCTGCAGGATGCCTGTGACGAGGCCTCCTGCGAGGGCTGCGTGGTCATCGCCAACTACAACTGCCCGGGCCAGCTGGTCATCGGCGGCGAAAAGGCCGCCGTGGAGAAGGCCGCCGCCCTGGCAAAGGAAAAGGGCGCCAGGCGGTGCCTGCCCCTGAAGGTCAGCGGCCCCTTCCACACCCCCCTGATGGCCCCCGCCGGAGACGCCCTGCGGGACTATTTCAAAGGCATCGCCTTTGGAGATCCCCGGATCCCCGTCATTTTCAACTGCCTGGGCGATGTACGCCCGGAGGGCGTCACCATCCAGGAGCTGCTGGTGCGTCAGGTCCAGAGCAGCGTGTTCATGGAGGATTCCATCCGCCGCATGGCGGCCATGGGGGTGGATGCCATCGTGGAGATCGGCCCCGGCAGGGCCCTGACGGGATTTGTGAAAAAGACCGTGCCTGAGCTGCCCGTCCACCCGGTGGAGACCGCGGCGGACGTGGAGGCGCTGGTACAACTGGTAAAGGAGAACGACAGATGAATTTCGCGGGAAAGACCGCCGTGGTCACCGGCGGCAGCCGGGGGCTGGGCCGGGCCGTGTGCCTGGAGCTGGCGGCGGGCGGAGCCAACGTGGTTTTGTGCTACGCCGGGAACGAGGCGGCGGCACAGGAGACCGTATCCGCCTGCGAGGCCCTGGGGGCCAGGGCCCTGGCCGTCCGCTGCAACGTGGCGGAGGCCGGGGAGGTCAAGGCCCTGATGGACGCCGCCGTCCAGGCCTTTGGCCGCATCGACATCCTGGTGAACAACGCGGGCGTCACCCGGGACGGCCTGCTTATGATGATGAAGGAGGACGATTTCGACGCGGTGATCGACGCCAACCTGAAGGGCACGTTCCTGTGTATGAAGGCTGTGGCCCGGCAGATGGTGAAGCAGCGGTATGGCCGCATCGTGAACCTCAGCTCCGTGGTGGGCCTGCGGGGCAACGCCGGGCAGGTGAACTACGCCGCCAGCAAGGCCGGCGTCATCGGCATGACGAAATCCCTGGCAAAAGAGCTGGCGGGCCGGAACATCACCGTCAACGCGGTGGCCCCCGGCTTCATCGCAACGGACATGACCGCCGCCATGCCCGAGGCGGCCAAGGCCGCCGCCCTGGCCGCCATCCCCATGGGCCGCATGGGCGCGCCGGAGGACGTGGCGAAGGCCGTGGCCTTCCTGGCCGGCGAAGACGCCGCTTACATCACCGGCCAGGTGCTGGCGGTGGACGGCGGCATGGCAATGTAAAGGAGAGTGGCTGTATGAGTAAAAGACGTGTTGTCATCACCGGCCTGGGGGCCGTCACCCCCATCGGCCTGACCGCGCCGGAGAGCTGGCAGGCCGTGCGGGACGGCGTGTGCGGCGTGGGCCCCATCACCCAGTTCGACCCCGCCGGCATGAAGGTCCAGCTGGCCGCCGAGGTCAAGGGCTTCGACCCCCTGGTCTGCATGACCCGGCCGGAGTCCAAGCACATGGAGCGCTTCACCCAGTTCGCCGTGTGCGCCGCCAGGGAGGCCCTGGCGGACGCGGGCTTCGACGCCGCCCAGGCAGACCCGGACCGCTGCGGCGTCACCATTTCCAGCGGCATCGGCGGCATCGGCCTGACGGAGCGGGAGCACGACAAGGGCCTGGAGAAGGGCTGGGACCGGGTGTCCCCCTTCTATATCCCCATGGGCATCTGCAACATCGCCGCCGGACAGGTGGCCATCTCCACCGGCTTCCAGGGCATGTGCACCTGCCCCGTCACCGCCTGCGCCGGCGGCACCTACGCCGTGGGCGACGCCTTCCACTACATCCGGGACGGCTACGCCGACGCCATGCTGTGCGGCGGCACGGAGGCGGCGGTGACGCCTCTGGCCATCGGCGGCTTCACCTCCATGCGGGCGCTGAGCCAGAGCCAGGACCCCAGCCGGGCCTCCATTCCCTTCGACGCCGAGCGCAGCGGCTTCGTCCTGGGCGAAGGCGCCGCCGTGCTGCTGCTGGAGGAGCTGGAGCGCGCCCAGGCCCGGGGCGCGAAGATCTACGCCGAGGTGGTGGGCTACGGCGCCACCTGCGACGCCTACCACATGACCGCCCCCCGGCCCGACGGCAGCGGCGGTGCCAAGGCCATGGCCCTGGCGCTGGCGGACGGCGGCGTGGCGCCGGAGCAGGTGGACTATATCAACGCCCACGGCACCTCCACCCACCTGAATGACGCCGGGGAGACCGCCGCCGTCAAGGCGGTGTTCGGCCGGCACGCCTATGCGCTGGCCATGAGCTCCACCAAGTCCATGACCGGCCACATGCTGGGGGCGGCGGGGGCCGTGGAGGCCCTCTTCACCGCCCTGGCGCTGCGGGATGGCTTTCTCCCCGCCACCATCAACTACCGGGTGCCCGACGAGGAATGTGACCTGGACGTTGTGCCAAACGCAGGCCGGTCTGCCCATATCCGGTACGCCGTGTCCAATTCCCTGGGCTTCGGCGGCCACAACGGCAGCCTGGTCTTCAAAAAGTGGGAGGGCTGAGCCATGGGCATGCAGTATGACTCCAACCAGATCGCGGAGATCCTGCCCCACCGCTACCCCTTCGCCCTGGTGGACCGCATCGTGGACGGCGAGCCGGGCAAGTGGGCAAAAGGCATCAAGTGCGTCACGGTGAACGAGCCGTTTTTCCAGGGCCACTTTCCCCAGAAGCACGTCATGCCCGGTGTTCTGCTGATCGAGGCCATGGCCCAGGTGGGGGGCGTCGCCATCCTGGCCCTGCCGGAAAACCGGGGCAGGCTGGCCTTTCTGGGCCGGGTGCATGACGCCCGTTTCCGCCGTCAGGTGGTCCCCGGCGACGTGGTGGAGATGGAGTGCGTGCTGACCAGGCAGCGGGGGCCCATCGGCGTGGGCGAATGCCGGGCCGCGGTCAACGGCCAGGTGGCTGTCACCGCGGAGCTGACTTTTGCCATCGGCGGGGAATAACGGTTGCCCTTTTCCCGCGAAATTGGTATACTGGACAGAGATTGAACCAAGATTGAATTGCGGGAAGTGGGCAGTCATTATGCTGAAGCACGCGTTTTTTAATGTGTACACCAAATTCAAGCTGCATTTTTATCAGGAGATCTTCCAGCGCTTCCAGAGCCGGGAGGCCAGCCTGACCACGGTGGAGACCTTCTGCGTGGAGACCATCCAGGCCCTGGGCAGCCCCACGGTGAATGAATTCGCCACCTTCATGCGCATCTCCCCGCCCAACGCGGCCTACAAGGTCAACAGCCTGGTGAAAAAGGGCTATATCCGCAAGGTGCAGTCCGCGGAGGACCGGCGGGAGTACCACCTGGAGGTCACCCAAAAGTATTTCGACTACTATAATATCTCCACCAGCTACATGGTGGAGGTCATGGACCGCATCGCCCAGCGCTTTACGCCGGAGGAATGCGCCAAGCTAGAGGAGATGCTGACCATCGTCAGCCAGGAACTGATGCCCGAGGTCTCCATCCCCGACATCAGGCTGACGGAATGAATACAGGGAGCCGCGGGCCAATGGCCCGCGGCTCCCTTGGCCGTTGAAAAAGTCCGTTGGACTTTTTCGACAGCCTGAACAATGCCTCGCTTTTTTGCCTGCTTCGCAGCCCAAAAAGCAGCCGCTTCGCGGCGCAAACGCTTGCTGGCGCAGGCTTTTTGCAGGCATTCGATTCAACACGAGGGGGCTCCCGCCCCCTCGTACTCCCCCTGCGAAACGGAACGCTTTTTCTCCAAACAAAGGTTTTTTGACAAGCAAGGGATATTCAGAAAAGCCCCTCCGGGATGCGGAGATCGGCCCTGGGCACCTTGTCCCAGGCAAAATCCGCCAGCAGGCCCTCCGCCGTCCTGGGCGCCGCCGAGGGGTTGAAGCCCGCCAGATACGCCAGCTTCCCCAGGATCTCCGCCGCCGTCGCTCTGTCCCGCAGGGTGTCCAGCCCGGCGTCGGCGTCCCGTTTGGAGAGCCGCCGCCCGTCCGGGGCCAGCAGCAGGGGGAAGTGGATGAAGGACGGCGCCGGCAGCCCCAGCAGATCATACAGATACAGCTGCCTGGGGGTGGAGTCCAGCAGATCCGCCCCCCGGACCACCTCCGTCACGCCCATGGCGGCGTCGTCCACCACCACCGCCAGCTGGTAGGCGAACATCCCGTCGGACCGGCGCAGCAGGAAGTCCCCGCAGTCCCGGGCCAGGTTCTCCCGGTACGGCCCCATGTGCCCGTCGGTGAAGCCCCACGTCTCCCCCGGCACCCGCAGCCGCAGGGCGGGCGGCCTGCTTTTCGCCTTCTCCGCTATCTGCTCCGCCGTCAGATCCCGGCAGGTCCCGGCGTAGACCGCCTGGCCGTCCCCCCGGTGGGGCGCGCTGGCGGCGTGGAGCTCCGCCCGGGTGCAGAAGCAGGGATACACCAGCCCCATGGCCGCCAGCTTCTCCAGCGCCGCCTGGTACAATGGGGTGCGCTGGCTCTGGTAATACGGGCCGGAAGGCCCGCCCGCCCCGGGGCCCTCATCCCAGTCAAGCCCCAGCCACTGCAGGTCCTCCACCATCTGGTCGGCGTACCGCCGGGGGCAGCGGGCGGTATCCAGGTCCTCGATGCGCAGCACCACCCGTCCCCCCTGCTGCCGGGCGCTGAGCCACGCCAGCAGGCAGCAGAGGATATTCCCCAGGTGGATGCGCCCGCTGGGGGAGGGGGCGAAGCGGCCGGCGGTCTGCATGGCAAAGGGCTCCTCTCTTTCAAATATACCCCATTATACCGGAGAACCGCCCGCTCCGCAAGACCGGCAGGCCCCGCATTTGGACGGACGGGAAAAGCGCCGGCCGGTTTTGCCGCGGATCGCCCCCCGATATGGCATGACGGGCCCGCAAATCCCCCTGTACAACCACGTTGGCCCGTGTTATAATGTAATTTCTAAATTCCACTGTTTTCTCAAATTTCTCAAAAACTGAGGTGTTTTCGATCATGACGGAAGACATGCGGACCTTCGGCTATCTCTGCCCCAAGTGCGGCAAGAGCGTCATGGGCACCCGCTCCATCTTCGCCCTGGAGGCCTCCAACGCGGAGGTGGCCTGCGACTGCGGCCAGACCGCTTTGCGGGTGACTTTCGACGGGGAGCGCTATCAGGTCTATGTCCCCTGCGGCATCTGCGGCGAGACCCACATGGCGGTCTGCGAGCCGGAGCGCATCCTGAAGGGCGCCACGGCCCTGGGCTGCGCCAAGACCAAGCAGTTCTGCTGCTTCATCGGCCCGGAGGGCACGGTGGAGAAGAACCTCCGGGAGCTGGTCATCCTGGCGGAAAAGGAAAAGCGCCAGGACGGCGAGGAGGGCCACGAGGCCTTTTTGGACAACGTCATCATGTACGAGGTCCTCTCGGAGCTGAAGGATATCGCCTCCCGGGAGAACGGCATCACCTGCGCCTGCGGCAGCAAGCGCTATGGCATGGAGATCCGCCGCAGCGCCGTGGACCTGGTGTGCCGGGACTGCGGCGCCAAGCTCCGCATCCCCGCCGCCACGGACCGGGACCTGGATGATCTGTGCTGCCACATGAAGCTGGTCATCCCCGGCAAATAATTTCCCGCCCTCCCGCATAGGCTGGTACGCCGCCGTCCCGGCCGTCATCCCGTTTTACCGCCGCGCCGGCATCCGGATGTCCTCCGGCCCCGTGCGGCAGAAAGGACCTGATCCCATGATCTCATTTCTGGCGCGGCTGTTCCTCAAGGCCGAGGGGCAGGACGAGACCGCTCTCCGAAAGGCCTACGGCGTCCTCTGCGGCGCGGTGGGCATTGCCCTCAACGTGCTGCTGTTTCTGGGCAAATTCTTTGCCGGGGCCCTCTCCGGCTCCATCGCCATCACCGCCGACGCCTTCAACAACCTGTCCGACGCGGGCAGCTCCTTCGTCACACTGCTGGGCTTTCAGCTGGCGGGGCAGCAGCCGGACGCGGGCCATCCCTTCGGCCACGGCCGCTTCGAGTACCTGTCCGGCCTGGCGGTGTCCGTGCTGATCCTGCTGATGGGCTTCGAGCTGGCCAAATCCTCCGTTTTGAAAATCCTGCACCCCGCCCCGGTGGACTTCAGCCCCCTGGTGGTGGCCATTTTGTGCGTCTCCATCGCGGTGAAGCTGTACATGGCCTTTTATAACCGGCAGCTGGGCAGACGGCTGAACAGCGCCGCCATGCTGGCCACCGCCGCCGATTCTCTCAGCGACAGTCTGGCCACCGCGGCGGTGCTGGCCGCCACCTTGATCGGCCACTTTACCGGGCTGATGATCGACGGCTGGGTGGGCGTCCTGGTGGCGCTGTTCATCCTCTGGTCCGGCTTCCATGCCGCCAAGGACACCATCGACCCCCTGCTGGGCACGCCGCCCACCCACGAATTTGTGGAACAGATCCGCCAGATCGTCATGGCCCATCCCGCCATCATCGGCATCCACGACCTGATCGTCCACGACTACGGCCCCGGCCGGGTGATGATCTCCCTTCACGCGGAGGTCTCCGCCTCGGAAAACGTGCTGGAGCTCCACGACGAGATCGACAATGTGGAGCGGGAGCTGCAGGAAAAGCTGGGCTGCAGTGCCGTCATCCACATGGACCCCATCGTCACCGACGACGGCATCACTGAGGAGACCCGGGGCCGCGTGGCGGCGCTGGTCCACTGCATCGACGACGCCATCAGCATCCACGATTTCCGCATGGTGGCGGGCCCCACCCACACCAACGTGATCTTTGACGCGGTGGTGCCCTTTCACTTCCGTCTCACCGACGCCGAGGTGGCGGAGAAGATCAAAACCGCCGTCCGCACGCTGGACAGCAGCTATTTCGCCGTGGTGAACGTGGAGCGGTCCTATACGTAAGCGGAAGAGGCGGGCTTGCCCCGCCTCTTTTCCTTTGATATGATAGATCACAGAAAGGTGGTATTTTTATGGGATTTCCCTGGTATTTGAAGCCGGATCTGTTCCTGCACAAGGAGCTGCTGGATACCCAGGAGTCGCTGTCCCAGGCCGCCCGCGATTCCTCCGCCACGGACCGGAAACAGGACCGGCAGATCAAAGCACTGGAACAGCGGGTGGCGGAGCTGGAGGCGCAGCTGCTGGCCCTGGAGACGTTTTTGTCGGAAAAGGGCATTCTGCCTCCGCCGCCGGAGGAGGACCCGCCGGAGGCGGCCGTCTCCGGACAGCTCCAGGCCGACGGCGCCGCCCTCTTCCCCGCCCGGACAGCGCGGAGCATCGCCTGCCCCTGCTGCGGCAAATGCCAGGTGGGCGACCTGGATTTCTGCGTCTCCTGCGGGACGCCGTTCTGGTATGAAAATGAAGCATAAGCAGTGTGGGAAATGCGGTTGCCGCATTTCCCACGTCTCTTTTTATAATGAGGTCCATTACAAGATATATGGGTACACCGTGCAGGGACTGCGCTCCCAGTTCTCTTTGGGCCAAGAGCCGCCCTGGCGGGCGGGGGCAATGGGTTTACGCCGTGTCGCGGCGTGTGGGGATGCACCCCCCATTCTCTTTTTGACGCGTCAAAAAGAGAACGGGCCGTGCACGGTCCAAGAGAAAAAACGCTTTGCGGCCAGAAATTTTCCCTTACGGGAAAATTTGGCCTAAATGCGGGGGCCGTGCGAATCAGGACGGCGCAGACTTGTTGGGCTTTATCCGGCTGCGCTGTACGTCGGCACTTGGCGGGGCGTTCAGGCCGCAAGCTGGAACGTGGGGTGCAAATTTGTGGGTGCTTGCCGCAAGGGTTTCCGCCTCTGGCCCCGCTGCCGCTACGTGGGCTGTTGAACATCCGTAGGGGCCGATGCTCACATCGCCCGCCTCAAAGGACATATCGCACCAACGCGGGATGTCTGCCCGCGTAGCGGCAGCGGGGCGGTTGCGAGAGCCCATGCAGGTCTGATCCAATTCCGCGGCGCGCCGATTCGCGTGGCGAAAAGGGGACGGCAGGCGTCAGCCTCCTTCCCGCGCCCAACGCGAAAACCCGCAAATCTCCACAAACGTATCTTTTCCAGTCCGCATCCCCAAACTTTTTCCATGCAAAGCATGGAGAAAGTTTGGACCAAAGCGGCTTTTCTTTTGGACCGTGCACGGCCCGTTTTCTTTTCGGCGCAACCGAAAAGAAAATGGGGGTGCATTCCCCACGCCGCGACACGGCGTAAACCCTCCGCCCCGCCCGCCAGGGCGGCCATGCCGCCTCTCCTGATAAAGATGATGTCAGTCATAATTCCCCCATTTCCGGGCAACCTATGGAAAATCCATCAAATGAGGTGGCTTTCCATGAACGACAAACGCATCGGCAAACGGACCATCGCCCTGGCCCACCCCCCCTCCGTCATCTCCTTCGCCAACATCGGCGGAAAATTTGAGGGCCAGGGGCCTCTGGCGGACTATTTCGACGAGCTGAGCGAGGACTCCTTCTTCGGTGAAAAGACCTGGGAGAAGGCGGAGTCCGCCATGCAGAAGAAAGTCCTCCAGCGGGCGCTGGACCAGGCCCGGCTGAAGCCTCAGGACCTGGACTATATCTTCGCCGGGGACCTTTTGAACCAGTGCATCGGCTCCTCCTTCGGCCTCCGGGACTTCAACATCCCCTTCTACGGCCTGTACGGCGCCTGCTCCACCATGGGGGAGTCATTGTCTCTGGCGGCCCTCGCCATCGACGGCGGTTATGCCGACAGGGCCGCCGCCGTCACCAGCTCCCACTTCTGCACCGCCGAGCGGCAGTACCGGATGCCCGTGCCCTACGGCAGCCAGCGGACCCCCACCGCCCAGTGGACCGCCACCGCCTCCGGCTGCACCATTCTGGCCGCCGACGGCCCCGGCCCCTATATCACCCATGTCACCTGCGGCAAGATCGTGGACAAGGGGATCACCGACGCCAACAACATGGGCGCCGCCATGGCCCCCGCCGCCTACGACACCCTCTCCGCCTTCTTCCGGGATACCAAAACGAAGCCCGGCGATTACGACCTGGTCATCACCGGCGACCTGGGGGAGCTGGGCCACGCCATCGTCCGGGACTTCTTCTCCCGGGACGGCATCCAGCTGGGGGAGAACTTCCAGGACTGCGGCCTGCTGCTCTACGACCGCCAGAATCAGGACATGCACGCCGGCGCCTCCGGCTGCGGCTGCTCCGCCTCGGTGCTGAACGGGTATCTCCTGACGGAGCTGCGCCGGGGCAAATGGAAACGCATCGTCTTCGCCCCCACCGGGGCGCTGCTCTCCCCCACCTCCAGCTTTCAGGGGGAGTCCATCCCCGGCATCTGCCACGCGGTCTGCATCTCCGCCGAAAGGAAATGTACGCCCCAGGAAAACAACTGATTGTCGTATGGAAATTGCACAAAGGTTTTTCCCTGCCGCCCGCCGCTTTTAGAAGACTTCCCGAAATCCGCGCAAAACCGGCTCTTTCAGCGTCAAAAACGTTGACAGAGCCGGTTTTTCCCTCGTATAATTCAAGACAGAGAGAGCAAGGGCGCCCCCTCTTGGGTTGTCCGCGCTCATTTTTTATAGATCTGTATATCTTTCATTTAAAGTGATAAAGTATTCGGCTTCCACAGGGAAAGGAGACTGTTGCATGGGCAGATATACCAAGGAGGACATCATCCGGATGGTGCGGGACGAGGATATCCAGTTCATCCGGATGCAGTTCACCGACATTTTCGGCCAGCTGAAAAACGTGGCCATCACCGCCTCCCAGATCCAGCGGGCGGTGAACAACGAGATCATGATGGACGGCAGCTCCATCGAGGGCTTCGTGCGCATCGAGGAGTCCGACCAGTACCTTTGGCCGGATCTGGACACCTTCGCCATCCTGCCCTGGCGGCCCCAGTACGGCAAGGTGGCCCGGCTGATCTGCGAAGTCCACAACCCCGACGGCACCTCTTTCGTGGGGGACCCCCGGAATGTGCTGAAGCGGGCGTTAAAGCGGGCGGAGCGCATGGGCTACACCTTCAACATCGGCTCGGAGCCGGAGTTCTTCCTCTTCCAGACCGACGAGGACGGCCGGCCCACCACGAAGACCAGCGACGAGGCGGGCTATTTCGACCTGGGCCCCCTGGACCACGGGGAGAGCACCCGGCGGGAGATCTGCCTGTGCCTGGAGGAGATGGGCTTTGAGATCGAGGCCAGCCACCACGAGGTGGCCGCCGGCCAGCACGAGATCGACTTCAAATACGCCGACGCCCTCCGGGCCGCCGACAACATCATGACCTTCAAGCTGGCGGTGAAAGCCCTGGCCCAGAAAAACGGCCTCCACGCCACTTTCATGCCAAAGCCCGTCTACGGCGCCGCCGGCAGCGGGATGCATGTCAACATGTCGCTGTTTAAGGACGGCAGAAACGTCTTCTTTGATGAGAGCGCCCCCGGGCAGCTCTCCCCCCTGGCCCATCAGTTCATCGCGGGCCTGCTGGCCCACGTCCAGGGCTTCTGCGCCCTGACCAATCCCCTGGTGAATTCCTATAAGCGGCTGGTGCCCGGATACGAGGCCCCCTGCTATCTGGCCTGGTCGTCCTCCAACCGCTCCGCCCTCATCCGCATCCCGGCTCCCCGGGGCCAGGGCACCCGGGTGGAGCTGCGGAGCCCGGACCCCTCCTGCAACCCCTATCTGGTGTTCGCGGCGTGCCTCGCCGCCGGGCTGGACGGCATGGAAAAGGGCCTGACGCCCCCGCCGGAGGTGCCGGAGAACCTCAACGCCATGACCCCGGAGGCCCGGGCCGCCCACGGCATCCAGCGCCTGCCCGGCACCCTGGAGGCCGCCATCCACGCCCTGGAGGCGGACCAGGTGGTGCTGGACGCCCTGGGCCCCCACATCGCCACCCAGTATATCACCGGCAAGCTGCGGGAGTGGGAGGAGTACCGCACCCAGGTCTCCCAGTGGGAGCTGGACCGCTATCTGGTGACATACTGAGCGCCCACCCTCCGCATATCCCCCGCGGCCGGTCTCTGAACGGCCGCCCTGAACGCCCCACTCCCCTATGAAAGGAGATGCAGACAATGGACAGGATCGTGGTCGCCTTTGCCAGCGAAGAGGCCCAGCGCCGCATCCTGCGTCTGCTGGAATCCGACGGCTGGCGCCCCGCCGCCGTCTGTGCCGCCGGGGCGGAGGTCATCCGCACCGTCCGTAAGCTGGGCAGCGCCATCGTGGTCTGCGGCTTCAGGCTGCGGGACATGACGGCGGCCAGCCTTGCCGATGACCTCCGCCAGAACGCTGTTCTGCTGGTGGTGTCCTCCGCCGTGAATCTGGACCTCTGCGAGGGGGAGAACCTCTACAAGCTGGCCACCCCCGTCCGCCGCGGGGACTTCTTCGCCACTTTGGAGCTGCTGCGGCAGTTTGAGGAAAAGAACCTGCACCACCCGCCCCCCAAGCGCCGGGAGGAGGAGCAGCAGCTGATCCGAAAGGCCAAGGAGCTGCTGATGGACGTGAACCGCATGACAGAGGGCGAAGCCCACCGCTTTTTGCAAAAGCGCAGCATGGACGCGGGGCTGAAAATGGCGGAGACGGCGCAGCTCATCATAGACTCCTACCGCTGAGTGGTAAAGGGGGAGCAGGCTCCCCCTTTAGATCCCCCACCACCAGTGACATCGGTCACTGGTGTGCGCGCCCCAAGGGCGCGCGGGTCTCGGTATTTTCGCCACGCACATGTCGCGGCGAAAATGATTAAAAACTCTTGATTTGCCTCCGGCAAATCAACTGGAAAAACCGCAGGTTTTTCCTAGCCCTTTTCCTGAGCGCCTGCGGGCGCGGAATACGGGATATCTCCTATCTGCTATCTGCTATCTCCTATCTCATATCTCTTATCTTTTATCTCTTATCTTCACTCTCCACTCTCCAATCTTCACTCTCTAATTTCTACTTCCTCATTCCTAATTCCTAATTAAAAGGAGTGTTCCCTATGCTGGAATATGACCAGAAAAACTTCCCTTTGTACGATCCCCGCTTTGAGCACGACGCCTGCGGCATCGGCGCGGTGGTGGACCTGCGGGGCCGCAAAAGCTGCCAGACCGTGGACGACGCGCTGAAGATCGTGGAAAAGCTGGAGCACCGCGCCGGCAAGGACGCCGCCGGCGAGACCGGCGACGGCGTGGGACTGATGCTCCAGGTCCCCCACAAGCTGATGGTCAGGGCCGCGGCCGCCGAGGGCATCACCCTGGGCGAGGCCCGGGACTATGGCGTGGGCATGTTCTTCTTCCCCAACAACGATCTCAAGCGCGCCCAGGCCAAGAAGATGATGGAGATTATCGTGGCCAAGGAGGGCATGGAGTTCCTGGGCTGGCGGGACGTGCCCACCCATCCCGAGGTCCTGGGCGAAAAGGCCCGCTCCTGCATGCCCACCATCTGCCAGTGCTTTGTCAGGCGCCCGGCGGACTGCGCCCGGGGGCTGGACTTCGACCGGAAGCTGTACGTCGCCCGCCGGGTGTTCGAACAGTCCAACATCAACACCTACATCCCCTCCTTCTCCAGCCGGACCATCGTCTACAAGGGCATGTTCCTGGTGGGGCAGCTGCGGAAGTTCTACGCCGACCTGACCGACCCGGACTGCGAGAGCGCCATCGCCCTGGTCCACTCCCGCTTCTCCACCAACACCAACCCCAGCTGGGAGCGGGCCCACCCCAACCGCTACATCATGCACAACGGCGAGATCAACACCATCCGGGGCAACGTGGACCGCATGCTGGCCCGGGAGGAGACCATGACATCCACCCTGATGGACGAGGACATGGACAAGATCCTGCCGGTGGTGGACCAGAGCGGCTCCGACAGCTCCATGCTGGACAACACCCTGGAATTTTTGATGATGAACGGCATCGAGCTGCCCCAGGCGGTGATGATGACCATTCCCGAGCCCTGGGCCAACGACAAGAAGATGGACCGGGCCAAGCGGGACTTCTACCACTACTACGCCACCATGATGGAGCCCTGGGACGGCCCGGCGGCCATCGTCTTTTCCGACGGCGACACCGTGGGCGCGGTGCTGGACCGCAACGGCCTGCGGCCCTGCCGCTGGTATCTCACCAGCGATGAGAAGCTGATCCTCTCCTCCGAGGTGGGCGTGCTGGACATCCCCCCGGAGAAGATCGTGAAGAAATCCCGTCTCCAGCCCGGCAAGATGCTGCTGGCGGACCTGCGGGAGGGCCGCCTGGTGGACGACAACGAGATCAAGCACCGCTACGCCGCCCAGCAGCCCTACGGCGAGTGGCTGGACGCCCATCTGGTATACCTGCGGGATCTCCCCATCCCCAACAAGCGGGTGGAGACCCACTCCCAGGAGCTGCGGGACCGGCTGTACAAGGCCTTCGGCTACACCTATGAGGAGGTCAAGGACTCCATCCTGCCCATGGCCCGGGACGGCGCCGAGCCCACCTCCGCCATGGGCGTGGACACCCCGCTGGCGGTGCTCAGCGAGCACCACCAGCCCCTGTTCAACTACTTCAAGCAGCTCTTCGCCCAGGTGACCAACCCGCCCATGGACGCCATCCGGGAAGAGATCGTCACCGACACCACGGTGTACGTGGGCACCGGCGGCAACCTCCTGCAGGAAAAGGCGGAGAACTGCACCACCCTGCAGATCCACAACCCCATCCTGACCTCCGTGGATCTCATGAAGATCCGCTACATGAACCACCCCGGCTTCCACGTGGAGACCATCTCGCTGCTGTACTACAAGTCCATGCCCCTGGAGCACGCGTTGGACCAGCTCTTCGTCAACGTGGACCGGGCCTATAAGCACGGGGCCAACATCCTGATCCTGTCCGACCGGGGCGTGGATGAAAACCACGTGGCCATCCCCTCCCTGCTGGCGGTCAGCGCCCTGGAGCAGTACCTGGTCCGCACCAAGAAGCGCACCGCCGTCTCCATGATCCTGGAGAGCGCGGAGCCCCGGGACGTCCACCACTTCGCCACCCTCCTGGGCTACGGCGCCCAGGCCATCAACCCCTATCTCGCCCAGGAGTGTGTGGAGGAGCTGGTGTCCCTGGGTCTTCTGGACAAGGACCCCGGCGCGGCGGTGAACGACTACAACAGCGCCATCCTCCACGGCATCGTGAAGATCGCCTCCAAAATGGGCATCTCCACCATCCAGTCCTACCAGTCCGCCCAGATCTTCGAGTGCGTGGGCATCAACCGCGCGGTGGTGGACAAGTACTTCACCAACACCGTCTCCCGGGTGGAGGGCATCGGCCTGGAGGAGATCGGCGAGGGCGTGGAGTGGAACCACAACCAGGCCTTCGATCCCCTGGGCCTGGGCTTTGACTCCACCCTGGACTCCATGGGCGCCCACAAGCTGCGCTCCGGCCCCGATAAAGAGGACCACATGTACAGCCCCCGGACCATCCTGCTGCTGCAAAAAGCCGCCCGGGAGGGCAGCTACGAGACCTTCAAGGAGTACTCCGCCCTGGTGGACTTCGCCGACAAGCCCCACACCCTGCGGGGGCTGCTGGGCTTCCAGTTTGACGAAAACGGTGGTATCCCCATCGACGAGGTGGAGAGCGCGGAATCCATCGTCAGGCGCTTCAAGACCGGCGCCATGAGCTACGGCTCCATCTCCCAGGAGGCCCACGAGTGCATGGCCATCGCCATGAACCGCATCGGCGGCAAGTCCAACTCCGGCGAGGGCGGCGAGGCCGCGGAGCGCCTCCACGACGAGCGCTGCTCCGCCATCAAGCAGATCGCCTCCGGCCGCTTCGGCGTCACCAGCGAGTATCTGTGCAGCGCCCAGGAAATCCAGATCAAGATGGCCCAGGGCGCCAAGCCCGGCGAGGGCGGCCACCTCCCCGGCAAAAAGGTCTACCCCTGGATCGCCAAAACCCGCTGCTCCACCCCCGGCGTAACGCTGATCTCTCCCCCGCCCCACCACGACATCTACTCCATCGAGGACCTGGCCCAGCTGATCTACGACATGAAAAACGCCAACCGGAATGCCCGCGTCAGTGTGAAGCTGGTCAGCGAGGCGGGCGTGGGCACCATCGCCGCGGGCGTTGCCAAGGCAGGTGCCCAGGTGGTGCTGATCTCCGGCCACGACGGCGGCACCGGCGCGGCCCCCAAGAGCTCCATCCAGGGGGCGGGCCTGCCCTGGGAGCTGGGCGTGGCGGAGGCCCACCAGACCCTGATCCAGAACGGCCTCAGGACCCAGGTGGTCATCGAGGCCGACGGCAAGCTGATGACCGGCCGGGACGTGGCCATCGCCTGCATGCTGGGGGCGGAGGAATTCGGCTTCGCCACCGCGCCGCTGGTGACCCTGGGCTGCTGCATGATGCGGGTGTGCAACCTGGACACCTGCCCCGCCGGCATCGCCACCCAGAACCCCCAGCTGCGCAAGCGGTTTTCCGGCAAGCCGGAGTACATCATCAACTTCATGTACTTCGTGGCCCAGGAGCTGCGGGAGTATATGGCGAAGCTGGGCATCCGCACCGTTGACGAGCTGGTGGGCCGCAGCGACCTGCTGCGGGTCCGGGACAAGCTGGTAACCCACCGGGCGGAGACCCTGGATCTCAGCCGCCTGCTCCACAACCCCTACGGAGACCACGTCCCCCACTTCGACCCCAAGACCGTCTACGACTTCCACCTGGAGAAGACCGTGGACATGAGCGTCCTGGTGGAGAAGCTGGGCCGCAGCCTGAAGGGCAAAAAGTCCGGCAGGCTGGACCTGCAGGTCTCCTCCACGGACCGCTCCTTCGGCACCCTGTTCGGCTCCGAGATCACCCGGGCCTGCGGCAATTCCCTGCCGGACGACAGCTATGTCGTCACCTGCCACGGCGGCGGCGGGCAGTCCTTCGGCGCCTTTATCCCCAAGGGATTGACCCTGGCCCTGGAGGGCGACTGCAACGACGGCCTGGGCAAGGGCCTCTCCGGCGGCAAGCTCATCGTCTATCCCCCCAAGGGCAGCACCTTTGACCCCGGCGAGAACATCATCGTGGGCAACGTGGCCCTGTACGGCGCCACCTCCGGCCGGGCGTTCATCTCCGGCGTGGCCGGCGAGCGGTTCTGCGTCCGCAACTCCGGCGCGGTGGCCGTTGTGGAGGGCGTGGGCGACCACGGCTGCGAATACATGACCGGCGGCCGCTGTGTCATCCTGGGCAAGACCGGCAAAAACTTCGCGGCGGGCATGTCCGGCGGTATCGCCTATGTGCTGGACGAGAACCACGACCTCTATATGCGCCTCAACAAAGAGCAGGTCCTGACGGACACCCTGACGGAGTCCCACGACATCCAGGAGCTGCGCTCTTTGATCGAAGAACACGTGGCCGCCACCGGCTCCCCCCGGGGCAGGCAGATTTTGGCGGCGTTCCACTCCTACATCCCCTGCTTCAAGAAGGTCATGCCCAAGGACTATGACCGGATGCTGCGCTCCATCGCCCAGTACGAGGAAAAGGGCATGAGCCGGGAGCAGGCGGAGATCGAGGCGTTTTACGCCAACACCAGGGCTTGAGAGAGGAGGACGAACACCATGGGAAAGACAACCGGATTTTTGGAATATGTCCGCAAAGACGACCCCGCCCGGCCCCCGGAGGAGCGGGTGGGCGACTGGAACGAGTTCCATCTCGCCCTCCCCAACGCCGCCCGGGAGCAGCAGGGCGGCCGCTGCATGAACTGCGGCGTGCCCTACTGCCAGACCGGCATGATGTGGGAGGGGAAAGCCTTCGGCTGCCCCCTCCACAACCTGATCCCCGAGTGGAACGACATGATCTTCGCGGGCAACCGCTCCCACGCTCTGAGCCGCCTGCTGAAGACCAACAACTTTCCGGAGTTCACCGGCCGGGTGTGCCCCGCCCCCTGCGAGCGGGCCTGCATCTGCGGCATCTACGGCGACGCCGTCACCGTCCGGGACAACGAGCTGTGCATCATTGAGGAGGCCTTCGCCTCCAAGGCCATCAAGCGCCGCCGTCCGCCCCAGTGGTCGGGCAGGAAGGTCTGCGTGGTGGGCTCCGGCCCGGCGGGCCTGGCGGCGGCGGACCAGCTGAACCACCGGGGACACTCCGTCACGGTGGTGGAAAAGGAGGAGCGGCCCGGCGGCCTTTTGACCTACGGCATCCCCAACATGAAGCTGCCCAAGGACGTGGTGAAGCGCCGCGTCGACCTGATGACTGACGAGGGCGTCAGCTTCGTCTGCGGCGTGGACGCCTCCGACCCCAAGACCGCCCGGCGGCTGCTGGCGGAGTATGACGCGGTGATCCTGTGCTGCGGCGCGGGCAGGCCCCGCCCCCTGGGCCTGGACACCGCCGGCGTCTCCGGCGTGTTCTACGGCACGGAGTACCTGAAAGCCGCCGTGGAGCGCCACATCTTCGGCAAAGCCCCCAGCCTTCCCACGGCGGAGGGCCGGGACGTGGTCATCATCGGCACCGGCGACACTGCCAGCGACTGCGTGGCCACCGCCCTGCGGGAGAGGGCCGCCTCCGTCACCCAGCTGGTGCGCCGCCCGGAGAGCGACTATCTGAAAAACGGCGCCCTCCCCCTGGATTACGCCCATGAGGAGGCCCTGGCCGTCACCGGAAAGGACCCCCGCCGCTTCGGCGTACAGATCCAGTCCCTGGTGACGGACGAAGCCGGGGCCCTTACCGCCGTCGTCACCACCGACGGCGACACCCTCCCCTGTTCCCTGCTGATCGCCGCCACCGGCTTTGCCGGGTGCGAGGAGAATGTGTGCGCCGCCTTTGGTGTAGAGACGGACAGGACCGTCCGCACCCGGGAGGGCAGCTTTGCCACCAGCGTGGAGAAGGTCTTCGCCGCCGGCGACATGCGCCGGGGCCAGTCCCTGGTGGTATGGGCCATCGCCGAGGGCCGGGCCGCCGCCGCGGAGGTGGACGAGTACCTGATCGGGTACACGAACCTGGTGCGGACGATGTGAACGAATGGACAATTGATAATTGATAATTGACAATTGACAATTGACAATTGATAATGAAGGTATTCGCCTGCGGCGAATGATTTTAAATAGCCGCCGCAGGCGGCAGCATTGGTCTCCCGCTAATTATCAATTATGCATTATCAATTATTAATTGTCAGATTATATAATTCTCGGAGAACTTTTTTGACAAATCCGTGCGTTTCTTGGCAAAACCGCCCATTGACTGGGTATGACCTCCTGTGGTAAAGTCATACCATCGAAAAGGCAAGGGCGCCTGAGAGAGTCGATCTCTCCGGCGCCCCTGCCTTTTTCGTTCGTGTGTGTTTTTTGAGGAGGGAAATTTATGTATTCAGCTGTCAACACCATTTGGGTCCTGTTGGGCGCGGCCCTGGTCTTCCTGATGCAGGCGGGCTTCGCCATGTGCGAGGCGGGCTTTACCCGGGCCAAGAACACCGGCAACATCCTGATGAAAAACCTGATGGACTTCTGCATCGGCACCCCCACCTACTGGATCCTGGGCTTCGGCCTCATGTTCGCGGGCTCCGGCGCCATCATCGGCGGCCTGGACCCCTTTGTCCGGGGCGATTACGCCGCCATCCTGCCGGAGGGCGTGCCCCTGTTCGCCTACCTGATCTTCCAGACCGTCTTCTGCGCCACCTCCGCCACCATCGTCTCCGGCTCCATGGCGGAGCGCACCAAGTTCGTCTCCTACTGCATCTACTCCTTCTGCATCTCCGCGTTCATCTACCCCATCTCCGGCCACTGGATCTGGGGCGGCGGCTGGCTTGCCCAGATGGGCTTCCACGACTTCGCCGGCTCCACCGCCGTGCACATGGTGGGCGGCATCTGCGCCTGCATCGGCGCCGCCATCCTGGGGCCCCGCATCGGCAAGTACGACAAGGACGGCAAGCCCCGGGCCATTCTGGGCCACAACCTGTCCCTGGGCGCCCTGGGCGTGTTCATCCTGTGGTTCTGCTGGTTCGGCTTCAACGGCGCCTCCACCGTCAGCATGACGGGAGACGACACCCTGGTCTCCGCGGGCCTCATCTTCGTCAACACCAACATGGCCGCCGCCGTTGCCAGCTGCGTCACCATGATCTACACCTGGCTCCGCTATAAGAAGCCCGACGTGGGCATGACCCTCAACGCCGCCCTGGCGGGCCTGGTGGCCATCACCGCCGGGTGCGACATGGTCTCCGTCGCCGGCGCCGCCATCATCGGCGTCGCAGCCGGATTGCTGCTGCCCATCTCCGTCAACTTCTTCGACTCCGTGCTGAAGATCGACGACCCCGTGGGCGCCATCTCCGTCCACGGCGTCTGCGGCGCCGCCGGCACCATCCTCACCGGACTGCTGTCCACCTCCGAGGGCCTGTTCTACGGCCACGGCGCCCACTTCCTGCTGGTGCAGTGCGCCGGCGTCCTGGCCACCGCCATCTGGGCCGCCGTTATGATCACCATTGTCTTCCTGATCCTGAAGCACACCATCGGCCTGCGGGTCTCCGCCGAGGAGGAGCTGAAGGGCCTGGACATCACCGAGCACGGCCTGCCCTCCGCTTACGGTGGCTTCGCCTTCGTCTATGACGACACCCCTGACGGCCTGGAAATCCCCGCGGGCAGTGTCCCCGTGCAGGAGGCCGTTCCCGTGGAGGTGGCTCCCTCCGCCGTGGACTCCGCTCCCGTGGGCGGCGTGAAGATGACCAAGGTGGACATCCTCTGCAAGATGGAGCGGTTCGACGCATTGAAGCGGGCCATGTTCGACATCGGCATCACCGGAATGACCGCCGTCAACGTCATGGGCTGCGGCGAGCAGCGGGGCAAGACCGAGGGCTACTTCCGGGGCGCCAAGGTGGAGGCCACCATGCTGCCCAGCATCCAGGTCTCCATTGTCGTCAGCAAGGTCCCCGTCTCCACGGTGGTGAACACCGCCCGGAAGGTGCTGTACACCGGCAGCTTCGGCGACGGCAAGATCTTCGTCTACAACGTGGAAAACGTCATCAAGGTCCGCACCGGCGAGCAGGGCTACGACGCCCTGCAGGACGATGCCGTCTGAATATTCCATTGCCAACACACTCTCCCTTTGTGGAACGGGGGCCGCTGAAGCGGCCCCCGTTCCGCTTTCGCATAATTCCTCCCCTTTCTGGAAAAACTGACCGCAGTAAACATCCGGGAGGTTTCTCTATGGACTATCTCAACGCGTTTCTCTGCGGCGGCGTCCTCTGCGCCATCGGGCAGATCCTCATTGACAAGACCCAGCTGACCCCCGCCCGCATCCTGACGGGCTATGTGGTGGCGGGCGTGCTCCTCAGCGCCCTGGGGCTGTATCAGCCCCTGGCGGACTGGGGCGGCGCGGGAGCCACCGTGCCCCTGACGGGCTTCGGCCACTCCCTGGCCAAGGGTGTGAAAAAGGCCGTTGGCGAACAGGGCTGGCTGGGCGTGTTCACCGGCGGGCTGTCCGCCACCGCCGGCGGCATCGCGGCGGCGGTGGTGTTCGGCGTGATCATGGCTTTGATCTTTAAGCCCGGTGATAAGCGGTGACCAGGCCCCCCGGCTTTCCCCTCTGGGGAAGACGGCCAAAGGGCCGGATAGGGTCTCAAAAACGCGGACGGTCTCGTCCGCGTTTTTTCTTTTTTCCCGGCGGCCGGGGCCGCTTTATTTTGTCTCTCTTTTGTCATTATTTTGTTGTTCTTTTCCGCTGGCGGCGCGGTATACTAAACGTATCAGAAAATTCGACAGAAAGGACTGCCCCGCCATGCGCCGACTCACCTGTTTTTTCCTCGCCCTGCTGCTTCTCCTCTCCCTGGCCGCCTGCGGCCAAGCCCCTGATCAGACCCCGTCCCAGCCCGTCGAAGGCCAGACGGAGCCGGAAGCGCCGGAGGCCCCCGCGGAGCCGGAGAGCGAACCGGAGCCCTATATCATCTCCGACCCCACCGTCATGCCGAAGGGCGGCGTCCGGGACGGCGTGACCTACGTCCCCTGGGACGGCATCGTGGAGCACCTGTTCTTCCACCCGGTGGTGGCCTACCCGGAGCTGGCCTTTGACGGCGACAATCAGGCCAACGGCATCGACGACTACATGGTGACGGTGGACGAGTACAACAAAATTTTGCAGAGCGTCTACGACAAGGGCTACATCCTGGTGGACATCAACGACGTGTGGCGTGAGACCACCGGCGAGGACGGCCAGCCCAAAATGGTCCGCAACACGCTGTACCTGCCGGAGGGCAAAAAGCCTCTGATCCTGTCCTTTGACGACACCAACTACTACCCCTACATGCTGTCCAACGGCTTTGCCTACAAGCTGGTCCTGGGGGACGACGGCAGGATCGCCTCCTGGGGCCGGGATCCGGCGGGCAATGAGGTCATCAGCCGGGACCTGGACGCCATCCCCATTTTGGACAAGTTCGTGGAGGAGCACCCGGACTTCTCCCCCTTCGGCGCCAAGGGCTGCCTGAGCCTGACGGGCTACGAGGGCATCCTGGGCTACCGCACCCAGACCGACACGAAAAGCTGGTCGGCGGAGCAGGAGGCCAACCGCCAGAAGGAACGGGAGGCCGTCAAGCCCATCATCGCGGAGCTGAAGCGCACCGGCTGGACCTTCGGCAGCCATACCTGGGGCCACATCCGCCTGGGCAGCAAATCCCTGGCGGAGATCCAGGCGGACACCCAGCGCTGGAACGACGAGGTGGCCAGCCTGGTGGGCCCCACCACGATCCTGTTCTACCCCCACGGTGAACGGCCCGACGGCGGCGACTGGCAGCAGACCGGCCCCGCCTTCCAGTATCTCCAGAGCCAGGGCTTCCGGGTGTTCTGCTCCGTTGGCATCGAGAGCTTCAGCTATATCAAAAAGGACATCTGCGCCGTCATCTGCGACCGCCTCCACCCCGACGGCACCACCCTGCGCTATTCCCGCCAGCGGTACTTGCAATTTTACGACGCAAAGGATATTATGGATGTAGACGTCCGTCCCCAGCGGGAGATCAAGTGGGACTGACCGATTTTCAGAATTTTCAGAAGGAGGACACCCCCATGACGCATAAGCACGAAAGGCTTCTCCCCCTCTGTGCCCTGCTGCTGTGCACGGCGCTGGCCCTGACGCCGGTTTTGTCCCGCAGGCAAAGCGGCGTCCCCTCCCTGGAGCGTCTGGAAACGCTGACGGAGGAAACCGCTCTGGACGCCCTCTCCGGCTTTTCCAGAGGAGAGCTGCTGGACGCCTGGGGCAGCCCCCGGCACACCGTGGACGCCCTCTCCAGCCAGTACGCGGACTGCTATGACGCACCCACCCGGGGCGGGTGGATCGTGGTGCGGTACGACACCCATGATACCGTCCTGCGCACCCCGGCCCTGCTGGACACCCTGCCCGTGTGGAAGGTGGATCTGCAGGTGATCGGCTGATCTCCCATTTTGAAAAGAGGACTGGCTGCCATGACCCTTGAAGCATTAAAAGCCCTGGCCATCGCCATGCTGGACCGGGCCTACTGTCCCTACTCCCATTTCCCCGTGGGCGCCGCCCTGGAGTGCGCCGACGGCACGGTGTTCACCGGCTGCAACGTGGAAAACGCCGCCTATCCGGCGGGCATCTGCGCCGAGCGGAACGCCATCTCCCACGCCGTGGCGGAGGGCCATACCAATTTCACCCGCATCGTCATCGCCGGGCGGGGCGATGATTTCTGCACCCCCTGCGGCATCTGCCGCCAGGTGATGCGGGAGTTCGCCCCGGAGCTGGAGATCATCTGCCTCAACGGCGCGGGGGAAGCCCAGACCTTCACCCTGCCCCAGCTGCTGCCCCACAGCTTTGGACCAAGTCACCTGCATCATGAAGCTGAGTAACGAGGAGGCGGCGGCCCGCATTGCCGCCGCGCCGGGGCACGACGTGTGTGTCCTGCGGATCGAGGACGGCGACTTCGGCTGTGAGGAGCACCGGGAGCCCGCGCCTCTGTGGCTGCTGTGCCAGACCGCTGAGGGCGTCCGCTTCTCCCTGGACATCCCTGAGACCCGGGTGGCCGCCCTGGGCCTGACGGAGGGCTGCACCTGCCGCCGGGAGGATCTCCATGCCTGAAAAAGCGGCAAAGTCCCCCATGTGAGCCGCCCCGCGCGCTTTCCCCCCGTCTCAAACGTCCGGATGATCCCCCGGCCCATAAAAACCACGGCGCTCCGGGTCGGAGCGCCGTGGTCGTTTACACCAGCTTTTCAAAATAGAAGAACGTCTCGTCCTCGCCGTTTTTCCGCATACAGGAGGACAGCATTTTGTAGGACGCCTGGTTTTCCCGGAAGCACTTGGCCACCACCCGCGTCAGGTGGAGCTTGTACAGCGCCCAGTCCGCCACGGCGGCGAAGGCCTCGGTGCCATAGCCATACCCGGCGTAAGCGCTGTCGATGCGGCAGCCCAGCTCCGCGCCGCCCCGGCAGTCGAAGCGGTACAGCACCGCCTCGCCGATGAGCTTCCCCTCCAGCCGGACGGCGAAATTCACCGCCTGCCGGTTCTCAAAGTCCCGTTTGGCCACCTCGAAGAAGCTCCGCTCCTCCACCGGGCCGCCCAGGCCCCCCACGTCGTCATAGCCCCACCAGCGGTTCCGCTCCCCGTCCAGCACCAGGGCGTTGTAGGCGGGGATATCCGCCTCTGTCAGGGCGGAGAGGGTCAGCCGCTCCGTCCGCAGCTCCGGGATCTCCGCCGCGTGGCGCAGCAGCTCGTTCTGGGGCTCGAAGCGGTATTTGGGGGCCAGTTTGGCCGGGCCGTACTGCAGTTTCGAGGTCCGCAGCCCCCGGTCCGCCGCGTCGTCCTCCCGGTTGATCCACTGGCAGCCGTCGCCGAAGGCCGTGGCAAAGGCCTGCACCAGGGTGGGATACACGCCGGTATAGGAGTACAGCGCCTTTTCAATGTGGATGATGAGGGTGTCCCCGCACTTCTCCGCCAGGGACAGGGCGATGAGCCTGTCCCCGTCAAACATGCCGCCGCCGAGAAACCAGGGCTTGTCCAGCATCCGCAGCATCTTCTTGGCAAGGGCCAGCTCGTCCCTGGCCTTGGCGTTGTTCCCCTTGGGGAATTCCGCCTCATAGTCCTGCCAGAACCGCTCAATCACGTCTCCGTCCGCCGCCGTCAGGGGCCGGAACTCCGCGTCGGGCCACTGGGCGCGGAATTTCTTGATGTGGTTCCGCTGGCCGGAGTACCTCCGCCCCGCAAAGAGCTGCAGGTCCTCCCGGTAGTACACATAGTCCCGCCAGGTCCGGATGTCGCTGACCCGGACGTAGGGATACCGGGCCAGCAGCCGGGCCGCCTTGCACTCCGGCACCACGGAGATCACCGGCGCCACGCCCTGCTCCAGACAATAGGCCTCGATGGCCGCCAGCGCGGCGTCCTCGTCCCCCTCCGGCCCCGGCACGGGATAGTCGAAGACCGTCTCTTTGCCGATGGTGTTCCGCACCACCAGGCATCCCGCGATCTCCGCCCAGGCGGGATGCAGCGTCTGCCGCCACATCAGCTTGGTCCCCACGGAGTATTCACAGAGTCCGTATTGACAGGTTTTGTAGTATTTCCGCAGCTTTCCGCCGTCCTGCTTGGTCACTGGCTTAAATTGATACATAAAATCATCCTTTTTTCCGGGCAATTGTGCAAATGATCTATATGCAAAACAAAGTTGCAGCATTTGTTGTGCATTTGCTTGACTGGCCTTATAAAATATAGTATTGTTGTATGCAGGCTTCTAATAGCTGATATGAAGAATTGTGATAAGAAAGAGAGGATCCGTTTTGGGAAATGAAAGAGGAACTTGGGGAAGCAATCTCGGCTTCCTGATGGCGGCCATCGGCTCCGCCGTGGGCCTGGGCAATATCTGGGGCTTTCCGTACAAGATGGGCAAGTCCGGCGGCTTCGCCTTTTTGCTCATCTATGTGCTGCTGGCCATCTTCGTGGGCTTCATCATCCTGATGGCCGAGCTGGCCATGGGCCGCAAGACCGGCCAGGGCACCGTGGGCGCCTACCGGACCCTGTCCCAAAAATTCCGCTGGGTGGGCTGGCTGGCAGTGTTCTCCCCCTTTGTCATCCTGAGCTTCTACACCGTCCTGGGCGGCTACTGCATCGAGTATATGTCCCTGAACCTCAGCAATCTGGCCTTTGCCGGGGCGGAGATCCAGACCGGCGCGGACCTGTTCGGCTCCATGCTGACCAACCAGTTCGGCTGCGTCATGTTCACCCTGCTGTTCATCATCATCTGCTACCTCATCAACCGGGGCGGCATCTCCGGGGGCATTGAAAAGTTCAACAAGGTGGGCATGCCCGCCCTGTTCGTCATGCTGGTGATCATCATTGTCCGCTCTGTCACCATGGAAGGCGCCGCGGAGGGCCTGAAATTCATGTTCCTCCCCGGCTACGCCGTCCAGGCGGGCTTCATTGAGACCGCCCCTCACTGGACCACGGTGCTGGCCACCGCCGGCGGGCAGATGTTCTTCTCGCTGTCCCTGGCCATGGGCATCACCATTACCTACGGCTCCTATCTGGACAAGGGCCAGAGCCTGGTCAAAAATTCCTCCATCGTCGTCATCGCGGACACCATCGTCGCCATCATGGCCGGCATCGCCGTGATCCCCGCCGCCGTGGCCAACGGCATCCAGCAGGGCGCTCCGCTGGATCAGATCAAGCTGGGCGGCCCCAGCCTGCTGTTCGTCACCTTGCAGGACGTGTTCCACGCCATGGGCCCCATCGGCCCCCTGTTCGGCGTGATCTTCTATCTGCTGGTGCTGATCGCCGCCATCTCCTCCGCCATTGCCCTGATCGAGGTCATCGCCACCTACTTCCTGGACCGGGCCGTCGCCAGGGGCAAGACCGGCAACCGGCCCAAGGTGGTGTTCTGGGTGTGTATCGCCATTATGGTGGAGGCCGCCATCGTGGCCATCGACGGCCTGGGCAGCAACGGCGTGTACGTCCCCTTCCAGGGCACCTTCCGGGCGCTGGGGATCAGCGAGACGGGCATCGTGGGCGAGTTCAACGACTGCTGGCTGGACTTTATGGACGCCCTGTCCGAAGGCATCGCCATGCCCCTGGGCGCCCTGCTGATGAGCCTGATGATCGGCTGGGAGATCAAGCCCAAGACCCTGCTGGACGAGATCCATGTGGGCAGCAAAGCCAAGCTGGACGGCTTCTTCTCCTTCTGCATCCGGTTCATCGTGCCCCTGGCCATGATCCTGATTTTGGTGGGCCAGATCGACACCTTCTTCCACCTGGGCATCTTCACCTGATACCCTCCGGCCTCAGGCTGCCGAAAAGTCCGCTGGGCTTTTCGGCAGCTTTTTGCATGCCCCGTTTTCCGGCAGGCGGCCTTTTTGCCGCTTCCGGCAGGCTACTCCCAGTCTGCCCCAACACGATACAGCAAATTCCCCCGGGCCGCGATGGCTTTTGCAACGAACCCGTCCGCTTTCTCAGCAAAACAGGAGAACCGCCGGACGGTCCTCCTGTTTTCATCCTGAAAATTTCTCCCCGCCTCAGTTCATCTGTTTCCGGCGGCTGAGATTCATGGTGCCGTCCTGCATGTTGCCCAGGGAATCCAGGCTCTTGCCGGTGCCCAGCGCCACACAGCTGACAGCGTCCTCGGCGATCATGGTGTGGATGCCGGTGCGGGCGGTGACCAGCTTGTCAAAGCCGGAGACCAGGCTGCCGCCGCCGGTCATAACGATGCCGTTGGTGGAGATATCCGCCACCAGCTCCGGGGGCGTCCGCTCCAGCACGGAGTGGATGGCCTCCATGATGCGCTCCACCGGCTCTTCAAAGGCGTCCATCATCTCCGTGGAGCTGACGGTGACCACCTTGGGAAGCCCTGTCAGCAGGCACCGGCCCTTGACATCCATGGTCTCCTCCTCTTCCTTGGGGAAGACGCAGCCGATCTGTTTTTTCATCTCCTCGGCGGTGCGCTCGCCCACCAGCAGGTTGTGGGTGCGGCGCATATACTTGACCACCGCCTCGTTCAGCTGGTCGCCGGCGATCTTGATGGAGGCGCTCTCCACCACGCCGCTGAGGGAGATGACCGCGATATCCGCGGTGCCGCCGCCGATATCCACCACCATGTGGCCGTCGGGCTTGGCGATGTCGATGCCCGCGCCGATGGCGGCGGCCACAGGCTCCTCGATCAGATAGACCTTCCGGGCGCCGGCCTGGATACCCGCGTCGATCACGGCGCGCTCCTCCACCTCGGTGATGCCGGAGGGCACGCAGATGATGACCCGGGGCTTGAAGAAGGACACCCCCGCCACTTTATGGATGAACTCCCGCAGCATCCGCTCGGTCATGTCGTAGTCGGAGATGACGCCCTCCCGCAGGGGCCGGATGGCCACAATGTTGCCGGGGGTGCGGCCCAGCATGGCCTGGGCCTCGGTGCCCACCTTCAGCAGCTTGCCGGTATTCTTATCCATTGCCACCACAGAGGGCTCGTTCAGCACGATGCCCTTCCCCTTGACATATACCAAAACCGAAGCGGTACCCAGGTCGATACCGATATCCTTTGCCATGGACATACTTCCACCTCATTGTTCTTTCTATAGCTTATAGCCTATTATGAACGGTTTTCCCGTATACAATCATACAAGGTATATTATACTGACAGTTTTCCCCGATTGCAACCCCATTATTTTGCGTTTTTGTAAACGTTTTTCCCCAGGCGGGTCAATGCTGCCGCGGCGCACACCACATCCTCCGCCCCGGCGTCCCGCAGCACCCGGACGCACTCCGTCAGCGTGGCCCCGGTGGTGCAGATATCGTCCACCAGCAGGATGCGCTTTCCCCGGATCTTCTCCGGCTCCGCCGGTTGGTACACGCCCAGCACGTTGGCCCGGCGGGCGGCGGCGTCATGGATGCCGGACTGGGCCGGATTGTGTTCCGTTTTTACCAGCAGCCGCACCGGCTCCGTGTCCCATAAGCGGCAGGCGGCCCGGGCCAGCAGCTCCGCCTGGTCGTATCCCCGCTCCCGCAGCCGTTTACGGCTGACAGGCACCCAGGTCACCGTGTCGAACCCGCCGGAAAACCGCTCTGCCGCGCACTGGGCGATCAGGCCCCCAAGGGGCTCCGCCAGCGCGGACGCCCCCTGGAATTTATAGCGCAGGATGCCCTCCCGTGCCAGATCCTCGTACCACAGCGGCGCGGCGCACCGCAGGCCGCCGGGGCCCTCCCGCAGGCCGTCGGCGTCCTCCGTCCACGGCAGGGCGGCCTCGCATTTGGGGCAGATGCCCGGCCTGTCCAGGACTTTTCTGCAAAAGGGGCACTTGGGCGGGAACAGCAGGTCCAGGATGGTTTCCAGCACGCTCATGGCTGTTTCCGCTTTCTGGGGTACGGCGCCGGCTCGTCCGTCAGGCCCACCAGATAGTCGATGCTGACGCCATAGTATTCCGCCAGCCGAACCGCCAAACGCAATGGAAGCTCCCGCTCCCCCCGCTCATATTTCGAGTAAAGAGATTGATCGCACATCAAATAGTCCGCAATGACAGATTGCTTTAAATCTCTGTCTTCACGCAGATCTCGAATCCTTAAGTTCATATGAATCACCGAAATGATTCTATTCTTAGGACATATTGTACTGCTTTATTTTGGACTATTTGTCCTATTCTATTCAGATTGCAGGCTCCCTGCAAGGAGATGCACCCTCCATTTTCTTTCTTGAAGTCCCAAAACGCGGAGGGAATAAACCGCGAAAAAGCATCTTGACGGCGAAAAAACGGTGTGTTATGCTTATCACAGCCGCTGAAACGGGAAGCCGTTTTGGCGGGAGCGGTATGACTGACGGAAGTGGGCCGGGACCACATGAAGTACCGCGGGCGCGGAAGCGTCTTGAATGCCGACCGTCTGGGCGCACTGAATGTTCGGTGCGCCCGTTTTCTTTTTTCGGGCCGCCGGCAGCTTTGAGGAGGATATGCACCATGGAATTCAAAACCGATATCGAAATCGCCCAGTCCTGCGCCATGAAGCCCATCACCGAGATCGCCGAGACCGCCGGGGTGGACGGCCGGTATCTGGAGCTGTACGGCAATTACAAGGCCAAGGTGGACTACCGCCTGCTGCGGGAGAGCAAGCGCCCCGACGGCAAGCTGATCCTGGTCACCGCCATCAACCCCACCCCCGCCGGCGAGGGCAAGACCACCACCACCGTGGGCCTGGCGGACGCCATGCGCCGCCTGGGCAAGAACACCCTGGTGGCCCTGCGGGAGCCCTCTCTCGGCCCCGTGTTCGGTGTCAAGGGCGGCGCCGCCGGCGGCGGCTATGCCCAGGTGGTGCCCATGGAGGACATCAATCTTCACTTCACCGGCGACTTCCACGCCATCGGCGCCGCCAACAATTTGTGCGCGGCCATGCTGGACAACCACATCCAGCAGGGCAACGCCCTGGGCATCGATGTCAAGCGCATCACCTGGAAGCGCTGCGTGGACATGAATGACCGCCAGCTGCGCAGCATCGTGGACGGCCTGGGCGGCCGGATGCAGGGCGTGCCCCGGGAGGACGGCTTCGACATCACCGTGGCCAGCGAGATCATGGCGGTGCTGTGCCTCGCCGCCGACATCCCCGACCTGAAGGCCCGCCTTGGCCGGATGGTGGTGGCCTATACCTACGACGGCAGGCCCGTCACCGCCCACGACCTGAAGGCCGAGGGCGCCATGGCGGCCCTGCTGAAGGACGCTTTGAAGCCCAATCTGGTCCAGACCCTGGAGGGAACCCCTGCCTTCATCCACGGCGGGCCCTTCGCCAACATCGCCCACGGGTGCAATTCCGTCATGGCCACGAAGATGGCCCTGCGGCTGGCGGATTACGCCGTCACCGAGGCGGGCTTCGGCGCGGATCTGGGGGCGGAGAAGTTTTTGGACATCAAATGCCGCCTGGCGGGCCTGACCCCCAGCGCCGTGGTGGTTGTCGCCACCGTCCGGGCGCTGAAAAACCACGGCGGCGTGGCCAAGGCCGACCTGAACGAGGAGAACCTGCCCGCCCTGGAAAGGGGCCTGCCCAACCTGCTCCAGCATGTGGAGAACATCACCAAGGTCTACGGCCTGCCCTGTGTGGTGGCCATCAACGCCTTCCCCACCGACACCGCCGCGGAGCTGAAGCTGGTGGAGGACAGATGTAAGGAACTGGGCGTCAATGTGGCCCTCAGCGAGGTTTGGGCCAAGGGCGGCGAGGGCGGCCTGGCTTTGGCGGAGGAGGTCGTCCGCCTGTGCGGCCAGCCCAATGACTTCCGCTTCGCCTACGACACGGAGGACGGCATTGAGCAGAAGCTCAACGACATCGCCCGGAAGATCTACCACGCCGACGGCGTGGAGCTGACCGCCGGGGCCAGGAAGCAGATGAAGGAGCTGGAGGCCCTGGGCTTTGACAAGCTGCCCATCTGCATGGCGAAGACGCAGTATTCCTTCTCCGACGACGCAGCCAAGCTGGGAGCGCCCAGGGGCTTCACCATCACGGTGCGGAATCTGAAGGTCTCCGCCGGCGCAGGCTTCCTGGTGGCGCTGACGGGAGACATCATGACCATGCCGGGGCTGCCGAAGGTGCCTGCGGCGGAGAAGATCGACGTGGACGAGAATGGAAAGATCACCGGGCTGTTC
>CANQPD010000009.1 GCA_947625655.1 uncultured Dysosmobacter sp.
CACAGGTCTATGCTAAATCGAAAGATGACGTATATGGGCTGACGCCTGCCCGGTGCCGGAAGGTTAAGAGGAGATGTCAGCGCAAGCGAAGCATTGAATTGAAGCCCCGGTAAACGGCGGCCGTAACTATAACGGTCCTAAGGTAGCGAAATTCCTTGTCAGGTAAGTTCTGACCCGCACGAAAGGCGTAATGATTTGGGCACTGTCTCAACAGCCCGCCCGGCGAAATTGTAGTACCGGTGAAGATGCCGGTTACCCGCAACTAGACGGAAAGACCCCATGGAGCTTTACTGCAGCTTAATACTGGAATTCGGTAAATCATGTACAGGATAGGTGGGAGACTTGGAAGCGCGGGCGTCAGCTCGTGTGGAGTCGCCGGTGGGATACCACTCTTGGTTTGCTGGATTTCTAACCTGCGGCCGTGAATCCGGTCGGGGGACACTGTTAGGCGGGCAGTTTGACTGGGGCGGTCGCCTCCAAAAGAGTAACGGAGGCGCTCAAAGGTTGGCTCAGCACGGACGGAAATCGTGCAGTGAGTGTAAACGTAGAAGCCAGCCTAACTGCGAGACCGACGGGTCGAGCAGTAACGAAAGTTGGAGTTAGTGATCCGGTGGTATGTGAGTGGAAATGCCATCGCTCAACGGATAAAAGCTACCCTGGGGATAACAGGCTGATCTCCCCCAAGCGTCCACAGCGACGGGGAGGTTTGGCACCTCGATGTCGGCTCGTCACATCCTGGGGCTGAATTCGGTCCCAAGGGTTCGGCTGTTCGCCGATTAAAGTGGCACGCGAGCTGGGTTCAGAACGTCGTGAGACAGTTCGGTCCCTATCTGTTGCGGGCGTAAGAGATTTGAAGGGAGCTGTCCTTAGTACGAGAGGACCGGGATGGACGTACCTCTGGTGCACCAGTTGTCCTGCCAAGGGCATAGCTGGGTAGCTATGTACGGACGAGATAAACGCTGAAAGCATCTAAGCGTGAAACTCCCCCTGAGATGAGATCTCTCACTCTTCATGAGGTAAGGGCCCAGGAAGACTACCTGGTTGATAGGCCGGAGGTGGAAGTGCAGTAATGTATGGAGCTGACCGGTACTAATAGCCCGAGGGCTTGACCTACGATTTATGCAGGCTGGCCTGAAGCACGGAGTGGAAGTCACATTGTTCGGTTTTGAGGGTGTAGCAAAAGCGCACGCTCTGAAAGAGAAGGTAATGTTAAAGTTTTCTTTGCATACTTTCTTTTTCAAAAGAAAGTATGTGCACCTTTAGCTCAGTTGGTAGAGCAACTGACTCTTAATCAGTGGGTCCCCGGTTCGAGTCCGTGAAGGTGCACCAAGCCTTTTCAGGGTGCGTCCGGTGGGCGCACCTCGGAAAAGGGTTAAGGATTGATCGCAACCCCGTCTAAAACCAACACGAAGCCCAGCGAAGCGGGTTTGTGTTGGAGAGGAGGAGCAAGGGAGCGGACGAAGTTTTCGCGGGAAGCGGAAACGGAGTGAAGCGGACTTTGCGACGACGCGGCCCGTTGGTCAAGTGGTTAAGACAGCGGCCTCTCACGCCGTTAACATCGGTTCGAATCCGGTACGGGTCACCAATCTTTCTTGACAAAGCGCGGAAACAAGTTTATAATACAGTTTGTTTTCCGGCAGTGCCGGAATAACATAAATCGTCTCCAAATCGATTTGAAGCCCAGCGAAGCGGGTTCGAATCGAAGAGGAGGAGCAACGAGGCGATACGAAGTTTTCGGCGGAGCTGGAAACGGAGCGAGCGCAGTTTGCTCCGACGACAGTTGGTGTTGATTAGAGTGAGGGTCCACCCGTTCCCATTCCGAACACGGTAGTTAAGCTCACTTCTGCCGACAATACTTGGCTGGTGACGGCCTGGGAAAATAGGTAACGCCAACACAGAGCGACAGCCTGAAAAGGCTGTCGCTTTTTTACTTTCCGGAATCGAGAAATCTTTTGTTACAATTTGTGGTTCTTTTGAGATTTATTATCCCCTTTTCTCTGATAGGCTTATAAAAACGGCGCGGAAGAGGCCGCAACGGCGTCGGAGCTGACGTTGGAACTGGCCTGTGCCGTGGAGCAAGGGGCTGACGTCCGCTCAGCATCTATCGCAGTGACAGTTTATGCACCTGATAAGATATGAGGGAGCCGCATATGAAAACAGATCGACAGCTCCGTCCGCCGATCCACCGCAGCTGGCTGCGGCTGCGGCTGGGGAAGGCATACTATGCCGGAAAGCGCTATCTGCTCTGGTGTTCTCCGAAATTTCATTGGGCAAAAGAGCGCAGGGCGGACCGCCTGCCCTGTGTCCAATTCACCCATGCTACGCCGCTGATGCGCCGGCTCCGGGGCGAGGAGATGGTGTGGCAGCGGAACAAGGTCACGAACCTGAAGCTGGCGGTGGCCCGGCTGGACGGCCTGGTGCTGCGCCCAGGTGAGACCTTCAGCTATTGGAAGCTCATCGGCAGGCCCAGCAGACGAAAGGGCTACAAGGAAGGCATGGTGCTGTTCCTGGGCCGCGTCGGCGGCGACATTGGAGGAGGATTATGTCAACTATCTAACCTGATCTTCTGGATGACCCTCCACACGCCGCTGACCGTTGTGGAGCGCTACCGCCACTCCCACGATGTGTTCCCGGACGCCAACCGCACCCAGCCCTTCGGCAGCGGCGCCACCTGTGCCTATCCCCATCGGGATCTGATGATCCGCAACGACACAGATCAGGACTTCCAGCTGTGCCTGCGGGTGGGAGAGACTCACCTGGAGGGGGAATGGCGGGCGGCGCGGCCGCCGGAGCACCGCTATGAAATTGTGGAGCGGGAGCCCCGCATCGACCAGATGTCCTGGGGCGGCTATGTGCGGCACAACGCACTGTACCGGATGGTGTACGGCCTGGACGGCGGCTTGCTGGAGGAGCAGTTTCTGTTTGCCAATGACGCCATTATGATGTACAGCCCGCTGCTGGCAGAGGAAAACTGAAAAACGCATTGACAAGCCTCGGCCATCTATGTATACTGAACATAGATGACCGAGGTATTGTTTTCCTTGGAGGTGAAAGGTTTGCCGGATTTTCGCGAATGGCGTGAAATGGTCGTACAGCAGGTGCGCTTCTGGCCGGACCGGGGGATGATCGGAACGGAGCTGGAGGCCCACTACGAGGATCATGTGAAAGACCTGGAGCGCATCGGCTACGACGATCCGCTGGCCCGGGAGCGGGCGCTGACTGCCATGGGCGACCCGGTGGAGGTGGGCCGGGCGCTGGATCGGGTACATAAGCCCTGGCTGGGCTGGCTGTGGCTGGCGAGCAAGTGGGCTCTGGCGATCTGCGGATTTCTGATGGTATGGATACTGTCGGATGGCGGTTACAATATCGTCCACGATCTGCGTCTCATGAGACAGCAGGCGGATTATGAGACGGCTGGATACACCCTTGAGCGGGATAATCCGGCCTATTCACGGGCCGCGGTGACACAGGGCGGCACGGTGGAGCGGAGCGGATACAGCATTTCCATTCCATATGCCGCCCTGTGGTGGAACGAGCTGGAAAACAATTATAACATGGTGGCCATTCTGCGAACGGAGGACGGCCGCTTTTGGGATCACGGCCCTTACAAGGCGCTGCAAACCTTGTCGATGACAGATAACACCGGCAAGGAATTTGCCGCTGCCGCGGAGTGGAGGGCGTGCACGGCCCGGGAGCGCAGGGAGCGCTGGGACGGTTTTGTGCAGGTGAGCTTCCTTGAGGAAAATCCCTTCTGCTCAGAATATCTGGTATGGGTCTCTTTTTTGGAGGAGATTCCGGCGTGGACGGAATTCACCTGCGGCAGCGGCGAGGGCTTTTCCCTGCGTTTGGAGTGGGAGGTGGACCCGGATGGCTGAATGGCGGAAATGGCTGCCCAAGTGGAACCGGAAGCAGAGGATCATCCGCAATCTGCTGTGCGTTGCCCTGTCCCTGTTTTTGCTGTCCTGGGCAATGGAATTCCCCAGCCTGACAAGGGAGGGGCTGATCCGCAGGGCGGAGCGGCAGTATCTGCTGGAGGACTCCACGCTGCTGCTGGAGACGGATTCCACAGGTGCGGGCTATGAGCTGTATCTCTGGAATCACGGCGATATTCTGCAGATCTACTATGACCGCACGCTGATGGGCCTGTGGCTGGACGACGCCCGGCTGTTTGACGAGGAATTCGGCGTTTTCGGCGGCATTGACCTTGCCGCCGGAAAGCGGGATGGGTATTATCCCATCCGCCTGTTTGCCTTCGGCGATCTGGCGGACGCCGCCTCGGCGGAAATGGATGTGACAGTGTCCTACACCTCCAATCAGGTGGTCTCCGCCTGTACGGTGCGGGGAGAACGGGCGGCGGACAACTGCTGGCGCTTCGATCTGGAGCGGCAGTATGACGACGGGGACGCCAGCCAGGAGGCCCGGTGGGAGCGGGAGATCTTCGCGGGGAGCCAGAAGGACCGCTACTCCGGCACGGTGCGGCTGTATGACAGCGGCGGGGCGCCTCTGGGGAGCTGGCAGTTTGAAACGTTTCAGCAATTGACCATGAAATGGAGATAGAAGGAGGAGACGGTATGAAGATCGACAAGAGCCTGATGACGGGGAGCACGACGCTGCTGGTTTTATCCCTGCTAAGCCGGGAGGAGATGTACGGCTACCAGATGATCACGGAGCTGGCCCGGCGCTCCGACCACACCTTTGAGCTGAAGGAGGGGACGCTGTACCCCATCCTCCACACCCTGGAGGCCGACCAGCTGGTGACCGTCCGGGAAAAGGAGGCGGAGACGGGCCGGATGCGGAAGTACTACCGCATCACCCGGAAGGGCCTGAAGGTCCTGGAGGAGAAGAAGGTGGAGTGGAACACCTTTACGGAAAAGGTCAACGCCGTGGTCTGCGGCATCTCCCCGGCGTGACGGTATGGCGGAGTACTTTGAAGACTGGTGCGCCGAGGCGACGGAGCAGGTGCGGTTCAAGCCGGACCGGAACGCCATCGGGGCGGAGCTGCGAGCCCATTACGACGACCACTGCTCGGATCTGATGCGGCTGGGGTATCCGGCGCGGCTGGCACAGCAGAGGGCCTTGGGGGCCATGGGCGACCCGGTGGAGGTGGGCCTGGCCCTGGACCGTGCCCACAAGCCCTGGCTGGGGCGGTTGTGGCAGGCCAGCTGGGCCGTGTTGGCGGCGGCTGTCCTGCTCGCCGCCATGTGGCTGATGGATGGCTCCCCGTGGCTCCGGCGGGTCTGGAACACCGTCCTGCCGCCGGAGGATCTGGCGGGCTTTGAGGAGCAGATGCTGGCCTACGATGTCCTGCTGAACCAGCAGGAGGGCCACGACTACATCTTTTACGAAGGGCCGCTGACCGGCGAAGAGGTACAGATGGACGGCTATGCCATTTCCGTGCGTAAGGGCAGGTGGTACCGCTGGGAGAGCGGTCCCGGCTATTACAGGGGCTATCTCCTGCTCCGGCTCACCCCGGACCGCCTCTGGTACGGACGGCCGGAAGCCGTTCCGTCAAATCTGCAAATGACGGCCAGCACGGGGCAGGCGCTCCTGAATCAGAGCAACTATGCCAACGTCGGCATGTCCGGCGACTGGTTCACCGCGTCCTACGCCAGCAACTTCCGCCCATTACCCGGAACGGACGCGAGACGTTTATATAGCAGCGCTGACCTGGGCGGCTGGTATATCTGGATGGAGATGACAGTGCGGGAGACGGCGCCGGAGTGGGTGGACATCACCTACCCCTACGGCGGAAACGACTGGACCCTGCGGATACAGTGGGAGGCGGCGGAGTGAAAAAGAGACGGAGAACAAACCGCAGGCTGGCCATCGTCCGGAATCTGCTGGCGGCGGCGCTGGTGCTGGCGCTGACCTGGGCGGCGGTGGGATTTCCGCCCCTGAGCCGGGGCATGATGCTCCGGCAGGTGTGCCGGGAAAACCTGCTGAACAGCGCGGAGGAGGTCTGGGAGGGCGTCTATGGGGAGGAGCCCAGCCGGGTGCTGTGGCTGCGGAGCGGAACTACATACCTGTGGGTCTGCTATAACCCACGGGACTGGAGCCATTGGAGCCAGCTCTGCGGCACGGCGGACGGCATCCTGGTGCGGCCTATGGACGACGGGAGCGGAGACATGCTGGCCCTGGGCGATGTGCCGGAGGCCGCGTCGGCCACCCTGGAGTGGAGCCTGCTGGACAGCGCGGGACAGCCGGTGTGTACCTGTGCCGCCGCTGGGACCCGGGATGAAAGCGGCGCCTTCCGCTTTGCGCCGGGAGAGGCGGCGGATGAACAGGAGCAGAGATGGCGCGGGTATCTCGACAGCCGGTCCCTGCCGGGGCGGCAGTTTTGCTATACTTTGCGGTATTATGACCGGAACGGCGCGCTTTTGCGGGAGGTGAGCGGGGCTTGAAAGAGGTGCGGGCGGATATCCACGTCAATGATGTGTGGCGGGACTGGATGCGGGAGGTCTTGGAACAGGTGCGGTTCCGGCCGGATCACAAGGACATCCAGAAGGAGCTGCTGGCCCATTTGGAGGACGGCAGAGCGGATCTGGTGCGGCTGGGGTATCCCCGGGACCTGGCGGAGGAGCGGGCCTTACAGGCCATGGGAGACGCCAAAACGGTGGGGCAGGCTTTGGATCAGGCCCACAGGCCGTGGCTTGGCTGGCTGTGGCTGGCCAGTCGGGCCCTGGCGGTGCTGGCGCTGGTCTGGACCCTGTGGGCGGTCTGGGGGAATGGCCTGCCCGATGTGAGGGAGTGGATCGAGCCATCTTCCACATGGGAGAGTGAATATGGATACGCAGATAACGTTTCCTGTCCGCCGCCCTTCCAGGCGGGGGCCTATACCGTGACGGTGGATCATGCCTATTTTGACCGGGGATTCCTGTATATCGAGATGACCGCCGAGACGCCGAAGTTCTGGCTGGGCCCGCCGGGGCTAGACAATCTGGAAGCGGTGGACAGCAGAGGTGTGCGGTACGGCAGAGAGAACGCTTCCATCATGGGCCAAAGTACGTTCCACGGACATATCCGCCATAAGCTGCATATCTTCGGATACAATCTTGCGGAGGACCCGGCGTGGATCGAGATTCGCCATAAGACCGCCGGGTGGTCCTTCCGGCTGGATCTGTCCCAGGGAGAGGAGGGAGCGCCATGAGACTGCCCAGACTGCTGCCCCGGCTGAACCGGCGGCAGAAGATCCTGCGGAATTTTCTGGCTGCGGTGCTGCTGGTGTTCCTGGCCTGGGCCGTCAACGACTTCAGAGCGCCGACGGCCAACCTCGCCCTCCGCTGGCGGGCGGAGGAATACGGTCTGTCCGCGCCGGAGGTGCTGTACCGCTCAACGTGGGAGGGGGACCAGCGGGACGTGGTGTTCCGGACAGAAGGGTTTTACGGCACAGCCAGAGAGACCAGATATAGCTGGCTGGAATATACCGAGTCGTCTTTCCTGCTGGTGGAGCCGGAGGGGCCGGTGGTATTTCTCCAGGAGAGCAGAGGCATGGACCCGGAGGCGGTCTACGTTTGCGCGGATCTGCCGGACGACGCAGGGGCAGTGTGCGCGCTGCGGCTGCGGGAGATCGTTAACGGCAGTGAGTTTGACGAGACCTATACCATGGAGGCGGAACCGAACGCGTATGGACTTTACCGGTTTGTCCTGGAACGGAAAGACCCGGACGGACACCTGAACAGCCCAGAGGGGGCAACGCTCTGGGAATTCCAGCACGCCGCGAGGGGATCGGTGGATCCCGATTTCATGGCCCATGTCACAGTGACCTTTTATGATACCGGCGGGAGGGAAATACATACCTATGAAAAAACGCTTTGGAATCCGCAAAGGGAGGAGTAAAGCCGAGACGGACACATACAGCGCCGCCTGGAACGCCTGGTGTGCCGCCGTCCTGCGGGAGGTCCGCTTCCAGCCGGACCACCGGGCCATCCGCAAGGAGCTGCTGGCCCACCTGGAGGACGGCCGCGCCGATTTGGAGCGGCTGGGCTACGACACGGCGCTGGCGGAACAGCGGGCGCTGGAGGCCATGGGCAGCGCCTTTGTGGTGGGCTGCGCCATGGATCAGGCCCACCACCCCTTCTGGGGCTGGCTGTGGCGGCTGACCCGGTGGCTGATGCTGGCGCTGCTGGCCGCGGCGGTGGGGATCACCGTCAGGGACAGCGGTACGGTCAACGACGCCCTGAGCCGGACGGCGGAACAGCTGCAATGGACGGAGCCCGCCGCCGGGGCGGACCGGGTGGAGACGGAATACGCCACCCTCTGGCTGGCCCCCGGAGAGGTCACGGAGGAGGGCGGCGTCTTTCAGGCGGATCTGTATATCTGGGTCGAGATGCGGGACCCCTTTGGCTACAGCCCCGACGGCCTGTGGCGGTATCTGGAGGTGGCGGACGACCAGGGCGCGGTCCCGTGTTACGCCCGGCAGCCGGACGGCACCTGGCCGGAGACCGGCTATTGGGACTATTGGGAGAGAACTGGCAAGGCCTGGACCCGCTACCAGGCGACGATCCGGCTGACCCTGGACCGCCGCCCCGCCTGGGTGGAGGTCACCTATCCCTACGGCAAGAACGACTGGACCCTGCGGGCGGAATGGGAGGGAGCGTCATGAGAGTGCCTCATCTGAACCGAAAACAGAAGATCCTCCGCAATCTGCTGCTCTGTGCCCTGCTGGGCTTCTGCGTCTACGCCGCCCTGGGCTTCCCGCCCTACACAGTGAAGGGCATGTGCCGCCAGGTGGCCCGGGACTATTTCCTGGAGGACCTGGAGCCGGTCTATGTCCGGCAGGATAAGTTCAAATATGCCTACGAAGGCCTCAGCCGCAAGGACACCTTTGTCCTGGCCCGCAGCGGCGAGACCTATGCGGCATTCCAGTTCCAGCAGCACGGCTTGCAGAATCTGCGGTACTATGTCCGGAGCTATGGCGTGGAGATGGAAAACGATGCGCTGTGCACGGCATGGGGCGGCACGCTGTACGCGGCGGGCCCCTTTGCGGACGCCGTGTCCGCCACCGCCGTGGTGACGGCGCGGCGGCAGTACGCCTCTCTGGGAGAGGCGGGGGAACCGGTGGACTTCACGCTGAAGGGAGAGAAGCTGAGCGATGGGGCATTTGCGTTCTCCTACATCAGCCCGGAGCACAGCTGGTACAGCCCTACATCCATGCATGGGAGGGATCCCGCCCCCGGACAGGAGATCGACCTGCTGGACGCCATTGAGCTGTGGTACTGGGAACCGCTGGGAGAGGAGGACGGCGGCGGCTATAGCCTGCTTCACGCGGAACTCCCTTGCGCGGTGACGCTGTACGGCGCGGACGGCGGGGTGCTGGACGTCCTGGAGCTGGAAGTTGATGTCTACGAATTAAACGACACATAATGAAAGATAAAAAGGGCACGGTATCGAAAGATACCGTGCCTTTTTGATGCAATTGTCAGCCCTTGTACTCCACAAACAGCTCCCGGACCGCGTTGGGATCGGCGGGGGCCGCCTTGGCGGCGGCAGCGGCGGGGGCGGGAGCCGCCGCGGGCTCGTCGTGGGGGCCGTCCCGCCAGGCCAGGAACTTGGGGGCCACCTGGGGGAACAGGGCCAGGGACAGGACATCCTCGTCGCTCTTGGCCACGTCCTTGAACTCCTCCCGGTATTTCTCCAGCTCCGGCTCCAGCAGGTCCGCCGGACGGCAGGTAATGACGTCCTCGGGGGCGATGCCCGCCTTGGCCCGGATGGCCTCGTTGACCTTGCCGGGCAGCTGGCCGTATTCGCCCTTCAGCATGGCCTTGGACTCCTTGGTGAAGGTCTTGTACCGCTCGCCCATGATGATGTTCATGACCGCCTGGGTGCCCACGATCTGGCTGGAGGGGGTCACCAGCGGGGGATAGCCGTAGTCCTCCCGGACCCGGGGGATCTCCGCCAGCACATCGTAGTACTTGTCCTCCTTCCCGGCCTGCTTCAGCTGGGAAATGAGGTTACTGAGCATGCCGCCGGGCACCTGATAGAGCAGGGTGTTGGTGTCCACGTTCAAAACCTTGGGGTCCAGGCTGCCCTGCTCCTTCAGCTTCTGGGCCACCTTGCGGAAGTGGGCCGCCGCGTCGCTCATCTTGTTCAGGTCCAATCCGGTGTCCCGGGGCGTGCCCTGGAGGGTGGCAACCAGAGACTCCGTGGCGGGCTGGGAGGTGCCGTTGGCAAGAGGAGACAGGGCGGTGTCCACGATGTCCACGCCGGCGTAGGCCGCCATCAGGTACACCATGTCGCCGGTGCCGGTGGTGTTGTGGGTGTGCAGGTGGATGGGGACGGAGACCGTCTCTTTCAGCCGCTTCACCAGGGAGTAGGCGTCCATGGGCAGCAGGAGGTTTGCCATGTCCTTGATGCAGATGACGTCGGCGCCCATCTGCTCCAGTTCTTTCGCCAGCTTCACGAAGTACTCCTCGTTGTGGATGGGGGAGATGGTGTAGGACATGGCGGCCTCCACCATGCCGCCGTACTTCTTGGCGGACTTGATGGCCTGTTCCAGATTGCGCACATCGTTCAGGGCGTCGAAGATGCGGATGATGTCGATGCCGTTTTCAATGGACTTGCGGCAGAAGGCGTCCACCACGTCGTCGGCATAGTGCTTGTAGCCCAGGATGTTCTGGCCCCGGAACAGCATCTGCAGCTTGGTGTGGGGCAGGGCCTTGCGGAGCTTCCGCAGCCGCTCCCAGGGGTCCTCGTTCAAAAAGCGCATGCAGGAGTCGAAGGTGGCGCCGCCCCAGCACTCCAACGACCAGTAGCCGATGGAGTCCAGCACCTCGCAGGCGGGGAGCATATCCTCCACCCGCATGCGGGTGGCCGCCTGGGACTGGTGGGCGTCCCGGAGGATGGTGTCCGTGATATACAGGGGCTTGTTACTCAGAAATTCCATAAATAATTACCTCCCTTATCCGAACAGGGAAATCAGCACGCCCGCAGCGATGGCGGAGCCGATGACGCCGGCCACGTTGGGGCCCATGGCGTGCATCAGCAGGAAGTTGCCGGGGTTGTACTTCTGGCCCACCATCTGGGACACACGGGCGGCCATGGGCACGGCGGACACGCCGGCAGAGCCGATGAGGGGGTTGATCTTCTCCTTCAGGAACAGGTTCATGAACTTGGCAAGCAGCACGCCGCCGGCGGTGCCGAAGCTGAAAGCCACGATGCCCATGACCAGGATCTTCAGGGTCTGGGCGGAGAGGAAGGTGGTGCCGGTGGCGGTGGCGCCCACGGACACACCCAGGAAGATGGTGACGATGTTGATGAGCTCGTTCTGCACGGTCTTGCTCAGCCGCTCGGTGACGCCGCACTCCCGGAAGAGGTTGCCCAGCATCAGGCAGGCGATCAGGGGGCCGGCGGAGGGCACCAGCAGGGCCACGAAGATGGTGACCACGATGGGGAAGATGATCTTCTCCTTCTTGGAGACCTGCCGCAGGGGCTTCATGACGATCTGCCGCTCCTTCTCGGTGGTCAGCAGCTTCATGATGGGCGGCTGGATGACGGGCACCAGGGCCATGTAGGAGTACGCGGCCACGGCGATGGGGCCCAGCAGGGCGGGAGCCAGCATGGCGGTGACGAAGATAGCGGTGGGGCCGTCGGCGCCGCCGATGATGCCGATGGAGCCGGCCTCCGGGCCGGTGAAGCCCATCAGGCGGCAGCCGGCGTAGGTCATGAAGATGCCCAGCTGCGCGGCGGCGCCCAGCAGCAGGCTCTTGGGATTGGCGATCAGGGGGCCGAAGTCGGTCATGGCGCCCACGCCCATGAAGATCAGGCAGGGATAGATGCCCAGCTTCACGCCCAGGTACAAAACGTCGATCAGGCCGGTGGAGATGGTCACGTCGGACATGGTCATGCCGTAGTAGGCGGCGGCCTGCTCCGCCTGGACCAGCGCCTGGAGCTGCGCCTCAAAGGTGCTCAGGGTGCCGCTGGCGGAGGCGGTGATCTCGGAGATCAGGTTCTCCATCACCTCCGGGGTGAAAGCGGCCTGGGCCGCGGTCATCACCTGCTCCACATAGGGGGCCAGGACATTCTGGGACACGCCGGCCTCGGCCAGCTCATTGAGAAGCTCCGCCGTGACAGGGGAGCCGCCGAACAGGTCCCAGTGGATGTGGCCGCCGGCAAAGAGGATCTCGTGGTACATGTTGGCGCCGGGCAGGTTGGTCATCAGCATGCCGAAGGCGATGGTGCACATCAGCAGGGGCTCAAACTTCTTTCCGATGCCCAGGTACAGCAAAAAGCAGGCGACACAGAGCATGATCAGGTTTTTCCACCCGCCGTCCTGCAGCAGCAGGGTAAAGCCCGTGTCATTGATAAAATTCAGGATAGCTTCCATAGTACGCCCTCCATTACTGGATGACGCACAGCAATGTGCCGGACTCCACGGCCGCGCCCTTGGAGGTGTTCACGGAGGCGACGGTGCCGTCCCGGGGGCACATGATCTCGTTTTCCATCTTCATGGCCTCCAGGATCATCAGCACATCGCCCTTCTTCACGGCCTGGCCCTGGGCCACGTTGACGGCCAGGATGGTGCCGGGCATGGGGGCGGTGATCTGCTCGCCGCCGGCGGGGGCGGCAGGGGCGGCGGGTGCCGGGGCCGGAGCGGGGGCCGCCGTGGCAGCGGCGGGCGCGGGGGCGGCGCCGGTCAGCTCTTCCAGTTCGATCTCGTAGGCGGTGCCGTTGACGGTCACTCTGTATTTCTTCATAGCCTTGTTTCTCCTTTTACATCATTACAGTTTCTTCATAGACAGGATGCGGATGCCGGTAATGTCCGTGCCCAGCTCCTCCGCGATGGCGGCGGACACGGCGGCCACCAGCTCCTGCTGGTTCACCTGGGGCGCGGCTGCGGCTGCCGGGGCAGGAACGGCTGCCGCCGGGGCGCTTTTCTTGCCGAGCCCGCAGAGGCGGCCCATGATCGTCGTCAGGACGATCAGGCAGATCAGCCCGAAAAAGACCGTGCCCATGCCCATCAGACAGACAAATACGCTGGAATAGTCCATATACTCCCTCCCAAATCGAAATATACGTACATTGTATCAATTTCGCACAGGAAAAACAATGTGTGTTGTCAAAATTTCTTTGGGTATTTTTTATGTATAATGCTGAACAAGAAGAGCGGCGAAAACGATTATCTCTCTTTATTAGAGGGGTGATTTATGGTATGATGACTAAAAATGACCGAGAGGAAAGGAGGGGCGGCGCATGCGGTATCACGCTGTGACGGCGGGGCGCTTTCTGGCGCGGCCCAACCGCTTCATCGCCCATGTGGAAACGGACGAGGGCGTGCAGGTGGTCCATGTGAAAAATACCGGGCGCTGCCGGGAACTGCTGGTTCCCGGGGCCACGGTCTATCTGGAGCGGGGGACGAATCCCGGCCGCAAGACGGCGTTTGACCTGATCGCCGTGGAAAAGGGCGGCCGGCTGATCAATATGGACGCCCAGGCGCCCAACAAGGTGTTTGCGGAGTGGGCCGCCGCCGGGGGATTCCGGCCGGATGTGACAGCGGTGCGGAGCGAATACGTTTACGGGGATTCCCGGCTGGATTTCTGCCTGGAGACCGCCCGCGGCCCCCATCTGGTGGAGGTCAAGGGCGTTACCCTGGAGGAAAACGGCGCCGCCCGCTTTCCCGACGCCCCCACGGAGCGGGGGGTGAAGCATATCCGGGAATTGCGGCGGGCGGCGGAATCGGGGCTTGACGCGACCCTGTTCTTTGTGGTACAAATAGAGAACATCCGCAGCGTCGCTCCCAACGATGAGACCCACCCCGCCTTCGGCGCCGCGCTGCGGGAGGCCGCGGCCTCGGGTGTAAACGTTTGCGCATATGACTGC
Source organism: uncultured Dysosmobacter sp. (assembly GCA_947625655.1). Lineage (GTDB taxonomy): Bacteria > Bacillota > Clostridia > Oscillospirales > Oscillospiraceae > Oscillibacter. Next base: position 13,816 of record CANQPD010000009.1, read on the forward strand.
GCCGTGACGCCGGACAGCCTGCTGATCCGCCGGCGTGTGCCGGTGATTTTGTGAGGGAATTTGCATATGGGATTTGTAGAACTGCTTTTGATCGGTGTGGGCCTTTCCATGGACGCGTTCGCCGTGGCGATCTGCCAGGGACTGTGCATGCCCAGGATCAACTGGCGGCACGCCGTCGTCATTGCGCTTTTCTTCGGCGGCTTTCAGGCGCTGATGCCCTTCGCGGGCTGGCTGCTGGGGTCGCAGTTTGCCGGGTACATACAGTCCTTTGACCACTGGGTGGCGTTTATCCTGCTGGTGCTCATCGGCGGCAACATGGTGCGGGAGGCGCTGTCCCCGGAGGAAGAGGAGACCGCCTGTGCCGTGGCCGCGAAGCTGGATTACAGGCAGCTGTTCTTGATGGCAGTGGCTACCAGCATTGACGCGCTGGCGGTGGGAGTGACGTTTGCGTTTCTGGAGGTCGAGATCCTTCCGGCCATCACGCTGATTGGCTGCACCACCTTCTGCATCTCCCTGGCGGGCGTGGCCGTGGGCAATTTCTTCGGCGCCCGGTACAAGAAGCGGGCCGAGGTGACCGGCGGTATCATCCTGATCCTGCTGGGGCTCAAGATCCTGCTGGAGCATCTGGGGCTCCTGGGGTGAGCAAGTTGTGATAAAAGCCCGCGTGTCCTCATGGACGCGCGGGCTTTTGTAAATCAAAAAAAGATCTGCATTCAGAATGAATGCAGATCTTTTTTTGGTGGAGATAAGCGGGATCGAACCGCTGACCTCTTGACTGCCAGTCAAGCGCTCTCCAGAGCCCATCGGTTACATACCCCCGTAACTGGGTCTGTGAGATGCGCTTCAATACGCAATACCACTAAAACAAGCCATAGTTTTTAGTCGCTTCTAAATGTTATATTTCAACATGACAATCTGGCCTCGCCTTTCGGAAAGCCGTCAGGCTGCGCTTTTGAATTGGACAACCTCGTATATTCAGTTCCCGCAACATCGGCATATCAATCAATGGGGTCAGGTCGGTGATCGGATTGCCCTCCAGATATAATCTAGACAACCAATTCAATTTGGTCAATGGCGTTAAATTTGTGATTGTATTGTGCTCCAAAAACAGTTCATGTAATTTAGGGATATATGCCAAAGGTGATAAATCTGAAATCTGATTGCGATTGAGGTATAATGTACCCAGCCGGGGTAATCCTACCAAGGGAGTCAAATCTGAAATACGGTTATTGCACAAGTCCAGCCACTCTAACCGTGTTAGGCCAACCAAGGGCGGTAGGGTGACAATTTGACATTCACTAAAGTACAGTTTACAAGGGACTACACAGGGTAGGTATCTGACGGGAGGGGTGCCGCCAGTCAGATTTTCCATGTGATGTTCAAGCTGTCGCTTGTGGCGGCTATGGTGGTGATCATCAAATCCACCACACGCCGCTTGTCATCAAAAGATACATTCTCCCAGGTATCGAGGTAGCCGGAAATCTGGCTGACCTGTTCCGGGCTGATGGCCTCCACAGTCAACTCCGCTATCCTTGCCAGAAGTTCCTGCTTGCGCCCGTCCAGTTCCGCTATCTTCACATTCACATAGGAGAACAGGACATTGTTTGCCCCCGTCAGACTGTCCACCAGCTTTTCAATCTCGCTGTCTACATGGGCAAGTTCCACTTGCAGGGCGGTGATTTTCGGGTTTGCCTTTGCCGCTTTCTTTTTTCCTGTCAGCGTCTTGTAGCTTGCCAGCTTCTTTACCATCTGCTGATAAACAACCGCTTCCAGTTCCGAAGTGATGATTTTCCCACAGCCAGGACAGCTTTTATTGTCCAGCCGTTTCGTGCAGCGGAGATACTGTTTGCCGGAGGGATTGTAGATACTCATAAGAGCATACCCGCAATTCCCGCACTTGATTTTTCCTGCCAGCCATGTGTGGGTGGCTTTCCGGGCAGACTGGATTTTCATGTTGTTCATCAGCTTCTTGCGGCAGGTCAGCCAGGTGTCGGAGGGGACGATACCCTCATGGGGAGCCAGTACCAGCATTTGGTCTTTTAAGTCGTTTTTCTTGCTGGCCTTTACATCTCGCCCTTGATACAGATAGCAGCCGTTCATGCCCGTAAAATCGGCAACGTCATTGACAATGACTGTACCTTGACTTTTGAAAAATTCGTACACATCAAGGTCTGCCTGCACATAGACAGGATTGCGTAACATCTGCGCCAGCGTGGGGCGTATCAGCTCTTTGCCATGGAACAAAATCCCCTGTTCGGCAAAGTACCGGGTAATGTCCCCGTAGGAAGTTGTGGGCTGGGCGTACATCTCAAACATCAGCCGGATATTGGCCGCTTCCTCCGGGTTTACCACCAGCTTCTTTGTGTTGATACCGTCCATCTTGATAGGCTCCGTATGGAAGCCGTAAGGGGCTTTCCCGCCCATCTTAAAGCCCCGCTGACTGCGGGAGTAGTAAGCGTCCGTTACCCGCTTCTGTATCGTTTCCCGTTCAAGCTGGGCGAACACGATACAGATATTCAGCATGGCCCGTCCCATCGGCGTGGAGGTATCAAACTTTTCCGTAGAGGACACAAACTCCACATTGTACTGCTGGAACAGCTCCATCATGTTGGCAAAGTCCAGAATGGAACGGCTGATACGGTCGAGCTTGTAAACCACGACCTTTGCAATCAAGCCCCGCTTGATGTCCCGCACCAGTTCTTGAAACTTCGGACGGTCTGTGTTCTTGCCGCTGTACCCTTTGTCTGTGTATTCCTTGCAGTTACCGCCTTTCAACTCGTATTTGCAAAATTCAATCTGGCTTTCAATGGAAATGCTGTCCTTTTTGTCTACCGATTGTCTTGCATAGATTGCGTCTATCCGATTGTTCATATTGTCGCTCCTTTTCTTAAAAAAGAAACGGAGCTGCTGACAGTTCTATTATACCGCCAGCAGCCCCGCAAATCAATGATGGGTTTGGAAAACCTTATGTCCCGGCTTCCTCACTCTCCCGCTTGTCGGCGTACTTGCGGAACACCTCATAAAGCTGCTGTTCCAGTTCCCGGCGTTTGGCTGCTTCCTGTTCCGGCGTGAACACCGGGGAGAGATTTTCCAGTGTGATTTCCTTTCCCTGAAAAGTCACGATTTCGATTTCCTTTTTGTATCTGATATTACTTATAAGATCACCTTTCCTTTCCATGCTGCCGCTGTTGCCGTTTCAGTTCCGCTAAAATCTCCGGCGGGATACGGTCAACCAGCCGCCGCATATCGTCCAGTTCGCTTTTTAACTTCGCCCGTTCCATCGTGTCATTCATCTTGCCTTTTTCGCTGGCCTTTGCCCTGACTTCCAGCTTTTCATTTTCCGCTAACAAGTCATTGATTGTGACCTTGTATTTTTTCAGTTGCCCGGAGAAGTTCTCCATCTGCGGAAACCACTTTTTCAGCATGGAGAGGGCTTCCTCTTTCTTCTTTCCGGCGTTCAGCGGGGTAATGCCGGAGAGAACCGCTTCAATGGCCCTCGCCTGTTTGGAGAGGTTGACCGCCTGTTTGAACAGCCGGGTGGGGATATGCTTCCGGCCCGTCTTGCTGGCGCTTTCCCCACGCTCCAGGTCGGGGTACTGCTCCACCATACAGGCGTGAAAATCGTCCTGCCACTTCGTCAGATTGGCCCGGTTGCCGATAATTTCTTTGGCGCACAGGCGGTTGTCCTTTGTCAGCGGCACAAAGACCAAGTGCAGATGGGGCGTTTTTTCATCCATGTGTACCATAGCCGAAACGATGTTCTCCCGGCCCACCCGGTCAATGAGGAAGTCCGCCGCCCTCTGGAAGTAGGCCGCTATCTCCTTTGGGGACTTGCCCTTGAAAAACTCCGGGCTGGCGGTAATCAGCGTGTCCACAAACCGAGTGCTGTCCTTGCGGGTGCGGCATCTGGCCTGCTCGATGCGGCTCTGAATGAAATGGTAGTAGCGGCCATCCGGCTTGACGATGTGGAAATTGTACTTGCTCCGGCTGGTGTCAATGTCCGGGTTGCTGGCGTACTGCTCCTTTTTCCGTTCATGGTGGGCTTCCAGCGGCCCCGCCGGGTGGCCCTTGTGCTTCTCAAATCGCAAAATTGCGTGTTGTGCCATTGAACTCCTTTCCCCATTCCATTCCTTTCCGGCGGGTTTTCCCGCCGAAAATATCTCTGATAGGATTGGAATGGAATGAATGTAAATAGATGGTTTTAATCTCTGTATTTCTATATACCGTCAGATTTCCGTACTTCAAGAGGATTGATTTTCGTACTCGCCAAGTACGGTTTTCAGCCCTCCGGCGTACCATAACCGGATTTCTTGAAGTCGGTGTTTGGAACCGCTTCATAGGATTTCGGGTAAATGCGGTTGGGTTTTCCACAGCCCTGTTTCTGGATTTCCACCAGCCCCGCATACTGCAACTCCCGCAGGGTGTTGACCGCTTTCTGCCGCCCGCAGCGGAGCAAAGCGACCACCTCGCAGATGGGGTAGTACAGGTAGACCCGCCCGTACTCGTCCGCCCAGCCGTTCTTCCGGGACAACTCCGCCCGGCGCAGGACAAAGGCATACAGCACCTTCGCTTCGTTGCTCAAGGGCTGGAATGTGGGTGCTTCAAAAAGGAAATTGGGGAGCCGGGTGAAACTGAACGCCTTTTCCGGCTGGTGAATATAAATCGTGTTTGTCATAGCGTGTTTTGTGGACGGTTAGAGGCCCGTTTTCCGGGGCGAATGATAAATGATACCAGCCGCCCCGGTTGAGGGCTTGCGGAGCCTTGCAAATCAAGGCTTTTCCCGCTCTTAACTGTCCACAGCAGACCTCCTTTTCCGTTCACTTTCTGTTTTCTGCCGCCTGTGAACTCTGGCGGCGCAGTCCGGGCAGTATTTGCCCCGGTTGGACTTCGGGACGAACACACCGCCGCACTCCGCACAGCGTTTCAAGTCCCTGTCCCGGTAAATCTCCGCTTCCAGCGTCCTGTCCAGCGGCAAGACCGCCCAGCGGAACCACTTGCAGCAGACGGAGAACGAAATCATCTGCGGACAGGCGCAGGTGTCGCCATCGTCCAGCGCAAGGCAGTTTCCGTCCTCGCAGTTGCAGCACTCCCGGCGTATCAGGCCGCTGGCTCGTCTCTTCTGGGGCGGGGTTATGCGGTAGGGGGAGCCGTCCGGCCTGTGTTCCAGCGGCGGCAGGTGTTGATAGGGTCTTTTGCTCATGCGTCCCTCCGTTTTCTTTGGCGTGTTCTGTTTCCAAGGTGCTTGTCCATCGATGAACTATCCCAAGTCTACACCTTTTTGACCGCCTGTGCCGTATATCCAAGAGGTAGGAAATCAGCCTGAAAAACTCCCTATTTCCACGCTCTCGGATTTGTGATATAATCAAAAAAAGATAAAAGACAAATTCAGGTTTCTGGTCTTCTTGCACAAAATAAAGGAGGAGCTATTATGCAAATTGTTTATATTCCAAGCGAATCAATGTCTGTTCAAGGTAAAAAAGATGAAATCTATAAAAGATATGGGAAAGACTGGAATATTAGAGAACAGGGAGGAGGTAACGGAAATTGGTTGTTGACCAGAAAAAGTGATGTGCTTGTAGATGGAAAAAGTTATCGTACTTTTGTACTTGAACACTACGGTAAATCCAAGCTGACAGCGAAGCTTGTTGATAAATTTCGTGAAGATGTAGCAAATGGTAAAATAAAACTGTAAATGCCTATGCCGTTATGCTATGAGCATAGTACATAGCATAACGGCTTCTCTTTCGTTGAGCTAGCAAGGAGGGTGAATATGTCTTTATCCATACAAGAGCGATTAAAAGACCTACGTGTGGAGCGTGGCTTGACGCTGGGGCAGCTTGCGGAGCAGACCGGGCTTTCCAAGTCTGCGCTGGGCAGTTACGAAACGGAAGACTTCAAGGACATCAGCCACTATGCCCTTATCCGGCTGGCGAAGTTTTACGGTGTGACCGCTGATTATCTGCTGGGGCTGTCTGAAATGAAAAATCACCCAAACGCCGATCTTGCAGACCTGCGTTTGAGTGATGAAATGATTGACCTGCTGAAAAGCGGGAGGATAGACAATACCCTGCTGTGTGAGCTGGCGGCGCACCCGGATTTCCCCCGGCTGATGGCTGACCTTGAAATCTATGTGAACGGAACGGCACTGAAACAGGCGCAGGGTGCAAACGCCATAGTGGACACGATGAGCGCAACTGTTATAAAAAAGCATAATCCTGGCATGAGTGATACGCAGTTAAGACAGCTTATCACCGCCCATATTGATGAGGACGAGTTTTGCCGCTATGTGATACAACGGGACATAAACGGGATTGCCCTTGCTCTGCGGGAAACACACAAGGACGATTTTTTCAGCGTCCCAGAGGATAACCCGCTAAAAGAAATGCTGGAAACTGCTGGTGAAATCGTCAGCCAGGACAGCGACACGGAACAAGCGTACTTGGCGTTTATCTGCAAACGGCTCAAGCTGAATTTTAGGAAGCTGTCAGTAGAAGAACGGAAGTGGCTGAAAAAGATTGCGGAAAAATCCGACTTGCTGAAGAATCCAAAACCGCAGAGAGGACGAAGATAAAAAATGCCTGAACGGCGGTTCTGGTTTTTCAGAACCACCATCCAGGCATTTTGTTTAGTAATAGAAAAAGGTGCAGTTGATTATTGCGTATTGTCAATCTCTCTCAAACCGGGTAGTAAAAATACGGCAAGCGCAACGATGATAATGCCAATTCCGCAAATGACAAACCATTTCTCAACTCCCAGCCGCTCCGCCAGAGGCCCGGAAATGACAAGGCCAAACGGCATGGCGAGGGAAGCGGCGCTTGTCAGTAGAGAAAAAACTCTCCCCAGATATTCTGGTTTGACCGTTTCTTGAAAAATCGCATTTTGCACACCGTAAAATGGAGCGGAAATTCCCATAACAGTACAGCACACAACAAAGACAAGAAATGCGTCTGGCGGCAAAAGCCCGGAGAGCATATTGCTAACGCCCATCAGGAGAACGGAAAGACCGATGGTGTACCGCCGTTTCTTAAAACCGCCCCAAATGCTCAGAATGACTCCGCCAAGCAGCATACCAACCGCAAAAGCAATTTCAGCGGCAGAGGCATGGGCCGGTGTTCCTTTGAAGTATGACATACAGATGAGAGGAAAAAGCGTACTGATTGGCATATAAAAGAACATATAAATTACACCAATCCAGAGCAGAGCAAAGAGGCCCCTGTTTTGCTTTAATACCACATACCCCTCTTTCATATCCTGTAAAAACTGTTGTCTTTTCGTTTCTGGACATAGTTCAGGCGTTGGTATGGACGAAATCGCAACAGTCACACAGGCAAGGATTGCACCCACAATATCTAACAATATAATTGCATTAAGAGGCCAAACAGCATATAAAAACGCTGCGGCAGCTGGACTGATAATCGCACTTACTGCTTGCATGGTCGACGTGTAACCAGCGCATTTTGTAAGTTCCTCTTTTGGCACAATCATAGGTGTTGCTGCGCTGAATGCTGGAGAATGAAAAGCAGTTCCCGCACTTCGGATTAACAGGACAACCATAATAGACCATACGGGCAATTCCATGTAAAACGCCACCAGCGCCAGAATACCGCCAGCGGCGGCAATTATCAAATCCGCACCAATCATTACGCTTTTACGGCTGTGCCGGTCAACAAAAGCACCTGCAAACGGGCCTAAACAGGCTTGCGGCAAAAATCCAATCAGTGTTGCCGCCGTCAATATGATTGCAGAATTAGTTTTCGCAACCAAATAAAAGATAATGGCCATTTGCAAAATACCGCTGCTAATAAAGGATATTGCTTGTCCGGCAAGAAGTGTAAAATAAGTTTTTCTCCATGAATTGTTGTTTTGGGTCATAATGCGAACCTCCTTTTTTATTGCATTGTTCCTTTGTTTCTGCAATAAAAAGCAGGCGTTGTCCCACAGAGAGGGCAGACGCCTGCATAACAACAAAGCACGAAAAAACACCACGATACAGTTCAAAGACTGCTCGTGTCAAACCTACGTGTTCCTTTGCATACGCACGCAAAAAAAGCCCACCATCATGTGGAAAGGTACTTCTACTTTTTATTGCTTATTAGCGTACACAAATTAACACACGTAAGCCTCCTTCCAATCTCAAACTGTCGCACAGTATAACACACATCCGATAGACTTGTCAACCATTTTTAACCTTGTTTTCCATCTTGTTTTTCCATCTCTTACGGGCAGTAGCAAAGCCAGGCGAGCCAGTCAACGGTCAAGATGAACGGCGCTTTCAGCGCCGCCGTTGACAGTCTCGCCCGTCTTTGCTAATGGGTAATCAAGGCGGGAAAGCCATTTTAGGGCTTTCCCGCCCATTTCAATTTTGGGAGAAGAAAGGCCCCAAAATGAACGAGTGCGGCCAAACACTTTTAGGGATTGGCCACCTTGTCCACCCATCCAGCGGGGCGGCGGGGAACGGTCAAGGCCGGGCGTCAGCCCATTCATTTCAGCCTTGACGGTTTCCTGCCGTCCTGCTACTTTTCCCGGAGTGTGGCCACACATCTGGTCACGGTGTCCAGAGCTTTGGGACTTTTTGTCCCATAGGCCGGGGGCGGAGGACGAGGGACGGGGGCTTTCATAATACGCCCTGTCTGCTGCTGAAATCAGCCCTTTGTTTCCGGCTTACCAGCCCCAAACAAAGCCCTGCTTTCCTGCCGCGTCAAATGCCCTTGCCCTCCCCGGCGGCAACGGTATTTTCAGGGCAACGCCGACAGAGCGTATAACACACTACACTTTGCTCCGCAAAGTCGTGTGCCAAATGGGGCGCTGCCCCCTTTGGAAACCCCCGCAACAAACAGGTGCTATGCACCCAGCCGGGAGCATAGCGCCGTTTGTTGTCAGCAGCCCGTTTCACGGTCTGCGTGTAGTTCCTTGTAAACTGACCTAAGGTATAAGCTACGCAACTGTTTCATATTTGGAAGAAAGGACAGGTCTGTAATCTGGATGCCTGACAGCCTCAAATCTATTATCCGAGTGAGAGCCATTAAAGGTGACAGGTCTGTAATTGGATTGTGACTTAGATCCAGAATTGAAAGCGATTTCAAACCTTTTAATTGCGTCAAGTCAACGCATTGATTTTCTGCTAAACACAAAACCTTTAGCTGCGTCAGATTGGCTAGCGGTCTCAAGTCTATAACTTGATTCTGATTTAGAATCAACTTTTTTAGTTGCGTCAGATTGGAAAGCGGTGTCAAGTCTATAATACGATTCCGAGAAAGGTCAAGCGTCGTTAGCTCTTTCAGTTCTGCTAGAGGGGTTAAGTCAGAGATCAAGCTCCAACACAGATACAGCTTATTTAAGTGCTTTAAAGCCGCCAGTGGTGTCAGATCTTTGATAATTTGAAGCCCCATTGGTAGTTCCGTTGTGTCTAAAGCAATTTTCTGCCCATCAATAATGATCGAGTATCTATCAGGTATCATAAAACTTCCCTCAATGCAAAGAAATTCAAACTACCGTTATAAAACATTTTCTGCCTAAACCTATAATTATTAGTTTGAACTTCAAAATTCTCCCCCCCTTTAACATTTTACGGTCACTATAATAGTCAATTATAGCCCTAATAAAGCAACACATCAAGCCCATGATTTTATGATAAGAACGCCGCCCAACGGGACTATGGGCGGCGTTTTCATATATTCCACCGAGAAAGGAGGAGTGTTCCCCCACAGGCCAGCCATCGGGCTGGCTTTTTCTATTTCACAACGAAGGAGGTTTTTAGGTGGCTGACGACAAAAAGAATATTCCCGACACTGGGAAGGTAGGGTTGAACACCATGAAACGGAGGTTTTCTATGAAAAGACCCCTTGCGTATATCGCCGCCGCATGGTGCGGCGAGGACTACAAGAACACGGAACAGGCGGCCCGGTATTGCCGGGCGGTGTATGAGGCGGGCTTTTCGCCCATCTGCCCCACGCTGTATCTGCCTTTGTTCCTCAACGACGCCGTTCCCGAGGAGCACAAGAACGGTATCGACATGAGCCGTGACCTGCTGCGGCGCTCCCATGTGCTGGTGGTGTGCGGCCATACCGTCACCGAGGCCATGAAAAACGACATCGCCGTGGCCCAGCGGCTGGGGATCACCGCCACAACGCTGGATGGCATCCTCACCGTCAAAGGACAGGGGCGGCGCTGATATGGATACCCCGTTTGAAGCGTATGTCACCAACTTATTCTGCTGGTGTTCATGTTTGACCGCATCGGGCGTATCGCTGACGAAACGCCCTTTGTGGTGGAATGGTTCGTAAAGAACGGGATCGAGGTATGGAGCACACAAGAGGGAGAGCAGCGCTTCGACAGCCACACAGACAAGCTCACAAACTATATCCGCTTTTGGCAGGCTGACGGTGAAAGCGAAAAGACTTCTATCCGTACCAAAACCGCATTGGGCCAGCTTGTTGAGGGCGGTGGCTTCAAAGGCGGCCTTGCTCCATACGGCTATGACCTTGTGAAAAGCGGGCGCTTCAACAAGCGCAAGCATGAGCTCTACGATCTGGTAGTCAACGAAACCGAGGCCGCCGTGGTGCGGATCATTTTTGACAAGTATGTGCATGAGGGCTTCGGCGCTCAACGGATTGCCACCTACTTGAACAAACAGGGCTACCGGGCAAGAACGGGTAAGATGTGGCACCACGCCAGTATCCGTGGCATTGTCTGTAATCTCACTTATACGGGCGTCCTGCGGTGTGGAGAAAGCCGATCCCAAGAGCTGTCCCACCTGCAAATCATTTCGCCGGAGCTGTTTGAAGCGGCCCAGCATATCCGTACTTCCCGGGCCAACAGCGCCGAACAGGAACGCCATATCCCGCTGAACACCCGGGGCAACTCCCTTTTGGCCGGGAATGTGTATTGCGGACATTGTGGAGCGAGGCTGTCCCTCACCACCAACGGCAAGGCTTATCCCTGCAAGGAAGATCCCGATCGGGTGGTGAAGCGTGTGCGGTATGTCTGCTACGGGAAAACCCGCAAGCAGACCGACTGTGACGGTCAGACGGGCTACACGGCCCATATCCTTGACGGGATCATTGATAAGCTGGTGCGCCAGATCTTTGAGCGCATGAAAGCGATCCCCAAAAGCGATATAGTCAATATCCGCTACCGGGAAAAGATGGAGGAACGGAAAAGCCTGCTCCATAGCGTCCGGGCGGAATACACCAAGGCCGCCGCTGACCTTGAAACGCTGAAAGGCGAGGTTATCAAGACCATCCGTGGGGAGAGCACCTTTTCCAAGGAGCTGTTAAGCTCTCTGATTGTCGAGGCCGAGGCCAAATGCCAGGAGCTTCAAGAGAACATGGAAAAGGCACAGGCGGCCTATGACGAAGGGAAAACGGTGCTTGCTTCGCTGAACGCCCAATATGACGATATAATCTCATGGGCGGAAATGTACGACACGGCCAGTATGGAGGCCAAAAAAATGATCGTCAACTGCTTAATCAAGCGGGTGGATGTCTACCGGGACTACAAGCTGCACATTGATTTCAATATCGACTTTGAGCAGTTCTGCGGCGGGCTGGACATCGTGACGATTGCCGCATAAAAAACAAAACCTCGCTTCCGAAAGGAAGCGAGGAAAAGTTCTTTCCCTTGATATGGTGGAGATAAGCGGGATCGAACCGCTGACCTCTTGAATGCCATTCAAGCGCTCTCCCAGCTGAGCTATACCCCCAAATGTGGGAAAGAACATTTATTAAGTTTTGTGAGGGGTGTGTAACCGCTTCAACCGGGCTCCCAGCTGAGCTATACCCCCGAACCAGAACAGTTGGTAGTATAGCAAGGCTTTTAAAAATTGTCAATATTAAAATCGAAGAATTTTCCTGAAAACGAAAAAATATTTCTTTCCTTTTGCACCGCGCGGGCATGGCTTTTCAAACGGTTGGCGGTTTGAACACGCAATTGCCACAAGAGCAGAGAACCGTAGCGGCAAAGAATATGGATGAGCTGGCTGCCTCAGTGCCTTAACCTGGCATCCTGCCGCCGATCCGCAAGAAAATTGTTGGTTTCTTGAAATTTGTGTTGACAAAGGCCGGCCATTTTGCTATACTATCAACTGTTCCGAAACGGAGCATCTGATTCGGGGGTATAGCTCAGCTGGGAGAGCGCTTGACTGGCAGTCAAGAGGTCAGCGGTTCGATCCCGCTTATCTCCACCAAAAGAAGTACCGGGTTTCCGCCTGATAGGCTTGAAAACCGGTACTTCTTTTTGTAAACGCCCGCCATTGCGGAAAAGCGGGGAGGGCAGAGCGTCCCATCCCCACCCCTTGACTTTTTCGGCCATTTATGGTAAAATTTTTGCGTTAAACCAGCCGCCGCCCCGGGCGCCGGCCTCATCAATCAAAGAATGGAGAGATACGTCATGGAAAGGATCAAGACCCTGGAGACCCGGAACCTGTGCGAAAGCGCCAAAACCGGCGGCTGCGGCGAGTGCCAGACCTCCTGCCAGTCCGCTTGCAAGACCAGCTGCGGCGTGGCCAACCAGAAGTGCGAGAACACTGAGAAATAAAAAAGCCGCCGCCTGACAGGGCGGCGCTTTTTATGCCAGGGAGGACCCTATATATGGTACATCAATATCAATTGAACGGATACAACATCGTGCTGGACACCTGCTCCGGCGGCATCCATGTGGTGGATGAGGTGGCCTACGATATCATTGCCATGTTCGAGACCCACACCGCCGACGAGATCGTGGCGGCCATGCTGGAGAAGTACGGTGACCGGCCCGACGTGACGGAACAGGAGCTGCGGGACTGCATTGCCGATGTGCAGGGCCTGAAGGACGCCGGCAAGCTGTTCACGCCGGACACCTTCGCCGACATGGCCGGCACTTTCAAGGAGCGCTCCGGCGATGTGGTGAAGGCGCTCTGCCTACATGTGGCCCACACCTGCAACCTCAACTGCGGCTACTGCTTTGCCAGCCAGGGCAAGTACCACGGTGACCGGGCTCTGATGAGCTTTGAGGTGGGCAGGCAGGCGCTGGATTTCCTGATGGACCACTCCGGCACCCGCAGAAATCTGGAGGTGGACTTCTTCGGCGGCGAGCCGCTGATGAACTGGGACGTTGTGAAGCGGCTGGTGGCCTATGCCCGCGGCGTGGAAAAGGAGCGGGACAAGAACTTCCGCTTCACGCTGACCACCAACGGCGTACTGATCGACGAGGATGTGATCGAATTTGCCAACCGGGAGATGAGCAATGTAGTGCTGTCCCTGGACGGGCGGAAGGAGATCAATGACCGCACCCGGGTGGACTATGCCGGCAACGGCAGCTATGACCGGATCGTCCCCAAGTTCCAGGAGCTGGTGAGGGCCCGGGGGGGCAAAAATTACTACATGCGGGGGACCTTCACCCACGCCAACCCGGATTTCACCAAGGATCTCTTTCATATGGCCGACGACCTGGGCTTCACGGAGCTGAGCATGGAGCCGGTGGTCTGCGCGCCTGACGACCCGGCGGCCCTGACGGCTGAGGATCTGGAGGTGGTCAAGGAGCAGTATGAGCTGCTGGCAAAGGACATGCTCCGCCGGAAGCGGGCGGGAAAGCCCATCACCTTCTACCACTACATGCTGGACCTGACCGGCGGCCCCTGCATCTATAAGCGGATCTCCGGCTGCGGCTCCGGCACCGAGTATATGGCGGTCACGCCCTGGGGCGACCTGTACCCCTGCCACCAGTTCGTGGGGGAGGAGCGCTACAAGCTGGGCAATGTCTGGGACGGCGTGACCAATACCGCCCTGCGGGAGGAATTCCGCGGCTGCAACGCCTACGCCCGCCCCGGGTGCGCCGACTGCTGGGCCAAGCTGTACTGCTCCGGCGGCTGCGCCGCCAACGCCTATCACGCCACCGGCTCCATCCGGGGCGTCTATGAGGCGGGCTGCGAGCTGTTCCGCAAGCGCATCGAGTGCGCCATCATGATGCACGTGGCGGAGGAGACCGCCAAAGAGGAAGGCTGAATGGATACGCCCATCGCGGACTTTGCGCGGCGCTATGCGGCCTCCGGCGCCGCGCGGCTCCATATGCCCGGCCATAAGGGGCGGCCCTTTCTGGGCTGCGAGGCCCTGGATATCACGGAGATCGCCGGCGCCGACGCGCTGTATGAGGCCTCCGGCATCATTGCGGAAAGCGAGAAAAACGCCGGCGCTCTGTTTGGCTCCGGGCGGACGCTGTACTCCACCGAGGGTTCCAGCCAGTGCATCCGGGCCATGCTGTATCTGGCCCTGACCTGCCGCCCCGGTGGGACGGCTCCGGTCATCGTGGCGGCCCGGAACGTCCACAAGGCGTTCGTCTACGCGGCGGCGCTGCTGGATCTGGAGGTCGTCTGGCTGTGGCCGGAGGGGGACTGCCGGTCCATCTGCGGCTGCCCCGTGTCCCCGGAGACTGTGGAGCGGACGCTGTCGGCGCTGCCGGCGCCGCCTGCCGCCGTGTATGTCACCAGCCCGGATTACCTGGGCGGCATGGCGGATATCGCCGCGCTGGCGGAGGTCTGCCACCGCCATGGCACCGTGCTGGCGGTGGATAATGCCCACGGCGCCTATCTGCGCTTTCTGCGGCCTTCCGCCCATCCCCTGGATCTGGGCGCGGATATCTGCTGTGACTCCGCCCACAAGACTCTGCCGGTCCTGACCGGCGGAGCTTATCTGCACATCGGGAAACATGCCCCCGAGGGGTTTTCAGAGCATGCCAAAGCCGCCCTGGCCCTGTTTGGCTCCACCAGTCCCTCCTACCTGACGCTGGCCTCTCTGGATCTTTGCAACCGGTATCTGGCGGGGGAGTATTCCCGGCGGCTGGCGGAGACGGCGGCCCGGCTGGCAGAGACGCGGCGGCGCTTGAACGCCAATGGCTGGCAGATGGAGGACACAGACCCCCTGCGCTTGACATTGCGCGCTCCCGCGGGCCTTGCGGGGGCCGCCCTGGCGGAGCGGCTGCGAACAGGCGGAGTGGAGTGCGAGTATGCCGACGGGGAATTCCTGGTGATGATGCTCACGCCGGAAAACGATGCCGGGGACCTGGAGAGGCTCCGCACGGCGCTGGGCGAAAATCACAGGCCCGCCGCAGAAATCCAAGCGCTGCCGGCGGCAAGAGGGGAGCGGGTACTGTCCATCCGGCAGGCGCTGTTCGCACCCCACGAGACGGTTCCGGCGGACAAGGCCCTGGGCCGCGTCTGCGGCGCCCCCACCGTATCCTGCCCGCCCGCCATTCCCGTTGTTGTCTCCGGCGAACGCATCGGCCCGGAAGGGCTGGCGCTGTTTGCCCGCTACGGCGTCCGGGAAGTGGACGTTTTGCTATGAGAAAAGCAGTTCTATGATGGAGGCATCATCACGGAACTGCTTTTATTTTGCCTTTTCTGGAAACAACAGAGCAAATTTTTGAATTTTTCTGTTGTTTTGGTGAGATTTTTGGAAAATGCATTGAAAAGAAAAACGCAACAAAACAAATAGAAAAGTGCCAGAAAACGCCACGCTTTGGCTGTTTTCTGGCACTTAGAAAGGGCAAATAATTTCAAGGCGCAGACTTTCAGAGCCGCCCCCGCCCAACCGCGAACCCAGCGAAGCGGATCGCGGTTGGAAGCGAAGAAAAAGCACGTCCGGCGTATGAAAAGGCCCTAAGGCCTTTTCTTCGCCTTAGGGCTTTTTCTGAGCTGGCGCGGAAGGAGGGATTTGAACCCTCGCGCCGGTTTTATCCAGCCTACTCCCTTAGCAGGGGAGCCCCTTCGGCCTCTTGGGTACTTCCGCAGATCCTTATTGAAAATGGCGGAGAGAGTGGGATTCGAACCCACGGATGCTTGCGCATCGCCGGTTTTCAAGACCGGTTCCTTAAACCGCTCGGACATCTCTCCATTAACCGGCAGGCGCGTCCACCCTCAAGCACTTGAAGTATGATACCATATGAGACAACGATTTGTCAACAGAATTTCCGAGAAGGATGTGAAGAATCTGCGTAGGATTGAAAGTGACACTGGACAAGTGCAAAAAAAGGACGAGGGATAATGTCTGATGAGGGAAAGCCGCGGCACCGTTTGTGACGGCGCGGATATACCCGCCGTCCGGAGAGCCTGTTCCGGACATGGGAAAAACGGGGGTGTTCTCCGGCGGGAAAGAAAAGCCTATACGCCCCTATGCGCCAAAGCCCTGTGAACAGGCGACCGATCCCGGACAGCGGGCCCAGGCGGCTGTAAAAGCGGCCTGCTGTCCATCAGCCTTCCGGCAGCTTCTCCATGAGGCTCCTCCGCCGGCATTCTCCCGTCGAATGCACTGCCCGATTTGCTTGACAAACCCACAAAATTTCGGGGATCTCTGTCCAAAGCGAAGGAGGTCAGACAGCCGTCCGCGTTGTCTGAAAAAATATTCAGCGCACAGAAAGGGGAATCCGACCGAAAAGGCTGGCATATTTCACATATAAATCAAGATAAAATGGGCTGGATTCGTTCAAGTATCCAGAAAAACGGAAAAAAGCACAATTTGCGGTTGCGCTTTAATGCGGCGATATGTATAATAACAAAACAAGACAGGCAGAAGTGCCTGAACTGAATTTGCGGCGGCCGCCCTCCGGGCGGCGGAGGGTTCCTATGTTTATGATGATCGCTCTGATCAACATTCTGGCGATTAGCATTATTCTGGTTCTGGTACTGGTACTGCTGGTACAGAAAAAGAATAGTGCGTTTGGTCATGCACCGAGCAAGGATGTCATCGCCGGTCTTCACCGCATCTCCGCCGAAAGCCGCTGATCGTCCCAATCGAAATTCTTGAAAGTCCGTGACCCGACGCCGGGGCCACGGGCTTTGTTTTATTAAGGAGAGGATGGATATGGAAATGACAGGCGCGCAGATCCTGATAGAGAGTTTCCTGCGGGAAGGCGTGGAGCATATCTTCGGCTATGCCGGCGCCACCATCTGCCCGGCGGTGGACGCGCTGAAGGCGCATCCGGAGATCGGCTATACCCTGGTGCGCACAGAGCAGAACGCCGGCCACATGGCCTCCGGCTATGCCCGGGTGTCGGGTAAGGTGGGCGTGTGCATGGTGACCTCCGGCCCGGGCGCCACCAATCTCATCACCGGCATCGCCACGGCGTATATGGATTCCATTCCCATGGTGGCCGTTACCGGCCAGGTCCCCAGCGGCCTGCTGGGCCGTGACATCTTCCAGGAGGTGGACATCACCGGCGCGGTGACGCCCTTCACCAAGCACAACTACCTGGTCAAGGACGCCGCCAAGCTGCCCCAGGTGGTCAAGGAGGCGTTTTACCTGGCCTCCACCGGCCGCCCCGGCCCGGTGCTGATCGACATTCCCATCGACATCCAGGAACAGCGGGTGGAAGATCCCGTCTTCCCGGAGGAGGTCAATATCCGGGGCTACAAGCCCTCTGTGAAGGGCAATGACCTCCAGATCAAGCGGGTGGCGGAGGCCATCTCCAAGGCCAGGCAGCCGGTGATCTGCGCCGGCGGCGGCGTGTGGCTGGCGAACGCCCGGGACGAGCTGGTGGAGCTGGCGGAGCGGTATGCCATCCCGGTGGTCAAGACCATGATGGGCCTGTCCGTCCTGCCCACGGACCACCCCCTGAACCTGGGGATGATCGGCGCCCACGGCAACCGCTGCGCCAACAAGGCCCTGGCCAAGTCCGACCTGCTCATCATGGTGGGCAGCCGGGCGGCGGACCGGGCCATCATCTCCCCGGAGGAGATCCAGCGCCGCATGGCCACCATCCACATCGACGTGGACCCGGCGGAGATCGGCAAGAACATGCAGGCGGCTATCCCGCTGGTGGGCGACGTGAAGGCCATTCTGCGCCAGCTGCTGGCGCTGGAGGTCCCCGCCCCTGACGCGGCGGAGTGGCGTGAGAGGCTGCGGGAATACCGCAGGGCGGAGCTGACCCGGGAATTCCCCCGGCGGGAGGGCTCCGTGTTTCCCGGCACCGTGATACGGAAGCTGGGCCAGCGGCTGGACGACGACGCGGCGGTCTGCGTGGACGTGGGCCAGAACCAGATCTTTACCTGCAAGTACCTGCCCCAGAAGCACGGGCGGCTGCTGACCTCCGGGGGCCTTGGCACCATGGGCTACGCCCTGCCGGCGGCCATCGGCGTCAAGGTGGCCCAGCCGGACCGGCAGACCGTTGTGGTCTGCGGCGACGGCTCCTTCCAGATGGCCATGAACGAGCTGGCCGCCATCCGCTGCGCGGATATGGATGTCAAGATCGTCCTGTTCCGCAACCATGTGCTGGGCCTGGTGCACCAGATCCAGCGGGCCACTCCCTACCACGGCCCCTTCGGCGTGGACCTGGACGGCTCCCCGGACTTTGCAGCCATCGCCGCCGCCTACGGCATCCCCAGCCTGACGGTGGATGACGAGGACAAGCTGGACGAGACCCTGGACCGTTTCCTGGCCGTCAAGGGCTGCTGCGTCCTGATCTGCGAGGTCCACCCCGACGTGACCACCACTGACTGAGAGGAGGAGACGAGCCATGAAACAGACCATTTCCGTTTTGGTGGAAAACCAGGCGGGCGTCCTGAACCGGATCACCAGCCTGTTCTCCCGCAGGGCGTTCAACATCGACTCCCTGGCCGTGGGCGTCACCGACGATCCGTCCCTCTCCCGCATCACCATCATCGTGGACAACGGCAACAGCGTGGTGGAGCAGGTGGAAAAGCAGCTGAACAAGCTGGTGGAGGTCATCAAGGTCCGCACCCTGGATGAGAACAGCCTCATCGGCCGGGAGCTGATGCTCATTAAGGTCAGCGCCAATAAAAACAACCGCGAGCACATCATGACCATCTGCAACATCTGCGGCGCCAAGGTGACGGATATCTCCCCCACCTCCATGACCATGGAGCTGTCCGACACCCCGGACCGGGTCAGCACCTTTGAGGACATGATGCGGCCCTTCAATATCCTGGAGGTGGCCCGCACCGGCGTCATCGCCCTGCAAAAGGGCGGCGGAAAGATTTAAAGCAGTTAGGAATTGGAAATGAGGAATCAGGAATTTGGCATTGACCGGCGTTCCGTCCCCGAAAAAATCTTGATTCCTAATTTTTCGCGAGGGAGGATGAACCTTTTGAAGATCAGAGCGACCCAGGCCATTATGGAATGCCTGCTGGAACAGGAAGTCGATACCGTATTCGGCTATCCCGGCGGCACCATTTTGAATGTATACGACGAGCTGTACCGCTATCAGGACAAGATCCGCCATGTGCTGACCGCCCACGAGCAGGGCGCGGCCCACGCGGCGGACGGCTACGCCCGCTCCACCGGCAAGGTGGGCGTGTGCTTCGCCACCTCCGGTCCCGGCGCGACGAACCTGACCACCGGCATCGCCACCGCCTATCTGGACTCCTCACCCGTGGTGTTCATCACCTGCAACGTGGGGGAGAGCCTGCTGGGCAAGGATTCCTTCCAGGAGGTGGACACCACCGGCATCGCCATGCCCATCACCAAGGCCGCCTTCCTGGTGCGGGACGCCCAGACCATCCCCGACGTGATGCGCCAGGCCTTTGCCGTGGCGGCCAGCGGCCGGCCCGGCCCGGTAGTGATCGACTTTTTGAAAAATGTCACCGCCGCCAATCAGATGATCGACTATGAATTCATCCCCTGGCGGCAGAACCGGAGCTGCGCGGGCATCCGGGAGCTGAACAGCAGCCACCAGCTGAAAAACCCGGAGCCGGACCGCCAGGATGTGGACATCCTGCTGGAGATGATCCGGCAGTCGGAGCGCCCGCTGCTGATCTGCGGCGGCGGCGTGGTCCGGGGCAGGGCCCATCAGGCCTTCCGGGAATTCGCGGAAAGGCTGGACGCCCCGGTGGCCATCACCGTCATGGGCGGCGGCGGCTTCCCCGGCAGCCATCCCCTGACCACCGGCATGATCGGCATGCACGGCTCCCAGGCCTCCAACGTGGCCTGTGACGAGTGCGACCTGCTGATCGCCGTGGGCTGCCGCTTCTCCGACCGGGTGGCCCTGGATCCGGCCACTTTTGCCCGGAACGCCAAGATCGTCCAGATCGACATCGACCGGGCGGAGATCGACAAAAACGTCCTGACGGACCACCACATCATCGGCTCCGCCCGCCGGGTGCTGGCGATGCTGAACGAGAAGCTGCCCCAGTACGACCACACCGCCTGGAAGGAGCACATCCTGCCCATGCGGGCCCCCTCCGTGGCGGCGGACAGCCCCACGCTCACTCCCCAGCAGATGCTGGAGGTCATCCGCCTCCAGGCCCCCGGGGCCATCGTGGCCACCGACGTGGGCCAGCACCAGATGTGGTCCATCAAATACCTGCACTTCGACTACCCCGGCCAGCTGCTGACCTCCGGCGGCTTCGGCACCATGGGCTTCGGCCTGGGGGCCGCCATCGGCGCCCAGATGGGCAACCCGGACAAGCGGGTGGTCCACGTCACCGGCGACGGCTGCTTCCGCATGAACTGCCACGAGCTGTGCACCGTGGAGCACTACGGCCTGCCCATCATCACCGTGGTCTTCAACAACGGCACCCTGGGCATGGTCCGCCAGTGGCAGAACCTGATCTACGGCAAGCGCTTCTCCGAGACCACCCTGGACCGGGGCCCCGACTTTCTGAAGCTGGCGGAGGCCTACGGCCTGAAGGGCTACCGGGCAACCACCCGGCCGGAGATGGAGGACGCGTTTGCCCAGGCCCTCTCCTGCGGCACCGGCGCGGTCATCGACTGCGTGCTGGACATCGACGAGATGGTGCGGCCCATGGTGGCCGCCGGCTCCCCCATCACCGATTTTCTGCTGAAGGAGGGCTCCAAATGAGAAAGCAGCTGAACACGGAGCGGAAGCTCTACACCCTGTGCATCCTGGTGGAGGACGTCCCAGGCGTTTTGAGCCAGGTGTCCCGCCTGTTCTCCCGGAAGGGCTATAACATCGAATCCATCGTCTCCGGCGCCACGGACAAGCCCGGCATCACCCGCATCTCCATCGAACTGGTGGGGGACGAGCTGATGATCGACCAGATCGCCGCCCAGTGCCGCAAGCTGCTGCCTGTCAAGGCGGTGAAGATCCTGGACGAGGAGACCTGCATCCGCCGGGAGATCGCCCTGATCAAGGTCAACTGCGCCGACCGGGCCGCCCGGGACGAGATCATCCAGCTGGTGAACATCTTCCGGGCCAAGGTCATCGACGTGGCCAAGGACTCCCTGACCATCTGGGTGTTCGGCAGCCAGAGCAAGAACACGGCGCTGATCGGGATGCTGGAGGATTTCGGCATCCTGGAGATCGCGAAAACCGGTACTATCGCCATCGAGAGAGGGCGTAGCACGATATATGATGACAGCAAAATCAAGGAGGAATACGAATATGGCAAAAATGTATTATGAGAAGGACTGCGACCTGAGCAAACTGGACGGCAAGAAGATCGGCATTATCGGCTACGGCTCCCAGGGCCATGCCCATGCCCTGAACCTGAAGGAATCCGGCTGCGACGTGTGCGTGGGCCTGCGTCCCGGCAGCAAGAACTGGGCTAAGGTGGAAGAGGCCGGCTTGAAGGTCATGAGCGTGGCCGACACCGCCAAGTGGGCCGACGTTGTGATGATCCTCATTAACGACGAGGTCCAGGCCGACGTCTACAAGCGGGACATCGCCCCCAACCTGGAGGCCGGCAACGCCCTGATGTTCGCCCACGGCTTCAACATCCACTTCAAGCAGATCGTTCCCCCCGCCGACGTGGACGTGCTGATGATCGCCCCCAAGGGCCCCGGCCACACCGTCCGCAGCCAGTATGTGGCCGGCAAGGGCGTGCCCTGCCTGCTGGCCGTGGAGCAGAACGCCACCGGCAAGGCCTATGACATCGGCCTTGCCTATGCCGCCGGCATCGGCGGCGCCCGGGGCGGCGTCATGGAGACCACCTTCAAGGACGAGACCGAGACCGACCTCTTCGGCGAGCAGGCGGTCCTCTGCGGCGGCGTGGTGGAGCTGATGAAGTGCGGCTTCGAGACCCTGGTGGAGGCCGGCTATGCCCCCGAGAACGCCTATTTCGAGTGCATCCACGAGATGAAGCTCATCATCGACCTGATCAACAAGGGCGGCATCGCCATGATGAACTACTCCATCTCCGACACCGCCGAGTACGGCGAGTATGTCTCCGGTCCCCGGGTCCTGCCCTATGAGGAGACCAAGAAGAACATGAAGGCCGTCCTGACCGACATCCAGAACGGCACCTTCGCCGGCAAGTGGATCGCCGAGAACAAGAACGGCCGCTGCTTCTTCAACGCCACCCGCGAGATCCTGGCCAAGCACCAGGTGGAGACCGTTGGCGCCGAGCTGCGGAAGAACATGCTCTGGGGCAACGACACCGACCCCGATACTGCTTCCAACTGATCGCATGATACCGCGGGACGGCGCGAAAATTCGCGCCGTCCCGCCAAAACCGGCGGGCCGCTCGCCGCAAAAGCGGCACAGCCGCGGCACATCTGGAACCCCTCCTGTGCCCGGTAACGCATGGAGGTTTACTATGAGAAGTGACGTGGTGAAAAAGGGCGTTCCCGCCGCCCCCAACCGCTCTTTGCTGTATGCCCTGGGCTACACCAAGGAGGAGCTGGAGCGCCCGCTGATCGGCGTGGTGTGCTCCTACAATGAGATCGTCCCCGGCCACATGAACCTGGACAAGATCGCCGAGGCCGTGAAGGCGGGCGTCCGGGCCGCCGGCGGCACGCCGGTGGAATTCCCCGCCATCGCCGTGTGCGACGGCATCGCCATGGGCCATGTGGGCATGAAATACTCCCTGGTCACCCGGGACCTGATCGCCGATTCCACCGAGGCCATGGCCATGGCCCACCAGTTCGACGGCCTGGTCATGATCCCCAACTGCGACAAAAACGTGCCGGGCCTGCTGATGGCCGCGGCCCGTGTGAATATCCCCACCATCTTCGTCTCCGGCGGCCCCATGCTGGCGGGCACGCTGAACGACGGCCGCCGCACCTGCCTCTCCCACATGTTCGAGGCGGTGGGCGCCTATTACGCCGGCAAGCTGGATGAGGAGGGCGTGGAGGAATACGAGAACAACGCCTGCCCCACCTGCGGCTCCTGCTCCGGCATGTACACCGCCAACTCCATGAACTGCCTCACCGAGGCCATCGGCATGGCCCTGCGGGGCAACGGCACCATCCCCGCCGTCTACTCCGCCCGCCTGCGCCTTGCCAAGCACGCGGGCATGCAGATCATGGAGCTGGTGAAGAAGGACATCCGCCCCCGGGACATCATGACCGAGGCGGCCTTCCGCAATGCCGAGACCATCGACATGGCCCTGGGCTGCTCCACCAACACCATGCTCCACCTGCCCGCCATCGCCCACGAGTGCGGCATCGAGCTGAGCTTTGACATGGCCAACGAGATCTCCGACAAGACCCCCAACCTGTGCCATCTGGCCCCGGCGGGCTTTACCTACATGGAGGACCTGGAGCGGGCCGGCGGCGTCTACGCCGTCATGGCGGAGCTGGCCAAAGCAAACCTGCTGGACACCAGCCTGATGACCTGCACCGGCAGGACCGTCGCCGAGAACCTGGAGGGCGTGGTGA
This sequence comes from uncultured Dysosmobacter sp., assembly GCA_947625655.1. Lineage (GTDB taxonomy): Bacteria > Bacillota > Clostridia > Oscillospirales > Oscillospiraceae > Oscillibacter. Next base: position 37,359 of record CANQPD010000009.1, read on the forward strand.
ACCGGGACCACGAGATTATCCGCCCCATCGACAACCCCTACACCAGGACCGGCGGCATCGCTGTGCTGAAGGGCAACCTGGCCCCCGACGGCTGCGTGGTCAAGCAGTCCGCCGTGGCCCCGGAAATGATGGTCCACGCCGGCCCCGCCCGGGTCTTTGACAGCGAGGAGGAGGCCATTGCCGCCATCTACGCCGGCAAGATCGTCTCCGGCGACGTGGTGGTCATCCGCTACGAGGGCCCCAAGGGCGGCCCCGGCATGCGGGAGATGCTGAACCCCACCTCCGCCATCGCGGGCATGGGCCTGGACAAGGAGGTGGCCCTCATCACCGACGGCCGCTTCTCCGGCGCCACCCGGGGCGCGTCCATCGGCCACGTCTCCCCGGAGGCGGCCTCCGGCGGCAACATCGGCCTGGTGGAGGAGGGCGATATCATTGCCATCGACATCCCCAATCACGCCATCTCTGTCCAGGTCAGCGACGAGGAGCTGGCGGCCCGCCGTGCCAGGTGGGTCTGCCCCGAGCCCAAGATCAAGACCGGCTACCTGGCCCGCTACGCCAGGCTGGTCTCCTCCGCCGACCGGGGCGCGGTCCTGGACTGATCCGTTTGGGAGGGACTGAAGCCTATGTACCGTGAGATTTCCCATCTGCTGCTGTACAGCGACCTGGGGGAGGACAGCATCCTGGTCCGCGTGGCGGACATCCTCCGGGACTGGGAGCAAGGCGGCTGTGACCGGGACGCCCTGATCCGGCGGATCTACGCCCAGATCAAGCGCATCCTGGACCTGAGCACCGCCTGCGGCTTTGATGAAAACCTGTGGCAGTGCTATCTGACCTGGGTGCTGATGACCAACCGGAATTCCTTCACCATGACCTGCGAGCGGGTGGGAGCCAGCGAGGGCAGCGTCAACCACTTCGCCAAAAGCGACTTTGCGGTGTTCCGCCGCCTGTTCCACTACGATTTTTCCGGGATCGAGCAGGACCTTGGCATCGACTGCTTCACCACCATCTGCAATTATCACGCCATTCCCAAGCGGGAGCGGACCTATAACCACGACGTCAGCCGCCAGGTGCGGCAGCTGCGCGGCGCGCTTGCCGCCGCGGCGGACGGGGAGGAGATGTTCCGCCTGCTGACGGACTACTACCGCCAGTACGGCTTCGGCGTCTTCGCCATGAACCGGGCCTTCCGCATCCGGCGGGATGAGAGCGGGCTGGAATTCCTGCCCATCAGCAACATCGACGGCGTGATGCTGGACGACCTGCTGGGCTATGAGCTGCAAAAGCAGCAGCTGCGGCAGAATACCGAGGCCTTCCTGAACGACAAGCGGGCCAACAACGTGCTGCTCTACGGCGACGCGGGCACCGGCAAGTCCACCAGCGTCAAGGCCCTCATCAACGAGTACTATGACCGGGGCCTGCGGATGATCGAGATTTACAAGCACCAGTTCGGGGACCTCTCCGCCGTCCTGGGCCAGATCAAGAACCGGAACTACCGCTTCATCATCTTCATCGACGACCTGTCCTTCGAGGAGAACGAGGTGGAGTACAAGTTCCTGAAGGCCGTCATCGAGGGCGGCGTGGAGACCCGGCCTGACAACGTGCTGATCTATGCCACCTCCAACCGCCGCCACCTGATCCGGGAGACCTGGAACGACCGCACGGACATGGAGCACAACGGCGACATCCACCGCTCCGACACCATGGAGGAAAAGCTCTCCCTTGCAAGCCGCTTCGGCGTCTCCATCAACTACAGCGCCCCCACCCCCAAAGAGTACCAGGACATCGTCCGGATGCTGGCCCGGCGCCAGGGCATCGACATGGACGAAAAGCAGCTTCTGGCCATGGCCAACACCTGGGAGGTCCGCCACGGCGGCTTCTCCGGCCGCGCCGCCCAGCAGTTTGTCCACTATCTGGAGGGCCTGGAGAAGGCCTGACATACCGGCAGCTCCCCGGCAGCCTTTGGCTGCCGGGGAGCTGTCTCTTTTTGAAAAGCCGCCCCAGGGATATTTTTGTGTAGCGGCTTTTGGGCGGATATGATACAATCCTTTCAAACGGCCTGGAGCCTGATGGCCAAAGCCTGGCGGGGACAGGGCTTTCCGCTTCCGGCGCCGCAAAGCCAAGGGGGCGCCGTCATCCGCCCCGCTTCTTCTGCCCTGTGCCGGAGGGGATTGGGCGGGGCCTTTGCCGCACACGCGGGAAACGCGGTTCAGGTCAGAAAAACGCTTTTGCAAATGGGCATCCTTACAACGGCGGCTGTCCCCATTCTTCAGAAAGGCTGTATGCAAAATGACCGATCAAGAGACCAATTTGGTATTATTAAACGTGAATCAGACTGTGAGCCTGTTGTCCCGGGTCTATATCAAGCTCATCAAAAATGGCACTCCGCTGAAAAACTTTCCCTCCGTGATGCTGTGGGGGCCTCCTGGGATCGGCAAATCCCAGGGCGTGCGAGAAATAGCGGAGCATATCCGGGCGGAGACCGGGAAAAAGGTCGCCATCACAGATGTGCGCCTTTTGCTGTTCAACCCGGTCGATCTCAGGGGCATCCCGACGGCCAACGCGGACAGGACGCTGGCGGTGTGGCTGAAACCGCAGATCTTCCAGATGGATGCGGGCGGGGATGTGATCAACATTCTCTTTCTGGACGAGATCACCGCCGCGCCGCAGTCCGTGCAGGCCGCCGCCTATCAGATCACGCTGGACCGCGTCATCGGCGAGCACAGGCTGCCTGAAAACTGCATCATCATTGCCGCCGGCAACCGTGTCACCGACAAGTCCGTTGCTTATCATATGCCGCGAGCGCTGGCCAACCGCCTTCTGCACATTACTGTGAAGGGCGACCCGGACTCCTGGCATGACTGGGCCGTGAAAACGGGGATTCACCGCTTCGTCACCAGTTTCCTCGCGTATAACCCGACGGCCCTCCTGCGCGCTGATATCTCGGAGTCCTCCCTTGCGTTTCCAACGCCCCGCTCCTGGGAAATGGTCAGCAGCATCCTCACCCATGTCTCGGAAAACCTGGACGCGGTCCAGCCGCTGGTATCCGGCTGCATCGGCGCCGCTGTGACATACAATTTCGCAAAATGGTGCACGCTTTTTTCGTGTCTTCCCCCGGTCGAAGACATTTTCTCCGGAAGAAAGGCGGATACGGAAACTTCTCCGGAAATGCAGGAAGTCCTGAGAGCCGAGATGGTCGCTTACGCGCGTCAGCACCCGGAAAAGGAGGGGATCGACCGCTCCATTGCGTTCTCCGTCGACCTCCCATGGACCTTCCGCGCCAAGATCCTCCACGATTATCGGCTTATCCCGGAGCTTCGCCCCATTCTCTCTGAAAACGCGATCTATTTGGACGCGGTCAAGGCGGGCCTGAAATGACGGACAGGAGGATCAAAAAGCTCAGGCGAAAACTTCAGGAGGCCCGGTACCGGCTTTTGACGCGGGAGCCGGAATTGGCGGCGCCCCTTGTGGAGATGCTGTTTGTCGCCGATGTGGATGTGCGCCGGATATCGACGAACGGAAGCTGCGTCTACTTTGACGCGGACTGGCTGGAAAAGCTGGGCGGCAGAAGCCTGGACTTCGCCCTCTGCCACCAGCTCATGCATATCCGGCTGGGGCATCTCTCACGCCCGCAGTTCTACAAAGGCGACCGGTTCCACTTCGCCTGCAATATCGTTGCCAACTCCTCGCTCATCCGGTACGGCTTCACGGAGGAAAAGCTCCCGGGGATCGGCGAGATCCGCCATGAGACTTTTTACCCGAAGGTGGAGGGCTGCGCGCTGACACCTTATGAGGCGTTTCGGATGACTCCGCTGGACCCCTCCGCTTTGCGTGAGCCGCAGCGCCGCAATCTCCTGCTGGACTCAGATGAGTGGTGGGACCGCCCCCTTGCCCGCGCCGCGGACGGCGTTCTGATCCTCGGCCCGGATGACCCTGACCCGGACGATCTGATCCTGTCGGAGCGCGTGCGCGGGATCATAGAGCGGGAACGCGGGAAGCTCCACAGACAGATCATGCCGGAAATACGCGGCCCGGGAGATGAGAAGCGCCTGGAGGATGAAGTGCTGGATGACCGCGTCTTTGCGTACAGGACCCGGCCGGGCGCGGACCTGAGGGAGACGATCCGGGAGATCCGGGGGGCCAGGGACCGGGACGCGGAGACCTACGGCGACGGCGGCCTTTGGGAGCGTGATCTGCGCCGGCCCCGTATTGCCGCCCACGATTGGCGCTCTTTGCTGAACCACTTTATCATGGATGAAACGAAGGACTATAGCTTTACCCCGCCTGACCGCCGGCTGCAGGATCCGGACTTCTTCCTGCCGGACTACAACGCGTCTGAAATTCCCAGACGCAGCGTCTTGTTCATGGTGGATATCTCCGCCTCTCTGAGCGACAGGGAAGTGGGGATAGCTGCCGCCGAGATCTGTGCCGCGATCGAGCAGTTCGACGGGATGCTGAGCGGCTCCGTGGGCTTTTTTGACTCGCAGGTGCGCCGCGTGATCCCCATATCCGGCGTGGAGGACCTGCTGCGGCTGGCGCCATACGGCGGAGGCGGGACAGACTTCCGGTGTATCTTCCGGTATGTTCAGGAAAAGATGGCGGAGGATGCCCCCTCCGAAATCGTCGTCATGACAGACGGCAAAGGAGATTTTCCGGAGTATGAGGCGTCCCTGGGCATACCTGTGCTGTGGCTGCTCACCAGCGATCACGTCCGGACCCCCTGGGGGCAGGCGGCATACTTCCGCGATCCGTGATATCCATTCAGCCGCGGCCGGAACACAGGCGCCATAAATGGCGGCCATTTTAGGGCCCAAAACCGTGCTGTCACAGCGGCGGCAGGAAGCCGATCAGGGCCAGCGCCGCGAAACGGGCGGGATAAAAAGCGTACATGAGCCGCTGGAAGCCGGGGCCGGTGTTTTCCTTTTCCCCGTTGTATGCCAATGCTGCCAGCATGCCCGGATAGCTGCCCTTTGTTCACTGAGGGTGCCCGGTCTGACGCCGTCTCCCGGCCGGCGGCCCGCACAGCGGAAAGACGTACAGCATACGGCAAAGATTTGGAGCGGCCTGTAATTCATCCGAAAAACCTCCTTGTCGAAAGGCGGCATCGCGCGGATTTCTGACAAGGAGCTGGACAAAATCCTTACGGATTTCTGACAAAAACGGCGCCGGGAGAAATCCCGGCGCCGTAAAGGCCTTATTTCAGCACATCCAGGGCGGACAGATCGAACCCCTGACCGTTCCGATCACGCATCAAATGGATGACCTCGTCCAGCGTGGGCAGGGAGGGCATGGCCCCCATCCGGGACACCGTGATGGCGGCGGTGTGGCTGGCGAAGGACAGCGCCGCCTCCTGGGAGAGGCCCACGGTCAGTCCCACAGACAGGGCGCCCACAAAGGAGTCGCCCGCGGCGGTGGGGTCCGCCACATGGTCCATATGGACGCAGGGGACATAGCGGATGGAATCAGCCCCCACCACGGCGGAGCCGCTGCCGCCCAGGGTGATGATGACGTTTTCCACGCCCTTGTCCCACAGGGCGGCGGCGATTTTTTGCAGATCCGCCCGCAGAGGGCCGTTTTCGTCGGCGCCAAGGGGCAGGCCGGTCTCCGCGGAGGCCTCCTGCTCGTTGGGGGTCAGGTATGTGACCAGGCGCAGAAGCTCGTCGTCCAGGTCCGTGGCGGGGGCGGGATTCAGCATGACGGGGACGCCGGCTTCCCTGGCCCACCGGGCCACCGCGCGGTTGACCGCCAGCGGCACCTCCAGCTGAAGCAGCACCATGTCGTATGCGGCGATCTCGTCCCGGATCCAGGCGGCCTCCTCCACCGTCAGGGTCTGGTTGGCACCGGGGATGACCACGATCCGGTTCTGGGCGGTGTGCTCCGTCACCTCCAAAGTCACATGGCCCACGCCGGAGGAGACCCCGGGCCGCACCAGCACATGGCTTACGTCCACACCGGCGGCGCGGGGGATCTCCAACAGCTTTTCTCCAAAGAGATCATCGCCCACACAGCCCATCATGGTGACGTCGGCGCCCAGGCGGGCGCACTGCAGCGCCTGATTGGCGCCCTTGCCGCCCGGGGCCATGTGAAAGGATTTTCCGTATACGGTCTGGGACGACTGGGGAACTTGCTCCGTGGCGGCGATCACATCCATGACAAAACTGCCGACGACTAAGATACGAGGCTTTCTATGCATGACTTGGTAGCTCCTATTTGCGAGTAAACGATTAAGTAATGCCTTTATTATAAGACTTCACATAAAAAATACAAGCCCTTTTGGAAAATAAAAAGGTGACAAAAGACGCCTGCCGCGGCAGGCGTCTTTTGACAAAGCCTATTTGGACACCAGCCCTTGGGCGGCGGTCAGCTCCGCTGATTGCCGCTGCCGGTGGTGTCTTTCAGCAGCACGTCGTGGGCGCCGCCGCACCCCGCGGGACAGGTCCCGCGGGGACCCCGCATAGGACTCAAATGGTCGGGCGGAGCCCGCCCATTTCAAGGTTTTGCTCCGCAAAACGCTTGGACGCGCCACTTGGCGCGGGAAGGGCGGCGTGGAGGCTGCTTAGTGATCAGCTCCGCTGATTGCCGCTGCCGGTGGTGTCTTTCAGCAGCACGTCGTGTGCGCCGCCCTCTACGATGGAGACGGCGGATACCAGGGTCAGCTTGGCCTTCTCCCGCAGCTCGGGGATGGTCAGCGCGCCGCAGTTGCACATGGTGGAGCGCACCTTGGCCAGGGTGGTGGCCATGCCGTCGGCCAGGGCGCCGGCATAGGGCACATAGGAGTCCACGCCCTCCTCAAAGGAGAGCTTCCCGGCGCCGCCCAGGTCGTAGCGCTGCCAGTTCCGGGCACGGGCGCTGCCCTCGCCCCAGTACTCCTTCATATAGCTGCCGCCGATCAGCACCTTGGCGGAGGGGCTTTCGTCAAACCGGGAGAAATAGCGGCCCAGCATGCAGAAGTCCGCGCCCATGGCCAGAGCCAGGGTGATGTGATAGTCCTGGACGATGCCGCCGTCGGCGCAGATGGGGACATACACGCCGGTCTCCTCAAAGTACTTGTCCCGCTCCGCCGCCACGTCGATGACGGAGGTGGCCTGGCCCCGGCCGATGCCCTTGGTCTCCCGGGTGATGCAGATGGAGCCGCCGCCGATGCCGATCTTCACAAAGTCGGCCCCGGCGTCCGCCAGGAAGCGGAAGCCCTCGCCGTCCACCACGTTGCCGGCGCCCACCTTCACGGCGTCGCCGTAGCGCTCCCGGATCCACTCCAGGCAGCGTTTCTGCCAGACGGAGTAGCCCTCGGAGGAGTCCATTACCAGCACGTCCGCGCCGGCCTCCACCAGGGCGGGGACCCGCTCGGCGTAGTCCCGGGTGTTGATGCCCGCACCCACCACATAGCGCTTCTGGCTGTCCAGCAGTTCCAGGGGGTTGCCCTTGTGGGAGTCATAGTCCTTGCGGAACACGAAGCTCACCAGATGCCCGTCCTTGGAGACGATGGGCAGGGCGTTGAGCTTGCGGTCCCAGATGATGTCGTTGGCCTCTTTCAGGCTGGTGCCCTCAGGGGCGTAGATCACCTTTTCAATAGGCGTCATGAACGCCGTGACGGGGGTGGAGGGGTCCATGCGGCTGACGCGGTAGTCCCGGCTGGTCACCAGCCCCAGCAGTTTGCCGGTGCCGGTGCCGTCCTCGGTGACGGCCATGGTGGAGTGGCCGGTGCGCTCCTTCAGCGCCAGCACGTCCGCCAGGGTGTCGCCCAGACGCAGGTTGGAGTCGCTGAACACGAAGCCTGCCTTGTAGTTCTTGACCTTGCGGACCATCTCGGCCTGCTGGTCGATGGGCTGGGAGACGTAGATGAAGGCGATGCCGCCCTCTTTGGCCAGGCCGATGCCCATCTTCTCGCCGGAGACGGACTGCATGACGGCGGAGACCATGGGGACGTTCATGGTCAGGGGGCATTCCTCGCCCCGCCGGTATTTCACCACCGGGGTTTTCAGGGAGACGTTGGCGGGGATGCAGTTTTCATCGGTGTAGCCGGGTACCAGCAGGTACTCGCTGAAGGTATGAGAGGGTTCACTGAAAAAATATGCCATGCGGCCACCTCATTTCAAAGTATTTTTCCTAGGATACCACAAATGTGTAAAAAAGCAAATCAGATGCTGAAATATTCCTTGGCAGACTCGAACAGATGCAGGTCGTAGCTGCCGGGGACGTTCCGGTACAGGCCCGGGCCGGTGCGCTCGCTGTGGCCCATCTTGCCCAGGACACGGCCGTCGGGGGAGAGGATACCCTCCACCGCCCAGACGGAGCCGTTGGGGTTGAAGTCCACATCCATGGTGGGCACGCCGCTGAGGTCCACATACTGGGTGGCGATCTGGCCGTTTTCCGCCAGCTTCGCCAGCAGCTCGGAATTGCACAGGAACCGGCCCTCGCCGTGGGAGATGGGCACATTCACGATGTCGCCCACCTGGACCCTGGACAGCCAGGGGGAGCGGTTGGAGGCGATGCGGGTGCGGACGATCTTGGACTGGTGGCGGCCGATGACGTTATAGCTCAGAGTGGGGCAGGCGTCGTCGGTGTCGATGATCTCGCCGTAGGGCACCAGGCCCAGCTTGATGAGGGCCTGGAAGCCGTTGCAGATGCCCAGCATCAATCCGTCCCGGTTTTTCAGCAGGTCGTGAGTGGCGTCCTTCACCGCCGGGTTGCGGAAGAAGGCGGTGATGAACTTGCCGGAGCCGTCGGGCTCGTCGCCGCCGGAGAAGCCGCCGGGGATGAAGACGATCTGGCTGTCCTGGGCGGCCCTGGCGAAGCGCTCCACGGAGTCGGCCACGCCCTGGGCGGACTGGTTGTTCAGCACCAGGATCTCCGGCTCCAGCCCGGCGCGAAGGGCGGCCCGGGCGCTGTCGTATTCGCAGTTGCTGCCGGGGAACACGGGGATCAGGATTTTGGGCTTCGCCGCGCCGATCTTGGGGGCGGCGCGGGTGACGGCGGGGGCCTCCAGCACGGGGACGGCCTCAGGGGCCGGGGCGGTGCGGTTGGGGTAGATATCCTCCAGCACGCCCTCGTTCAGGGCCAGCAGCTCGTCGATGGAGGCGGCGTCGCCGCTGAGAGCTACCACCGGCTCTGCCGTGGTGATGCCGAAGCGGGCGGCATAGGGGCTGTCCACATCCTCGGTCAGTTCCGCCAGGATAGCGCCGGGCCACAGGGAGTAGCTGTCCCAGAAGCCGTCGGCCTCCTCCTTTTCGGCGGTGAAGCCGATCCGATTGCCGAAGGACATGTTCACGATGCCCTCCGCCACGCACCGCTCCACGGCCCAGGCGGCCTTGACCTTGCCGGCCTTGTGGAGCGCGGAGAACGCGTCCCAGGCGGCTTTCTGCGCTTCAGCCGAATCGTTCTCCGGCGCGAACAGATACACGGGATGGCCCGCCTCCTTGAATTCCGGAGACAGCACATTGCCGGCCTTGGTGGGGGCGATGGCGAAGGAGATCAGGGTGGGGGGCACGTCCATGTCCAGGAAGGAGCCGGACATGGAGTCCTTGCCGCCGATAGCGGCCACACCCAGATTCAACTGGGCGTCTAGGGCGCCCAGCAGGGCAGAGAAGGGCTTGCCCCAGCGGGCAGGGTCCTCCCGCAGCTTTTCAAAATACTCCTGGAAGGTCAGATAGGCGTCGTGATAGTCGCAGCCCGCGGCCACCAGCTTGGCAATGGAGGTGACGACGGCCTGATAGGCGCCAGTGTAGGGGTCGGCAGACATAACCTCCGGCTCAAAGCCCCAGGCCATGACGGAGCAGTCCTCCGTCTCCTGGCCCGGCAGCACCGGCAGCAGGGCCGCCATGGCCTGGGCCGGGGTGCGCTGCGTCCTGCCGCCGAAGGGCATCAGCACGGAGCCCGCGCCGATGGTGGCGTCGAACCGCTCGCCAAGTCCCCGGCGGGAGGCGCACTGCAGGCTGGAGGCCATGGCCCGCAGGCTTCCGAACCGGTCCTGATCCCAGGCGCGGTCCTTGGCGGCCACGCTGACGGTGGTGTGCTTGTCCGCGCCGTTGGTGTCCAGGAAGGCGCGGCTCAGGTCCACGATGGTGCTGCCGTTCCACTTCATGACCATGCGGGGGCTCTCGGTGACCACGGCCACCTGATAGGCCTCCAGGTTCTCTTTCTCAGCGGCGGCGATGAAGGCGGCGGCGTTTTCGGGAGCGACCACCACGGCCATGCGCTCCTGGGACTCGGAGATGGCCAGCTCCGTGCCGTCCAGACCCTCGTATTTTTTCCGTACGGCGTCCAGATTGATCTCCAGACCCGCCGCCAGCTCGCCGATGGCGACGGACACGCCGCCCGCGCCGAAGTCATTGCAGCGCTTGATGAGCTTGGTGACGCTGCCGTCCCGGAACAGCCGCTGGATCTTCCGCTCCTCGGGGGCGTTGCCCTTTTGGACCTCGGAGGCCATGGTGGTCAGGGACTTGCGGTTGTGGCTCTTGGAGGAGCCGGTGGCGCCGCCGATACCGTCCCGGCCGGTGCGGCCGCCCAGCAGGATCACCACGTCGCCGGGGGCAGGGCGCTCCCGGACCACGTTCTCCGCGGGAGCTGCGCCGACCACGGCGCCGACCTCCAGGTGCTTGGCGATGTAGCCGGGGTGGTAGATCTCAGAGACGATGCCGGTGGCAAGGCCGATCTGGTTGCCGTAGGAGGAGTAGCCAGCGGCTGCCGTCTGGGCCAGCTTCCGCTGGGGCAGCTTGCCGGGGATGGTCTCGCCCACCGGGGTACGGGGGTCGCCGCAGCCGGTGACCCGCATGGCCTGGTAGACATAGGCCCGGCCGGACAGGGGGTCCCGGATGCAGCCGCCGATGCAGGTGGCCGCGCCGCCGAAGGGCTCGATCTCCGTGGGGTGGTTGTGGGTCTCGTTCTTGAACATCAGCAGCCAGTCCTGCTCCTCGCCGTCCACCGTGGCGGCGACGTGGATGGAGCAGGCGTTGATCTCCTCGCTCTGATCCAGGTTCCGGAGCAGGCCCCGCTTTTTCAGCACCTTCGCGCCGATGGTGCCGATATCCATCAGGGTCTGGGGCCGGACGGTTGCCTTCTCGGGACCGTAGACCTCCTCCCGGGCGGCCAGATACCGCGCATAGGCGGCTTTGGTGGCTTCGTCCAGGATCTCCACGGCGTCGATGTGGGTGGAGAAGGTGGTGTGGCGGCAGTGGTCGGACCAGTAGGTGTCCACCACCCGGACCTCCGTGATGGTGGGGTCCCGGCCCTCGTCGTCCCGGAAGTGGGCCTGGAGGAACTTCAGATCGTCCAGGTCCATGGCCAGGCCCAGCTTGTCCAGCAGGGCGGCCAGACCCGCCTCATCCAGGGCGGTGAAGCCGGTGATGGTCTCCACGGTGGTGGGGATGTCGTACTCCATTTGCAGGGTCTCCACCGTTTCCAGTCCCGCCTCCCGGGCCTCCACGGGGTTGATGACGTAGTGCTTGATCTTATCCACGTCGGCGGGGATCAGCTCGCCGGAGAGGAGATAGACCCTGGCGGTGCGGACGGCGGGGCGGTCTCCCTGGGTCATCAGCTGGATGCACTGGCTGGCGGAGTCCGCCCGCTGGTCGAACTGGCCGGGCAGGTACTCCACGGCGAAAGCGGTATAGTCCCCGGCGGGCAGGGCGGCGGTGGCGTCGTCCACCTGGGGCTCGGAGAACACGGTCTGCACGGCCCGGTGGAAGGTGGCCTCGTCCAGGCCCTCCACGTCATAGCGGTTGATGAGCCGCAGCCCTGTCAGGGAGGAGATGCCCAGCAGGGAGCGCAGCTCGTTCAGCAGCGCGGCGGCCTCCTGCCGCAGGGCGGGCTTTTTCTCTACATAGATGCGTCTTACCATTTACTGTCCCTCCATAGCGGCCAGCGCGCGGCGGCCGATGTCATGGCGCAGGTATTTGCCTTCAAAATCCACGGTCTCCGCCGCGGCGTAGGCGTCCGCCAGGGCCTCCTTCAGCGTGGGGGCCGTGGCGGTGACGCCCAGCACCCGGCCGCCGCTGGTGACGAGGCGGCCCTCGCCGTCCAGCTTGTCCCCGGCGTGGTAGAGGGTGACATTGGCGGGCAGGCCCTCGGGGAAGGTCATGACCTTCCCCTTTTCATAGTGGCTGGGGTAGCCGCCGGAAGCCAGGATGACGCAGGCGGCGGCGCCGTCGTGCCATTCGACTTCCAGTTCGCCCAGGGTCTCATTCTCCACGGCCTGCATGATGGTCAGCAGGTCGGTCTTCAGCAGGGGCAGCACCACCTGGGTCTCCGGGTCGCCGAAGCGGCAGTTGTACTCGATGACCTTGGGGCCGTCGGGGGTGATCATGAGGCCGAAGTACAGGCAGCCCTTGAAGGGGCAGCCCTCCGCCCGCATGGCGGCAAGCGTCGGCAGGAAGATGGTGTCCATGCAGACCCGCGCCACCTCGGCGGTGTAATAGGGGTTGGGGGCCACGGTGCCCATGCCGCCGGTGTTCAATCCGGTGTCGTTGTCCCCGGCCCGCTTGTGGTCCATGGAGGACACCATGGGCGCGATGGCGGTGCCGTCGGTAAAGGCCAGCACGCTGACCTCCGGGCCGGTGAGGAATTCCTCAATGACGATCTCATTGCCGGAGTCGCCGAAAGCCCTGTCCTCCATGATGGTCTTGACGGCAGCCTCGGCCTCGTCCAGATCCTGGGGGATCAGCACGCCCTTGCCCAGGGCCAGGCCATCGGCCTTGATGACAATGGGGAAGGAGGCGGTTTTCAGGTATTCCAGCGCCGCCTTGGGGTCATCGAAGACCTCATAGCCGGCGGTGGGGATGCCGTATTTTTTCATCAGGTTTTTGGAAAAGACCTTGCTGGCCTCGATGCGGGCGGCCTTGGCGATTGGTCCAAAGCAGGGGATGCCCGCCTCGTGGAGCTTATCCACGCAGCCCAGGGCCAGGGGGTCGTCCGGCGCCACCACGGCAAAGTCGATGGCGTGGGACCTGGCGAAGTCCACAATGGCGGGGATATCCTTGGCGCCGATCTCGGGGACGCAGACGGCGTCCTGGGCGATGCCGCCGTTGCCGGGGAGGGCGTAGACCGTCTCCACCGCGGGATTTTCCTTTAATTTTTGAATGATAGCGTGTTCGCGGCCGCCGCCGCCAACGACGAGAAGTTTCATCTTGTCACAGCCTTTCTGGTGAGATAAGAGATAAGGGATAAAAGATAAAAGATATTTTAGCCGCAGGATTTGATGGAAGCGACCAGAATACGCCGGAGTTCTTCACAATCCCCCAAAAGCGACTCGTATAAATTGTCGGGAAGGTAATCACAGGCGTGCAGCAGTTCCAGCCAATACAGGGTCTCTGCGCATTCCTTCAGAGCGATGCGCAGCTTTGCTGCGAAATCTTTCCGGCTGCTGCCATAAACCGCTTCCGTGATATTTGCGCCAATACTGGTCCCACTGCGCAGAATTTGCTTGGATAAAACGAATTCCTTGCGCTCAGAGCAGAGGTGTTGACAAAGCCAGACGATTCGAATAGCAAAAGCCATACTTTTTTCTCTGGCAATACTGTTGGCCGACATCCCCGCTCCCCCTATCTGTTATCTCTTATCTTTTCACTTTTATCTGTTTAGTGGTGGAACAATCTCATGCCCGTGAAGCACATAGTGATGCCGTACTTGTTGGCCGTGGCGATCACATGGTCGTCCCGGATGGAGCCGCCGGGTTCTGCGATGTACTGCACGCCGCTCTTTCTGGCCCGCTCCACGTTGTCGCCGAAGGGGAAGAAGGCGTCGGAGCCCACGGTGACACCGGACTGGGTGGCGATCCAGGCCTTTTTCTCCTCCGCCGTCAGCACCTCGGGGCGTACCTTGAAGGTGTTCTGCCACACGCCCTCGGCCAGGATGTCCTCGTACTCGTCGGAGGTATAGATGTCGATGGCGTTGTCCCGGTCGGGGCGGCGGATGTTGTCCACAAACTGCAGGCCCAGAACCTTGGGATGCTGCCGCAGATACCAGTTGTCCGCCTTCTGGCCCGCCAGGCGGGTGCAGTGGATGCGGCTCTGCTGGCCCGCGCCCACGCCGATGGCCTGGCCGTCCTTCACATAGCAGACGGAGTTGGACTGGGTGTATTTCAGGGTGATGAGGGCCACGATCATGTCGATCTTGGCGGCCTCGGGCAGATCCTTGTTCTCCGTGACGATGTTGCTCAGCAGTTCCTCATCAATTTTAAAATTGTTCCGGCCCTGCTGGAAGGTGACGCCGAACACGTCCTTATACTCCTGGGGGGCGGGGACATAGTCCGGGTCGATTCTCACCACGTTGTAGCCGCCCTTTTTCTTGGTTTTCAGGATCTCCAGGGCCTCGTCGGTGTAGCCGGGGGCGATGACGCCGTCGGACACCTCGGCCTTCAGGTAATTGGCGGTGGCGGCGTCGCACACATCGGAAAGGGCCGCCCAGTCGCCGTAGGAGCACAGCCGGTCGGCGCCCCGGGCCCGGATGTAGGCGCAGGCGATGGGGGAGAGCTCCGCGCCGTCCTCCACAAAGTAGATCTTCTTATCCACATCGCTGAGGGGCAGGCCCACGGCGGCGCCAGCGGGGGAGACGTGCTTGAAGCTGGCGGCGGAGGGCAGGCCGGTGGCGGCCTTCAGCTCCCGCACCAGCTGCCAGGAGTTGAAGGCGTCCAGGAAGTTGATGTACCCCGGCTTGCCGTTCAGCACGGTGATGGGCAGGTCGCCGCCGTCCCGCATGAAGATGCGGGAGGGCTTTTGATTGGGGTTGCAGCCGTATTTCAGTTCCAGTTCGTTCAAGGTTCAGCACTCCTTTTCCGGGAGCAGGAAAAGCTGCTCCATATAGTCTTTGAAATTGTACGCCACCGGCTCCAACGGGGGAAGCAGATCCTCCCGGCTGATGGGCGCACCCGACTGGGACAGGTCAAAAAATTTCATGTCATCGATCTGGACCACCGGGCAGCGGTCCTCCTCCGGCATGTTGGCAAGGTCGATGCAGCGGAGGAAAGAGCCCCCGCTCTCGCCGCTCCACCAGGCGAAGGGGAGAAGCCCGGCCTGGAACAGGACGGGGTCCCGCATGGTGCCGGCAAAATCCTCCAGCGGCCGGTCGCTCCGCTGGGTAAAATAGCCGTTTCCGAAGAAGTGGCAGCAGGTGGACAGGGCCGTGCGCAGCAGAGAGGGAAACCGGAGGCCGAATTCCCGTTCCAGCGCGTCCAGCTCTTCGGCGGTGACGGGGGAGGGGATCAGCTTCCACTGGGGCCAGCCCCGCTCGTCCGCAAGGCCGGTCCGCATATCCGCGGGTACAGCAGGCACCGTGGGGCGCACCATACCCTCCTTCGAACCGGCCTGTTCCAGCGTGCGATACTGTGTTTCGTAGCAATGCCGCACAAAGGCGGCCTGTTCGGCTTGCGTCATACGGTCATCCCTCCGCGATTTGTTTACATAACATCTCCGCGGCCTGGGGCAGGAGGATCCATTCCGCCTGCTCCATCACCCGGCGCTGGAGCGTCTCCGCCGTGTCGCTTGGCAGGATCTCCACCGCCTTTTGCAGCAAAATGCGGCCGCCGTCGGGGATCTCGTTCACCAGGTGGACGGTGGCGCCGGTGACCTTCACGCCCCGGGCCAGAGCGGCCTCGTGGACCTTCAGGCCGTACATCCCCTTGCCGCAGAAGGAGGGGATCAGGGACGGATGGACGTTGAGGATGCGCTCCGGCCACTGTTTCACAAAGTGCGCAGACAGGATGGACAGGAAGCCTGCCAGGACGATGACATCCACCTGGAATTCCGCCAGCTTTACGGCGATGTTGGCCTCAAAGCCCTCCTGGCTCAGCTGTTTTCTGGGGATGGCGACGCCGGGCACGCCATGGTTGGCGGCCCGGGTCAGGGCGTAGGCGCTCTCGTTGCTGGCGATGACCAGCACGATCTCTCCGTGGGGGATGGCGCCGCGCTCCTGGGCGTTCAGCAGGGCCTCCAGGTTGGTGCCGCCGCCGGAGACGAACACGGCGATCCGGGCTTTTTTCAGCATAGCGTCACCCGCTCGTCGCCTTCCACGATCTCGCCGATGACATAGGCGTCACAGCCCTCGGCCTTCAGAGCGGCCAGGGCCCTGTCGGCGTCCTCCTTGGACACAATGACGGTCATGCCCACGCCCATGTTGTAGGTGTTGAACATGTCGTGCTCGGGGATGCCGCCCATGCGCTGGAGCATGGAGAAGATAGGCGGGGTCTTGAGGGCCGCCTTTTCGATTTTTGCGGTCAGGCCGTCCGGCAGGCAGCGGGGGATATTTTCAAAGAAGCCGCCGCCGGTGATGTGGCTGACGCCCTTGACGGTGACAGCCTCCATGCAGCGCAGGACGGGCTTGACATAGATGACGGTGGGTTCCAGCAGGGCCTCGCCCAGGGTGCGGCCCAGCTCGGGGCAGTGGAGGGTCAGATTGGCGTGCTCCACGTTGAAGACCTTGCGCACCAGGGAATAGCCGTTGGAGTGGATGCCGCTGGAGGGCAGGGCCAGGATGACGTCCCCGGCCCGCATGGCGCTGTGGTCGATGACCTTGGGCTTGTCCACGATGCCGACGGAGAAGCCCGCCAGGTCGTAGTCGTCGGCGGACATGACGCCGGGATGCTCGGCGGTCTCGCCGCCGATGAGGGCGCAGCCCGCCTGGACGCAGCCTTCCGCCACGCCGGAGACCAGAGTGGCCACCTTGACGGGGTCGTTTTTGCCGATGGCGATGTAATCCAGGAAAAACAGGGGCTTTGCGCCGCAGCAGATAATGTCGTTGACACACATGGCCACGCAGTCGATGCCCACGGTGTCGTGCTTGCCCAGCAGCTGGGCAATGCGGATCTTGGTGCCAACGCCGTCGGTGCCGGAGACCAGCACCGGCTCCTTCATACCGGCCAGATCGGGGGCAAACAGGCCGCCAAAACCGCCGATGTCGGACACCACGCCGGCGATCTCTGTGCGGGCGACGTGCTCCTTCATCAGCCGCACGCCCTCGTAGCCGGCCTCAATGTTGACGCCGGCCTCCCGATAGCTGTCAGAAAAACTACGCATGCTGCTCTTTCGTCCTTTCACTGATCTTGCATTCAAAGCGGTCCTTGCCGCCGTCCTTGGGGATGGCGGTGGGATAGCCGCCGCCGAAGCAGGCGGTGCAGAAGCCGCCCGGGGTGTTGTCCGCCAGCTTCACCACGTCGTTCAGGCTGAGATAGCCCAGGGAGTCCACGCCGATGATTTTGGCGATCTCCTCCACGGTATGGTGGTTGGCGATGAGCTTGTTGGGGTCGTCGATGTCGGTGCCGTAGTAGCAGGCCGCCACAAAGGGCGGGGCGCTGACCCGCATGTGGATCTCCCTGGCCCCGGCCTTGCGCAGCAGGTCGATGGTCCGGCGGCAGGTGGTGCCCCGGACGATGGAGTCGTCGATCAGCACCACCCGCTTGCCCTCCACCACCGAGCGGATGGGGTTCAGCTTGATGTTGACCTCGTTTTCCCGCATGGCCTGAGTGGGGGAGATGAAGGTGCGGCCGATGTACTTGTTCTTGATAAAGCCCATGCCGTAGGGGATGCCGGACTGCCGGGCATAGCCCAGGGCGGCGTCCAGGCCGGAGTCCGGCACGCCGATGACGATGTCCGCCTGGACGGGGTGTTCCAGCGCCAGGAAGGCGCCGGCCCGCTGGCGGGCGATGTGGACGCTGCTGCCGTCAATGACGGAGTCCGGCCGGGCGAAGTAGATGAACTCGAAGACGCACAGCTTTTTGGGGGCCTTGCCGCAGTGGCTGGTGTCGGATTTCACGCCGTTTTTGTCCACCACCACGATCTCTCCGGGCAGTACGTCCCGCTCAAACCGGGCGCCGATGGCGTCCAGGGCGCAGGACTCAGAGGCGAACACCACGGACCCGTCCTTCAGCCTTCCCATGCACAGGGGCCGGAAGCCGTTGGGGTCCCGGGCGGCAATGAGCTTGCTGGGGGAGGAGATGACCAGGGAGTAGGCCCCCACGATGCGGTCCATGGCGGCGGAGACGGCGGCCTCGATAGAGGGGGTCCGCAGCCGCTCCTGGACGATGATGTAGGCGATGACCTCGGAGTCCGTGGTGGTCTGGAAGATGGAGCCCCTGCTCTCCAGCTCGCTTCGCAGCTCCAGGGAGTTGGTCAGGTTGCCGTTGTGGGCCAGGGCCATCCGGCCCTTGTAGTGGTTCACCACGATGGGCTGGACGTTCCGCTTGTTGTCGGAGCCGGTGGTGCCGTAGCGCACATGGCCCACGGCGATGTTGCCGGTGCCGAGGGATGCCAGCCGCTGGGCGGGGAACACCTCGCTGACCAGACCCACGTCCCGGTAGGAGGTGAACAGGCCGTCGTCATTCACCACGATGCCGGCGCTCTCCTGGCCCCGGTGCTGCAGGGCGTAAAGGGCGTAATAGGCCAGGGAGGCCACATCGGCCGCGGCGGGGGAATAGACGCCGAAGACGCCGCATTCCTCGTGAATGTGGCGCTCCGGAAAACCGGCGGGGGGCGTCTCTCCCTTGAGACGGCCCGGCCGGGACTCATATTTATTCAGCATCGTGATCCAGGAGACGCTTCATGATCTCGGCATAGGCGTCCTCCACGCCGCCCATGTCCCGGCGGAAACGGTCCTTGTCCAGCTTTTCGTGGGTCTGCGAATCCCACAGGCGGCAGGTGTCGGGGCTGATCTCGTCGGCCAGGACGATGGTGCCGTCGGACAGCTTGCCGAATTCCAGCTTGAAGTCCACCAGGGTCACGCCGCACTCGCTCCAGAAGGCCTTCAGCACGTCGTTGACGGCGAAGGAGTACTTCTTGATGAGCTCGATCTCCTCGGGGGTGGCCAGCTTCAGGGCGATGGCGTGATAGGCGTTCAGCAGGGGGTCGTCCAGCTCGTCGCACTTGTAGGAGAACTCGATGGTGGGCTGGTCGAACACGATGCCCTCCTCCACGCCGTAGCGGGAGGCGAAGTGGCCGGCGGAGATGTTGCGGATGATGACCTCCAGGGGCACGATGGAGACCTTCTTTACCAGGGTCTCCCGCTCACTCAGCTCCTTGACGAAGTGGGTGGGGATGCCGGCCTTCTCCATTTTCACCATCAGGCGGTTGGTCATCTGGTTGTTGATGACGCCCTTGCCCACGATGGTGCCCTTCTTGGCGCCGTTGAAAGCGGTGGCGTCGTCCTTGTAATCCACGATGTACAGCTCGGGATCGTCGGTTTTGAAGACCTTCTTGGCCTTGCCCTCGTAAACCTGCTCTAACTTCTGCATGATGATATCCTCCTGTGTATTGAATTGACAATTGATAATTGACAATTGACAATGACGGGGGAACAGGGAGGCCGCCTGCGGCGGCGATCAAAATTCATTTGCCGCAGGCAAATTCCTTCATTGCCCATTGTCAATTGTCCATTGTACATTTACTCCTTGCCGTTCCAGCAATAGGTGCAGATCTTATCCCTGTCGATGCCGATGGCCTCCAGCAGCCCGTCCAGGGACTGGTAGCCCAGGGAGTCGAAGCCCAGCTCCTTGCAGATGGTGCTCAGCAGGCACCGGCCCCGCTCGGTCTTGGCGTCGGCGTACTCATCCAGGTGCCGCTGGCCTTCGTCGCCCTCCAGGTCCTGGACGGTGCGGCGGGCCAGCAGCTCCATGTCGGAGTTGCTGCGGGAGAAGTTCAGGTACTTGCAGCCATACATGATGGGCGGGCAGGCGGAGCGCATGTGGACCTCCTCCGCGCCGCTCTCGTACAGGAATTCCACCGTCTCCCGCAGCTGGGTGCCCCGGACGATGGAGTCGTCCACAAACAGCAGCTTCTTGCCCTCGATCAGCTCGGGCACGGGGATCTGCTTCATCTTGGCCACCTGGTTCCGCACGTTTTGGTTTGCGGGCATGAAGGAACGGGGCCAGGTGGGGGTGTATTTTACAAAGGGCCGGGCGAAGGGCTTGCCGCTGCGGTTGGCGAAGCCGATGGCGTGGGGCAGCCCGGAGTCCGGCACGCCCGCCACATAGTCCACCTTGGGCAGCCGTCCCTGGGCCACCTCGTCCCGGGCCATGATCTCGCCGTTGCGGTAGCGCATGACCTCCACATTGACGCCCTCGTAGTTGGAGTTGGGATAGCCGTAATAGGTCCAGAGGAAGGCGCAGATGCGCATTTTGTCCCCGGCGGGGGAGAGAGACTCCACGCCCTCCGCCGTGATCTTTACGATTTCCCGGGGCCCCAGCTCATAGGCTGTCTGATAACCCAGCTTCTGATAGGCGAAGGACTCGAAGGACACGCAGTGCCCCTCGCCGTTTTTACCCACCAGCACCGGCAGACGGCCCAGCTTGTCCCGGGCGGCGATGATGCCCTCCGGCGTCAGCAGCAAAATGGTGGCGGAGCCGTCGATGATCTCCTGGGCATAGCGGATGCCCTCCACCAGGGAATCCTTCTGGTTGATGAGGGCGGCGGTCAGTTCCGTGGCGTTGACCTTGCCGGAGCTCATCGCCATAAACTGGTGTCCGTGGTCAGAGAAATAGGTCTCTACCAGCTTGTCCGCGTTGTTGATGATGCCCACGGTGGTGATGGCGTACAGCCCCAGGTGGGACCGCACCAGCAGGGGCTGGGGGTCCGTGTCAGAGATGCAGCCAATGGCGCTGCTGCCGTGGAAATCCGCCAGATCCTTTTCAAATTTGGTGCGGAACGGCGTGTTTTCAATGTTGTGGATCTGCCGCTGGAAGCCGGCGTCCGGGTCATAGACCGCCATGCCGCCCCGGCGGGTGCCCAGGTGGGAGTGGTAGTCCACACCGAAGAAAACGTCCAGTACGCAATCCCGCTTGGAGATCGCTCCAAAAAAACCACCCATGGTCAAACTCTCCTGATCGATTCAATGGTATTTCCGCCGGGAAGGTTCCGGACGGAGAAATGCCGGCGCTTCACCGCGCCAGCTCCGCCTGGAGCTTCGCCTCTTTTTCGGCGATCTGCGCGGCCATATCCGCACGCTGGGCGTCCAGCCTGGCGGCCAGGGCGTCGTCGGCGACGGCCAGGATCTGGGCCGCCAGCACGGCGGCGTTCTTGGCGCCGTTGATGGCCACGGTGGCCACCGGGATGCCGCTGGGCATCTGGACGGTGGCAAGCAGGGCGTCCAGCCCGTCCATGGCGCCGCCCTTCATGGGGATGCCGATGACAGGCAGCGTGGAATTCCCGGCAAAGGCTCCCGCCAGGTGGGCCGCCATGCCGGCGGCGCAGATCAGCACGCCGAAGCCTTCGGCCCGGGCGTTCCTTGCGAATTCCGCCGCGGCGGCGGGGGTGCGGTGGGCGCTGAGAATATGGGCTTCATAGGGGATGCCGAAGGCCTCCAGCTGGGCGCAGGCGCCCTTGACCACAGGCCAGTCGGAATCGCTGCCCATGATGACTGCAACTTTTTTCATGATGTGTTCTCCTTTGCTCACAGCTTTTTGCGCATGACAGTGTGGCGGAAGATGCCGTCCACGAAATACTCCGCGGAGCAGAACACCGGCTTGCCGTCGATGTCATAGTCCACCTCGTCCATAAACAGCAGCGGGGAGCCCATGGGCACCTGCAGGATCTCCGCCATGGCGGCGTCCGCCGTCACGGGCTTCAGGTCCGTCAGATCCAGATAGGGATAGACGCCGCAGAACTGCTGCAGGAAGTGGAAAATGGGCAGCTTCAGGTCCTTGATGGTGTAGCTGTCTTTGGCCAGGGCCTTTTCGATCACATCCTCACAGTAGATGGCGGGCCTGCCGTCGGCTGTGCAGAGGCGGGATACCCGGATGACGGGCGTTCCCTCCGGGATCTGGAGCTGGCCGGCGATCTTGGCGTCCGCCCAGCCCTCGGACACCCGCACGGAGGCCACCTCCGCCGCGTGCCCGCTCTGGCGGATCATATCCAGGAATTCCACCTCGATGTCCATGCGGGTGTGGGCGTTGAGAACATGGCGGTTGATGATGGTGCCCACGCCGTGGCGGCGGGTGATGAAGCCCTCCCGCTCCAGAGAGGCCAGGATATCCCGCAGCTGGGTGCGGCTGATCCCCAGCTTTTCCGCCAGAACGCTTTCGCGGGGCAGCCGCTCGCAGGCGGCGTATTCCCCCTCCCGCATGGCGGACAGCAGCTGGGCGCGGATGGTTTTGGACTGGGTCGGCTGACTGCTCATTCCATTCACCTCATATTGCAAAATAGGTATTACTATTAAAGGTCATACCTATTGTATAAGATTTCCCGCCCCGCGGCAATTGGCAAATCTGACAGTTTGCGACGGCCTTTTGGGAGCTGGCTTGTCAAGCCCCACGAGGATCGGCGCCGCCGCCGGGCAGTACAGATTTTCGTGTAATTTGACTGTGGACAAATGTCCGCCCGATGCTATAATGATCCCAATGCCGGGCGGGTTCCGGGGAGCCGGATCCGGCAATCGTGTTTGGATTGGACGGAAATTATGAAGAACATCATTTTGATCGGCATGCCCGGCACGGGCAAAAGCGTGGTGGGCAGGGCCCTGGCGGAGCGTCTGCGCTATACCTTTGTGGATGTGGACGACCTGATCGTGGAGGCCGCCGGCAAGTCTCTGCCGGAGCTTTTACGCGCGGAGGGGCTGGAGGCGTTTCTGGCCGTGGAGGGCCGGATCGGCCTGACGCTGGACTGTGAGGACACGGTCATCGCCACCGGGGGCAGCATGGTGCTCTCCGATGAGGCCATGGCGCATTTGAAGGAAAACGGCATTGCCGTGTGGCTGGAAACACCCCTCTCCCAAATCGCGGAGCGGATGCCGGAGGACCTGACGGACCGGGGCATCGCCGCCCCCGCCGGCATGACCATCCGGGAGATCTACCGGCAGCGGACGCCGCTGTACGCCAGATACGCGGATCTGATCGTGGCCAGCCGGGAGGGCGAGGACGACACCGCCCGCCAGGTGGAGGAGGTCATGCGGACCGTGGGGATGCGTCTGTAATTCTGCCGGGAATCGCCGCTTTTCGTTGCAATCTCTCCCGGAAAGACGTATAATCATAACAGGATGCTATAAGACCAATGGAAGAAAGGAACGCGGCTTATGAGAAAACAACTTTCCCGCCTGCTGACACTGGCACTGTGTGCCTGCCTCCTGCTGGGGGCAACGGCATACGCCGCTGAGAAAGAACCCGCTGTCACCCGGGGCCAGTTCATCCAGCAGCTGTACGACGCCCACAAAGCGCGGAACGGATATCTGGGAACGACGGATCCGGTGGCCTGGGCGGTCTCCCTGGGCGTGGTCCAGGGCTATGGCGACGGCAGCATCCGGGCGGATGCCGCCATCACCCGGACCCAGATGGCGGTGATGCTGTACCGCTACGCCAGCATGACCAGTTTGAAGACCCTGATCCCGCCTGTCCTGGCGGCGGATATTCTGGATGGGTATACGGACGCGGCGTCCGTGCCCCCATGGGCGGAACAGCAGGTGAAATGGGCGGTGTCCACGGACCTGTGGTTCTCCGGCAGCGCCGCGCGGCTGGGCCCTGGGGACAAGGTGTCCAGGGCGGAGTGTGAGACGGCGGTTCTGGCGATCTATCTCGGCGGCGCCGCGCTGGAGACGGACTGGGACGGCTATAACCGGGCCTCTGACGCAAAGCTGACGGTGGATTCCGCCTCCACGGACAAGGCGGCCTTCACCATCCAAAACAGCAGCGCGGACTGGCTGAACTGCGAGACGGGCAGCGGCCTGTACAAAAAGGCCAACGGCGGCTGGTATCTGCTGAATGTCTACACGCCGTCCCAGACCAATGGGGCCACGGTGGCTCCCGGCACCGGCAAGACATGGGAGCAGACGTATTGGAGCGGCGGCCTGCTGGTGATCCTGCCCGCGGGAGAGTACCGTATCGCCCAGAAGACCCAGCGGGGCGCCACCCCCCACAGCGACAGCCTGTACCGCACGGAGTGCCGCTTGTCGGCAGATTTCACCATTTCCTAAGCGCAAAAAATTCGCCCGGCCTGGCCGGGCGAATTTTTTTAAAACCTCTTGACTCTGACGCGGCGTCATAGATGATGCTGCCAAGTGAGGTGAGGAATATGAGGTTGTCTGTCAGCGAGATGGCAGAGCTGACCGGGATGAGTGTGCGGACCCCGCTTTATGACGACCAGATCGGCCTGCTCTGTCCGGAAACAGCGGCGGATTCCGGCTGCCGCTGGTACAAAGCGGCGGATAAGCGCTTTCAAAAGAATCTGGACCGGTTCGGCGAAGGAACGGCGTCCTTCCTCTCCGCCGCCATCGGGGCCTGCTGCGGAACCTGAGCGGAAAAAGAAAGTTTGCGAACCGCCGCTCATATGATATAATCATATGAGATTTCTCAAAGGAGACGGCGATATGCAGGCAATGGAACTGGCGATACTGGATTGGATACAGGCCCATCTGCGCTGTGGGCCCCTGGATGTGCTGCTGCCCCTGATCAGCCGTCTAGCGGACCACGGCGAGGTTTGGATCGTGCTGGAGGCGGTCTTGCTGCTGCTGAAAGGCCAGCGCCGCTATGGCGCCGCCGTCTCCTGCGGCCTGGCGCTGGATCTGGTGAGCTGCAACATGCTCTTGAAGCCCCTGATCGGCCGTGTCCGGCCCTTCATGGTCAACACGGCGGTGGAGCTGCTGTCGGCCCCGCCTGGGGACGCGTCGTTTCCCTCGGGCCACACGGCGGCGTCCTTCGCGGCGGTCTTTGCCCTGAAGACCGCCGGGAGCCCCCTGTGGAAGCCGGCGCTGGCTCTGGCGGCGGTGATCGCCTTCTCCCGGATGTATCTCTATGTCCACTGGCCCAGCGACATCCTGGGCGGCGCGCTGCTGGGGGCCGCCGTGGGCTGGGCGGGCGCAAAGCTCGTAAAAGCTGTTGAAAACCGGCGCGGTCATTGACCGCGCCGGTTTTGCTTTGCGTGTCCGCCCGTAGGGGCCGATGCCCACATCGGCCCGCGATGCCCACATCGGCCCGCGATGCCCACATCGGCCCGTGATGCCTACGCCGGCCTGATGGCTGAAAAGAAATTACGGCAGAGGCCGGATCTCCAGATCGTAATGCTCCCGACTCAGATCCAGCGCCACTTCCGTGACGCCCGCTTCCAGGTCAAAGCCCAGGTTCTGCCGTACAAGCTCAATGCTGTCCGTGTTCGCCAGCGCGGCGGTCTGGGCGGTGAAATCCAGGGTGGAGCCCAGTGTTGTCACCATGTCGTATCCCTGCAGCCCCACGTTCTCCGACCCGGAGCAGCCGTAGTCGAAGCTGGGCTCCTTCCACAGATCGAACGTGATGTCAGCTTTGCCGCCTGCCGGGACCGTCACCGGCACCGCCAGATACAGCACCCGCTCCTGGGTCAGCGTCTCAGAGATGATGTCGTCCAGCCGCCCGTCGCTGTAGCGGTCCGCCGCGCCGTTTTCGGACAGGGCGCCGTACCGCGCCAGCAGCTCCGCCGCCGCCCGGCGGAACAGGGAATAGGGGACGGCCTCCAATTCGCTGTCCTCCGCGCCGTACTGCCAGCCGGCGTAGTCGTTGTAATAGTACCGGCACAGCTCATCCAGCACCGCGTCCATGGTGGCCTCCTGCCGGGTGACGGTGCAGGAGACGCCGTCGATCTCCCGCTCACAGCCGCCGTTTTCATAGCCGGCCAGGGTGTAGTCCCCGATGTATTCCCCCAGGACCACCAGCATCTTCTTTTCCGATTCCCGGCGGACGCCGTCAGGCACAAAGTAGCTGTGCTGCTGCCAGCCGGTCTCCGCATCCCACGAGCCGCCGTTGAAGCCGTATGTGAGGACCGTGGTCCTTTCCCGGTCGATGGTGAATTCAATGGCCTGGGTGGCGGCGGGGTATTGCTCGTGGGGAGCCTGGAAATCCGAAAATTCGTATACCGTCACCGGGATATCCAGGACCGGAGCGTCCCCCAGGGCCTGCCGGAGATAGGCGCCGCTTTCCAGCAGGGCCTTGTAGTCCGTCCAGCTGTCGGGAGGATCCAGATTCAGGGTGGTACTGTCCAGCCGGTATCCATCCCCGCCGTCGCTCTGCCAGACGCCCTGGAACCCGCCGGCATAGGCCCCGGCGTACAGAGTGGCTTCAGTCTCTTGGCCGTCCACCGTCACGGCGGGCCGCTCCGTTAATTCGGAAAAGTTGCCCGCAAAGGGATACAGCGCCGTCACGGTGATATTTTCCTCCGTGGGATTGGTCAGCACATAGGCATCCGTCACCGCGGCCCCCCACTGGCGGGGGGAGCCGTCGTGATATGTCCCTGGTGCAAAGTCCCAGGTGATTTTCCGCTCCGCCGTCAGTCCCGTGCCGTCCTCCGCCGTGGTCAGGGGGAACACCGGCCCGGCGTAGGACATGAAGACAGTGCCATCCGCGGACAGCGGCTCGTTGTCCGTGATGATCCCGCTGCCGCCGGAATCGCTGCCGCTGCCCGGCGCGGCATTGCCTGCGCCGCTGGAGCCCCCCAGGGGCAGCAGCCTGCCGGCGCCCACCACCAGCGCCAGGCAGGCCGCTGCCGCCAGCATCCGCCGCCAGGGATGGCGGCGGACAGCAGCGCTCCCCCGGAGGCCGGGGGCTGCCTCCCGGATCAGGTCGTCGTCCACCAGGCCCAGGATGCGAAATAACTGCTCACCGCTCATAGGGCTACCCCCTCCTGTTCCAGATATGCCCGCAGGGCTTTCCGGGTGCGGAACAGGGAGGATTTCACCTTTCCCTGTCCGCAGCCCAGCCCTCCGGCGATGTCCGCCAGATCCTGGCCGTACCAGTACCGCCGCAGAAAGATGATCCGGCTCTCCGCCGGGAGCCGCCGCAAAAACGCGCTGATCAGCGCGGCGGTCTCCCGGTCCTCCAGCGCCTGCTCCGTGCCGCGCACGGCGGGGACGCAGCCGTCCAGCTCCCCCAGCAGGATGTCCATGCTGTCGCCGCCCCGCTTCTGGGCCCGGGCCTGCTTCCAGCGGTCCAGGGACAGGTTCCGGGCGATGCGGCCCAGCCATGCCTGAAGGGCCGTGGGCCGGGCGGGAGGAATGGCGTTCCAGGTCTTCAGATAGGTGTCGTTAACGCACTCCTCCGCGTCGCCGTGGCTGCGGAGGATGTTCCAGGAGATGTTCCGCAAAAAGCCGCCGTATTTCACATCGGTCTCTGAAATGGCGCTTTGATCCCGCTGCCAGTACAGGTCGATGATGGCGCTGTCCTCCATGGACTCCCCTCCTTCCATTCTGCTGATATAGACGAGAAAAAAACGCCGGTGGTTTCACAAAACAAAAAATTTCCGGGGGAAGTCCCCCCGGAAATCATCGTATCAGGTTTTTATCCGGCCAGCAAGCCCTGGCTCACCAGGAACTCCCGGGCCACATCGTCCACAGTGCGGCCCACCACGTCCACCTGATAGGTCAGCTCCGCCATCTGCTCCGTGGAGATCCTGCCCGCCAGCTGGTTCAAAATACCCTCCAGCTCCGGGTGCTGCTCCAGCACGTCCTCCCGCACCAGGAAGGCGCCGTTGTAATCCGGGAAGAAGCTCTTGTCGTCCTCCAGGATCTTCAGCCCCACCTTGCGGTTCAGGCCGTCGGTGGCGTAGACCACGGTGACGTCGAAGCTGCCGCTCTCGATGGCGGTGTACTTCAGTCCCAGGTCCACGGAGATCTTATCCCGGAACTCCAGGCCGTAGAATTCCACGAAGGGGTAGTACTTCATGCTGCCCTCCCGGGTGAAGAAGCCCTGCTCCGCGCCGAAGGTCAGCTGGTCCGCAATGGGGATCAGGTCGCTGACCGTCTCCAGTCCGTACCGGTCGGCCACGGCCTGGGGGACCGCCACGGCGTAGGTGTTGTCAAAGCCCAGCTTCTCCAGCAGGCGCATCCCGTATTCCTCCTGGGCCACCTGGTTGACATAGTCGTACAGCGACATCCCCTCCGGCACGTCGGTGACGTCCTGGTGGAAGAAGGTGGTCAGCAGGGTGCCGTCATAGGAGATCATCAGGTCGCAGGTGTGGCCGCTGCCCGTCAGGGCGTTGAAGTTGTTCACCTGGGACATCTGGTCCTGGATGGTGACGGTGAGATCCGTCCGGTCCTCCACCAGCATCTTCACCATGTGGTGCATCAGCTGGGTCTCGGAGTAGTCGCCGTCGTAGAGCATCAGGTCGCCGGTGCCGCCCCGGCCAAAGGGCAGCAGCAGGCAGAACGCCAGCAAAATGGCGGCCACGGGGACCCACATCTTCCGGGAACCGCCCCTGGACCTGCGCATCTGGGTCTCGAACCAGCCCATCAGCAGGTCCAGCGCCACGGCAATGACCATCAGCGCGGCGGTGGCGGTGAGGAGCAGCTTCATGTCCTTTACCCGGATGGCCTGGGTGATGACGGTGCCCAATCCGCCGCCGCCCACATAGGCGGCAAACACGGCGCTGCCGATGGCGTTGACCACGGCGATGCGGATGCCGGTGAACACGGTGGGGAAGGCCAGGGGGAATTCCACCATCAGCGTCCGGTAGGGCTTGCTCATGCCCATGCCCCGGGCGGCCTCCTTCACGCCGGAGTCCACCTCCTGGAGCCCCAGGCAGGTGTTGCGCACGATGGGCAGCAGGGAGTACAGCGTGATGCCGATGATGACGGTGAGCTTGCCGGGGTCCAGCACCACCATGATGATGCCCAGCAGGGCCAGGGAGGGGATGGTCTGCAGCAGATCCACCACATGGAGAATCACCCCCCGGGCCCTGGGGGACACATAGGCCCAGATGCCCAGGGGCAGGCCCGCGGCGATGGACAAAATGGCCGCCGCCAGCACGATGAACAGGTGTTCAAACACCAGGGACCAGCTCATTTGCCCACCCCCTTCCGCAGGCCCCGGGGCGTGACCTTCTTTTGCAGCAGGTCGATGACCGCGCCGAAGACGATGGCCAGTACCGCCGCCGGGACGGCGCCCAGCAGGATCAGGGTGTTATTGTTGGAGTTGACTCCCTGGTACACAAAGTCGCCCAGGCCCCGCAGGCCGATCATGGCGGCCAGCACCGCCCAGGAGACGGTGTAGATGGCGGCCATCCGCAGCCCCGCGATGATGGTGGGCATGGCCAGGGGCAGCTCCACCCGCGCCAGAGTCTGGAAGGGGGACATGCCGCAGCCCTTGGCGGCCTCGACATATTTCCGCTCCACACCCAAAATGCCGGTATAGGTGTTTTTCAGCACCGGGAACATGGCATACACGCTGAGGGCCGTGATGACGGTGGCGTAGGAGCCGCCCCACCAGATATACAGCACGCCGATAAACACCAGGCCGGGGATGGTCTGGAAGATGGACAGCAGCGGCAGGATGACGCCGGACCACTTGGGGACGCGGGAGAGCAGGACGCCCAGCAGCAGCCCCGCGGCAAAGCCGATGGCCGTGGCGATGAGCACATAGACGGTGTGTTCCGCGATGCGCATGGCCAGATCGGCGCCGTAGGTACTCATCAGCGCCCTCATGATCCGGCCCCCCACAGGTTCTCCGCCACGGACCGGGCCACGCTGGTCTTGGTGACGATGCCCGCGATGGTGTCGTCCTCATTCAGCACCACCACATAGCCCGCGCCGGACTCCAGCAGATAGTCAAAGGACTCCTTGGCGTCGTCTCCCACCCGGACGGTCCGGGCGGTCTGGCGGACCATGGGTTCGATGCTGGTCAGCTCCCGGCCCCAGCGGCGGATGTCGGCGATGGAGATGGTGCCCACATAGCGCTTTTCCTCGTCAGTGACCAGCAGAGAGTCCACGCTGCTGCGGGCCATGCGCTCGGCGCACTCCAGCACGCCCCGGTTTTTCTTCACGGTGACGAGATTCGTCCGCATGAAGTGCTCCACGGTAGAGGGGGCGGGGGCGTCCGGCGCGTGCTTGCCCAGAAAGCTGCGCACCTGGTCGGTGGCGGGGTGCTCCAGCATCTCCTCGGGGGAGGCCATCTGGACGATCTCGCCGCCGTCCATGAAGATGATGATGTCCGCCAGCTTCAGCGCCTCGTCCATGTCGTGGGTGACGAAGATCACGGTCTTGTTCAGCTTCTGCTGGATGCTGCGGACCTCGTCCTGCAAAACCGCCCGGGTCATGGGGTCCAGGGCGCCGAAGGGCTCATCCATCAGCACGATGGGGGGCGAGGCCGCCAGGGCCCGCAGCACGCCGATGCGCTGCTGCTGGCCGCCGGAGAGCTCCGTGGGGTATTTGTCCGCGTACTGCTCCATGTTGACCAGCTTCAGCATCTCCCGGACGATCCCGTCGCACCGGGCCTTGTCGTATTTCAGCAGCCTGGGCACCACGCAGATGTTCTGGGCCACCGTCATATTGGGGAACAGGCCGATCTGCTGGATGACATAGCCGATGTGCCGCCGAAGCTCCACCTTGTCGGAGGAGCGGATGTCGCGCCCGTCGATGGAGATGGTGCCGGAGTCGATGTCGATGAGGCGGTTGATGGTCTTCAGGGTCGTGGTCTTTCCGCAGCCGGAGGGGCCGATCAGGACCACGAACTGCCCGTCGGGGATGGTAAAATTCAGATCCTTGAGAATGGGGTTTTTTCCGTAGTTTTTTGTGACGTGTTCAAACTGGATCATGGGACCTCCTTTGCCGTAATCAGGCGGTGGGCCGCCTCCGCGGCGGCGGGGCTGCCCACCAAAACGATAACGTCCCCGGCGTACAGCTCCGCGTAGGGGCCGGGGGACAAAATAACAGTCTGGCCCCGCCGGATGGCCACGATGGTGCCGCCGGTGGACTGCCAGAATTTAAGCGCCCCGATGCTCTTCCCGATGAGGGGGGAATCCTTGGGGACGGGGACCTCGTAGTTTGGAAAGGGCTCATTGGCGGCGGCAAAGGTCTCCCGGCTTTTCACCAGGGCCTTCACCGTCTCCGCCATGCGGCGGTGCAGCTCCTCATACTCCGCCATCTGTTCCCTCAGCTGCGCCCGGAGGGCGCGGATGTCGGCGTTCTCCTCAAAATTTTCAATGTACCGTCTGGCGCTGTCGGCGGAGAGGACCACGGCCCCGCTCTGGGGCTTTACCTCCACCACCTTCATGTCCGCCAGCAGCCGCAGCGCCCGCCGGATTGTCTCCGGCGACACGTTGTACTCTGACGCCATGACGGACCGGCCGTAAATGCGGCTGCCCTCCGCCAGCTCGCCCTTGGCGATGTGCCTGGCCAGATCCAGCGCGATTTGCAGATACTGCGACGGGACCACCGTCTGCTTCATTGCGGGTCACCACCTTGTTTGCTCAATGATGCCATTATATACTGACAACTTTAAAATGTAAACAGGTGTGGCAGTTAAAATTCTGTGAACAAATTAAAAAAGAGATGAAATTCGCGAAAAAACCGGCGTTGAATACACAAAAATGTACTGGACAGAGGGAGACCGTCTCGATTTTCTTTCCCGATGCGCCACGGCACGGAAGGTGTGGTATAATGGTTTAAAATTTTAAACCAAAGGGGGCGGAGCCATGGAGGCATGCGCAGAGTGCGTGGAGATGCGGACGGCGCTGGCGGAGGAATTCCGGGGCCTGCAGGGGTTGTTCGCGGCGCTGGGGGACGAGACCCGGCAGCGGATCTTCCTGGCCCTGCTGGAGAGCGAGCAGATGGGCCTGCGGGCGGGAGAACTGGCGGAGCGGACCCATCTCAGCCGCCCGGCGGTGAGCCACCACCTGCGCGTCCTGCGGGAGGCGGGGGCCGTCAGCCTGCACCGGGAGGGGACCCGGAACTATTACTATCCCAACGCGGACACGGAGCAGTGGGAGCGCCTGCGGCTCCTGGCGGACAAGATCTGCGCCGTGGTGCGCTATGCCGCCGATATGGGATATCCACACATGGAGGAGGATTTGTAAATGGAACTGATGGAAGCCATTGGCCGCCGCCATTCCGTGCGGCAGTATACGGACCGGCCCATTCCGGCGGAAGTCCTGGCGGAGCTGGAGGCGGAGACCGCCGCCTGCAGCCGGGAGGGCGGCCTGCATATCCAGCTGGTGTCCGGCGAGCCGGACGCCTTTCAGGGCGTCCTGGCCCACTACGGCAAATTTCGGGGGGTCCGCAATTACTGGGCCCTGATCGGCCCCAAGGGGCCGGAGCTGGACGAGAAGCTGGGCTATTACGGAGAGCGCCTGGTGCTGAAAGCCGCGCGGCTGGGGCTGGACACCTGCTGGGTGGCGCTGACCTTCCGCCGGGGCAAGTGCCGCTGTACGGTTGATCCCGGGGAAAAGCTGGTCTGCGTCATCGCCCTGGGATACGGCGAGACCCACGGCGTTCCCCACAAGAGCAAGCCCTTGGCGGATGTATGCAAAACAACAGGGGAGATGCCCCCGTGGTTCCGCGCCGGCGCGGAGGCGGCTCTGCTGGCCCCCACCGCCACCAACCAGCAGAAGTTCCTGCTGACTCTGGAGGGGGACACGGTGCGGGCGGAGTCCACCGGCGGGTTCTATTCCAAGGTGGACCTGGGCATCGTGAAGTACCATTTCGAGATTGGCGCCGGCACAGACCATTTTACCTGGAAAACGTGAAGAAAAAGGGCGAAAGCCCTCTTTTCCCATCCAAATATCCGAAAAAGGGCCGCGCCCGGATGGGCGCGGCCCTTTCGGCTTGGAAGAAGCCTGATCGCTTGAAGAGGGGCGGGAAACGCAAGGGGAGTACGAGGGGACGGGAGTCCCTTCGTGTTGGATGGAATGCCTGCAAACGGGCTGTGTTAACAGCCCGTTGCCCCGCGAAGCGGGAGCTTTTCAGGCTGCTCCGCAGCCTGAAAAGTGAGGCATTGTGAAGCCCGCCAAAAAAGTCCAAAGGACTTTTTGACGGGCAGAGGGCCGCGCCCGGATGGGCGCGGCCCTTTTGATTTGAAAACGCTCTGGGCGGTCAGCCTTCAAAATGCTCGATGATGTCCACCAGTTCAGCGCCGATGCGCTTCTGGGCCTCTTTCGTGCCCGCGCCCACATGGGGCATGCAGCTGACGGCGGGGTGGGCGGCCAGCTCCCAGTTGG
This sequence comes from uncultured Dysosmobacter sp., assembly GCA_947625655.1. GTDB lineage: Bacteria > Bacillota > Clostridia > Oscillospirales > Oscillospiraceae > Oscillibacter. The sequence continues at coordinate 70,205 of CANQPD010000009.1, forward strand.
GATCCTTCTCGCTCATCCAAACGTCCAGGCCCGCGGCCTTTACCTTGCCGGAATTCAGGGCCTCCAGCAGGGCGGCCTCGTCCACGTTGCTGCCCCGGGACACGTTGACGATCACCACGCCGTCGCGCATCTTGGCAATGCTCTCCGCGTCCACAAGGGGCTTGCCGCCGCCGGGGGCGCAGAGAACGATGACGTCGGACTTTGCCAGCAGCTCGTCGGGAGTGACGAACTGCATGGTCTCACACTCGCAGCCCTCCGGCTTGTTGCGGTTGACATAAGACAGCACATGCATACCCAGCGCCTGGGCCTTGGCGCCCACCAGCTGGCCGATGCGGCCGTAGCCGATGACGCCCATGGTCTTGCCCATCAGCTCGAAGCCCTTGGAATAGGCCTTCTTCTCCCACTTCCGCTCCCGCATGGTGTGTCCGGCGATGGAGATGTTCCGGGCGCAGGAGAACAGCAGGGCGATAGCCAGCTCCGCCACGGCGTTGGAGGAGGCCCGGGGGGTGTTCTTCACGGTGATGCCCGCCGCCTCGGCGTACTTGACCGCGATGTTGTCCACGCCCACGCCGGCCCGGACAATGAGCTTCAGCCGGCCGCCCCTGGCCGCGTCGATCTGGGGCTCCTTGATCTTGGTGGCGGAGCGGATGATCACCGCGTCGAAGTCCCGCAGGGCCGCGCCCAGGGCGTCCGGCTCGTAGAACTGCTCCACGACCTCGAAGCCGTCCTTCCGCAGCTGCTCCATAGCGCCGGCATCCATGCCGTCTGTAACTAAAACTCTAAAAGACATGTGTGGTTCCCCTTTTCCTTATTTTCCGCTTGTATGCACCCCAGGGGCATACATGTTGTGTGTGGAAAATCCCAGCGCCCATTGGGGGACAGGCGCTTGGCAAAAGCCAGGGGGAAAATCAAATTATTTTCACCGCGACATGTGCGTGGTGAAAATACCTTGACTCAGCCTCGGCCCAAAGGACCGGGCCTCGGCAGATCCGGCGGTTTGATGCCGGGCCAGCCGCCTTGGGCGGCGTTCACCAGTGACCGATGTCACTGGTGGGGGGGAATCTAAAGGGGGGACGAAGTCCCCTCTTTATTGATGCTCCGCCTCGTACTTCTTCAAAAACTCCACCAGGGCCTCCACGCCCTCCCTGGGCATGGCGTTGTAGATGGAGGCCCGCAGGCCGCCCACGCTCTTGTGGCCCTTCAGGTTGTCGAAGCCCGCGGCCTTGCTGGCAGCGACGACATCGGCGTCCTGCTCGGGGCTGGGGGTGACGAAGGGCACGTTCATCAGCGAGCGGTCCTCCTTGCGGACGGCGCCGGTGAACAGCTTGCTGCTGTCCAGGAAGTTGTACAGGATGGCGGCCTTCTCCTCGTTCTTCTTCGCCATGGCCTCCAGGCCGCCGTTGTCCAACAAATACTTGAACACCTTGCCGCAGCAGTAGATGGCCCAGCAGTTGGGGGTGTTGTACAGGGAGTCCGCGTCGGCGTGGGTCTTGTAGCTGAGATACACCGGGGTCTTGGGGTCCAGGTCCTCCCGCAGCAGATCCTCCCGGATGATGACCACGGCCATGCCGGCGGGGCCCACGTTCTTCTGCACGCCGGCCCAGATCAGGCCGTACTTGCTGACGTCGCAGGGGCGGGAGAGGAACATGGAGGACTGGTCGGCCACCAGCACCTTGCCCTTCGTGTTGGGCAGGTTGAAATAGGTGGTGCCGTTGATGGTCTCGTTCTCGCAGATATAGACGTAGTCCGCGTCCTCGGGGATGTCCAGGTCGGAGCAGTCGGGGATGTAGGAGAAGTTCTTGTCCTTGGAAGAGGCGACGATCTTCACCTCGCCGTACTTCTTGGCCTCGGCGATGGCCTTCTTGGACCAGGCGCCGGTCTCCACATAGCAGGCCACGCCGTTTTTCATCAGGTTGATGGGCACCATGGCGAACTGGACGGTGCCGCCGCCCTGGACGAACAGGACCTTGTAGTTGTCGGGGATGCCCATCAGCTTGCGCAGGTCGGCTTCGGCCTCGTCCCGGATCTGCTGGAACACCTTGGAGCGGTGGCTCATCTCCATGACGCACATGCCGCTGCCGCGATAGTTCATCATCTCGGCGGCGATCTCCTCCAGGACAGGCTCCGGCATCATGGCGGGGCCGGCGGAAAAGTTATAGGTGCGGCCGTATTTCATCGTTCATTCCTCCATTTTCTTCATATAAGCGGCGGACAGCGGTCCGCCCTGTTGGAAAGGGCAACCTTTTATGGTTTTCTGATTTTAGTATACGACAGCGGGACGGCGGAATCAACTGCTTATTCAAATTTTTCAGTCCGGCTAAAAAAATGTTTGGTTTTTGTGCAGACTGCCCAATGCGGAACAGCAAACACTATGCGGATTTAGGTACAACAGATGACCTGCCGGCAGGCACATTCTTGGAAATCAGTTGAAATTTTACGATATCTTTACTATAATAAATTATCTCCTGCCTTTCGATCATGGGCGGCGCGGGCCGCCGGCGGGCACGTTCACGGTCATATCCCGTGCGGGGTGTGAAGGGCGCGGGAAAAGACTCCCAGTTTAGGAGGAATTGTTTATGAGACCGGACGGAACGCGGGTGCGGGGGCTGACGCCCATTGTGCAGGCCCTGCCCTATATCATGCCGAAGCGCTTTGATGCCCAGAACTGGGCCAGCGACTATGTGGACGAGGATATCATCAAGACCTTCATCCGCCAGAAGCGGCGGGAGGGCCGCCATGTGACCCACATGAGCGTTTTGGCCGCCGCCTACTACAAGGCGGCGCTGGAAAACCCCAAGGTGAACTATTTCATCATGAACCGCAAGGTCTATCAGCGGAACCACTTCTGCTTCAGCTTCGTTATTTTGAAAAAGCGGGCCGACGGCACGCCGGACGAGACCAGCCTGAAGGTCTTCCTGAAGCCGGAGGACGACGTGTTCACCATCAGCCAGAAGATCAAGGAACAGATCGACAAAAACCAGGACGCCGTCCATAACAACAATACGGATAAATTCGCCAACCTGGCCTTTGCCGTCCCCGGTCTGGCCCGGTTTGTGTTCTGGCTGGCCTACCGGCTGGATCTCCACGGCCTGCTGCCCCGGAAGATCATCGACCTGAGCCCCTTCCACACCAGTTTGTTCATCACGAACCTGGCGTCCATCAACACCAGCTATATTTTCCACCACTGCTATGAATTCGGCACCACCAGCGTCTTTATCTGCATGGGCAAGCCCGTGCCGGACCCGCTGGCGCCAGCCGGCAGCCGGAAAAAGCAGATGCCCCTGGGCGTGGTGATGGATGAGCGCATCGCCACCGGCATCGAGTATTCCCGCTTCTTTGCCGCCTTCGAGCGCTATCTCAAAAAGCCGGAGCTGCTGGAAGTCCGCCTGGACGGCGGGACGGCGCCGGCGTAAGGAGGGGAGGCCATGAAGAGCGGCTGTATAAAACAGCTGGCGGCCCTGGGCCGGCGCGCCGCGCTGTATATCCGGGCGCTGGCAAAATGGCTGGCGCTGGCGGCTGTGGCCGGCGTGCTGTGCGGCGTCGTCGGCGCCGTTTTCCACATCGGCGTCCACCGTGTTACGGCCCTGCGGGCCGAGCATCCCTGGCTTTTGTGGTGCCTGCCCCTGGCGGGCCTTGTGATCGTGGGCTTTTACAAGCTGACGAGGACCGAGGGCCAGGGCACCAATGACATCATCGACGAGGTCCACTCCGGCAGGGGCCTGTCCATTTGGCTGCTGCCCGCCATCTTTCTGGGCACCGTGCTGACCCACCTGTGCGGCGGCTCCGCCGGCCGGGAGGGGGCGGCCCTCCAGATGGGCGGCACCATCGGCTATCACACCGGCAGGCTGTTCCGCCTGGACGACCGGGACCTGCGCACCGCCACCATGGCGGGCATGGCGGCCTTTTTCGCCGCCCTGTTCGGCACCCCTCTGGCCGCCACGGTGTTCGCCATCGTGGTCATCAGCGTGGGCGTCATGTACCACGCGGCCCTGATCCCCTGCCTGACGGCCTCCCTGACGGCTTACGGCGTGGCCTGCCTCATGGGCGTGGAGCCCACCCGCTTCACCGTGGAGATGCCCGCTTTGGAGCCGTGGATGCTGGCGCGGGCGGCGGTGCTGGCGGCGCTGTGCGCGCTGGTGTCCGTCCTGTTCTGCGGCGTGATCCACTTTGCGGAGCACCAGATGAGAAAGCGTCTGCCCAACCCCTGGGTGCGGGTGGCCGTGGGCGGCCTCGCTGTCATCGCCCTGACGTATCTCTGCGGCACCACGGACTACAACGGCGCGGGCATGGAGGTCATCACCGCCGCCGTGGAGCAGGGGACGGCCCGCCCGGAGGCCTTCCTCCTGAAGCTGCTGTTCACGGCTGTGACACTGGCGGCGGGCTTCAAGGGCGGCGAGGTGGTGCCCTCGTTCTTCGTGGGGGCGACGTTCGGCTGCGTGGCGGGCCCGCTGCTGGGCATTCCCGCCGGCGCGGCGGCGGCGCTGGGGCTGGTGGCCGTGTTCTGCGGCGCCACAAACTGCCCCATCGCGTCCATCTTCCTGGCGGTGGAGCTGTTCGGCGACGGGGGGCTGCTGTATTTCGCCCTGGCCTGCGGCATCAGCTACATGCTCTCCGGCTACAACGGCCTGTACTCCAGCCAGACCATCCTCTATTCCAAGCTGAAGGCCCAGTACATCAATGTCCACACCAACGCCCATCACGCGGGGGACCCTCTCCGGGAGCCGCCGGCGGCCGGACGCGTGAAAGAAGGAGACAGCGTATCATGAGAACAGCCGACCTCTTCCCCCCCCACACACACACACGCGCGGCCGCGGGATCGCACGGTTGATCTTGTCAAGAGCATCGCGATTTTCTCTGTTCTGACGGTGCATGCTTCGGCGCCGGTGCTCACCGGCGCCGAGACGGGCGGAGCGCCCTGGCTGGCGGGTCTGCTGTGGTCGACGCTGTCCCACGCCGCAGTCCCGCTGTTTTTGATGGCCAGCGGAGCCTTGCTGCTGGATCCCGCCCGGGAGCTGTCCCTGAAAAAGCTGTACACAAGGAATTTTCCCCGCCTGCTGGCGGCGCTGCTGGCCTGGGCATGGGGCTATAAGCTGGTTTACCTGTTGGGACGGAGAGAGCTGCATGCTTCGGCGCTGGTTCAGGCGGGGAAGGAAGTCCTGCTGTTTCAGCACGAGGGGCACCTGTACTATCTGCACATGATGCTGCTGGTGTATGCCTTCCTGCCCGTCACCCGGCTGATTGCCCGGCATGCCGGCCGGACATTGCTGGCCTATTTGCTGGGGCTGTGGTTCTTGCTTGGGATTATCTATCCCACGGTAAAGCCCTTTTGGCCCTTCCGGTCGCTGACGGGAATTCCGGCGCAGTGGCTGATGAATATGACCTATGCGTCCATCGGCTATACGCTGCTGGGCTATGCCCTCTCCCACGGCGCCGTCCCCGGCGGACGGCGCCGGCTCTGGCTGCTGACGGCGCTGGCCGGCTTTTTGACAGCCTTTTGCGGCACCTGGATTGCCTCATCCGCCGCCGGACAGACGGATACCCATTGGCTGGAGGGCATGGGCCTGGGGATGTGTCTGCTGGCGGCGGGGATTTGGGGCCTCTGCCGGTCTGTTCCCATCGGGGAGCGGGCATCCCGGGGACTGGCCTTTTTGTCAAGGGCCTCGTTCTGTATATTCCTGAGCCATATTTTCTTCCTGAAGCTGTTTGCCCGGCTGGGCCTGACGGCCCTGGCCGGGCCGCCGCTGCTCTCCGTGCCGCTGCTGGCGCTTTTGCTGCTGGCCTGCGGCTGCGGCGTGTACTGGGTATTGGCCCGGATCCCCGGTGTCCGGACATGGCTGATTTGACACATAAAAAATGGACTCCCGCGGCATACTGTCTCAAAAGACGCTGCCACGGGAGGTTTTTTATGGAAACGCTGCTCCAAATCGGCATCACGGCCCTGACCACGCTGCTGTCCATCGCGGTGCTGTTTCTGCTGGAAAAAATGATGGGAAGCAAGCAGGTGTCTCAAATGACCATGTTCGACTACGCCATCGGCATCACCATCGGCTCCATCGCGGCGGAGCTGGCCACGGAGCTGGAGGAGCCCGCCAGGCCCCTGACGGCGCTGATCGTCTACGGCGTCGCGGCGGTGGCCATCTCCGTCCTCACCAGCAAATCCCTGAAAGCCCGGGCCATGGTGACGGGCAAGCCCCTGGTGCTGCTGAAGGACGGCGTCATCTACCGGGACAACCTGAAAAAGGCTCGGCTGGATCTCAGCGAATTTCTGACCTACTGCCGCATCGGCGGCTGGTTCGACCTGAACCAGCTGCAGTCGGCGGTGCTGGAGCACAACGGCGCGGTCAGCTTTCTGCCGAAGGAAAAGGACCGCCCCGCCACCCCCGCGGACCTGGACCTGAATCCCAAGCAGTCCCAGGTGCAGACGCCCTTTGTCATGGACGGCAAGCTGCTCTCGGACAACGTGCGCCAGGCGGGGAAGGAGGAGTCCTGGGTTCACCGGAGCCTGCTGCGCCAGGGCTATCGGAATGAAAAGGACGTCCTGCTGGCCCTGTGGGACGGCGGCGAAAAGCTGACGGTGTTTCCCATGGACCCGCCGCGAAAGCCCGCCCAATGACCTCCGCCCCGGGAGCCGTACTGTCCGCATCGGCCGCTCCCGCATAGAATGGCGGGGGTGATGCCATGAGAAACTGCGACTGCGATCCGCTGGCCCTGACCACCGCCGTCAACACCCTGGCGGTGTCCATCGCGGCCCGGCTGAATGACGGCGACCTGACCCTGCTGGGGGCGCTCCTGACCCAATTGGGGGACACCCTGGAGACCATTGCCGCCCAGCGGGAGCGCTGCGCCCCCAAAGGATAACCGTACGGCGGTCCCCGGGACCGGCCAAAACCGCCCCGCGGCATTACCGTGGGGCGGTTTTCAGCTTGTCGAAAAACCTCTGTTTGGCGAAAAAGCGTTCCGATTCGCAGGGGGAGTACGAGGGGGCGGGAGCCCCCTCGTGTTGAATCGAATGTCTGCAAAAGGGCTGCGGCAGCAGCCCGTTGCGCCGCGAAGCGGGAGGCTGCACATCTCTCCCCGTGTAGTCTGCCGAGGCCCGTTCCTTTGGGCCGAGGCTGCTTTTTGGGCTGCGAAGCAGACAAAAAAGCGAGGCATTGTTCAGGCTGTTGAAAAAGTCCATCGGACTTTTTCAACAGCCTGAACCGCCCCGCGGCATTACCGTGGGGCGGTTTTGTAGCTCGCAATATCGCGGATCAATCCTGGCCGGGGACCTGGGGCAGGGTGGCGAAGCTGGATTCCAGCTCGGCGTCGGTGGGGATATAGTCGCTCATCTCGCCGTTGTGGAACTTCTCATAGGCCACCATGTCGAAATAGCCGGTGCCGGTGAGGCCGAAGACGATGGTCTTCTCCTCGCCGGTCTCCTTGCACTTCATGGCCTCGTCGATGGCGACGCGGATGGCGTGGCTGGACTCGGGAGCGGGGAGGATGCCCTCCACCCGGGCGAACATCTCGGCGGCCTCAAAGACCTTGGTCTGCTCCACGGAGACGGCCTCCATATAGCCGTCGTGGTACAGCTGGCTGAGAATGGAGCTCATGCCGTGATACCGCAGGCCGCCGGCGTGGTTGGGGGAGGGGATGAAGTTGCTGCCCAGGGTGTACATCTTGGCCAGGGGGCAGACATGGCCGGTGTCGCAGAAGTCGTAGGCGAATCTGCCCCGGGTGAAGCTGGGGCAGGAGGCGGGCTCCACGGCGATGATGCGGTAGTCCTTCTCACCCCGCAGCTTCTCGCCCATGAAGGGGGAGATCAGGCCGCCCAGGTTGCTGCCGCCGCCGGCGCAGCCGATGATGATGTCGGGCACGACGCCGTACTTATCCAGGGCGGTCTTGGTCTCCAGGCCGATGACACTCTGGTGCAGCAGCACCTGGTTGAGGACGCTGCCCAGCACATAGCGGTAGCCGGGGGTGGAGGTGGCGGCCTCCACGGCCTCGGAGATGGCGCAGCCCAGGGAGCCGGTGGTGCCGGGATGCTCCTTCAAAATGGCCCGGCCCACGTTGGTGGTCTCGGAGGGGGAGGGGGTGACGGATGCGCCGTAGGTCCGCATGACCTCCCGGCGGAAGGGCTTCTGCTCATAGCTGACCTTCACCATATAGACCTTGCAGTCCAGGCCCAGATAGCCGCAGGCCATGGAGAGGGCGGTGCCCCACTGGCCGGCGCCGGTCTCGGTGGTGACGCCCTTGAGACCCTGCTGCTTGGCGTAGTAGGCCTGGGCGATGGCGCTGTTCAGCTTGTGGGAGCCGGAGGTGTTGTTGCCCTCGAACTTGTAGTAGATCTTGGCCGGGGTCTGCAGCTTTTTCTCCAGGCAGTAGGCCCGGACCAGGGGGGAGGGGCGGTACATCTTGTAGAAGTCCCGGATCTCCTGGGGGATGGGGATGTCCCGGGTGTCGTCGTCCAGCTCCTGGCGGATCAGCTCGTCGCAGAACACGGGGCGCAGGTCCTCAAAGCCCATGGGGGCGCCGGTGCCGGGGTTCAGCAGAGGGGCGGGCTTATTCTTCATATCCGCCCGGACATTGTACCACGTCTGCGGCATCTCGTCCTCGGACAGGTAGATCTTATAGGGGATGTTCTGGTTTGCCATGATGATAACTCCTTTCAAAGCTGCGGCCCTTCGGGGAAATGGGAAACAAAAAAGACCTTCATCCCACAAGGACCCTTCCAATAGGTTCCTTTGGGACAAAAGTCTGAAACTTCTGCGGTGCCACCCAAATTGGCGCTTGCGCGCCCGCTCGGCGACGTGCAATCACACGCCCTTCCTTGGTAACGGGGGAAAAGCCCGTCGGTACTTACTGGGAGCTGCGCTCCGTTCGGCCCGCCCTCTGCAGTCCATTCGGCAAAGTCGTTCCTGCTGCCCTTGCACCACCGGCAGCTCGCTGGGAGAAACTCATTCTGCGTACTCGTCTGCGTCATCGGTTTTGGATCTGAACTTACGTGCAGTTTACGGCGGCGGAGGCCATTTGTCAAGAAGCAAAAAAACATTTAGATGTTTCCGACAAAAATAAGCAGGGAGAAGCAAAGGAAATGTGTGCAGGTTGACTCCCTTGACATCCGCTCGGAGATATGTTAAAGTGACCTCGTTCATCGGAGGGCTTGTGATCGCAATCACAAAGCTGGATAAGATGCCGGGTGCCGCCTGGAGTCTTGTCCGGCTTTTTTGTTGCCCGTTTTGAAGGAGGCTGTTATGCAGAAGGAACACGATTTCACCCAGGGGGCGATCCTGCCCGCGCTTTTGAAATTCGCGCTGCCGGTGCTGCTGGCGCTGCTGCTCCAGGCCATGTACGGCGCGGTGGACTTGCAGGTGGTGGGCAAATTCGGCACGGCGGCGGACATCTCCGCCGTCTCCACCGGCAGTCAGATCATGCAGTCCGTCACCGTCGTCATCACGGGCCTGGCCATGGGCGTCACGGTGCTGCTGGGCCAGAAGCTGGGGGAGGACAAGCCCGAGGAGGCGGGCCGGGCCGTGGGCAGCGGCATCTGCCTGTTCGCCGCAGTGGCGCTGGTCGTGACGGCGCTGATGCTGGCGGCGGCGCCCCAACTGGCCACGGTGATGCACGCCCCGGCGGACGCCTATGCTGGGACGGTGACCTATGTGCGCATCTGCTCCGGCGGCGCGCTGTTCATCGTGGCGTATAATCTGCTTGGCAGCATCTTCCGGGGCCTGGGGGACTCCCGGATGCCGCTGCTGACGGTGTTCATCGCCTGCGTGCTGAACATCGGCGGCGACCTGCTGCTGGTGGGCGGGTTCGGCATGGGCGTGGCGGGCGCCGCCATCGCCACGGTGTTTGCCCAGGCGGTCAGCGTGGCGCTGTCCCTGCTTATCATCCGCCGGAAGCACCTGCCCTTCACCCTGACCCGCCGGGACCTCCGCTTTGACCGGGCGGTGATCGGCAAGATCCTGCGGCTGGGCAGCCCGGTGGCCCTCCAGGATGTGCTGGTGAACCTGTCCTTCCTGGCCATTATCGCCATCGCCAATTCCATGGGCACCATCGCCTCCGCCGGCGTGGGCGTGGCGGAGAAGCTGTGCGCCTTCGTCATGCTGGTGCCCTCGGCCTACATGCAGTCCATGTCCGCCTTCGTGGCCCAGAACGTGGGCGCGGGCAAGGAGGACCGGGCGCAGAAGGCCCTGCTGTGCGGCGTTGCGTCCTCCCTGGCGGCGGGCCTGGTGATGTTCTGGGCGGCGTTTTTCCACGGGGATGTGCTGGCGGGGCTGTTTGCCGAGGACACCGCCGTCATCGCCGCCGCCTGGGAGTACCTGAAAGCCTACGCCATCGACTGCCTGCTGACCAGCTTCCTGTTCTGCTTTGTCGGCTACTTCAACGGCCACGGGAACACGGTGTTCGTTATGCTCCAGGGCTTCGCGGGGGCCATCGGCGTCCGTCTGCCGGTGGCGTTCCTCATGAGCCGGGTGTCCCCGGGCTCCCTGTTCCACCTGGGGCTCTCCACCCCGGCCTCCACGGTGGTGCAGATCGGGCTGTGCCTGGGCTGGTATCTCTGGCAGAAGAGGAAATACGACCGGCTCTCCGCCCTGGCGGAGATTTGAAAGAGCGGCGGGCCATGTTGGCCCGCCGCTCTGAGGCTGTCGAAAAAAAGTGGGAACGATAGAAAACGGGAAGGAAGATAGTTACGAAAGAAACCCAGGAAGGGTGTCTTTTGTTTTTAATCTAAGTTTTTTCGAACTTTTTAAAGTTCGAGAAAACTTGCTCAGCCTGTCGAAAAAACTTTTTCGACAGGCTGAGACCGGCGGGCCGATGGCCCGCCGGTTTTTTTACCGCTGGTATTCAAATTCAAAATCGTACATGGACACGGTGTCGCCGTCCTGGATGCCCAGCGCTTCCAGCTGCTGGAACAGGCCGGACTCCCGCAGAGTCTTGTCGAAGTACATCCGGCTCTCGTAGTCGCTGAAGTTGATGTTGCCCATGAGGCGCTGGAGCCAGGGCCCCTCCACCAGCCAGGTGTGGCCGTCGTCGGCCCGCCGGATGTCCAGCGGGGCGGAGGTGTCCACCACCGGCGGCCGGGGCACGTACTCCGGCTCGTACACCGTGACGGGAGGCAGGGAGGAGAGCATCTGGGCCGCCTTGCCCACCAGCTCCCGGGTGCCCTGATGGGCCGCCGCGGAGATCTCAAGCAGGGTGTAGCCCTGGGCCTCCACATGGGCCCGCAGCTTCTCCAGATTCGACCGGTCCTCCATGATGTCCACCTTGTTGGCGGCTACGATCTGGGGCCGCCGGGCCAGATCCGGGTTATACTGCTTTAATTCCTCGTTAATGGCGTCAAAGTCCGCGACGGGATCCCGGCCCTCGCTGCCGGAGACGTCCACCACGTGGACCAGCAGGCGGCAGCGGTCGATGTGCCGCAGGAAGTCGTGACCCAGGCCGGCGCCCTCGCTGGCGCCCTCGATGATGCCGGGGATGTCCGCCATGACAAAGGAGACGCCCTCATCCACCCACACCACGCCCAGGTTGGGGAACAGGGTGGTGAAGTGGTAGTTGGCGATCTTGGGCTGGGCCTTGGATACCACGCTCAAAAGGGTGGACTTGCCCACGTTGGGGAAGCCGATGAGCCCCACGTCCGCCAGCAGCTTCAGCTCCAAAATCACGTCATGGCTCTCGCCGGGCAGCCCCGCCTTGGCGAAGCGGGGCACCTGCCGGGTGGGGGTGGCAAAGTGCATGTTGCCCCAGCCGCCCCGGCCGCCCCTGCACAGGACGTAAGGCTCTTTATCGCTCATGTCCTTGATGATCTCGTTGGTCTCCGCGTCCCGCACCAGGGTGCCCCGGGGGACCCGGATGACGAGATCCTGTCCGTCCCTGCCGGACTTCCGGGCGCCCTGGCCGTCCATGCCGTTGGAGGCCGTGTATTTGCGCTTATAGCGGAAATCCATCAGGGTGGACAGGTTGTCGTCCACCTGCAGGATGATGGAGCCGCCCCTGCCGCCGTCGCCGCCGTCAGGGCCGCCGGCCGCCACGTATTTTTCCCGGTGGAAGGAAACCACGCCGTTGCCGCCGCTGCCGGCTTTGACGGTGATCCGGGCCTTGTCGATGAATGAAGTTGCCATGGTGTACCTCTCTATCTCAAATCTGCGGATATCTTCTCCAATTTCGTCCATTTTAACGAGAATCAGCGAATACGTCAAGACAAATACACCAAAAAGAGTGGTCAAAACGGGATCGTGACGATAAAACCGTCCACATTGTTCCCGGAGAGGGTATAGGAGTCGCCGTCGGGGACATACAGCGTCTCCGCCTGGCAGAAATAGACTTCGTAGGCCTGGCCATCCCATTCCGTGTACAAGTGCTCCCCCTCCCGGGGGTATTGCCGCAGGAAATCAATGTACTCCTCCAGACAGAGGCCCAGCTTTGTCATCAGCGGCGCGTGGGGCAGGCCCACATAGCGGTAGTGCCAGCTTTCGGCCCCAATGCCGGTCAGGGCCTCCTTGTCCGCCGGATAGCGGAGAACGAAGCCGTAATCCGGGGCGTGCTCCGCGATCCAACGGTAATCGCCGGTGCCGTCAAAGGTGCCGCTGGCGCCGCTGTCCGGGTAGTAGAGGGAGAAATCCACGGCATAGCCGGTGTGGTGCTCGCTGCCGCCGGGCTGGGCTACATACCGCCGGGCGTGCTCCAGGCCGTTGGCCGCGGCGGACTGGTCGAACAGGTGCTGCTGGAATTCCTCCGTCCGGTAGCCCGCCACCACGTTGACGCGCTTGGGGCCGCCCTGGGCCGTGAAATCCGCCATCATGCGGTTCAGGGCATCCATGGTCTCTGGAGCCAGCTGGACAGTGCCGTCCCGGACAAAGTAGCAGTCATTCTTTGCCTCCAGCACGTTGACCAGGGGCTGGTCCTCCGGAAAGACGTAGGGATAGGCGCTGCCGACCAGGACCAACGTGCCGCTGTGGATGTCGCCGTCCTCCGGCTGCCAGCCGTCCGGAATAGGGGTGCTGTCTGCCGGAGTGGAGACCGCAGGCGCCCCGGCGGGGGCAGAGGGCTTCACAGCCGGAGCGGCAGCGGCCATGCTCCGCCGCCCGAGGAGAACGCCCAGAAGCAGAAACAGCAGGCAGGCAGCGGGAAAGAGGAGGGGACCGCGCCGCCTCCTCCGGCGGTGGGCCGGGATCTGTGTGGGCATGTTCGTCACCTCCTTGGGATGGATAGCACTGTTCACTCTTAACACGCCGGCGGGGGAGAAATTGTTTCCTCATGCATAATTTAGTCATCTTTAGAATAATTTTAGCAGAGCGGACATGCTACTGTCAAGATAAATATTCTAAAGATGACTTGGGAGGAGCCATGAAATTAAATCCCTATGGTGAAAAGCTGAACGTGGCGGGGCGCCATGTGCGGGAGCTGCGGATGAAACGGGGGCTGTCCCAGGAGCAGCTGGCTGCGAAACTGCAACTAATGGGATACAGTATTGGGCAAAAGGCAATCAGCCGGATGGAAACCGGAGACCGGGTGGTAACGGACTATGAACTGCTGCTGTTGGCCCAGGTGCTGAACGTATCACCGCTCCAGTTGCTGGGACAATAAAAAAACCGCTCTGGTCAGTAACCAGAGCGGTTTTTGGTGATGCTTATTCAGCCTCGTAGACGCAGGCCTGCTTGCGATCCTTGCCCAGGCGCTCAAAACGGAGCACGCCGTCCACCTTGGCGAACAGGGTATCGTCAGTGCCGATGCCGACGTTCTTGCCGGGATGGATGCGGGTGCCGCGCTGGCGGACCAGGATGTTGCCGGCCTTGACGAACTGGCCGTCGGCGCGCTTGGGACCCAGGCGCTTGGACTCGGAGTCACGGCCGTTCTTGGTGGAGCCGCCGCCCTTCTTGTGGGCGAAGAACTGAAGACCAATACGAATCATGATACGGACCATCCTTTCTGAAAGATTTTAGAATGGGGAGGAATCACTCTTCCTCCAAAACTTCGATGTTGTCGGGATACTCGTCATGGAGCTCGGCAAAGTAGACCATCAGCCCCGTCAAAAGCGCCTGACAGGTGCTCTCCGCCGTGGGAGCCAGGCCCCCGGGCAGGCGGAGGGAGATGGACGCGTCGTCCTCCCGGACCTTGACGGATGCCGCCAGGCCCAGCACGTCGTTGACGGTGGCCTCCACCAGGCGGATAGCGCTGGTGACGCCCGCGCAGACGATGTCCGCGCCCGCCTCGGCGTAGCCGCTGTGGCCCTTGGCGTCAAAGCCGGTGATCCGGTCGTCCTCCATGCGGAAAGTGACCGTCGTCATGCCTTAGACGGAGATCTTGCCGATCGCGACCTTGGTGTAAGGCTGACGATGACCCTGACGCTTGCGGTAACCCTTCTTGGCGTTGTACTTGAAGATGCGGATTTTCTTGCCCTTGCCGTTCTTGACGATCTTGGCCTCCACGGAAGCGCCCTCCACCACGGGGGTGCCGAAGGTGGCCTTCTCGCCGTCGATGACGGCCAGGACCTGGTCGAACTTGACGGTGTCGCCGGCTTCCTGGTCCAGCTTCTCGATGTAGACCACGTCGCCCTCAGCGACCTTGTACTGCTTGCCGCCGGTCACGATGATTGCGTTCATTTGTGTTTCAACTCCTTCATTTACGGGCTCGCTGTCGGGGGCGGCGCACAGGGCGCACTTTAAGACCCATTCAAAGCGGCTTATCAAGTATATCAGCGGAAATCCAAAATGTCAACGATTTTTCGGAAGAAAAATGCAAAATGTTGGTTTACACTTTTATTTACAAAGTTTCTTTCCCCATTCGGAACGAAAAATAAGAGTGTAAAGGAGTATAAGAAATGAAAATCAAGGTCTACGGAAAGGCGCATTTGGAAGGCACGTCTAAGCGGACTGGTAAGCCCTACAACTTCAACCAGGTCCACTACCTCTCTCCCGCCCGCGGCGTGGATGGTCTGGCGGCGCAGACGATGATGCTGGACCCTGCTCTGTATCCTCTGGGCAGCATCGTCGTGAACGGCGAGTACAATGTCGAGTTTGACAACCGGGGTTATCCCATCGAGTTTTCCCCGATGAAGTGATGAACGGCCCATTTCTATGCGGTCCAGCCGTCTTTCTCCCCCTCAATTCCCGGCCCCCATAGGGGGCCGGGAAGCCCCCCTACTTGATAGGGCAACAAATTGACATCACGTCATAGGGGAGATATTTGGTGCTTGATCTCATGCTCGACCCATGGGGAGAGCCAGTTCCCCAAGAAAATTGGCTTCACCCAATACCGTTTTCCCGTGCATCTTGGGACAGTACCCGTGCCGCTGACTTTTGGCAAGCCTATTCAGGCAGGCTCCGGGGTTATGGCATAGCGGATACAAAAACCAACGCCCGTGTAAAGCTGTACTTACATAAAGCAATACTGCAAGTCAGTAATGACAACATTTTCCCAACTGCTGATTGGGAGGATAAAAAGGGTCATAAGGGCCGGGCTTACGATGTCCCCGCCAAGGGGCAAGCATCTGACCCGGAACGGTCTGCCGAAGAATCTCGCCGCCGCGCCCGTGCCAAAGTTCGGGATATTGCCTTGTGTAATCAATTCACTCATATGTTTACCTGGACGCTTGACCCGAAATTGGTAGACCGCTATGACCCGGAACAGGTTTACAAAAAGGTACGCCCGTTCCTTTCCAACATGACCCAACGTAAGGATTTCCGCTATGTGGTTATCCCGGAATATCATACTTTGAAACCGGGTGAGGAAAAGCCCGCAATTCACTTTCATGGTTTATGCTCCCTCGGCTCCGTCCGCATAGAGCGTTCCATGAAACGGGGCAAGCCCCGGTATGATAAACACGGACGGCCCGTGTATAACATGACAGATTGGGGCTTTGGCTGGTCTACCGTGGTTCCTCTGGACGAGCATTACGAAAAGGCTGTCAACTACGTTACAAAGTACATTTCCAAGCAAGAACACAAGATTCTTGGTAAATATTATCTTTCGTCCCGTTGTCTCCGAAAAGCCCCGGACGTGATACCCATTGATGATGGTGTCGATTACGATTCCTTTGTTGATGATTTCAAGTTGGATACAGGCCAACAGTATGAAACGACGGTTTTTCGGGATGTGAAAGTGGTCAGCGAGGATTTTGACAGGGGGGCTTTTGATGAAACAGGTCAATCCCGAGAAGAAAACGGTGTGCGCTGATTGTTTGTTCTGCGATTACGAACCGCCTGCTTGTATCGCGTTTGACCACATCAGGCCGATCACCCAGCGTGAACTGTACACACGGCCTGATTGGTGCCCGTTTCTTCCGTTTCCCAAACTGTTTTGAAACTACACTTTCAAAAGCTGTTTGAATCTACACATTCAAAGGGTGTTTTTATGTGGGTTAACCATTTGTTTGATTTCCTTTGGTGGTTCTTTTCTGTCGTTAGCGTTGCTGGTTCCGTCTGCGGCATTGTGGTTTTCTTCTGGTGCCTGCGCGGTAATATCAAGGTTGAGTTCTTTGACAAGGAGGATGCCCCCTGATGCCTGAATCCGTTATCTATGAGTGTTCCTGCCCGGACTACTCCGCCGAATTGTCGGAAATCCTGGACAAGCTGGACGGCTTGACGGTTTTGCTCGGCACTATGGAGGGCTTCATGGTGTTCGCTGTGGTAGTCGTCCTGTGCATCTTCGTGTATAAGTTCTTCCGTATGTTTTTCTGAAATCCTGCGGGGTAGTGTAGAGGTAACATGCAAGGCTCTGAACCTTGTGCCGTTGGTTCGATTCCAGCCCCCGCCACCATGAATTTTAAAGAAAGGAGGGATTTTTCAGGAGGCTGTTGCTGGCACCATCCTGAGCGGCGTTGTTACTGCTTCCAGTCTGTCCGGTGTTCTGGATGAAATCGTGGGTCTGCTCCCCGTGGTCATCCCCGTGATGATCGGTTTCATCGCTCTGCGCAAGGGCATTTCTTTCCTGATTTCCACCCTGCGGGCCGCCTGACGGACGGCAAACGGACGGCCAGCCTGTGCTGGCCGTCCTTACTATTTGGAGGGATTCTATGAAACGTGTGCTTTCATTTTTGCTATGTTGCACCCTGTGTGTCGGCGTTTTTGCTTATCGGCCCATGCAAGTAAAGGCCGTGGCGGGCGTGGATGATGCCGCCGTAGTGGGTTCGATGGCCCTTGCCAGTTATCTTTCTGCCACCGGGTTTGAGCTGTCTGTAATCGAGGGTGGAGCGGCGACGGTAACGGCTGGCTTGGGCGCGGTTGCGGGCGAGTATGCCGCCGCTACAGGAGTCGCGGCTTCTGGTGAAGCGTTTTTGGGCAGTGTAGCCGCTGGCACCGCTCTTTCTGCTGCGGGTACGATCATCTTGACTGCCGCAGTCGTCGCCGCCTGCGCTGCCTTTGCGCATTGGTTGTATACGGAGTATGCTTTGGATTCGCATACCGAATCTGTGCCTGTTTATTCTTATACCGATGACAAGGAAACTATTGAGATTAATATTGATGGCTATCCGCCTTTTTCATTTCAATATACAGATATTGGTGGCACTGGTTATCTTTCAAGTTCGTCTTATTTTACTAATCAAAAAGTTGGATCATATTCTGTGGAACGTTTTCCTGTGAAGCCTATTATTTATGATTTTAAGGAATGGCCTATTATAAATAATAAACACTCTTTTTGCTATGCAACTGCTCATTATACTTCATCTGGTGAGTTTATTGATACTCCTTCTTATGCTACAGTGGAAGTTCGCGATAATTATAGCCTTAGCAATCCTCATGGTGGTTTTGCTGGTGTTGGTACTGCACTTAATACTACTGGTTCCTCGCGCGGTGGATTTTTTACGTATGAGGGTTTAACTTGGCTCCGGTCTGGCAGTTCTTTGATGCTTTGTGAAGTTTCTTCATATAATTCCTGTTATTATATCGGCAATTTTTTTGGCACACTTACTAATTATTTTACTCGTTATGTATTTGACAGTACTTATTATGCAAAGAAATTATCAATAGCAGCTACTCCGACATATTCTATCCCCGAAATCCAGCCCAACCAGTCCATGGAAATCACCATCCCCTCGACCGCTTCTAGTTCCACGATGGCGGATTTGGCCGAGATCGTCCCCCAGCAGATAGCTAATAATGAGTTTACTGCTTCTTACACCATTACTGAATCTGAGCCTGTTGCGGAGCCGTCTAGTATGCTGGACTATGTGGCGGATATTTGGCGAAGAATCAAGGCACTCCCCGAAACCATTTCAAGTGCTGTGAAAAGCGTCTTTGAGCCCGATGCGGCGTTGCTGACAGAAATCACCACAACTTTTAACAACAAATTTGGCTGGCTTGAAACTTTATATCATCTTGGCGAGGATTTGCTTGGCATGACAGCGGATTCCGCCCCACCTGTAATTTATATCCATTTGGAAGATGCTGAGGGGCAATTCAGGTATGGCGGCACGGAAAAGGCCCTGGATATGTCATGGTATCAGCCATACAAAGAGGATGTTGATAATATCCTTTCGGGCTTTATGTGGCTGTCGTTCCTTTGGTTGGTGTTCAAGCGTGCCGCTGATATTATCAACGGTGCAGGCATGGTGTCTGATTATGAGTTTTATATGTCTGTTCCCATTAATCAACCCAGATTGGAGGAGCACAAGAAATGATCGTTACTGCTGCTATTTCTGCGATATGGGCTATTGTAGAGCCGTTGGTAAACCGTATGCCCGATATTGCTATAAACTATGATTCGATTGCAAGTTCTTCCGTGTTTACCTATATCAAGGCTGGTTTATATTTTTTGCCCATGCATACAGTCTGGAATATTTTTAGCCTGATCGTGGCCCTTTGGGTGCTTCGCATTATCATTGCTGTTCTTCACACGCTGTGGGCTTCTTTGCCCATCGTTTAAGCATGATACAAGCGGCCCCCGGCACCTGGGGTGCGGGGGCCGCTTTATCAGCTAAAGGAGGTTTATATGGATATTGTATTGAAAGTTTTGGAAATGTTCTGGTTCATGGTGAAATGGCCTGTGGTGGTACTCGCCATTCTTTGCGCCGCCTTTGGTTTGCTCTGTCTGGTTTATGGCTGTATCGCTCACCATAACGGTTCTCGTCTCAAAAAAGGTGAACACAATCCGCCCCAAAAGATATCGTTTTGGAAGAACTTCTTTTATTACCTTCCCAAGCAGATTATTACGGATATCTATGCCCGCGACCCCGAGTTTTTCAAGTATCAGGGCTGTATTATCTTTACCGGGCGGCAAGGCTACGGTAAAACTATCGCAATGGCTGAGCAGGCTCTACGCTGGCGCAAAGAGTATCCTAAAGTCAAGTGTATCACAAATTTTGGCATGCAAGGTGAGGATGCCGTTTTAGATCACTGGCGGCTTTTAGTTGGTTTCAAGAATGGTATTCAGGGCGTTATCGCCTGTATTGACGAAACGCAAAACTGGTTTAGTAGTAATCAGTCCAAAAATTTTCCGCCTGAAATGCTGGAAGTTATCACCCAAAACCGCAAAAATCGCCGTGTTATCATGGGCACCGCTCAATCTTTCAACCGCCTGGGCAAGCCTATCCGGGAGCAGGCCACAGAGGTACGCCGCTGTAATACGTTCTTCGGCTGTCTGACGGTCGTACATCGGGTGATTCCTGTTTTGGACAGTAACGGAGAAGTGACGGAGTGGAAGCACCGTGGTTGGTATTACTTTGTCCATAACAAGGAATTGCGGGAGAGTTACGACACTTGGAAAGTTATTGAATCTTTAAAAGATTCGGGTTTTCAGGAGCGAAAGTCCGATATGGTTGTCAGCTTCCCGGTGGTTGCGGCAAATAAAAAATGATGTACTAATTCCAGTAATAGCAAACCACATGTGCTTTCGCTTCTATGCCATTTTGGGGAATTGTTCCCAAGTCTATTGTTTCTGTGTCTTCGTATTCTTCATTTGGCATGATGATTTTTGTTATGGTTTTTGTGGCTTTTGCTATCTCGCTTCCGTCATTGTCATTTACAGTATAGGTTATTTCTGCTTTTATGACGGGTTTAATCATATTGTTGGTGATGTTTAATTCGATAGTTGCTTTGGTGCAATCGTCAGATAGATGCACTTCTTTAATTTGTGCGTCTGTTTTGTCTGTACTTGCAATTGATGTTTGTTGTGTATCTTGGTGTGATTCGGTGTCAGGTGTTGTTTGGTTAGCTGGGCTATTGATGGTGTATTCTGGCTTTAGCTTTGGTACGGCTATTATGATTGCTACTAATGCAGCAATCATAAGTAATCCTATGGGCGGTCTTTTGGGCCTGTTTTTCGTTGGCGGGTCTGTTCGTATGTCATTTATGTTGTAGACTTTGGCACGTTTTTGTTGTGGAGTTGCAAAGAATATTTGCATTTTTATCCCTCAATTCCTTTTTTTGGTAGCCTATGCGCTTTTATATACCCCGGACGATTAACCTTCCGGGGTATCTTTTTTCATATCTGCTTCTACAAGTTCTGTTATATAGGCGTTCAGGCTTTTTCCTTTGCTTGTTGCAAAGGTTTTCCATATTTCTTTTGAGCCTTTAGGTATAACAATGTTTATTTGGTCATAGGCTTTTGCTCTGTATTTATTGGACGCATCCATTTGTGCCTTGCTGTATGCCATTTTATCACCGTCCTTTTTAGCTATTCTACTATACTTCTAGATACTATGTCAAGGCTTGCTATTTTGAATATAATTCTAGAGGTATATTTGTGCGTTTTGACAATCGATTTTTGACGCATAATCGTTGACAAATTATACTTCTAGAAGTATAATAGAACCATCAAGAGGGAACAAAAAACATACAGGCCATAGGCCAGGAGGAAGTAATATGACAGAGATTACCGTTAGACTTAGTAGTAGTGAAGCCCAGGTGATTCTTGATGGTCTGCTTTAGGTGGGATATGATAGCGGACATTGCGCTGAGGTTGAGGAGCAGAAAGCATCTCAGTTCCAACTGGATGATAAGGGAATTGGGGCAGGAATGGCGATGGCTAGAGCAATGCGCGCACGAGATCGGGCGTCTGCCGCCTACTCTGCGTATGGGAAACTCGTAAAGCTATTTCTGGATGAACGTGTGATAACCTAACCTTGTAGGCTCCAGACGGTGAGCCAGAATCGCCGTCCATCCCATCAAATTGAAAGTGAGGATTCAAAAAATGACAATCTCCGCCGCCGTAGCTTTTCTGGAAAAAGCGTTTGATGTTCTGAACAAGGAATACTTTGAAAATACACTTTCAAAGCCCCTCATCACGATTCAATCCACCCCCGGCACCTACGGCCATTACACCAAATACGACGCTTGGAAGTCCTGCAAGACTGATAAGGGTTACCGGGAAATCAATCTGGGCGCTGAGACCCTTGACCGTCCCACTGCCAATGTCATTGCAACCCTCGTCCATGAAATGGTGCATATGTACTGCGATATGAACGGTATCAAGGATACGTCCCGTGGCGGCACCTACCACAACAGCCGTTTCAAGGAAGAAGCTGAAAAGCGTGGTTTGTCCATCGAATATGATAAAAAAATCGGTTGGTCTATCACCCAGCCGACAAAGGCCCTCCGTTCCCTCTGTGCGCGGGAACATTGGAACGGCAAGTTGACCGTTCATCGGGCTTGGACACCGAAAGATCCCAAAGACCCAAAGCCGTCCAGCACACGGAAGTATACTTGCCCCTGCTGTGGGAACTCAGTCCGAGCCACCAAAGCCGTCAATATCATCTGTGCCGACTGCCAAGAAGTCATGCAGACCCCCGCCTAAAGGCCCCCAAGCCCCCGGCGGGGGCTTTTTCATACGCTGACACTTCTTTCAACTCCGAAAAAAGACTGCCTCCGATATCCCAGGTAACGATCTCGGAGGGCCGCAAGGCCGCTCCAGCCAGAACGGTAACGACAATCACCCTCCGCCAGCGCATCGAATTCGTACGCTGACACTTCCCGCAATGAAATGCGAGAGGGCCCCCGGCCCGGGTCGCATCTTCCCCGGGCCTTGTAGCACCAGTCCCATAAATCGTACACCTACCCTGTGCCAAGGGCGAAGCCGCACAGCAGGGACTTTTTCTGACCGCCAGCGTATCAAATGCGTTGCGTAACTTTGGATGTCAGCAGAGTGTCCTCTTTCAATACTGAAAAAAAGACTGCCTCCGATATCCCAGGTAACGATCTCGGAGGGCCGCAAGGCTGCTCCGGCTAGAACGGTAACGACAAGTACCCTCCCCCGTATCGTTGGTTGATTAAGGCTTCTGCAACCACCGCACCCCCAGCATAATTTTTAGAAAGGAAGATAGCACGAAAGAAACCATATTGGTGTCTTTCGTTATGCTAAGACTTAGAGGGTAGATATATGAAAAGGATAACATGGATAGATAGATTATACATAGAGAAGCACCAAAACACCCTGGCAAAATCCCAACTTGCAAAAGACCTTGGCTGTTGCCTGAAAACTATCTATAATGAGTTCTCCCGTGGCGGCTATTGGCATACGGACGAATATGCAATAGACCGTTGGCGCTATTCTGCTGATATCGCCCAGCAGGATTATGAGTATAAGCAAACGGCAAAGGGATGCCCCGTGAAACTGGGCACTCGCTGGGACTTCATCCAGTTCATTGAATCCCAAATCATAGATCAGAAAGTCAGCCCATACACGGCCCTGCAACGCTGGAAGCAGAAGAGCAACTGGACGATCTCCCTAACCACCCTGTATCGCTATATAGATAGCGGCCTGTATTTTCCGCGCCTGACGAACAAGCACCTGCCAGAAAAGTCCATCCGGCAAAAGCGGCAGTACGATCATGTTCGTGCCGCCCGCTCTCCCAAGGGAACCAGTATAGAAAGACGGCCAGCAGAGATAAATGCCCGTACCACTTGGGGCCATTGGGAAATGGATACCGTTATAGGCAAAGCTAAAGGCAAGGGCCAAGCCGCCCTTGTTCTGACAGAGCGTTTGACTCGCTTTGAACTGATATTTAAGCTAAAGGACAAGACCACGAAATCTGTTGTATCTACACTTTCAAGGCTCGCAAGACGTTGCGACTTCCCTAACATCTTTAAGAGCATCACTGTGGACAACGGTAGTGAATTTCAAGATTGTAAAGGCATGGAACGCTTGAATACAAAAGTCTACTACTGTCATCCATATACTTCCTGTGAACGTGGCAGTAATGAACGCATGAACCGTATGATAAGGCGATTCTTCCCCAAAGGCTCCGATTTCAGCAAGCTAAAGCAAAGAGACTGTGACAATGTAGCGGCCTACTTGAACAATTACCAGCGTCGCTCTTTGGGCGGACAAACCCCGCTTGAGCTATGGCTCAAGTATACCACGCTCCCGCCCCTCTAAAAAAATTTTTGTAAAAACAACCTTGATTATCTCTGAAAACCCTTGAAAAACAGGCACTTTCGCGGATATGGACAACCGAATTTACTACCGAT
>CANQPD010000010.1 GCA_947625655.1 uncultured Dysosmobacter sp.
TGCCGCAGGCAAAAACCTTGAAATCGGCGGGCTTCGCCTGACGATTTGAGTGAAATGGAAAGGGCTCCCATAAAAACAAGGTTTTTATGGGAAACGAGCGCAGAGCGCGAGCCGCGCGGCAGCGCGTCAAGCGTTTTTGCCGCAGGCAAAAACCTTGAAATCGGCGGGCTTCGCCTGACGATTTGAGTGAAATGGAAAGGGCTCCCATAAAAACGAAGTTTTTATGGGAATAGGTACGGGGACGATGGCAAGACGCAGAAATTCCAACCGGCGGCGGAGAAGGGGGAGCACCGGCTTCCTCTATAAGCTGCTGTCCACCCTGGCGATCTGTGCCTGCCTTGTGGTGGCGTTGACGCTGTTTTTCCGGGTGGACACCATCGTCGTCACCGGGGCGGAGCGTTACAGCGAGCAGGAGATCCTGGACGCCACGGGCATCGAGCAGGGCGACAACCTCTATCTGATGAACAAAAACGAGGTGGCCGGCCGCATGGTGACGGAGCTGCCCTATCTCCGCAGCGTCCGCATCAACCGGAAGCTGCCGGACACCCTGCTGATCGAGGTGGAGGAGTGCAGCACGCCCCTGGCCGTCATTCAGGACGGCTATGCCTGGCTGGTGAGCCCCGGCGACAGGGCAGGGGGCAAAATCAAGATTGTGGAGCAGCTGGAGGCCTCCGCCGCCGGGGACTACGGCGTCATCGACGGCTGCGCGCTGCTGGCCCCCACCGTGGGCGGCCAGCTGGCCCTGGCCACAGAGTATGTCAGCCAGCAGGAGAGCCTGGTGGCGCTGCTGCTGGCGCTGGAGAGCGAGGGAATGCTGGATCAGGTGGACGCCATCCATCTGGGGGATCTCTCCACCCTCTCCATGGACTACGCCGGACGCTTTACCGTGGAGATGACCTATGGCGCGGACTACGGCTACAAGCTGCGGGCCCTGGCGGCGACGCTGGCCCGGGACGAGATCCAGGACAACATGACGGGGACCTTCGACATGCGCCGGGACGACGGGAGAGTCAATTTTATCCAGAATGTGCGCTGAAACAGAGGGACGGACAGGGCCGCCCCTCTGTTCAGGCTGTCGAAAAAGTCCGTTTGGACTTTTTCGACAGCCTGAACAATGCCTCGCTTTTTTGCCTGCTTCGCAGCCCAAAAAGCAGCCGCTTCGCGGCGCAACGGGCTGCTGGCGCAGGCTTTTTGCAGGCATTCGATTCAACACGAGGGGGCTCCCGCCCCCTCGTACTCCCCCCTGCGAAACGGAGCGCTTTTCTCCAAACAGAGGTTTTTCGACAAGCTGAAACAGAGGGACGGACAGGGCCGCCCCTCTGTTTTTTTGGAAAATTCGGTCGAAAACCGCAAGGGGCACTTGACCGGAGCGGGAAAGTGTCATACAATAAACTAAATATCTCAAGAACACAGGATATGGGGTGAATTGGCGGGGATATCCGCCAGTTTCTACAAATGATAGCAGGAGGCACCACTATGGCATTTGGATTGGAAACCGGTCCCGATACCGTTGTCAATATTAAGGTCATCGGCGTTGGCGGCGGCGGCAACAACGTGGTCAACCGCATGGTCCGCTCCGGCACCAAGGGCGTGGACTTTGTGGCGGTGAATACCGACAAGCAGGCGCTGAACGTCTCCAGCGCTACTTACAAAATCCAGATCGGCGAAAAGCTGACCCATGGGCAGGGCGCCGGCTCCGACCCGGAGGTGGGCCGCAAGTCCGCCGAGGAGAGCCGCAACCAGATCGCCAAGGCCCTGGAGGACACCGACATGGTGTTCATCACCGCCGGCATGGGCGGCGGCACCGGCACCGGCGGCGCGCCCATCGTGGCGGAGATCGCCAAGGAAATGGACATCCTCACCGTGGCGGTCGTTACCAAGCCCTTTGGCTTTGAGGGCCGCCGCCGCATGCAGCAGGCCGAAAAGGGCATTGCCGAGCTGGAGGGGAAGGTGGACTCCCTGGTCATCATCCCCAACGAGCGGCTGAAGCACGCCACTGACCAGAAGATCACCTTTGCCAACGCCTTTGAGATCGCCGACGATGTGCTGCGCCAGGCGGTGCAGTCCATCTCCGACCTGATCCGGGACACCGGCTTTATCAATCTGGACTTTGCCGACGTCACCGCCATCATGAAAAACGCGGGCATGGCCCACATGGGCGTGGGCCGCGCCGCCGGCAAGGGCAAGGCCGAGGAGGCCGCCAAGATGGCCATTTCCAGCCCCCTGCTGGAGACCTCCATCGAGGGCGCCAAGGGTGTGCTCATCAATGTCACCGGCTCTATGGACATCGGTTTGGAGGAGGTGGAGCAGGCCGCCAGCCTGGTGCAGGCCGCCGTCCACCCCGACGCCCTCACCATCTTCGGCGCCACCTTCGACGAGACGCTGGACGATGAGATCCGCGTCACCGTCATTGCCACCGGCTTTGACAAGGCCCCCGGCCAGACGCCCAAGGCCGCTGAGGCCGCCGCGGCCCAGGGGAGCGGCACGGCGCCCCAGCCCGTGCCCCTGAAAGAGGAGGACGTGCCCAAGCCCGAGGTGGAGGACGACCCCTTCGACGATATTTTCAAAATTTTCAACAAGCGCGACTGATACGTATTTTTTGGAAGGATCCGCAGGCTTTTGCCTGCGGATCTTTTTTCGCGCCCTGAAATGCCGGGACGGCGATTTGTGCCATGGGCGCGCTGCCGCTTTTTGCTTGGCGTGATTTCGCCCCGGCGGCAGATGATAACGGTGCCGGCGGGACGCATGGGCCCGCGGCGGATTTTGAAAAAGGGGTGATCTGATTGTATGGACCAACGCAAATCGCGAAACGGCTCCTGCAGGGCGGAGCCGCGTTCCTTTTGGCGCTTTTCCTTTGCGCCCCGCCTGTGGCCATGGCCGCCGGTTTGACGGCGGAGAGCGGCGGAGAGAAGCGGATGCTGGTGCCGGTGGGCCACACGGTGGGCATCAAGCTGTTTGCCCGGGGCGTTGTGGTGGTGAAGCTGTCTGAGGGCGGCACGCCGGCCAGGGAATGCGGCCTGCGGACCGGCGATATCATCGTCAGCTGCGGCGGCACGGCCGTGACCTCCACGGAGCAGTTTCAGTCCCTTTTGCAGGCCAACGGGGACGCGGCCACGGATCTCCAGGTCCGCCGGGACGGCGGCAGCATGACCCTCTCCGTGGAGCCGGCACAGAATGACCAGGGGAGCTACTGCATCGGCGCGTGGATCCGGGACAGCATGGCGGGCATCGGCACCATGACCTATTACGACCCGGCCACCGGCGCTTTCGGCGCCCTGGGCCATGGCATCACTGACGTGGACACGGCCCAGCTGATGCCCTTTTCCAGCGGTTCCATCCTGCCCTCCACCGTGAAAGCGGTGAAAAAGGGCGCGTGCGGCGCGGCAGGGGAGCTGCGGGGGGATTTTGATTTGACCCGCGATTTGGGAGAGCTGTGCGCCAACACCGACAGCGGCGTTTTCGGAACGCTGACAGAGGAGGACTATGGGCCGGCGCTGTGCGGCGCGGTGCCGGTGGGCACGGCCCGGGCCGGCGGCGCGGTGATCCGCTCCAATGTGGCGGGGGATCAGGTGCAGGAGTATGACATTGAAATTTTAAAGGTGGTCCCCAACGCCGCCGACGGGCGGGACATGGTGATCTCCGTCACGGATCCGGAGCTGATCGCCGCCACCGGCGGCATTGTCCAGGGAATGAGCGGCAGCCCCATTTTGCAGAACGGGCAGATCGTGGGGGCGGTGACCCACGTTTTGCTGAACGATCCCACAAAAGGATATGGAATTTCCATCGAAAATATGCTGAACGCGGCGGAATAAGACCCAGGCGCCGGGCGGTTTTGCCGCCCGGCGCCTCTTCATACGGCGCAATCGTTGTCGGACATCGTGAAGGGCATAGTGAAAAAAGATTTCTATAAGCTGTTTAAAGCTCACAAAATTTCGGGAGAAAATTGGTGTAAAAATCCCGTAAAAAACGCAAACGTTTGCCTTGATTTTGGGCGGGGACTGCTGTATACTGGGAAGACAAATTCAGAAATAGGAAGATGCTGACTATGTATACCCTGCTATCCGTCTCTGTCGCCATTCTGGCGGGCCTGCTGATGACCCGCGTGATCCATCCGCTGAAGCTGCCGGACGTGACCGCCTATCTGATGGCCGGCGTTTTGATCGGCCCCTACTGCCTGGGCGCCATGCACATCGACGGCCTGGGCTTTGTCTCCACCGAGGCGGTGGGCAGGCTGTCCCTGGTCTCTGAAGCGGCGCTGGGCTTTATCGCCTTTTCCATCGGCAACGAATTCCGCCTGAAGGACCTGAAGGCCACCGGACGGCAGGCGGCTGTCATCGGCGTTGTGCAGGCCCTCACCGCCACGCTGCTGGTGGATCTGTCCCTGCTGGCCGTGCATGTTTTGATGCCGGAGAAGCTGTCTGTGGCGCAGGCCATCACCCTGGGCGCCATTGCCACGGCCACCGCCCCCGCCGCCACGCTGATGGTGGTGCGGCAGTATAAGGCCAAGGGCCCGCTGACCAGCCTGCTGCTGCCCATTGTGGCGCTGGACGACGCCGTGGGCCTGGTGGTGTTTGCCGTGTCCTTCGGCATCGCCAAGACCCTGGTCAGCGGCGCTGTGGATCTGGTGTCCATCCTGGTGAATCCCCTGGTGGAGATCGTGGGCTCGCTGCTGCTGGGGGCCCTGATGGGCTGGCTGCTGACGCTGCTGGAGACCCTGTTCCACTCCAACACCAACCGGCTGAACATGACCATCGCCTTCGTATTCCTGACGGCCTCCCTGGCCATGCTGGAATTTGAGGTGGGGCCTGTGACCGTGGGCTTTTCCTCTTTGCTGGTGTGCATGATGCTGGGCACGGTGTTCTGCAACCTGTGCCCGCTGTCTGAGGACCTGATGGGCGCGGCAGACAAGTGGACGTCCCCGCTGTTCGCCCTGTTCTTCGTCATCAGCGGCGCGGAGCTGGAGCTCAGCGTGTTCACGGATATCGCCATCGTCTGCATTGGCGTGGTCTATATTGCCTTCCGGTCCGCGGGCAAGTACATCGGCGCGTATATCAGCGCCAAGGGGACCCGCTGCGCGCCGCAGATCTGCAAGTACCTGGGCATCACGCTGCTGCCCCAGGCGGGCGTGGCCCTGGGCATGTGCACCACCGCCATGCAGCTGGGGGAGCAGGGCGGCCTGATCCGCAACATCACGCTGTTCTCCGTGCTGGTGTATGAGCTGGTGGGCCCGCTGCTGACCCGGCAGGCCCTGACCGCGGCGGGGGATATCCGGCCCATGTCCGACGAGGTCCGCAACCGCCGCCAGGCCAAGCTGGACGCGGCCAAAAAGAAAGGCAGATAACGAAAACCCCTGGGGCGCCGACTGTATTGCAAAAGCGGGATCGCGGCGGCTGCCCACAGGGCCGAAGCAAAACAAGCGGCACATGGACAAGATCCGTGTGCCGCTTTCTTTTTTTCCTGGTTTAAGTATGTTGGATTTCTTCCCTCACATTTGTTATAATCCAAGCAGTTCCCCTTTGGGAGTGTTCAAACCTTCCGAATAGCCCCGGGTACGCCGGATGCATCCAGCCCTCCTGTGCCATGGATGACAGGGGCATATCAAAGGGAGGTAACGGGTCATGGCATGGAAAGATGGCCTCAAAGGGGTTTTGGGGGCGCTCTTAGGGGCGTTGGGCTGCGTTCTGCTGTCCTGGGCGGCCTCCGGACTGGTCTCCTCGGCCAGCCTGCTGGTCACGTTTTTCGCCGGGCCGTTGGCCATGGCGGGCTACCGCCGGTGCAAAGGGCTGAAAAACCGAAGGTTCGCCTATGCCGTCACGGGGATCTTCACGCTGCTGGCCAGCGTGCTGAGTCCGGTGGTGGCAGCGGCGGCGTACCGGCTGGAGGCGGGCATTTTCCTGACGATACTCACCCCGGCCTACTGGGCGAAGGCGTGGATCGTCCATCTGTATATGAGCGGCCTGGCTATGCTGGCCTTTTGGCAGCGCAGGGGGAGGCTGCAGGTATATATCGACCCCAGCCTGGGGCCGCGGTATGAGGCCGGAAAATACGCCGGCGGGCTGATGTATAACATGTGTCC
Source organism: uncultured Dysosmobacter sp. (assembly GCA_947625655.1). Classification (GTDB taxonomy): domain Bacteria; phylum Bacillota; class Clostridia; order Oscillospirales; family Oscillospiraceae; genus Oscillibacter. The sequence goes on from CANQPD010000010.1 coordinate 6,077, forward strand.
CATGCAGCTGGCCGCACAGGCGGTCCCCCGGCAGTTCTATGTGGGCGGCAAGCTGGAAGTGGACGGGGCGCGTCTGCGCACGGTCCCGGCCCTGCGGAAGGGCAGGACCTTTTCCGTGGGGGAGATCGCGGGAGTGGTCCTGGGAAGAAGCACCGGGAGCAACGTGCTTTACGACAAGGATCATCAGGTGCTGGCCAAATTTGCCTGGAGCATGGGCAATGCCGACCTGCTGTTCCTCTACCTGCTGGAACACAATGTCAAGTTTGATAACCTGCCCCCGGAGCTGGCGGTCTATGGACAGCCGCCCACGGGCTCTTAAACGCGGTTTTGCTCAGATCTCGGCCCGATCCGGGGAAACTGCTTGATAACCGGCCAGTTTGGCGTTTAGTTTGCTGTAAATGCGCTCCCGGAACCAGGGCTCTGAAGAGGCGGCGATGGCATCCTCCAGGCCGAACCAGGCCGCGCCGCTGTTTTCCCCCGGCCTGCCGCGGACCGGCAGGGCGGGATCGGCCTCCAGAAGATAGGTGAGGTTCAGGTGCAGGTGGGATGGGACGTATACCCCGCGCTTTTCGTGGCCGCTGACCGCCAGGATCTCCAGGGAGTAGATATCCTCCGTCACGGGGCGGACCGCCGTCAGGCCGCTTTCCTCCCGGACCTCCCGCAGCGCCACGGCCAGCAGGTCCCGGTCTCCGTCGGCGTGGCCGCCCAGCCAGGCCCAGGTGTTGTACAGGTCGTGATGGGCCAGCAGGACCCGCGTCCGGTCCGGGCTGACCACCCAGGCCGAGGCGGTCAGGTGGGCGGAGAGGTTCTCCCGGCTGTACAGCTCCTCGCCGCCTTGCAGGCGGCGCAGCAGCTCCTCCCGGTCCCGGGCCTCCTGGTCGTTCCAGGGGCGGTATGCCCCAAGGGCGGCGATAAGATCCATGGCTGCTCCTCCAGTCGCGCTTTTTCTTGGATTCCCCGCGGTTTTTCCAGGCCGGCGGCCTTTCCGCGTTCCATGATAGCACATTCCGCCCCAAAAGGGAAGCGGGGCCGGAAACCCTTGGGGGAGAAGGGAAACCGGGGTCTCGAAAAACGTGTCGAACGATTTGTGGAATAATTTGGCAGATGTGCCTTGAAAAAACTGTTGCTTTATGCTAGTTTATAGAAAACGTGATTTGAAGATTCATGAATCCGTCGCAAATCGCAAATTCAGGGAAAAGGACAAGGGGTACTATGGAGAACAGAAGAACTGTATTGCTGGCAGATGCCAATGAGGAATTCCGCGCCATGCTGCGGGAGGCCATAGAGAAAGCGGAAGGGTTCACGGTGGTGGGTTCCGTCGGGGACGGTGCGGAGGCTTTACAGTTGCTGGGCCAGTACCGCCCGGATCTGGCGGTGATGGACGTGGTCCTGCCGGGGCTGGACGGCCTTGGCGTGCTGCGCCAGATGAAGGCCCAGGGCGGCACGACCAGGGCCGTCATGGTCTCCGCCTTTTGCAGTGACGCGGTGGTGGGCGAGGCCATGTCCCTGGGGGCGTGCTATTTCCTGCCCAAGCCCTTTGAGCCGGAAGCGCTGCTGGACCGGATGCACAGCGTGTTTCAGCAGCCCGCCACGCCGGAACAGCACGCCGCCGTGCTGAAAAACCTGGTCACCTCCGTGATCCATGAGATCGGTGTTCCCGCCCATATCAAGGGCTATCAGTATCTGCGGGAGGCCATCATCATCGCCGTGAACGACATGGAGGTCATCAACGCCGTCACCAAGGTGCTCTACCCCGCCGTGGCCAAGCGCTTCGGCACCACCCCCAGCCGGGTGGAGCGGGCCATCCGCCACGCCATCGAGGTGGCCTGGGACCGGGGCGACCTGGAGACCCTGCAGAAGTACTTCGGCTACACCGTCAGCAACGCCAAGGGCAAGCCGACGAACAGCGAGTTCATCGCCATGATCGCTGACCGGCTGGTGCTGGAGATGAAGAACGGCAAGGGGCTGACGGTGTAAGAGCAAACGAAAAAGGAGAGGCGGCGCCTCTCCTTTTTCTTACGCGTTTCTCAGCTTTACGGCGGCGGTGGCGGTCATATCCTCCGTAAGGGTCCAATCCCAGTCGAAGGAGATCTCCGCCATGCGGTCCGGCCAGCAGACCAGGAACTGATTGACGGGCTCACCGGAGTAATAGCGCTGGTAGACCTCCTCCGCTCCCCAGGCGGGGGCGTCGATCAGGCGGTACTCGTCCCAGTACTCCCGGGACAGCTGGCCGTTGTCCCGCTCCACCCAGGCGATGAAGTCATTTTTGCACAGGTCGTAGAGGAAACCGGCCTTTACCGTCACGATCTCATAGTCCAGGTCGGGGATGTCGCCGGGATCGCCCACCCGGGCCCGCTGGGTGTATTCCCCGTGGGTCAGCAGGAAGGAGCTGTCCACCCGGGCCCGAGTGGACCAGCGGTCATAGTCCACTTCCATCAGGTCCTCGATCCGCAGGGGGATGTCGTCCTGGTAGACCTCCCAGGTCTGTCCGTAGGCCTCGTAGGTCTCCACAGGCGGGCGGCCTTCCAGCCAGCCGGAGCCGGTGTGGAAGATCAGGGCCACCAGGCCCGCCATGCCGCCCACGGTCAGGGCGATGATGACGCCGTAGGTGACGGCGATGTTCGCCCAGCGGGGAAAGCGCAGGTGCTTCATGGCGTCCTTGGCGGCAAAGGACAGCAGGAGCATGAGCCCCAGATAGAGCAGCGCCCCGAGCATGAGCAGGAGCATCCCACGGGACTGCCGGAGGGCGGACAGCAGCATCCACAGCAGGATGAAGCCGGACCAGCCCAGCAGCAGAAGGCCAAGCCACCGGACGCTCCGCAGCTCCGGCAGGGGGGCGCCTGCCTCGGCGGCGGCCCCGGCCCGCCGCTGCCAGCGGAAGTACCGCACAAGCTCCACCACGATCACCGCGTCCAGGAGCGGCCACACCAGGGCGGAGAGCAGGGAGCTGCTGTTGGAGAGGGTGTCCACCGGGTCTGTCCAGACCCGGTGGATCCGAAAGCCGATCTGATACAGGGACAGAAGCAGGAGCAGGACATAGCTGGTGAGAAAGCTCTTTTTCATGCACCGGCGGATGTTGGAAAATTCCACCGCCGGGTCCGTCTCGATGGGGACGGCGTTTTCGTCCTCATTGCAGAAGATCTGCACCTGGGCGGTGTCCGCCACCAGCTGCCAGCCCGCCTGGGCGCAGTAGTCCCGGTAGGTCTCCAGCCCCTGGGAAGGGGCGGGGTCGAACTGGGAGGCGGCGGGGAAATAGGTGACGGCGAACCGCAGCTTTCGGGGCTCCGTCCGGCGGTAGCGCCAGGACCAGGCGCCCAGCTTTTCCAGCATCCAGCCCTGGGCGGCCATGTCCGCCAGGTGGGCGGCGATGCCGCTGCGGTCATAGTAGCTGTACAGGGGGATCCACTCCCGCTTGACGTTTTTCATTGCGCGCGCCCTCCCTTGCCCGTCTGGGCCTTGTAGTCCGCCGCCAGGGTCAGCAGGCGGCGGTATTCCTCGTCCAGCATTTTCTGGCCGGCCTCCGTGATGAGATAGCTCCGCTTCCGGCCCTCCACCTTCGTCTCGGCGATCATCCCGGCCTGGAGAAAGCTCTCCAGCAGGTTGTACAGCGTTCCCGGTCCCACGGCCACCCGGCCCTTTGTCATCGCGCTGACCCGGGCCATGATGTCCGCGCCGCAGCACTCCTCCCGCAGGCACAGCAGGATGTAGAACATCTGCTCCGTCAGGGTCTGGAATTTCTCCCGGGCCATCCGCGCCGCCTCCTTTTAAATATCGAATATCGCTATTAATAGCTTCAATATATCATCGAATATCGATATTGTCAAGGCTTTTCTGCGGTCTCCCGCCGAACGGGGGGACTGCGGGCTTTGCGGCTTGCCTTTTCAGGCGGGGTGTGGTATTTTAAAAAAAGAATACTACAGGAAAAGAGGAGAGACAGCTATGACCTATTCCTTCCGCCCCCAGGGCGTCTGCTCCCGGGAGATGCGGGTTGAGGTGGACGACCAGGGCGTCATCCAGGATCTGCAGGTCCTGGGCGGATGCAGCGGCAACCTCCAGGGCATTGCCGCCCTGGTGCGGGGCATGCCCGCCCAGGAGGCCATCCTGCGCCTGCGGGGCATCCGCTGCGGCTTTAAGGACACCTCCTGCCCGGACCAGCTGGCCCGGAATCTGGCGGCACTGCTGGAGAAAAAGTGAACGGGGGGAGACTGCGGCCTGCGCAGCCTCCCTTTTTCACGGGGCGCGCCGCATGTGAAGTTTTTCACGCCGGTGGACAAAAGCGGGCAAATCTGATACACTGGACAGGCGTCCGGGCCACCGGGCAAAATCAGGAAGAGAGCGGATAAAAGTATGAAGATCGTATTGGTCATCGACCAGTTTGACGACGCCAACAACGGCACCACCATCAGCGCCCGCCGCTTCGCCACGGCCCTGAAGGAGCACGGCAACGAGGTGCGGGTCATCGCCACCGGCAAGCCGGCGGATTATAAATACGCGGTGCGGCAGATGAAGTTTTTCCCCATTGTGGAGCACCTCATCACCAGCCAGGGGATGCGGCTGGCCATCCCCAACAGGCACGTTTTTGAAAAGGCGGCGGCCTGGGCGGACGTGGTGCATTTCATGATGCCCTCCCCCCTGGCCGTCACGGGACTGCGGCATGTGGAGAAGCTGGGCATCCCCCACACGGCGGCCTTCCACTGCCAGCCGGAGAACATCACCTTCACCCTCCACATGGGCAACAGCCGCCGGGCCAACGACCTTTTGTACCACGGCTTCCGGGACACCTTTTTCAACCGCTTCACCCACATCCACTGTCCCAGCAGCATGATCGCGAACCAGCTCCGTGAGCATGGCTACACCGCCCAGCTCCACGTCATCTCCAACGGCATCAGCCCCCAGTATTTCTATGATAAGAAGCCGAAGGAGGACTGGATGCAGGGGTACTTCAACGTGCTGATGGTGGGCCGGTACGCCGGGGAAAAGCGGCAGGACGAGCTGATCGAGGCCTGCGCCAAGTGCCGCCACGCCAGGGAAATCCAGGTCATCCTGGCGGGCAAGGGGCCGCTGGAGAAGAAGTACCGGAAGCTGGCGGAGAAGCTGCCCAACCCCATCGTGATGCAGTTTTACGAGCCCTCCCGCCTGATCGAGATTCTGCACATGGCGGATCTGTATGTCCACACCTCCGACGCGGAGATCGAGGCCATGAGCTGCATGGAGGCCTTTGCCTGCGGGCTGGTGCCCGTCATCGCGGATTCTCCCCGGTCCGCCACGCCCCAGTTCGCCCTGGATGAGCGGAGCCTGTTCCCGGCAGGGGACACGGACGCCCTGGCGGCGCGCATCGACTGGTGGATCGACCACCCGGAGGAGCGGCAGGAGATGGAGCGCCGCTACGCCGAGCACGCCAAGGAGTATGCTCTGGACCGCTCTATTGAGCAGACGGAGGAGATGTTCCGCCTGGCCATCGCCGAGCAGAAAGGCAAATAACATGGAAAGCGCCACAGCCGCCGGAAGCACCGGCGGCTGTTTTTTTGCATACGATAGACCAGCAACTAAGGAGGAGTGAACGATGGCTTATTCCGACCGTGAGCTGCTGGCGCGGCTGATCCAATGCGAGGCGGGCGGCGAGGGGGAGAACGGCATGAAGGCGGTGGCGGGGGTGGTGATGAACCGGGTCCACGCCAAGGGCGGCGAGTACGCCCGGGTGGGCCAGGGGAGCATCCGCAACATCATCTTCCAGCCCTACCAGTTCGTCTGCGCCAGCGAGACGGAGGGCGGCGCCTACAACCCCCAGAATATTTACAACATGCGGCCTGAGCAGATCCACTACGACATCGCCGACTGGGCCATCGCGGGAAACCGGATCCCGGACGTGGCGGAATCCCTGTGGTTCTACAATCCCTTCGGCCCCACCTGCCGGTCCCGCTTCCCCTCGGACGTGGGATACTGGCAGACGCGCATCGGCGACCACTGCTTTTATAATCCGACAGACGCGTATTACAAGACTTGAGAGGTGTCATGATGGTACATTATCAAAATACTTACACGCCCGGGATGCCCGGACAGACCCTGGACGGGCGGCCCCTGTCCCAGCTGGACTGGTCCACGGAGATCACGCCGGGGCCGGAGAACCAGGCCCGCCCCGCCTCGGATACCGGCATGGGCGGCATGACTGCCGCCCCGGCGGACCTGTCCGGCGGCATGAGCGGGAGCATGAACGGCGGGATGCCCGGCATGGCCGGCGACATGATGGGCGGCGCCCCCGGCGGCATGGCGGGGGCCTCCGGCGGCATGATGGCCCGGAATGGCCAGATGTTCCCCATGAACGGGGAGACGCCCATGCAGAGCGAAGCGCTGAACATGCGGCGCACCGGCCTGCCTGACGAGGTGATCCAGGCTCCCACCACGGTGGATGAGGCTTACCGGGGGTCGCTGAAGGTCATGCTGGCCCGCTATATCGGCAGCTATGTGGTGGCCACCTTCCTGGTGGGGACCCAGGGGACGGTCTCCTGGGAGGGGACGCTGTTTGACGTGGGCAACGACTTCGTGACCATTTACCAGCGGCCCCGGGACCGCTATATCGTCAGCGATATCTACTCCCTGAAGTATATCGAGTTCTACGATACCCGCCGGCGGGAGCTGTGCGAGACCTTGATCCAGCAGAACGGCTGGGGGAACAACAACGGGTGATGTTTTTGCGGGAAGGGATTGCGGCGGCGGACCATCTGTGCTAAAATCCAGGCATCACGAAGGATAAAGGAGAATCCCTATGGACTTTGCAAAACTGTCCGCGGAGCGGTATTCCCTCCGCAAGTTCAGCGACCGTCCCGTGGAGGCGGAGAAGCTGGAGCTGATCCTGGAGAGCGGCCGCAGCGCCCCCACCGCCCACAACAACCAGCCCCAGCGCATTTTCGTCCTTCAAACGCAGCCGGCGCTGGAGAAGGCCGACGGCTGCACCAGCATGCACTTTCACCCGCCGGTGATGCTGGTCGTGGCCTATGACCCCGCCGCCGCCTGGGTGCGGGAGCTGGACGGGAAGAACCACGGCGAGATCGACGCCGCCATCGCTGTCACCCAGATGATGCTGCAGGCGGCGGACCTGGGGCTTGGCACCACCTATATCGGCGTCTTTGACCCGGAGAAGCTGCTGGCGGCCTTCCCGGAGATGGCGGGGCTGCGGCCCATCGCCATGCTGCCCCTGGGCTACCCGGCGGAGGGGGCCCATCCCTCCCGGCTCCATACGGAGCGGAAGCCCCTGGAGGAACTGGTGAAATACCTGTGAGCAAAAAAGAGACTGCCCAACGGCAGTCTCTTTTCACGTTTTGGGGCGGGAGCTTACCGGCGGCGGCCCCGGTAGTTGCTGCGGCGGCTGCGGCTGACGCTGCGGCCGTAGCGGTAGCGCCGGCGGCTGAACAGCAGCTTCCAGACGAGCAGCGCCGCGATCAAAACTGCCAGCAGGATGAGGACCACCCGGACGCTGGTCTTGGCGAAAAACAGCCGCACGTCCCGCCAGAAGGTCAGCAGCCGGTCGGCGTCCACATCGTTGGCCGCCAGCAGATCCACGGAGGCGTAGACCGTGCCGTCATAGACCAGCTCCAGGGTGCCCAGCTTCTGGCCGGCCTGCACCGGGGCCTCCACCGTCTCCTGGGAGAGGGTGACGCGCTGTTCCAGATGCTCCGGCTGCAGGGCCTTGGGCATCAGCACCTCCACATCCTCGGCGGTGACGGCCAGGACGTGGTCGATCCTGGACAGGGAGACGGGCACTTCCCGGATCTCCCGCTGGCCCTCGATGATGGTCTGGTAGGTGAAATTATCAAAGGCCCAGTTGAAAAGCAGATTCGTGTCGAAAAAGCTGTAGGTCCGGATCTCGTTGTTCTCCAGCGTCACCCGGTCGCCGCCCAGCACCACGCTGATGAAGCTGAGGCTGCCCCGGGTGGCGGAGGACACCAGGCAGTGGCCCGCGTCGGAGGTGGAGCCGGTCTTGATGCCGTGGGCGTCGGAATTGAGGTAGCCCCGGGACCACCAGGCGCCGATGAGATAGTTGGTGGTGTGGAGGGTCCGGGCGTCGGAGAGGTTGGTGGCGGGAACGGTGTAGGTGGCGGTGTCGCAGATGCGCATGAAGTCGGGGTGGGTCATGGCCTCTTTGGTGATGAGGTACATATCCCAGGCGGAGGTATAGTGCTGGGAGTCGTGGAGGCCGTTGGGATTGACGAAATGGGTGTTTTCGCAGCCCAGCTCCGCCGCTTTTTCATTCATGCGGTCCACGAAACCGTCCACCGAACCGGCGACGGCCTCCGCCAGGATGTCGCAGGCCTCGTTGGCGGAGACCACCAGCATGCAGTACAGCAGGTTTTCCACCGACATGGTCTCTCCCACCTGGATGTCGGCGGAGCTGCCGTCGGCGTCCAGGCCCGACAGGGCGGCGGCGCTGGCGGTGAGCATCTGGTCCATGGACAGCTGGCCGGCGTCGACGGCCTCCAGGGTCAAAAGGGCGGTCATGATCTTGGTCAGGCTGGCGGGGTACAGCTCCTGGTGCTCATTTTTCGCGTAGAGGGGAAGGCCGGTGTTGGCGTCCACCAGCAGGGCCGCCTTGCACTGGATGTCCGGATCCTCCGGCAGGACGGGGGCGTCCGTCCCGTCGGCGGCGGCAGAGGGCGCACTCCACAGGCCCATGACCAGAACGACCAGCAAAAAAACTGAGAAAAAGCGTTTTGTTTTCATGTCCATCTCCTGCGATCTATGGTATAATTATTCAAAAGCGTTGGGCCGGTCCGGCGGAATGCGCGCGGATTCGACATATAAGAGTAGTATATCAAAAAACGCGTGGGAGTTCAACAGGGATGGACAAGGGAAAAATCGTAAAAACAGAATGGCTCTTGCTGGGCATGACGGCGCTGTTTTTATGCCTGCTGCTGGCCCTTGAACGCCGGGACCGGGCGGCTCTGGCGGACACGGGGGTGGAGACGGAAACCCAGGTGTCCCAGGAGGAGATCCTGCCGGACCTGTCGCCCCTGGATCTGAATGCCGCCGGGGCGGAGGAGCTGGCGGAGCTGCCCGGCATCGGGGAGGAGCTGGCCCGCCGCATCGTGGAGTACCGGACGGAGCACGGGGCGTTTCAAGCGGCGGAGGAGATCATGGAGGTGCCCGGTATCGGCGAGGGCAAATTCGCCGCGCTGGAGGGCCGGATCACCGTGGACGGAAAGGACTAAGCATGAAAATTTTAGTGGTGGACGACGAGCGGACCCTGGTGAAGGGCATGAAATTCAACCTGGAGAACGAGGGCTACCAGGTGGAGTGCGCCTATGACGGCGCGGCCGCGGTGGAGCTGGCCCGGAACGAGAAGTTCGACCTGCTGATCCTGGACGTGATGATGCCGGAGGTGGACGGGCTGGAGGCCTGCATGCGCATCCGGGAGTTTTCCAACGTGCCCATCATCATGCTGACCGCCAAGAGCGAGGACGCGGACAAGCTGATGGGCTTTGAGTGCGGCGCGGACGACTATCTGACCAAGCCCTTCAACATCCTGGAGCTGAAGGCCCGGGTCCGGGCGCTGCTGCGGCGGGCCGCCGGGGTCCAGCGGGTCCGGGGAAGCGTGCTGACGGCGGGGGAGCTGTCGCTGAACACCGAGGAGCGGGTGGCCGTCCGGGACGGGAAGACCGTGGATCTGACCGCCAAGGAGTATGACCTCATCGAGCTTTTGATGCGGAATCCCCGGCGGGTATACAGCCGGGAAAATCTGATGAACGTGGTGTGGGGGTATTCCTACGGCGGGGATTACCGCACGGTGGATGTGCATATCCGCCGCCTGCGGGAAAAACTGGAAAAGAATCCGGCGGAGCCGGACCACATCATGACCAAGTGGGGAGTGGGGTACTATTTCAAGGGGTAAGCATCGGGTGTGGGGCAGCCTCCAGGTCAAATTCGGCCTGAGCTACATCTGCATCATCGCGGCGGTTTTGCTGCTGCTGAATACCTATCCGCTGCTGGAGTCCCAGAACATGGTGTTCCACTCCAAGGTGGCCACCATGCAGAGCAGCGTCTCCGTCATGGTGTACTCCCTGTCCGGGCTGGATAGGCTGAACGAGGAAAACGTGGCGGCGGCCATGGCGGTGGTGGAGGAGACCGGCCTGTCCCGCATCCTGGTGACGGACGAGGCGGGGAAGGTCCTCTATGACACCCGGGAGACCGGCAGCGCCGTGGGGGACTATGTGTTTTTCTCGGAGATCGTCCAGGCCCTGCTGGGCTATGACGCCTCCTCCTGCATCTACCGCAACGGCGCCTTCCGCAGCCGGGCGTCCTCGCCGGTGCTGTACCGCAATCAGATCATCGGCGCGGTGTATGCCTATGAATACGACACCGGGCAGGCGGAGCTGCTGCTGGGGCTGCAGGAAAACCTTTTGAAGCTGTCCGCCGTCATCGGCGGGGTGGTGCTGGTGCTGAGCCTGTTTTTGTCCAAGGCGCTGACCAAAAAGATCGGGCGGCTGCTGACGGCTATCCGCCAGGTGCGGGAGGGCGCCTACAGCCACCGGGCGGATATCGGCGGACACGACGAGATCGCCCAGATCGCCCAGGAGTTCAACAGCCTGACGGACCGCCTGCAGACCACGGAGAACGCCCGGCGGCGGTTTGTGTCCGACGCATCCCACGAGCTGAAGACGCCCCTGGCGGCTATCCGGCTGCTGTCGGATTCCATTTTGCAGACCGACGGCATCGACCCTGCCACCACCCGGGAATTCGTGGCGGACATCGGCCGGGAGGCGGAACGGCTCTCCCGCATTACGGAGGATCTGCTGCGGCTGACCCGGCTGGACAGCGGCGTGCTGGATCCGCCCACGGAGGTGGAGGTGCTGCCGGTAGTGGAGCAGGTCATGCGGATGATGAGCCTGGTGGCCCAGGAAAAGGGCGTGGATCTGACCTATGACGCGGCGGAGGGCTGCGTGGTGCAGGCCACCAGGGACGAGATCCACCAGGTGGTGTACAATCTGGTGGACAACGCGGTAAAATACTCCGCCGGCGGCGCCGTCCAGGTGTCACTGGGGATCGAGGACGGGCAGGTGGCCCTGCGGGTGGCGGACAACGGGCCGGGCATCCCGGAAGAGGATCTGTCCCGTATTTTTGAGCGCTTTTACCGGGTGGACAAGGCCCGCTCCCGGGCCGCCGGCGGCACAGGGCTGGGGCTTTCCATCGTCAGCGACACGATGCGCCGCCGGGGCGGCACGGTGGAGGCGGTCAACCGTCCCCAGGGCGGCGCGGTGTTCACCGCCCGCTGGCCCCAGGCGAAGGGAGGGGAGACGGCGTGAAAAAACGGTTGGCTCTCCTGCTGTGCTGCGCACTGGCCTTTTCCTGCTGCGCCTGCTACAGCGGGACAAAGGAAGAGGAGGAGACGGCGTATCAGCTGTATTTCATGGCGAAGGAGCTGGATGGATACCCCGGCGGCGGAGCGCTGCAGAGCGAGACGGTATATCTGCCGGGCCTGGAGGACGCGGAGCCCCGGGAACTGGCGGAGGCGCTGATGGAGGAGCTTTTGAAGGGACCCCTGGACGAGCGGCTGAAGAGCCCCATCCCGGCGGGGACCAGCCTGCTGTCCCTGGAGGTGACGGGCAGCCGGGCGGTGGTGGATCTGTCGGCGGCCTACGGCGCGCTGTCCGGCGTGATGCTGACGCTGGCGGATTACGCGGTGACGCTGACACTGACCCAGCTGCCGGATATCTCCCTGGTCAAGATCACGGTCCGGGGACGGGAACTGGCCTATCGGGACAGGCAGACCTTCACCGCGCAGGACGCGCAGCTGGCCCCGGAGGGGGATGTGGTGAGCACAGTGGCGGCGACGCTGTATTTCCTGGACGCCGACGGCCAGCTGACAGGCGAGGAACGGACGCTGTCGCTGTTTGAGGGCGACACCCAGGTGAGCGCCGTGGCCCGGGCGCTGGAGCGCGGGCCGGAGAGCAAGGAGCTTGTCTCCGCCCTGCCGGAGGGCTTCCGGGTGAAGTCCGTCTGGCTGGAGGAGGATGTGTGCTATGTGAACCTCTCCTCGGCGCTGCTGGAGGACCCGCTGCCGGAGGAACAGCTTGCCGCGGCCCTTCAGGCGCTGGAGCGCTCGTTCTGCTCTTTGGAGACGGTGAGCGAGACGCAGTTCCTGGTGGACGGTGAGCTTACGGATGCGTACGGCCTGGCCAGGGCGGCAGAACCCCTTGGCGGATGACCGCGGAACAACAGCCCGGGCGGGCCGGAGGTCTCCGGCCCGCCCGGGCTCAGTTTGCCCCCCGATTGATCGGAGAGAGCAGAAAAAAGAAAGGGGAGTACGGGGGGATGGGAGTCTCATCGTATTGGATCGAATGCCCGCAAACGGGCCGCCTGACGGCTTATGGAGCGCCGAAAAAGAGCCGCACCGCCAGGGCGGAGGCCAGAAAACCCGTCAGGTCCGCCGCCAGGGCGGCGGGAACCGTGTGGCGGGTCCTGTGGATGCCGGCGGAGCCGAAGTAGACGGCGATGGTGTAAAAGGTGGTCTCCGTGCTGCCCAGCATCACCGCCGCCACCCGGCCCACATAGCTGTCCGGGCCGTGGGCGGCCATCAGGTCGCTGGCCACCGCCAGGGCGCCGTTGCCGGACACGGGGCGAATCAGCATCAGCGGCGTGGTCTCCGGCGGCACGCCGAAAAACTCCAGCACCGGGGCGCACAGACCGGACAGCCACTCCATGGCCCCGGAGGCGCGGAACATGCTGACCGCCGTCAGCAGTCCCACCAGGGCGGGGATGATGCGGAGCAGGACCGACAGGCCCTCTTCCGCGCCGCGGGTCAGGACATTGTATACGTCCACCCGCCGGCCCATGCCCACGACCGCCACGGCGGCCAGCAGCAGGGGGATGACCAGGGAACTGAGATTCACGGCCGCCGCCCTCCCAGCCGGGACAGGAGCTTCGCCGCCAGCAGCCCCGCCGCCACCGACAGCACCGACGCCAGCCACACCGCCGGCAGGATGTCAAAGGGGGTCCGGCACCCGGCGGCCGCCCGGACAGAGGCGATGGTGGCGGGCAGCAGCTGGATGGAGGCGGTGTTCAGCACCACCAGCAGGCACAGCTCGTCGCTGGCCACGCCGCCGCAGCCCCGGGCCATCCTGCGGGCGGCCCGGATGCCCAGGGGCGTGGCCGCGTTGCCCAGGCCCAGCAGGTTGGCGGACACGTTGGCGGAGACCGCCGCCAGCGTCTCCTCATCCCGGCAGGCATTGGGCAGAAGCCGCCGCAGGACGGGGCGGAAGGCCCTGGCCAGCCCCGCGGACAGGCCGCATGCGTTCATGACCTCCATGACGCCGCTCCAGAGACACAGGATGCCGGCCATGGAAACGCTCAGGTCGATGGCGGAGCGGGCGCCCTCCAGCGCGGCGTTCGCCACGGCGTCCAGATTGCCGGTGAAAACGCCGAATATCAGGGACAGAACCACCATTCCCGTCCAGACCCAGGTCATTGCCACAGGGAAAATCCTCCTTTTTTCAACAAATTGTTAATTTTTTTGAATTCTTTTATTTATTAATTGACAAATTATGACAGGGTGTGCTATTGTGTTTTCATACTACAGGAAAAGGAGAAATTTTTATGAAGGCAACCGGAATCGTCAGGAGAGTGGATGAGCTGGGGCGGATCGTGCTCCCCATTGAGATGCGGCGCACCCTGGATATCGCGGAGAAGGATGCACTGGAAATCTATGTGGAGGGGTCCTCTGTTATTCTGAAAAAATATAAGCCCAGCTGCATTTTCTGCGACAGCGCCAGGGACATCACGGTATTCAAGGGCAAAAATGTCTGCCCCAAGTGCCTGAAGGAACTGAAGAGCCTGTAAGTGCCGCCGCGCCTGCGGCGAAAGAAGAACGCCCCCGCGGGATCTCCGCAGGGGCGCGAACTTTTGCGGTGCCGGGGACGCCTGGCCGGGGGAGGGGCGGCGGCGTCAGCGCTCCAGGGCGGCGGCGTACAGCTCGTTTTTGGACAGGCCCGTGTGCTCCGCCACCTCTTTGGCGGCGTCCTTCAGCCGCATGCCCTGTTCCCGCAGGGCCAGGACCTGGGCCACGCCGTCCTCCAGGGTGGCGGCGGCCTCCTGCCGGGGACTGGCGCCGGCCACCACCAGCACGTATTCTCCCTTGGGGGTGTTTTCCCGGTAGTAGGCGGCGGCTTCCCCCAGGGTGCAGCGGCGGGTCTCCTCGTGGAGCTTGGTCAGCTCCCGGCACAGGGCCGCCCGCCGGTCCGGGCCGAAGGCGGCGCACAGGTCGTCCAGGGTGGCCCGCAGCTTGTGGGGGGCCTCGTGAAAGATCATGGTCCGCTCCTCGTTTTTCAGGGCTTCCAGACGCTCCCGGCGGCTCTTTTTGGCGACGCTCAGAAACCCCTCAAAGGTGAAGCGCCCGGTGGGCAGGCCGCTGACAGCCAGGGCGGTCACCGCCGCGCAGCAGCCGGGGACGGCGATGACCTCCACGCCGTTTTCCGCACACAGGCGCACCAGGTCCTCGCCGGGGTCGGAGATGGCAGGGGTGCCGGCGTCCGTCACCAGGGCGCAGGACTCCCCCGCCAGCAGCCGGGACAGGACGGCCTGCCCGGCGGTGACGTGGTTGTGCTCGTGATAGCTGACCAGGGGCTTTTTGATGCCGAAGTGGTTCAGCAGCTTCAGGGACACCCGGGTGTCCTCCGCCGCGATAAAATCAACGGCCTCCAGGGTCTCCGCCGCCCGGGGGGAGAAGTCCCCCAAATTGCCGATGGGGGTGGCGACCAGATAGAGCGTGCCGCTCATGGCGTTTCCTCCTGTTGTCTGAAATAGATGGCGTCCAGCTCCGCCGTGGGGGAGCCGTCGGCATTCTGTAAAATCAGAGGGGTCTCCACGGCCAGCCCCGGCTTTCCGCCCCGGCGGCCCTCCAAAAGCACCAGGGCGGGGGCGGCTCCGGCGGTCTGGTGGACGAAGCGCAGCCGCTTGGGCTCCATGGCCGCCGCCCGCAGGGCACAGAGCAGATCCGTCAGCCGCTCCGGCTTGTGGACCAGGCAGAAGCTGCCGCCCCAGCGGAGCAGATAGGACGCGGCGGCGCAGACGTCCTCCAGGGTGCAGGCGATCTCCGCCCGGGCGGTGCGGCGGGCGTCGTTTTCCGCCAGCCGTCCGCTGGCGGATGGGTAGTAGGGCGGGTTGCACACCACCAGATCGAAGCCGCCGGAGGGGAACAGGGCCTTTACATCCCGCAGGTCGGCGCGGCGAAAGGTCAGGCGGTCCGTCAGGCGGTTTTCCGCGGCGGCCCGCGCCGCCAGACGGATGGCCGCCTCCTGGATGTCGATGCCGGTGACCCGCAGGTCCGGCTGGCGCTGCAGCAGCAGCAGCCCCAGAAGGCCCGCGCCGCAGCCCAGGTCGCACGCCCGCATCCCCGGCTTCAGCCGGGGCAGGGAGGACAGCAGGAACGTGTCCGTACCGGGGCGGAACATCTCGTCGTCATAGACGAAGCGGTATCCGCCGGGGCAAAAGGCTTCCCAGTATTCCATACGCACCTCCTGTCGTTTCCCCCTATTATAAAAGAAATCCTCCGCCGCCGCAAGCCCCTCAAGCGGCGTATCCGGGCCGGGGGAGGACACAAAAAGCCCCGCAGGCATTGCCTGCGGGGTCTTTATGTATCCCTTTTCGATTAGTCCTCGGGGACGATGGCGCTGTTGGGGCAGGTGTCGCTGCAAGAACCGCAGTCCAGGCAGGCGGCAGCGTCGATGACGTACTGGTCATCGCCCTGGCTGATAGCACCGGCGGGGCAAGCGTCCGCGCAGGAGCCGCAGCTCACACAGGCAGAAGTGATCTTATAGGCCATGGGAAGCACCTCCATTAGAATTGTACCCCCATTGTAGCATAGAATTTCAAAAAAGCAAGGGCTCTGTTAAAAAGATAACAGAAATTTTTTCAAAAAAATTTGAAAAAACGGGCGGAAAGCGGGTTTGTTAAGACTAACCGTTAACAATTTGTTTTCAAATTGGTCAAAGAAAGTCAAAGAATGGGCCTTGACATTTGAGCGGGGAGTGTTATACTAACAATCAGAAAGAAGATCAAAGAAAGTCAAAGTCAAATGAATGGATTTCGCGGAAAGGGATGGTCAACAAGTGGGTATTTCAGATTTGATCGCCAGCTTTCTCCAGGACAGCCTGGACGAGGCGGAGGACGGCGTGCTGGAGGTCCAGCGCAATGATCTGGCTCAGCGCTTCAACTGTGTGCCCAGCCAGATCAACTATGTGATGTCCACCCGCTTTTCCCCGGAGCACGGCTACATCGTGGAGAGCCGCCGGGGGGGCAACGGGTACATCCGCATCACCCGGGTCCGGGTGGACCGGCAGACGCTGCTGATGCATGTCATCAACTCCCTGGGTGACCGGGTGGATCTGCCGTCGGCACGGGCCATTCTCAGCAATCTGGTCCAGTCCGGCGCATTGGAAGAGGGCATCGGCCAGGCGCTGCTGACCGCCCTGAGCGACAAGGCTCTGGGAGCCGTGCCCCGGGAAACGCGGGACACCGTCCGGGCGGACATCATGAAGCAGGTGCTCATTCTGCAAGTGTAGATGGGGCATCCGCAAAAAAACGAATAAATTGATGATAATATATCGTATATTGGAGGAATTGATTATGAAATGCGAGAATTGCGGTAAGAATGAAGTTACCTTTGTCTATCAGAGCAACATCAACGGCAAGGTGGAGGAAAAGCACCTTTGCAGCGAGTGCGCCGAAAAGCTGGGCTACTCCCAGAAGATCGCCGCCCACAGCCAGAGGATGATGCAGAACTTCTTTGGCAACGGCTTTTTTGACGACTTCTTCTCTCCCATGCCCAGTCTCATGGGGCGGATGAGCCGTATGCTGGAGGATCCCTTCGACGACTTCTTCAGCGACATGCCCGCCCTGGGCGCGGCCCCGTCCGAGACCCAGCAGAAGAAGCAGGAGGATCTGGTGAACCAGGAGGAGCAGAGCCGCTTCGCCTATATGCGCCAGATGAACGCCCTGAAGATGGAGATGAAGAAGGCCGTCCATCAGGAGAACTTTGAGCGGGCCGCCGAGCTGCGGGATCAGATCAAGGACCTGGAGGCCCAGCACAAGGAGCAGAAGGAAAGCAAGTGAACAGGAGATCCCAAAAGGGAGGTAAAAGACAATGAATGAAAACAAATTCACGCCCAGGGCGGAAGAGGCCCTGCGGCTTTCCCAGGAGGCCGCTGGCGAGCTGGGCCACGGGTACGTTGGCACCGAGCATTTGCTGCTGGGCCTGACCCGGGAGGAGGAAGGCCTTGCCCATGAGGTTTTGACCGAGGCGGGCCTCACCGACGAGCTGATCGTGGACATTATCAAAAAGAGCGTGGGCGCGGGCCTGCCCGGCGGCAACCCCGCCCAGGGCCTGACCCCCAGGGCCAAGCGGGTGGTGGAGATCGCCGTGGAGGATGCCAGCCGGGGCGGCTACAACTACGTTGGCACCGAGCATTTGCTGGCGGGCCTTCTGCGGGAGGGCAACAACATGGCCGTCCGCATCCTGCGCACCGCCGGGGTGGACGCCCGGCATCTGTACACCGCCCTGATGCAGAAGCTGAACGACACCCCCCGGGGCAGGGCCAGCCAGGCCAAGGCCGCCGCTGCCGCCGCCCGGGAGGATGGCGGCAAGAACAAGACCCTGAAGGAGTTCACCCGGGATCTGACCGCCGACGCCCGGGCGGGCAAGCTGGACCCGGTCATCGGCCGGGACGATGAGATCCAGCGGGTCATCCAGATCCTGTCCCGCCGCACCAAGAACAACCCCTGCCTCATCGGCGAGCCCGGCGTTGGCAAGACCGCCATCGCCGAGGGGCTGGCCCGGAAGATCGTCATGGGCGACGTGCCCGACGATCTGCTGGACAAGAAGATTTTGTCCCTGGATCTGTCCGCCATGGTGGCGGGCACCAAGTACCGGGGCGAATTTGAGGAGCGCATCAAGAAGGCCCTGGAGGAGGTCAAGAAAGCCGGCGACGTCATCCTCTTCATCGACGAGCTGCACACCATCGTGGGCGCCGGCTCCGCCGAGGGTGCCGTGGACGCCGCCAACATCATCAAGCCCGCCCTGGGCCGGGGGGAGATCCGGGTTATCGGCGCGACGACCCTGAACGAATACCGCAAGTATATCGAAAAGGACGCCGCCCTGGAGCGCCGGTTCCAGCCGGTACAGGTGGGCGAGCCCAGCCAGGAGGCCAGCCTGGAGATCCTGAAGGGCCTGCGGGAGAAGTATGAGCAGCACCACAAGCTGACCATCACCGACGAGGCTTTGGAGGCCGCCGTGTCCCTGTCCGCCCGGTATATCAACGACCGTTTCCTGCCCGACAAGGCCATCGACCTGATGGACGAGGCCGCGTCCCGGGTCCGCATGGAGGTGGAGGAGATCTCCCCGGAGCTGAAGAGCCTGGAGGAGAAGATCGCTGCCCTCAGCAAGGACAAGGAGGCCGCCATCGCCAAGCAGGACTATGAGACCGCCGCCCAGCTGCGGGACATCGAGAAAAACTATCAGGACCAGGTGGAGATCGAGCGGGACAAGCGCCGGAAGACCACGCAGAAGCACCGGCCTGTCACCGGGGAGGATATCGCCGCCGTGGTGTCCGGCTGGACCGGCATCCCCGTCACCCGTCTGACCGAGGACGAGGGAAGCCGCCTGCTGCACATGGAGGACCTGCTGCATGAGCGGGTGGTGGGCCAGGACGAGGCCGTTCAGGCCGTGGCCCGGGCCATCCGCCGGGGTCGTGTGGGGTTGAAGGACCCCAAGCGTCCCATCGGCTCCTTCCTGTTCCTGGGCCCCACCGGCGTTGGCAAGACCGAGCTGTGCAAGTCCCTGGCGGAGGCCATGTTCGGCGATGAGAACGCCATGATCCGCATTGACATGTCCGAGTACATGGAGCGGCACACGGTGTCCCGCCTGATCGGCTCCCCTCCGGGCTATGTGGGCCATGACGAGGGCGGCCAGCTCACCGAGAAGGTCCGCCGCAAGCCCTATTCCGTGGTGCTGTTCGACGAGATCGAAAAGGCCCACGAGGACGTTTGGAACGTGCTGCTGCAGATCCTGGACGACGGCCGCATCACCGACTCCCAGGGCCGCACCGTGGACTTCAAGAACACGGTCATCGTCATGACCAGCAACATCGGTGCCAAGAGCCTGACCCAGGCCAGCGCGAAGCTGGGCTTCGACGCGGACGAGAAGCGCCATGACCCGGATGCCGAAAAGGCCTTTGCCCAGGCCAGGGAGGCCGTCATGTCGGAGCTGCGCCAGACCTTCCGGCCCGAGTTCCTGAACCGGATCGACGACATCATCGTGTTCCGCTCCCTGACGGAGGAGGATATCCGGGAGGTGGCCCGGCGGATGCTGAAGACCGTCTCCGCCCGGATGGAGGCCATGGGCATCCATCTGGATACCAGCGACGAGGCTGTGGCGGAGCTTGCCAAGGAGGGCTTTGATCCCAAGTACGGCGCGCGGCCTCTGCGCAGGGCCATCCAGAGCCAGGTGGAGGACGCCGTGGCCGAACGGATGCTGGACGGGACGCTGAAGGCCGGCGACACCGCCAAGCTGACAGTGGAAAACGAGAAGCTCTGCGTCAGCAAATAATCCATCCATGCCCCATAAAAGGATCCCCTGCCGTGTGCCGGACCTGTTCAGTCCGCGGCAGGGGATCCTTTGCGCTGTGTGCCTTGCGGCTCCTTTTTTCCGATTCTCTCGCGCCATCGGGCGGAAACTGTCAGTTCAGCGCGTCGGCGTTCTGGGTGAACAGCTCCGCCACCCGCTCCGCCGCGGCGGGGCAGGTCTCCAGCTCCGGGTCCTTGGCAAGCAGTGCCTCCGCCGCCTGCTGGGCCTCCTTCAAAAGCTGGGTGTCGCAGCCGATGTCCGCCACCCGCAGGCCCGGCAGGCCGTGCTGCCGCTGGCCGAAGAAGTCGCCGGGGCCCCGGAGCCGCAGATCCTCTTCGGCGATCTTGAAGCCGTCGGCGGTCTTTGTCATGACCCTCAGGCGCTGCTTCGTCTCCTCGTTCTGGTTATCAGAAATCAAAATGCAGTAAGACTGGTGCTTCCCCCGGCCCACCCGGCCCCGCAGCTGGTGGAGCTGGCTCAGGCCGAAGCGCTCCGCGTTTTCAATGACCATGACGGCGGCGTTGGGCACGTCCACCCCCACCTCGATGACGGTGGTGGACACCAGAATGTCCGTCTCATGGGCGGCGAAGGCGGTCATCACCGCGTCCTTCTCCTTCGGCTTCATCTTGCCGTGGACGAAGGCCACCTTCAAATCGGGAAAGACCTCAGCTTGCAGCTTTTTGGCGTACTCCGTCACCGCCTTCCGCTCGTCCGGCAGCTCGTCGTTTTCGGACACCTGGGGGCAGACCACATACGCCTGCCGCCCCTCCGCCACCAGCTTGCGGAGAAACGCATACACCCGGGGGTGGTAGCTGCCGGGAACGGCGTAGGTTTTGATAGGCCGCCGGCCCGGGGGCAGCTGGTCAATGACGGACACGTCCAGATCGCCGTACAGGATCAGCGCCAGCGTCCGGGGGATGGGGGTGGCGGACATAACCAGGGTGTGGGGGTGCTCGCCTTTGCCCGCCAGCGCCGCCCGCTGTCCAACGCCGAAGCGGTGCTGCTCGTCCGTCACCACCAGCCCCAGGTCGGCGTACTCCACGCTGCCGGTGATGAGGGCGTGGGTGCCGATGGCGAAGTCGATCTCCCCGGTGGACAGCTGGGCGGCGATGGACCTCTTCGTCTTCGCCGGGGTGGAGCCGGTCAGCAGGGCGCACCGGACACCCAAGTTCTCCATCAGCGGGGCCAGCCCCGCGTAGTGCTGCTGGGCCAGGATCTCCGTGGGGGCCATCAGGGCCGCCTGGCGGCCGTTTTTCACCGCGAAGTACACGCAGGCGGCGGCCACCATGGTCTTGCCGGAGCCCACGTCGCCCTGGCACAGGCGGTTCATGGGGGTGCCGGACGTCATGTCCGCCAGGGCCTCGTCTACGCAGCGCCGCTGGGCGTCCGTCAGGGAAAAGGGCAGGGCGGCATAAAAGGCGTCCATGTCCACAGCCCTGCAGGGGGGGACGTGGACCACCTCCCGCCGCCTTCTCAGCCGCTTCAGCCCGATGGTGAAGAGAAACAGCTCCTCAAAGGCCAGCCGCCGCCGGGCGATGTCCAGGGCTTCCGCGCTCTCCGGAAAGTGGATGTTCTCGTAGGCGTAGTTGATGCGGCACAGGTGGTGCTCCTGCCGGATCTCGTCCGGCAGCACGTCGGGCAGGATGTCCGCGCAGGCGTCCAGCCCCTGGCGGATGGACCGGGACAAAATCAGCTGGCTGACCCCGGCGGTCAGGGGATAGATGGGCACGATGCGGCCGGTGAACTCCCCCCGGCCCTCCTGCTCCACAATGGGGCTGGCCATGGTCTTGCGGAGGAGGCTGCCCTCCGCCCTGCCGTAGAAGATATAGGTCTCCCCCTGATGGAGCTGGTTTTTCAGCCAGGTCTGGTTGAAGAAGGTGACGTCCAGCACGCCGCTTTCGTCCACCGCCCGGACCTTCACCAGATCCATCCCCTTCCGGATGTGGGAGACGGTGGGGGGCGAGGCGATCATGGCGGCCACGCAGGCGCTCTCTCCGGGCACCAGGTCGGCGATGCGCTTGGCCTGGGTGCGGTCGTCGTACTTCCGGGGGAACCAGGAGATCAGGTCCCGCAGGGTGGCGATGCCCAGCTTGCCCAGGGCCTTGGCCCGCTGCTCGCCGATGCCGCGGATCATCCGCACGTCGGTGTTTAGATCTGCCACGGTGGGGTCCCCCCTTTCTTGCAAAATAGCAGCTTCTATTATATAATGCTTTTCAGAGAAAAACAAGGAACGGGGGCGAAGGGATGAAGCGGAAGCACTGGGGGATTGTCGCGGCCATCGGTTTTGGGGAGATGCTGTTGAGCAACGCGCTGATGCTGCTGGGAGCGCCCCGGCAGCCCATGCAGTTCCTGGTACTGGGCGGCACGGCGGTGTTCCTCGCCGGCCTGCTGGGCCTTGCCGCCCGCCCGGCCTGGGTCTGTCCCCACTGCGGCAAGGGGATCGGCGACAGCCGGAGGCTGCGGACGCCCCGGGGCGGCCCGCTGGCGCGGGGCGGGGGAGACCTTCGTCTGCCCCCACTGCGGCGTGATGCTGCACAGCCATGACCTGAAAAAAGCGGAATGAGCCAGCGCCCGGAGGACCGGGCGCAAATTTTTTTGTAACGAAACGGGGATTGCCCCGTCTTATGGGTGAAAGGTGGTGAGAGGGTGCCTGATTTTGAAGCGGTCTACCGGCAGTATTTCGCGGACGTGTACAAATACGTCCTGGCCCTGAGCCGGGATGAGGCGACGGCGGAGGAGGTGACCCAGGAGACCTTTTTCAAGGCCCTCTCCGCCATCGACAGCTTCCGGGGGGACTGCCAGCTGCGGGTGTGGCTGTGCCAGATCGCCCGGAACCAGTACCTGACCCTGTGCCGGGAGCGGAAGCGGTTCGGGGAAGCGGCGGGGGAGCCGGGGGACGGCGGCATCGAGGAGGGTTTTGCCGACGCCGACGCGGCCAAGCGGCTCCATGTGCTGCTCCACGGCCTGCCGGAGCCGTACAAGGAGGTGTTCTCCCTGCGGACGTTTGGAGAGCTGCCCTTCGCCCAGATCGGGGAGCTGTTCGGCAAGACGGAGAGCTGGGCCCGGGTGACGTACTTCCGGGCCAGGCAGAAGTTAAAGGAGGAATTCGATGGAACATGAGATCATTTACGACCTGCTGCCGCTGTACCACGACGGCGTGTGCTCGGAGGCCAGCCGCCGGGCGGTGGAGGAACATTTGCAGGGTTGTGAAGCCTGCCGGAAGGCCCTGGCGGACATGGATGCGCCCCTGCCGGAGGCGGAAAAAACCGCCGCCGATGATGCGGCGGCGGTGCAAAAGATCTCCCGGGAGTGGCGGGGGAGCAAGCGGAGGGCCTGGCTCAAGGGGGCCGCGATCGCCGTGCTCGTGTGCGCGCTGATCCTGGGCGGGTGGCATCTGCTGACAGGCGTCTACTGTGTGCCTGTGGATACGGACGGCATAGAGATCACGGCGCTGAGCCGCCTGGAGGACGGCCGGGTGATGTTCCATCTGCGGGTAACGGATGACAAGGACCTGCGGCGGGTGAGCTATGAGTACGACGGCGCGGGGAACCTGCACGTCGTGCCTCTGCGGCCTGTGCTGACCGTCAGCCGCAGGGCTGACAAGGGACTGTGGGACAGCGACTATATCACAGACTTGGCGGAACACAATGTGTGGAACGTAAAATATGGCGACGGCAAGGAGGCCACAAAAATCTATCTGGGCCGGGGAGAGGACGCCATCCTCCTCTGGGAGGAGGGCATGGAACTGCCCGCCGCCAGCGCCGTCGATGAAGCACATTGGGGCTATGAGCCAGGAAGCGCGGAGTACTGGGCGCTGCGGGAGGAGAACTGACGCACGCCGCCCCATGCCCCGCCGCCACGGAAGCAGGGCCCGGCGCCGTATTGGCCCTTGCGGAAGGCTTGACGGGACGGGCCGATGTGGGCATCGGCCCCTACAAAAGCAAGGCCCGCCGGGGACATCCCCGGCGGGCCTTCTTTTGTACACTATATTAAATCTTTTTATTAATATAATCGATAAAACGGTAGGTAAGCCCATTCTCCGTCACTGGCTCGCCGGTATACTCGATCTCCCAGCCCGGCAGCTTGTCCAGATTGGGGAAATAGGTGTCGGACTCCTCCACCTGGGTCTCCACCCGGGTGAGATAGACCCGCCGGCACCGGCTCAACAGCATGGCGTACACGCTGCCGCCGCCGATGATCCACAGCTTGTCGGGGTCCTCGCCCTCCACCAGCTTCAGGGCCTCGTCGGCGCTGAGGGCCACCTCCGCCCCCTCCCGGGCGAAGCCGGTGTTGTGGGTGATGACGATGTTCCGCCGCTTGGGCAGGGGCTTTCCGCCGGGGAAGGACTCCAGCGTCTTGCGGCCCATGATGACGGTGCCGCCTATGGTCATGGAGCGGAAGCGCTTCATATCCGTGGGCAGGGAGAACAGCAGGTCCCCGTCCCGGCCGATGGCCCAGTTCTGATCGACAACAACGATGGCATTCATAACGGCTCTCTCCTTAAATCGCAACAGGAATTTTGTGGGCAAAGGGCGCGGGGTCATAGCCCTCCAGCCGGAAGTGGTCCTTGGTGAACTGGTAGAAATCCGTGACGGAGGGGTCGATCCACAGCTTCGGCGCCGGCCTGGGCTGCTGGCGGATCAGCTCCTCCACGATGGGGACGTGGCGGTCGTAGATGTGGCAGTCGGCGATGACGTGGACCAGCTCGCCGGGTACCAGGCCGGACGCCTGGGCGAACATATGCACCAGCAGGGCGTACTGCACCACGTTCCAGTTGCCGGCGGCCAGCATATCCTGGCTCCGCTGGTTCAAAATGGCGTTCAGCACGTTGCCGGAGACGTTGAAGGTCATGGAGTAGGCGCAGGGGGCCAGGTGCATCTCGCTGAGGTCGTGGTGGTTGAAGAGATTGGTCAGGATGCGGCGGCTGGCGGGGTTCTCTTTCAAATCCTTCAGCACCCGGTCCACCTGGTCCATGTCCCCGTCGGGGTAGTGGTGCTTCACGCCCATCTGATAGCCGTAGGCCTTGCCGATGGAGCCGGTTTCGTCGGCCCACTGGTCCCAGATGTGGGAGTTGAGATCGTGGATGTTGTTGGACTTTTTCTGCCAGATCCACAGCAGCTCGTCCAGGGCGGATTTCCAGTAGGTGCGGCGGATGGTCAGGATGGGGAACTCCTCCCGCAGGTCATAGCGGTTGACGACGCCGAATTTTTTGATGGTGTGGGCGGGGCTGCCGTCCTCCCAGCGGGGGCGGACCTCCCGGTCGGTGTCCCAGACGCCGTTTTCCAGAATGTCCCGGCAGGTTTGGATGAAGACTTCGTCGGCACGGCTCATGGCGCGTTCCTCCTGCTCTCGTATTTTACCTTAGTATACCAAATCGGAAAAGGAATGTGTAGAGGGAATTTCACAGCCTTTTGCCCAAACTATATCGAAATTTTTTCATGGTTTTGTGTTAAATTCAGGTTGTGGATTTGTAAAAAGTGCGATAAGATAGGGCCGCTGATACCATTCGACGGAAGGGGGCGGCGCTATGCCGGATCGCAGCGAGGCGGGGAAGCGGGGCTATCTGAACGAGGATTTCCGCCTGTTCCACCTGAAAGACAGCCGCGCGCAGAAGCTGGACTACCATTACCACGAGTTCGACAAGCTGATCCTGCTGCTGAACGGCAGGGTCACCTACGCGGTGGAGGGCGTCACCTACTTCCTCCGGCCCTGGGACATCCTGCTGGTGCAGCACAACATGATCCACAAGCCCACCATTGACCCCTCCGCGCCCTATGAGCGGGTGGTGGTGTGGCTGGGCCGGGAGTGGCTGGAAAAGCGGAGCGACCCCGGCGAGGCCCTGGACGCCTGCTTCGACACCGCCCGGGAGCGGGGCTTCCATCTGCTGCGGACGGACGCGGAGCGCCGGCTGCAGTACATGCAGCTGATCCAGCGGCTGGAGGAGGCCCTCCGGTCCACGGAGTTCGGCGCGGCCCGGATGGCGGACACCCTGTGCCAGCAGCTGCTGATCGGGGTGAACCGGGACCTTCTGCGCTCCCGCACCGCCGCGGAGGCCCGGGACAGCTACCGGGTGGACCCGAAGATGGAGGAGATCCTGAAATACATTGTCCAGCATCTGGACAGGGAGCTGTCGGTGGATGTCCTGGCAAAGCAGTTCTATCTGAGCCGCTATTACCTGATGCACCGGTTCAAGGCCGTCACCGGCTACACCGTCCATCAGTATATCAGCCAGAAGCGGCTGCTGTGGGCGGGGGAGCTGATCCGCTCCGGCGTGCCGGTGATGAAGGCGGCGGAGCAGGCGGGCTTTTCCGAGTATTCCACCTTCCTGCGGGCGTTTCAGAATACCTTTCACATGAGCCCCCGGGAGTTCCGCTGAACAAAACAACGCGAAAAAGAGGGAAATGAGAGAACCATGGAAACCAGGCAAATCAACGTGGAATTTTCCAAAGAGGACCTGCGGCGGCTGATCGTGCCGCTGGTCATTGAACAGCTGCTGGCCATCACGGTGGGACTGTGCGACTCTGTCATGGTGTCCCAGGTGGGGGAGGCCGCCATCTCCGCCGTCTCGCTGGTGGACACAGTCAACGTGCTGCTGGTCAACGCCTTTTCGGCGCTGGCCACCGGCGGCGCCGTCATCGCGGGCCAGTATCTGGGCCGGCGGGAGACGGAGAAGGCGGGCCATTCCGGCGCCCAGCTGCTGCTGTTCATGGGGGAGGTCTCCCTCCTGGTCATGGCGCTGTTCTATCTGGGCAAGGGCTTTGTGCTGAACGTGGTGTTCGGCCAGGTGGAGCCGGATGTGGCGGCCTATGCCAACACCTATTATATGATCGTGGAGGCGTCCACGCCCTTTCTGGCCATTTACAGCGCCGGGGCGGCGCTGTTCCGGGTCATGGGCAACTCCAGGATCTCCATGTGGGTGTCACTGGGCATGAACATCATCAACGTGGTGGGCAACGCCGTTTTGATCTTCGGCGTCCACATGGGCGTGGAGGGCGTGGCCATCCCCACCCTGGTGTCCCGGGCGGTGGCGGCGGCAGCCATGGTGCTGCTGCTGCGGCGGATGCCGGGGCTGCCCCTGCGGGTGGAGCGCTTCACATTGCGGCATGACCGCTATGTGGTGCGGAACATTCTGCGCTTCGGCGTGCCCAACGGCCTGGAGAGCAGCATGTTCCAGCTGGGCAAGATCCTGCTGCTGTCCACGGTGGCCGTGCTGGGCACCGCGTCGGTGGCGGCCAACGCCATCGGCAACACGGTCTGCACCTTCCAGTGCGTGGCGGGCAACGCCCTGGGCCTTGCCATGGTGACGGTGGTTTCCCGCTGCGTGGGAGCCGGCAGCTATGAGAAGGCCCGGTATTACACCCGGAAGCTGCTGCGGTCCACATATCTGTACATGGGCGGCAGCATCATCGTCATCGGCCTGGCCCTGCCCCTGATCATGAAGCTGTACAACGTCTCCGACCAGGCGGCGGAGTACGCCCGGCAGATCATCCTGATGCACGGCGGGGTGGCCATGGTCCTGTGGCCGGCGTCCTTCACCCTGCCCCAGGCCCTGCGGGCCGCGGGAGACACCCGCTTCACCATGGTCATTTCCACGGTGTCCATGTGGACGCTGCGGGTGGGCCTGGGCATTCTGCTGGGCCGGTTCTGGGGCTTCGGCGTGCTGGGCATCTGGATGGCCATGTTTGCCGACTGGGCGCTGCGGGTGGCCTTCTTTGTGCCCCGGTTCCACGGGCACACGTGGGAGACCATGGGCATCCGGGAGTGACAGGAGAAAAGAGCCTTTCGCCGCGGCAGCGGCGAAAGGCTCTTTCTATATATTGATACAAAAATAGAGATGTAATAAAATGGATATCTGGATTTCTGTGTAAAATAAGGATAGAAATGGGGGATGACAAATGATCGCAGCAGCGATCAGAAAAGTGGCGTTCATTGAGAAAATTTAAAAAAACAGACAAAGGCAACCATAGGTTGCCCGGATGTAAACCGTGCACGGTTTACATCTACATAGCACCTTGGATAAAATAGGAGTAGAAAAATGAAGTTAGAAGAAAAAATCGTTTTGTTGCGGAAAGAGAAAGGATTAACACAACTTCAGGCCGCAGAGAAGCTCAATGTATCCAGACAAGCAATCTCTAAATGGGAGTCTGGATCAGCGGTGCCCTCAATAGATAATTTGAAATATCTTGGGGAGCTGTACGGTGTGCCGGTTGATTATCTGCTGAACGATGATATGGAATGTATCAGCCGGCAGGAAGATGTAGCGGAGAAGCCAATCGAGCATCAGAGAGGAAGAAAAAGGTCCAGGTGGCTGATTTTAGCAGCGTGTATCATTGCCGTTGCCGTGGCAGGAGTATTGATTTACGGAAAGGCGTTGACTGGACAACCTCATAATTTTGACTTCGAGGAAATGGAGCGTGATAGCTGGGAAACTACGGAGACAGGTGATTTTTCAATAAAATGGTAACTATGGGGGAGGTGAAAAAATGCGCAGAATCGTGTGCTTGGTAATGGTATGTGTGAGCATTTTTAATTGCTTTTGTATGAGTGCCGGAGCTGTAGATATTGCTGCTTCAGAAAATGGGGCTTTTGTGGTCATGCGGGCGTCTGGGTCTTTCAATATGAGTGTAGGAGCCTATGAACGGACGGCTGCAAATACAACATTTCCGCTGGCGGCCAGAGAGACAGTACATATCCGAGCAAACTATGCTCCGGAAGATGCCAGTATGGATTTCGGGTTGATTGATCCAGATGGAATCTTCCATTATATTAATGTGACAACAGGAACTATAGATGTCACAATTGAGGTGCCTGAAAACGGCAATTATACGCTGGCCATTAGAAATAATTCTGGAAATACAGTTAAGGTATCTGGATTCGTAAACTATTAAAAGATTGATTTGAACGTAGAGATGAGCAAATCATTTTTGACTGAGGAGGGTGTAAAATTATGGTCCCTTGATTCTCTGTTTACTGCTCAAGATGTTATCAGTTTGAGTCGCTCTCTCACCTGCACTGCCAGCAATGTCTCAGAGGAATAACATGAAGAAAATTATCATCACTTATGTAAAACAAGTTCTTCGTTTCTTAGCTACCTTTTTATTTGGGGTTTTTTTCGTTCGAGCATTATACAACCACAACTTTGATATCTTCTACTTTCGAGAGAATTCCTACGTTGTATACGCAATTTTGTACTTATCCGGCATAGTTGTCTGCTGTTGTATGCGCAAATAAAGACTGCATCTCAATTAAAATATAATATAATGCTACATAAAACTGAGTGCCAACATGCTCCCAGTTTTAGGATCACGCTCCATTTTTATAATGGTTAAACCGCTATGCGGTTATTTTCCTGAATAAGTTGGCACTCTCCGAGTGGTATACACGCCTTTACGCCTAGCCAAGAAACCATCCAGGCCGGCAGCGATTGCTGCCGGCCTGGATGATTATTCTCCCCCTGCCGGGCCCTCCCGGCCGCCGGCCTGGAAGGACTGGCGGAACTTCCGGGGCGCCATGCCGGTATGCTTGGAGAACTGCTGGTCGAAATAATTCTGGGTGTCATACCCCACCATCTCGGCGATGCGGGAGATGGGCAGGTCCGTGGAGATCAGCAGGTTCTGGGCCTCGCCGATGCGGCGGCGCAGCAGGTACTGCCGGGGGGAGTAGCCGCTGGCCTCCTTGAAGACATGGGCCAGGTAGTAGGGGCTGACGTGGAGGGCCTGCCCGATCTGCTGGAGGGTCAGGGGCTCGCTGTAATGCCGGTCGATATAGTCCTGCACCTGCTTTCCGAGAGACGCCGGCTCCGGGTTGGCGGGGGCCCGCAGGGAGACGGAGCCGGAGATGGTCAGCGCCCGGTCCAGCAGCGCCAGCATCAGCCGGTGGCAGAAGACCTCGCAGTCAGGGCGGTCCTCGGAGAGGTAGCGGTAAATCAGCTGGTACAGCGTCCGCAGGTCGGGCAGCTCCTCGCCCACGGGATAGACCGGGGAGGCGTCCTCCGCCGCCAGGGCGTTTTCCCGCAGACCCGGCAGGCGCAGCCCGCCCACGGCGATGCAGCTGCTGGCGAAGGGGGTGTTGGACAGCTCGTCATGGACCACGCCGCTGTTGAAGATCAGCAGATCCCCCGCCTGCACATCATATGCCGTCTCGCCGATCAGAAAGCGGGCGCTGCCCTCTTCCACCAGCAGCACCTCCACAAAATCCGGGTGGGCGTGGAGCAGCCGGGGATGGGCCCGGTCGGAAAACAGCCGGCGGCTGACATAGAGCAGCCGGGGCATGGTGTCCGATGTGAAGGCGGGGTGATAATTCCGCTTGACAAAGCACTGCACTTGTAGGTCCTGCATGGGTCAGGTCCTCCTTCAGGGGGCCGCCCCGGGGACAGGGGCAGCAAGATTTTATAAAAACAGCGGGGCGCCGCCGCCAGTCCGCCGGGGGGAGAGGCGGAAAAATCCGGGCGGAATGTCCCGGCAAACGGCCCGGCGCCCGCATTTGCGGCGGGATTTGAAGCCAAAACGGGCAAAATGGCAACATGCATAAAACAGAGCAAGAAATTTAATGCAAAACGCCCAAACACATGGTATCATAAAGCCAACATCCAGAAAGAAGGAGGTGCCCCGACATGCTGTACGCGGCTGTTTCCATCATCGTGCTGGGCGGTGCCATGTGCCTGACCCGCTGAACCCCGGCACCCTGAATATTCCAAGCGGCTTCCGCCAGGGAGCCGCTTTTTTGCGCTCAGCGCTCTGCCGCCAGGCGCAGGATGGCCTGCATCTCCTCCGGGCCGATCTTTACGAAATTGCCGAAGGGGAAGCCGCCGGGCTTCTCCGCCCGGTGGGCGGCCATGGCGGGGATATCCTCCGCCCTGGCACCGATCTCGGCGAAGGTGGTGGGCATCCCCAGGGCGCGGAAGAAGTCCCGCAGGCGGGCGACGCCCTCCCGGGCGGTGCGCTCCGGGCGGGCGAAGTCCATCTCGCAGCCGAAGACGTTCACGGCGAACCGGGCAAAGCGCATGGGATCGTGGGACAGCACATACTCCATCCAGGCGGGCATCACCACCGCCAGGCCCGCGCCGTGGGCGCAGTCGTAAAAGGCGGACAGCTCGTGCTCGATCTGGTGGCTGGCCCAGTCCTGGTCCCGGCCCACGCCGCAGGAGTTGTTGTGGGCCAGCATCCCCGCCCACATCAGATCCGCCCGGGCGGCGTAGTCGCCGGGATCGGCGATGGCTTTTGAGGCGGCGTCCACGATGGTTTTCAAAAGGGCCTCGCAGAGGCGGTCCGTCAGGGCGACGTCCGGGGTGTTGGAGAAGTACCGCTCGCAGATGTGGGCCATCATGTCCACCGCGCCGCTGGCGGTCTGATAGGCCGGCAGGGAGCAGGTCAGCCGGGGGTCCAGCACGGCGAATTTGGGCCGGATGACGTCCGTCTTGGGGCAGCCCCATTTGAGATTGCCCTCCTCCAGGGTGATCACGCAGCTGTCGCTGCCCTCGCTGCCCGCAGCGGCGATGGTCAGCACCACGCCCACCGGCAGGGTGGACTCGATCCTGGCCTTGCCGGTGAAGAAATCCCAGAAGTCGCCGTCGTAGAGCGCGCCGAAGCCGATGGCCTTGGCGGTGTCGATGACGCTGCCGCCGCCCAGGGCCAGCAGGAAGTCGCAGCCCTCCCGGCGGACGGTCTCGATGCCCTCATAGACCTTGCCGCTGCGGGGATTGGCCTGGACGCCGCCCAGCTCTGTGAAGGGGATGCCCGCATCGGTCAAAGAGGCGGTGACGGTGTCATAGGCGCCGTTGCGCTTGACGGAGCCGCCGCCGTACACCAGCAGCACCCTGGTGCCGCCGAACCGCCGCACCAGCGCGCCGGTGTTTTTTTCCTCCCCATCGCCGAAGGCGAACAGGGTGGGAGAGTAGAAAGTAAAGTTGTTCATGCGAGAACCTCCGTTTCAAAGATGGGGTGGATGTCCGCCCTGGCGGACGGGGCAAGCCTTCCGTCCCCGGCCAGGGGGAACTATCCTCAGTATCCCAGCGTCCGGTCCACCAGCCCATTCAAGGGCTGACCGGCGGCATAGCTGGCAAGATCGGCGCAGAACATTTCCACATTGATGTCGCAGGTGTAGCCCAGGGTCATGTTGCCGGAGACATGGGGCGTCAGGATCAGATTTTTGGTGTCCCACAGGGGATGGTCGCTGGGCAGCGGCTCCGGATCCATGACGTCCAGCGCCGCGCCTGCCAGCTTCCCGCTGTTCAGGGCCTCCATCAGCGGCTCCTGCTCGATGGCGGTGCCCCGGCCCACGTTGATGACATAGGCGTCGGCAGGCAGCAGGGCGATGCGTTCCCGGTTCAGGATGTGGACAGTCTCCGCCGTGCCGGGCAGGGCCATGACCAGGATCTTTGTCTTGGGCAGCACCTCGTTCAGCCGGGAGATGGGCAGCACCTCGTCAAAGGCGGGATGGGCCCTTCCGCTGCGGCTGAGGCCCACCACCCGGGCGGCGCCCATGCCCCGGACCCGCTCCGCCACATTGACGCCGATGTTGCCGGTGCCCAGGATGGTGAACTCGTTGTCCCGAATGGAGCGGATGGGCAGCTGGTTGGACCAGCCGTGGTTCCGCACCACCTCCTCATATTCCGGCATCCGCCGCAGCAGCATCAGCGTGACCATGACCACATGCTCGGCGATGGTGACGCCGTAGCCGTTGGAGTTGGTCAGGATGCAGTCGGGATTTGCGAAGATGGACGGGTCCTTGCAGTAGGGGTCCACCCCGGCGAAGGAGCAGCAGTACCACTTCAGCGAAGCGGGGGCCGCCCGCAGCAGCTCCGGGGAGTGGGCGTACAGCACCTCGCAGTGTTGGACACAGACCTTGGCCTCCTCAAACTGGTCCAGGGTGAAGAAGTGGGGGACGAACCCCGCCGCCCCGGCGGCCTTTTGGATCTGCGCCCTGTGGGCGTCCGTCAGAAATTCCAGATAAATGCAGATATCACGGCTCATGTGATAGACCTCCTGATATGAATTGACAATTGATAATTGACAATTGACAATTACGGGGGGAACAGAGGGGCCGCCTACGGCGGCAATTTTGAATCATTCGCCCCAGGCGAATTCCTTCATTGTTCATTGTCAATTGTCCATTGTCAATTGTTTTACGATCTGCTCCGCGCAGCGCATTCCGTCCGCTGCGGCGGAGAGGATGCCGCCGGCATAGCCCGCCCCCTCGCCGCAGGGGTACAGGCCCCGAAGGCCGGACTGGCATGTTTCATCCCGGGGGATGCGCACCGGGGAGGAGCTGCGGCTCTCCACGGCGGTCAGCACCGCGTCGGGGGCGTCATAGCCCCGGAGCTTCCGGCCCAGAATGGGCAGGGCCTCCGCCAGGGCGTCCGTCACAAAGGGCGGCAGGCACTCATGCAGATCCGCCCAGGTGACGCCGGGACGGTAGCTGGGCGTGACCCGGCCGGGCCCTGCGGAGGGACGGCCCGCCAAAAAGTCCTCCACCCGCTGGGCGGGAGCCCGGTAGCCGCCTCCGCCCAGGGCATAGGCGGCCGCCTCCAGCGTTCGCTGAAAGGCCACGCCCGCCAGGGGGCCGTCGCCGCCAAAGTCCTCCGGCATTACGTTCACCAGCAGCGCGCCGTTGATGTTCTCCCGGTCCCGGGCGAATTCGCTCATGCCGTTGGTGACCACCCGCCCCGTCTCCGACGCGGCGGCCACCACCTCGCCGCCGGGGCAGACGCAGAAGGAGAAGACCCCCCGGCCGCTGGGCAGATGGCAGGACAGCTTATAGGTGGACGCGGGCAGGCCGGGGTGTCCGGCGTACTGCTTATATTGGGCCGCGTCGCAGTCCGCCTGCCGGTGCTCGACGCGGACGCCCACGGCAAAGGGCTTGGCCTCCATGGGCACGCCCCGGGCATACAGCATCTCAAAGGTGTCCCGGGCGGAGTGGCCGGGGCACAGCACCAGGTGGCGGCAGGGAAGGGCGTAGGGGCCATCCGGCCCGGCGGCGGTGATCCCAGCCAGCCGCCCGTCCCGGATGTCCAGATCTGTCAGCTGGCTCTCAAAGCGGATATCCGCCCCCAGGTCCAGCAGCTTTTGGCGCAGGTTTTTCAGGGCGATGTGGAGATAGTCCGTCCCCACGTGGGGCTTGGCGTCGATGAGGATGTCCTCCGGCGCGCCGCAGGACACCAGCTGCTCCAGAATGAAGCGGTGGCGGATGTCCCGGGTGCCGGTGTTCAGCTTGCCGTCGGAAAAGGCGCCGGCGCCGCCCTCGCCGAACTGGACGTTGCTGGCGGGGTCCAGGTCTCCCGTGGACCAGAAGCGCTCCACGTCGGCCTTCCGCCGCTCCACCGGGCGGCCCCGCTCCAGCAGGATGGGCCGCAGGCCCGCCTTTGCCAGCACCAGGGCGGCGAACAGTCCCGCCGGCCCCGCTCCCACGACGATGGGCGGGATCTCCGGCACAGGCGGTGGCGGGGGCAGGAGATAGCCGGGCTTCCGTGTCAGGCGGCTTACTTTTTTGCTGCGGCAGCGCTTCAAAACGGCGGCCTCGTCCTTCACCGCGGCCTCCACGGTGTAGACCAGGGACACGTCCTCCCGGGCGTCCACGCTGCGGCGCAGAACGCGCAGGGACAAAAGCTCCTTCTCCCGGACCTTCAGGACGCGGGCGGCCTCCGCCGTCAGCGCCGCCAGACCTGCGCCGGGAGCCAGCTTGATATTTTCAATCTTCAGCAAGGCGGTTGGTTCCTTTCTGCGGTTTCCCTCCTATTTTAACACAGGTTTTCCCGGCTGAAAACCTGCTTTTGGAATTTTTCCCCGCCGGCGGGGCATGCTGGAGGGGGAGGGGATGGCAATGGCCGGACAGCCTTTTTTTGAGGGATGGTATTTCAAGCACCAGCAGGGGGACCGCACGGCGGCCTTTATCCCGGCCCACCACCGGGATGGGGACGGCGTGTACACCGCCTCTTTGCAGATCATCACGGAGAGCCGGGCGGAATACATGGAGATCCCCCTCCGGGAGTTCCATATCAGGCGGAGGCCCTTCCGGGTGCGGTGCGGGGCCAGTGTGTTCAGTCCGGCGGGCTGCCGGATCGACTGCCTTTTCGGGCGGGAGCGGCTGACCGGGACGCTGCGCTACGGCCCCTGGGCCGTCCCCCGGGGCGATATCATGGGGCCGTTCCGCTTTGTGCCGGGGATGCAGTGCCGCCACAGCGTCCTCAGCATGGCCCATTCCGTGGAGGGGACATTGACCCTTGCCGGACAGGCGCTGGACTTCCGGAAGGGGACTGGCTACGCGGAGGGGGACCGGGGCACGTCCTTCCCCAGCCGGTATCTGTGGACCCATGCCGCGCT
Organism: uncultured Dysosmobacter sp.; assembly: GCA_947625655.1. Classification (GTDB taxonomy): domain Bacteria; phylum Bacillota; class Clostridia; order Oscillospirales; family Oscillospiraceae; genus Oscillibacter. The sequence continues at coordinate 41,000 of CANQPD010000010.1, forward strand.
GCCGGAGGGCAGCGTGATGCTGTCCGTGGCGGATGTCCCTTTCTGCGGGACCGGCTTCACCGGCTGCGTGGGCTTTGTGTGGATGAATGGCCGGGAGCTCCGCCTGGCGACCTACCGGGGTCTGCGGGTGCTGCGGGCCGGACCGGCGGGCGCGGCGGTCCGCCAGGGCGGCTGGGAGCTGACGGCGGAGCTGCTGGCGGCGCGGCCGCTGGAGCTGCGGGCGCCCCGGCGGGGGGAGATGGGCCGCACGATCCGGGAGAGCGCCGCCTGCCGCGTCCGATACCGCCTGCTGCGCCGGGGGGAATGTGTGCTGGACCGGGTCTGTGAGCAGGCCGGCTTTGAAGCGGACTGGCCGGAGACATGAGCGGCCCGCCGCACCCCGCGGGGAGGCAGGCCCACAGGCCTTGGAAAAGGCGGGGGAGAGGCGGCATTCACGTAAATCCTCCGGCAAACGGGCCATCTTGATTTGTTCACACTTTTCCTGTATGATGAAATTATCATAAAAAGAGAGAGGGAACAGCTTATGCCGTTTTCGTTCGATTTTGGCGGCGGATTCAACCCCGCGGGCGGATTTCACACCAACGGCGGGTTCAACCCCGGCGGAAGTGCCGGAGAGGGATTTACGCCGCCGCCCAAAAGGCCCCGGAAGCCCCGGAAAGCCATCGGCAGCGCCTTCACCCGCACCCTCATCAATCTGGGGGTGACGCTGGCGGTGGGGCTGGCGTATTTCTATCTGGCGCTGCCGGCGCTGAACTTCCACGCGGAGGAATTTTACGTGTTCGTATTCCTGCTGTGCGCGGTGTACTGCGTCTGCGCGGTGCTGACCTCCGGCTTTCAGGGAGAGGGGATACGGGGCTACGCGCGCTTCGTCAAAAAGCAGTGCGCCGTACCCTTTTTGGTGGTTCTGGCCCTGATCGCCGCCATCGCCGTGGGGGCCGTCAGCTCCTGGGTGGTGCTGCGGGCGGGGGCGTACAGCGAGCTGCTGCCCCTTCAGACCGGCGATTTCACCGCCGAGGTGGAGGAGATCAGCTATGACCAGATCCCCATGCTGGACGAGGACTCCGCCGCCCGCCTGGGCAGCCGCAAGCTGGGCGAGCTGAGCGACATGGTGTCCCAGTTCGAGATTTTGGACACCTATACCCAGATCAACTACAAGGGCCGCCCGGTGCGGGTCACCTCCCTGGCCTACGGCGACCTCATCAAGTGGTTCACCAACCGTTCGGAGGGCCTGCCCGCCTATCTCGTCATCGACATGGTCAGCCAGGAGGCGGAGGTGGTCCGCCTGGGGGAGGGCATGAAGTACACCACCGCCGAGCACTTCGGCCGCAACCTGTACCGCCATCTGCGGTTCCACTACCCCACCATGATGTTTGACGAGCCGGTGTTCGAGATCGACGAGGACGGCATCCCCTATTGGGTGTGCCCCCGCATTGTCCGCACCATCGGCCTGTTCGGCGGCGTGGATGTGAGGGGCGCGGTGCTGGTGAACGCCATCACCGGCGAGAGCGCCTATTACGCCGAGGTCCCCAGCTGGGTGGACCGGCTGTACTCCGCCGACATCATCATCCAGCAGTACGACTATTACGGCATGTACCACAACGGCTTTTTGAATTCCATGTTCGGCCAGCGGGACGTGACGGTCACCACCGAGGGCAAGAATTACATCGCCATCGGCGACGATGTGTATATGTACACCGGCGTCACTTCCGTGACCTCTGACGAGTCCAACATCGGCTTCATCCTGTCCAACCAGCGGACGAAGGAGACCCATTTCTACTCCATCGCCGGCGCGGAGGAGTACTCCGCCATGGACTCCGCCCAGAGCCAGGTCCAGCAGATGAACTACAAGGCCACCTTCCCCCTGCTGCTGAATATCGCCGACCAGCCCACCTATTTCATGACCCTGAAGGGCGCCGACGGGTTGGTGAAGATGTACGCCATGGTCAACGTCCAGCAGTATGACATTGTGGCCACCGGCAGCACGGTGGCCGAGTGTGAGACCGGCTACCGCCAGACCCTGGCCCGCCGGGGCCTGATCGCCGCCGGCGAGGCCAGCGTGGACGTGACACTGGAGACCCAGACGGCGGAGGGCGTCATCGCTGAGATCCGCAGCGCGGTCATCGGCGGCAACACCCACTACTACGTCCGCATGGAGCGGGGCGTGGCCTATCTGGATTTCAACACGGCGGAGCTGCCCCGGGCAGTGCTGCTGGACAAGGGCGACCACATCGGGTACCGCTACGTGTCCGACAGCGCCAATCTGACGGAAAACAGCATCACCCAGGTCCGCAGCTTCTGGTTCCAGGGAGAAGAGGAGGGCGCGGAGGCCGGGGACTGGCAGAGCTGAAAAAGCCGGTGAAGCGCGCATGAGGCAAAAAGCAGGCGGCCCTTTAGGGCGTTGTTTTAAGGAATGCCATAGGGGCGGCTATCAACTGCCCCTACGCAATGTTTTCCTATCTCAACGCTCCATTGGGCCGCCTGCTTTTTGCGAAAAACGGCGTTGACATCCCTTTTTCGGACGCTTATACTGGGAATGTATTTGAAAAAAGGAGCGTGAGATCCATGGATCTGACTTTGAACAGCGCGGTGCTGGGGGAGCAGCTCTCCGGCATCCGCCGCTTTACATTTCTGGTGCGGGATACGCCCGGCGCCTGCGCGCTGACCATCGGCGAGCCGGATCAGAACACCCCCGACGTGGTGAAGGAAGCCGCCAAGGCCGCCCTGGACGCCAACGACACCCACTATCCCCCCGGCAACGGCTGCCCCTATATGCTGGAGGCCATCTCCAAATTTGAGGAAAAGGCCCACGGGCTGCACTATTCCCCGGAGGAGATCATCCTGACCATCGGCGCCACCGAGGGGCTGTTCATCGGCCTTTCCACCGTCCTGAACCCCGGCGATGAGGTCATCATTCCCACCCCGGCGTTCAGTCTGTACGAGTCCATCACCCGGCTGTGCCGGGGTGTGCCGGTGTGCATGCCCACGGAGAAGAACCGCTTTCAGATTGACCCGGAGCAGCTGAAAGCGGCCATCACCCCCAGGACCAAGGCCATTATCCTGACCTCCCCCAACAACCCCACGGGGTGCATCTACACCAGGGAGACCCTGGACGCCATCCACGACATCCTGAAGGACAAGCCCATCTTCGTCCTGTGTGACGATGTCTACCGCACCCTGACCTATACGGACGGCTACCACAGCTTTTCTGAGTATCAGGACATGCGGGACCGGATCATCGTCATCAACAGCTTCTCCAAGCCCTATGCCATGACCGGCTGGCGCCTGGGCTGGTGCATGGCCGACGCCCCCATCCGGGATCGGATGCAGATTTTCCATCAGTACGCCGTGGTCTCCGCCCCGGCCTTTGTCCAGCCCGCCTGCGTGGCCGCCCTGGAGAGCGATACCAGCGGCATTGTGGAGATTTTCCGCAAGCGCCGGGATTATGTGTATAAACGCCTTGTGGACATGGGGCTGGAGGTCCAGGAGCCGGAGGGCGCTTTCTACATGTTCATCAACATTGAGAAGTACGGCATGGACTCCCTGACCTTCTGCGAGAAGATGCTGAAGGAGGGCCTGGTGGGCCTGATCCCCGGCGTCTACTTCGGCACGGAAGGCTATATGCGGCTGAGCTACTGCTATTCCGACGAGGATCTGAAAGAGGGCCTGGACCGCATCGAGAAGTTTATCAAAACGCTGTAAGCGAGAAAGAGGACGCTGTGCCGCTGGCACAGCGTCCTTTTTGCCTGGAGGGGGAAGAGAGGGCCGGCAAGCGCCGGGACGGCTCTCCCCCTCACGCCATCCGCAAGAGCCGCTCCAAAAACGCCACGCCTTTCGGCAGGACGGCCTCGTCGTCAAAACAGAACTCCGGCGCGTGGAGCTCCGCCGTCTTCCCCACGCCCAGGAAGAAAAACACGCCGGGGACCTCCCGCTGGTAAAAGGAGAAATCCTCCGCCGCCAGGGCCGGGGCGTCCAGCGGGGCGGGGGCGTCCGGGCCGAGGGCGGCGCGGACCGTCTCATACAGCCCCTCGTGGTTCCAGACGGCGGGATAGCCCTCGTTGAGATACACCTCCACGCCGCAGCCGGTCTCCGCCGCGACAGCCTCCCCGATGGCGGCCAGCCGCTCCCGGCAGTGGCGGTAGGTCTCCTCCCGATAGGTCCGGAGGCTGCCCTCCAGCCGGGTTTCCCCGCTGACGGCGTTGCGCACCGTGCCGGAGGTCATTTTGCCGAAGAGGAAGGCCCGGGGCTCCTCAGGGGGCAGGGCGTCCACCATGGCATAGGCCCGGCGGAGATACTCCGCCCCCGCCGCCAGGGCGTCCCGGCCCTCAACCGCCCGGGAGAGATGGACGCTTTTGCCCGTCACCGTCACTGTGACCTCGTTGGACCGGGCCATCAGGGGGCCGGGGCGGGTGAAGACGCTGCCCGCCTCCAGCCCCGGCCACAGATGCAGGCCGAAGACGCGTGTCACATGGCACCGTTTCAGGATGCCGCTTTCGCACAGCCGCTTGGCGCCGCCGGTGGTCTCCTCGGCGGGCTGGAAGAGGAACAGCACGTTCCGGGGCAGCTCCGCCAGGTGGGCGGAGACATGCTCCGCCAGGGCCAGGGCCATGGCGGTGTGGCCGTCGTGGCCGCAGGCGTGCATCACGCCGGGATGCTGGGACGCGTAGGGCAGGCCGGTGGCCTCCGTCACCGGCAGCGCGTCCATATCCGCCCGGAAGGCCGCCGTTTCCGGCTTTCCGGCGTCAAAAAAGGCGCAGACGCTGCCGGGGATCGGAAAGGAGAGCCCGCAGGACAGGGGCTTTAAAACAGAGACGACATAGGCAAGGGTCTCCGGCAGCTGGTCGTCCAGCTCCGGGATGCGGTGCAGCGCCCTGCGGTGGGCGGTGACAGATGTGGACATGGAAAGGACCTCCGACGTTTCGTTCATTTGCTTCAATATAGCACGAGTTTGGAAAATCGAACAGGGGATTTTTAAAATTTCTCTTGCAACTGATCATGGTTGGTGGTATGATAGCGAAAAATGAGATAGAGGCGCGGATGCGATGGACCCACGGGAGCCGGCGGGCTGTGAGCGTGGGAAGGGCAAGTCCGCCGAACTTTTCTCCCGGGCGCGGGGGGAGGGTGGGGCCGCGGGAAATACCCGCGGGACTGTCCGCGGTGAGAGCCGCGGGTGCGCTATCTGCCAGGTGTGCCGCGGGACTGCGGCTGTCGTTCGGTAGAGGCGTGCCTCTACCGTTTTTTCATTCGCACATCTGGAAAAATGGAGGGCACAACACATGAGATTTGAAAACATCAAGGGTTCCATCGTCGCCATGATCACCCCGTTCCACGAGGACGGCAGCGTGAATTTCGAGGTTCTGACCGAGCTGCTGGAGCGGCAGATCGCCGGGGGGACCGACGCCATCCTGACCCTGGGCACCACCGGCGAATACTCCACCATGACCCACGAGGAGGACGCCTCCGTGGTGGCCCACACCATCAAGGTGGTGAACGGCCGGGTGCCGGTCATCGTGGGCAGCGGCTCCAACTGCACCGCCACCCAGGTGGAGAAGAGCATCCAGTATCAGGACATGGGCGCCGACGCCCTGCTGCTGATCTCCCCCTACTACAACAAGGCCAATCCCGAGGGCATGTACCGCCACTTCGCCGAGACCGCCGACGCGGTCCACATCCCCTGCCTGCTGTACAATGTCCCCGGCCGCACCGGCTGCTCCATCCCCGTCTCCGTGGTGGAGAAGCTGAGCCGCCACCCCAACATCGCCGGCATCAAGGAGGCCAGCGGCGACATGTCCTACGCCATGAAGATCGCCCACTGCGTGGGGCCGGACTTCGCCCTGTACTCCGGCAACGACGACATCACCGTGCCCCTGATGAGCATCGGCGGCAGCGGCGTCATCTCCGTGTATGCCAACGTCATGCCCGCCATGTGCCACCAGATCGTGGCGGACTATCTGAGCGGGAATCAGGCCCAGGCCGTGGAAAACCACCTGAAGTATCTGAAGCTGATGAACGACCTGTTTATCGAGGTGAATCCCATTCCCGTCAAGAGCGCCATGAATATGATCGGCCTGAACGTGGGTCCCATGCGCCTGCCCCTGTGTGAGATGAGCCAGGAGCATCAGGCCGTTCTGCGGGCCAGCCTGAAGGAGGCCGGACTGCTGTGAGATTTCTGTTGATCGGCCGGGGCAAAATGGGCAGGCTGATCGAGGAGACCGCCCGGGCCGGCGGCGACGAGATCGCCGCCGCCTTCGGCCATGACGACCTGGACCAGCTGGCGAAGCTGGGAAAAGCGGCTGATGTGGTCATCGACTTCTCCCGGCCGGAGGCGCTGCCGGAGATCTGCGCCTACGTCCGCCGCACCGGCACGCCCCTGCTCTCCGGCACCACGGGCTACACCGCTGCCCAGAAGGCCCAGCTGGAGGCCCTGGGCACCGCCGCCCCGGTGCTGTGGAGCGCCAACTTCTCCCTGGGCGTGGCAGTGCTGTACCGGGCGCTGCGGGTGGTGTCCGACGTGCTGAAGCCGGACTTTGACATTGAGATCACCGAGACCCACCACAACCAGAAGGCGGACGCCCCCAGCGGCACCGCCAAGCTGCTGCTGGACGCCATCGACCCCAATCACGCCCTGACCCCGGTGTATGGCCGGGAGGGGAACTGCGGCAGGCGGGAGAAGCGGGAGATCGGCGTTCATGCCCTGCGGGGCGGCACCGTGGCGGGCACCCACACTGTCCACTTCTTCGGCCCGGACGAAGAGCTGGAATTCACCCACCGGGCTGCCAGCCGCCAGATTTTTGTCAACGGCGCGCTGCATATGGCCCGGATGCTGCCGGGAAAGGCCAACGGCGTCTACGACCTGCAAAAGATTCTGTTCGGCGAATAAAAGTTTCACCTGCCATTTCAAAGGCGGCGGGTCCAGGGCGGAGCCCTGGCGGGTTTGGGCAGCGCCCAAAAATCATCATATGGAGAGTGACTATGAACGCGCAGGAGATCATCGATTATATCGCGAATTCCGAGAAAAAGACCCCGGTGAAGCTGTATGTCAACACCACCGGCCCCGTGGACTTTGGCGCCGCCAAGGTCTTCGGCGGCGGGAACAGCTTTACGGTGTTCGGCGACTGGAACGAGCTGGCCCCCATCCTGGAGGCCAACGCCGGTAAGATCGCCGACTATGTGGTGGAGAACGACCGCCGCAACTCCGGCGTGCCCCTGCTGGACCTGAAGGGCGTCAAGGCCCGCATCGAGCCCGGCGCCATCATCCGGGAGAAGGTGGAGATCGGCGAGGGCGCCGTCATCATGATGGGGGCGGTCATCAACATCGGCGCCGTCATCGGCAAGGGCACCATGATCGACATGGGCACCGTCCTGGGCGGCCGGGCCACCGTGGGCGACCACTGCCACATCGGCGCCGGCGCGGTGCTGGCGGGCGTTGTGGAGCCCGCCTCCGCCACCCCCGTCATCGTGGAGGACGGCGTTCTGATCGGCGCCAACGCCGTGGTCATCGAGGGCGTCCACATCGGCAAAAACGCCGTGGTGGCCGCCGGCGCGGTGGTCATTGAGGATGTGCCGGAGAACGCCGTGGTAGCCGGCAGCCCCGCCCGTGTCATCAAGATGAAGGACGCGAAGACGGAGAGCAAAACGGCCCTGGTGGACGCGCTGCGGAAGCTGTGAGCGATTTTATGAAGAGACCTCCTGCGAGCAAGCGGGGGAAAGTGTGAAAGGGGGGCGCCGAGCCCCCTCTTTCACGTTCAATCAGCCCGCCGCAGCGACCGCTTTTGTCCGCAAGACAGCGCTGGTGGACGCGCTGCGGAAATTATAACGGGATAAAAACGCCTTGCCTGATGGCAGGGCGTTTCCACTGTTCCGCGGGGTCGGCGGGAAAATGGCGGGGTTCGGCGCTTTTTGGCAACCTGCCAAAAAAGAGAGTCAAAGTTTGGCAGGGGTGTGCCTTGATTTTAGTTGTGGGACGCAACGAATTGTGGTATTGTAATACCAATCAAATACAAATATGGGGGTATGAACATGCTGCTGCTGGATTTCATCAACGTTGGCAATGGAGATTCTGCCCTGATCCGGGAAGTGGAGAACGGTGTGCAGACGTTTGCCATGCTGGTGGACTGCGGGCATGACAATCTGATCCGGGACGACCACTCTGCCGAGCTGGACCCCCGGTCCCAGCGCATCTACGCCGGGGATTTTTTGAAAAAGCAGGGCGTCACCCATCTGGACATGCTGCTGCTGACCCATTTTCACCGGGATCATATCGGCGGATTGGGCCGGGTGCTGGACGCGGTGACAGTGGACAAGCTGGTGTGTACCTATATTCCACCAGCGGACAGCGGCGGCCTGGAGCCGGACGGCGACAACGGCCTGCCCAGGGCGGCCCGGAACGTGCTGCGGTGCGTGGATATGTACGCCCGCATGCTGCGGGAGCACCCGGGGCGCGTCCGGGAATTCGTGGAGTTGCCCGGAGACCGGCAGGAATTTTACCAGCTGACGCCGGAGCTTTCCATGGACGTGATCTGCGGGGAGCCGGTGCTGTATCCCCGGCAGAAGGCAGTCTACGACGCGGCCTTCCGAGGCGAGCGGAACCGCTATGAGCTGATGCAGTGGGGCAAGTGCATGAACGTCTCCAGCCTGCGCCAGCGCCTGCACTACCACGGCAAGGAGATCGTCCTGGGCGGCGACGCCTACGCCGTGGTGTGGAACAACGACATGCTGACCCCCTGCGACATTTTGAAGGTGCCCCACCACGCGTCGCTGTCCTCCACCACCCGGAAGCTGCTGGAGGGCCTGCGGCCCAAGACGGCAGTGGTCAGCGTGGCGGCCCGGCGGCCCGACGAGCGGCCCCACCCCTACATCATCTCCCTGATCCGGGAGTACACCGAGGACCTCCACTTTACAGACGCAGTGGACATCCCCGGTTTGGTAGAGCCGGTGTTCCACGAGTCGGTGCATCTTGAAGTTGAATGAGCAAAAAATTGCCCGGCCAGATGGCCGGGCAATTTTTTGTAGGATCTTACTTGTACATCTCGGGCTTTTCCATGGTCTCCACTTTCAGGAACTGGGAGGTGCCGCGGGAGGCGTTCAGGGCGTCGCCGGCGACGCAGGCCACATAGCCGTCCCAGGCGGAGGGGCCGGTGAGCTTGCCGGCGTGGACGGACTCCACCCACTTGCAGAACTCGATGTCGTAGGCCTCGATGAAGCGCTCCTTCCAGTCGGTCATGATGGGCATGGACTCGGCGGGGTTCAGGCTGTCCCAGCCCTGGGGACGGGAGCGGCGGACCACGGCGTAGGGATCGGGCAGCTTGACGGTGCCGTTCTCGCAGACCACCTCGCACTGGATGTCATAGCCGTAGCCATCGGCCACCTGGACCTCCACGTCGATGAAGCAGCCCTTCTTGGTGCGCATCAGCATGACCTGGGGGTTGTCATAGCCCTTGTTGGAATTGGCGGACTGGCGGACCTTGACGCACTGCACGTCCTCGTACTCGTCGTCCAGCAGCCAGCGGCAGATGTCCAGCTCGTGGATGGCCACGTTGGTCACGCCGTTCTCGGTCTTGAAGCCCGGGCCCTGGGAGACGTTGCGGTGGCAGGCCTTGATGACCAGGGGTGCGCCGATCTCGCCGGAGTCGATGATGCGCTTCATCTCGGCATAGCCGCGGTCATAGTGGCGCATGAAGCCCACCTGCACCAGACGCTTGCCGATCTCCACCTCGCGGTTGATGATCTCCTCGCAGTCCTTGGCGTTCTGGCTCAGGGGCTTCTCGCAGAAGCACCACTTCTCCTCGGCCAGGGTCTTCATGACGTAGTCATGATGGGTGGGATCGATGGAGGTGATGACCACGGCCTCGACCTCGGGGTCCTTGATCATGCCGTCGCAGTCGTTGCCGTAGGACTTGATGCCGTACTTGGCGGCGGTGTCGTCAGCGGCGGCGGCCACATAGTCGGAGACGGCCACGACGGTAGCGCCGGGGACAGTCTCAATGATGCGGCGGCAGTGATCCTTGCCGATAGCGCCGCAGCCGATGATACCAATTTTCAGAACCTGATCCATGTTGATTACCTTCCTTTACTTTTATTAATTAGGAATTAGGATTTAGGAATTTTTAATAAGTGAGAATGATCTTTCTGCACCTGGGGCAGCGGGAGGCGGGGATGTAGGGAGATTGCATGAGATTGTCCGCATCGCAGAGCCCCTCCGCACTTTTCACCCACTGCGGAGGGCAGCATTTTGCGGCCTGATCCAGCCAATAAATACCATGGGAGCTTTGCAGCGCGCCGTTTTCCATCTCAGCGCCGCAGTACGGGCAATCCATAACCGCACCTCCTCGCACCGGCGGGGCGATGTAGGCATCGCCCCCTACGGGTGTCCCTCCCAGGCCCAGGCCGTGCCTGGGCCTAAGGAAAGGGGCTAGGGGAAACCAAGGGTTTCCCCAGTTCTTTCGCCAGCGGCGAAAGAAGGAATTTCAATCATTTTCGGCAGGACATGCGCCTGCCGAAAATTCCACGACCCAGCCGCCTTGGGCGGCGTCCCCCAGTGACCGATGTCACTGGGGAGGGGGGATCTAAAGGGGGGACGAAGTCCCCTCTTTAATATTTCCGCGCGTCCTTCTCGTGGGCCAGATGGTCCTTATAGGCCTCGATGTTCTCCTTGCGCTCGGAGACCTCGGTGTCGCCCACGCGCCACCAGGAGCCGTAGCCGTCGGTCATGGTCTTGGGCAGGACCTTGATGTCGAACAGGACGGGGCGGTCCTTGACCTTCTTGGCGTCCTCAAAGGCGGCCGCCAGCTCTTCCATGGTGCGGATGGAGTAGCTCTTGCAGCCGTAGCCCTCCGCCACCTTGGCGTAGTCGATGTTCAGGAAGTCGCCGAACAGGCCGTCCTTATTGCGGTAGCGCAGCTCGGTGCACAGCGTCAGGTTGCCGTGGCCCACCTGCAGGTTGTTGATGCAGCCGAAGGAGGCGTTGTCGAACAGGCAGACGTTGATCTTCTTGTGCTCCATAACGGCGGTTACCAGCTCGCCGTGGAGCATGTTGAAGCTGCCGTCGCCGCACATGGCGTAGACCTCCCGCTTGTCGCCGATGGCCAGCTTCACGCCCAGGGCGCCGGCGATCTCATAGCCCATGGTGGAGTAGCCGTACTCCATGTTGTAGCAGTCGATGCCAGTGGGGCGCCACATGCGCTGCATGTCGCCGGGCAGGGAGCCGGCGGCGCCGATGGCCACGTCGCCCTCGTTCATCATGGCGTTGATGGCGCCCAGAACGGTGGTCTGGCACAGGCCGGCGTCCAGGTCCTTGGCGAACCGCTTGGCGGAATCGGCGTTGGCGTCGTTGATGATGGGCTTCCAGGACTTCTTGTCCTCGAAGACGATGTGGTCCAGGCGCTCCAGTTCCTTGGCCCACTTCTCCCGGGCGGTCTCGACCTCACCCTTGTAGGGGGCCTTGTAGCCGTCCAGCTTGGCAAGCAGACGGGGCAGGGCGTCCTTGGCGTCGGCCACCACGGGGATGGCCTCCATCTTCAGGGCCTGGAACTCGGAGACGTTGATGTTGACGAACTTGCAGGTATCCTTGAACAGCCACTTGGAGGAGGTGGTGAAGTCGGTGTAGCGGGTGCCGACGCCGATGACCAGATCCGCCTTCTTGGCGATGTCGTTGGCGGCGGAGCAGCCGGTGACGCCCAGGCCGCCCAGGTTCAGGGGATGGGTCCACTCGATGGCGCTCTTGCCCGCCTGGGTCTCGCCGAAGGGGATGCCGGTGGCCTCGGCAAAGGCGCGGAACTCGGCGTGGGCCTCGGAGTAGCGGACGCCGCCGCCGCAGACCAGCATGGGGCGCTTGGCCTTCTTGATGGCCTCCGCGGCGTCGTTCAGCGCGGCCTCGGTGGCGGGGCGGCGCTCCAGGCGCCACACGCGCTTGGCGAAGAAGCTGACGGGGTAGTCATAGGCCTCGCCCTCCACGTCCTGGGGCATGGCGATGCAGACGGCGCCGGTGTTGGCGGGATCGGTCAGCACCCGGAAGGCGGAAATCATAGCGCTCATCAGCTGCTCGGGGCGGACGATGCGGTCCCAGTAGCGGCAGACGGCCTTGAAGGCGTCGTTGGTGGAGATGGACAGGTTGTTGGTCTGCTCCACCTGCTGCAGCACGGGGTCGGGCTGGCGGCAGGCGTACACGTCGCCGGGCAGCACCAGCAGGGGGATGTTATTGGCGGTGGCGGTGCCGCAGGCGGTGACCATGTTGGCCGCGCCGGGGCCCACGGAAGAGGTGGCGACGCAGATCTGCTTGCGCTTCATCTGCTTGGCGAAGGCCACGGCGGCCTGGGCCATGCCCTGCTCATTCTGGCCGTGCCAGACCTCCAGATGCTTGGCCTCCTGGGTCAGCGCCTGGCCAAAGCCCACCACGTTGCCGTGGCCGGGGATGATGAACACGCCGCGGACGAAGCGGTTCTGGACGCCGTCCACCTCGATGAACTGGTTCTCCAGGAACCGGACCAGGGCCTGGGCCATGGTCAAACGAACGGTTTTCATGGGGATTACCTCCTATTAGTGATTGGGATAGATGTGGTCGTTGGCGTCGGCCTTCCACAGCCAGGCGTGCTCCTCGTCGTCGATGCGGGTCTTGTCCCAGGGATCGCCGTCCAGGTGCCGGATGCCCCAGGCATAGCACATGGCGTAGCCGGGCGCGGCGGTCTGGGAGTGGAAGCCGTGGTTGATGACGGCCAGGCCGTTGTGGCCGGTCTTGAAGATCTCACCGTTGGCAAAGCCCGCGCCGAAGCCGTCGGGATAGTCGAAGCGGTAGAAGTAGACCTCCGGCTGGGGATGGTGGTGGGGGGGATAGGAGGACCACTTGCCGGGATGGTTCAGCACCTCGCCCAGGACCATGTTGGAGAAGGGGGCGTTGTCCAGGTCGAAGAAGGTCTTGATCTCCCGCTCCATGCAGCCCATCAGCTCGCCCTGGCTGCCCTTGTACTCGGTCTGCACGGTGTCAGGGGTGTACATGACGGCCTCATAGGGCTTTTCGTTGATGGTCTTCTGGATATACAGCTCACTGTGGGCATGGGCGGTCAGGGTGATCCTGGTGCCCTTGCCGGCCAGCAGACAGTAGGCCTCGTGGTGGAAGCAGTCGGGGCGGTCGGCCTCGACCTTTTTGCCATCCCACTCATAGGTGACCTTGCCGGAGAACAGCAGCACCGCGATCTCCTTTTCGGCCTCCTCGAAGGTGAAGACGTCGCCGTCCTCCATCACCAGCAGGCCCACGTCCATCTGGGTGCCCATATCGTCCACAGCGGCGTCGATGTAGGCGTTGTAGCCCTGCTTCAGTTCGGCGTTCTTATTGAAATAGCTCATCGGAAACATCTCCTGATTTAAAATTAAAGAGTGAAGATTGGAGAGCGGAGAGTGAAGATAAAAGATAAGGGATAAGAGATATCCCATATCCCGCGCCCGCAGGCGCAGAGGAAAGGGGCTGGGGGAAACCTGCGGTTTCCCCAGTTGATTTGCCATCGGCAAATCAAGGAAATGAAATTATTTTCGCCGGGGCGTGTACCTGGCGAAAATTCCTTGACCCAGCCGCCTTGGGCGGCGTTCACCAGTGACCGATGTCACTGGTGGTGGGGGATCCTCAAGGGGGAGCCTGCTCCCCCTTGAAGCCTGCATCAAAGCCCCGTGTGCTCCTTGATATACTTGCGGCCCTTCATGGCGTACTCCAGGGGGTTGGCCTTGGCGGGATCCTGCTCGGCCTCCACCAGCAGCCAGCCCTGGTAGCCGGCATCGGACAGGACCTTGAACACGGGATCGAAGTCCACGTCGCCATCGCCGGGGACGGTGAAGGCGCCGTTGCGGACGGACTGCAGGAAGCTCCAGTTGTTCTTGCGGGCCTCTTCCACCACGGGCAGGCGCATGTCCTTCAGATGGACGTGGCCCACGCGGTCCACATACTTCTTCAGCATGGTCAGGGGGTCCTCGCCGGCGAAGGTGAAATGGCCGGTGTCGAAGCAAAGGAACACATAGCGGGGATCGGTATTGCTCATCATGCGGTCCGTCTCCTCGCTGGTCTGGACCACGGTGCCCATGTGATGGTGGAAGCACAGCTTGAAGCCGCGGTCGGCGGCGATCTTGCCCAGGGTGTTCAGGCCGGCGCAGAAGCGGTCCCACTCCTCATCGTTCATGACGTGCTTGTGGCTGCCGGTGAGGACGGGGGTGTCCATCTGGCCCTGGATGGACCAGCTCTGCTCGCTGACGTTGATGCGGTTGGCGCCCACGGCGGCCAGGAAGTCCAGGTTGGCGGTGAAGTCGGCGATCTCCTCCTCCATGGGACGGGTCAGGATGAAGGAAGAATACCAGCGGCTGGCGATCCGCATGCCCCGCAGGTCCAGAGCCTTTTTCAGCTCGGCGGGATCCGTGGGATACTTGTTGCCGATCTCGCAGCCGGTGAAGCCGGCCAGCGCCATCTCGCTGACGATCTGCTGGAAGGTGTTCTCGCCGCCCAGTTCTGGCATATCGTCATTGCACCAGCCGATGGGAGCAATGCCCAGGGATACATTTTTGGGATCAAACATTGGAAATGTCCTCCTTAAAAAAGTTGACTTGTTGTGGGTGCCGCGGCCCGCGGCGGATTTCCGTGTGCGTTCACAGAGAGGCTCGCAGCAAAACGCGGGCGCAATCGTTTTCGCTCCTTATAAAAAGTACCATCGTTCCGGCCAAAAATCAACGGTTTTTATAAGGGAATCTTCATTTTTTCCAATTTAGCCAAAGGGCTTTCCCTATTTTTTATATATGTGACAGAAAGTCCGCCGGGCCGCGCCGCGGACGAAAAAGGCCCGGCGCCGCGGAAACGGAGGGCGGCCTTTTCAGATGGAGGGCGTTTTTGCCCGGATGCGCGCCCCAGCGGGAAAGACCGCCGCGCGGCACAGACAAAAATATATATTATGCACAAAAAAACTGAAGATAATTCTTGGAAATCATACAGAATTTTTCAAACTTATTGACGGGGACTTCCTCTTTGTGCTAGGATAAAGTCGCATTCGCCGGGGAATGACTAATCGATTTCTTTCAGGAACTTTGAAAAAGGGGATATCCCCTTTTTTCCACGTCCCAGAGGGACGCGGAAAAAGCAGGATTCTGGCGGAAGGAGATCAGCTTTCCCGGAATTTAGTCGAAAAGGAGAAAAGAAGAAATGAAAAAGTTTTTTGCCCTGATCCTGGCTCTGGTCATGGCGCTGTCCCTGGTCGCCTGCGGCGGCGGTGACACCCAGACCGAGGAGCCCACCACCGATGACTCCAACACCCAGACCGAGGAACCCGCTGCCACCGGCGATGTTGAGATCGCCGTTGTCCTGAAGACCCTGGCCTCCGAGTACTGGGGCTATGTCAAGGCCGGCTGCGACGCCGCTGCCGCTGACCTGGGCGTGAAGGTCACCGTTGTCGGCCCCGGCGCTGAGAGCGAGATCGAGCAGCAGGTCGCCATGATCGAGCAGCAGCTCGCCTCCTGCGACGCCATCGTCTGCGCGCCTAACGACGCCGGTGCTGCCGCCGCCGCCCTGCAGGCCGCCATCGACGCCGGCATCCCCGTCCTGTCTGTTGACACCAACGTCGGCATCGAGGGCCAGACCTCTTTCGTCGGCACCTCCAACGTGGACGCTGCCTATGAGGGCGGCATCTGGGCTATCGACACCGTCGGCGCTGACGCCAAGGCTGTTATCATCTACGGCCAGGAGGGCGACAACACCTCCAACATGCGCCGCGAGGGCTATGAGAAGGCCTGCGAGGAGAAGGGCGTTGAGGTCCTGGCTGCTCTGTCCGGCCAGAACACCACTGACGGCGCCACCAAGACCATGGAGGACCTGCTGAACGCCTATCCCGATCAGATCAAGATGGTCTTCTGCCACAACGACGACACCGCCATCGGCGCCATGAACGCCTGCAAGTCCGCTGGTGTTGAGGACATCACCATCGTTGGCTTCGACGGCAACGCCTCCGCCGTGGATCTGATCCTGGCCGGCGAGCTGGTCAAGGCCACCGTTGCCCAGCAGCCCTATGAGATGGGCTATCAGGCCGTCGAGGCCGCTCTGAAGGCCATCAACGGCGAGTCTGTTGACGAAGTCATCAACGCTCCCGTTCAGGTCGTCACCGCTGAGAACGGTCAGGCTTACCTGGACAACCTGGCTTCCATGAAGGGCTAATCTGCGCATTTGCAACAACTGCATTGTCGCTACATAGCTGATGATTTAGGATTTGGCGGCAGGTCATACTGCCGCCAAATCCCCGTATTCAAGAGGGAAAAGCTCCCACCCTCCGGGCGGGAGCGGTACAGAAATCAGGAAACAGAAACGAGGTAATTCCATGAGCGAATATGTCGTCGAACTGAAAAATATTACCAAACGTTTTCCTGGTGTCGTTGCTTTGAAAAATATGTCCATTGGCATCAGGCCCGGTGAGATCCACGGCCTGATCGGAGAAAACGGCGCGGGCAAGTCCACCCTGATCAAGGTGCTCACCGGCGTTCACTCTCCGGAGGAGGGAGACATCTTTGTTGACGGCCAGAAGGTCGTTTTCAAGAACCCTGTTCAGTCCCGTGAGGCAGGCATCGCCTGTGTGTATCAGGAGCTGAACATTGTCAAACAGCTGCCTGTTACGGATAATGTTTTCATGGGGCGCGCCGTGAAAAAGGGCCTTCTGCTGGACTATCCCCGGATGCACAAGGAGGCAGAAGAGGCACTCAAGACCCTGGGTCACCCCGAGATCGATGTAAGAATGGAATGCGGCAAGCTGGGCGTGGGCCAGCAGCAGATGGTGGAGATCGCCAAGGCTGTGTCCCTGGACGCCAAGCTGATCATTATGGACGAGCCGACCTCCTCCCTGGGCAAGGACGAGATCGCGCAGCTGATGGAGACTGTCCGCGGCCTGAAGGCCAAGGGCGTGGCCATCTTGTTCGTCTCTCATAAACTGGAAGAACTCTTTGAGCTCTGCGACCGCGTCACGGTCATGCGTGACGGTGAGCATATCGTCACCAAGGACATCTGCGACATGACAGAGGATTCCCTCATCACCGCCATGGTGGGCCGGACCCTGGATAACCTGTATCCCAAGGAGTTCGGAACCAAGGGCGATGTGTGGCTGGAGGCCCGGAACCTCAACGAGGCCGGCGTCCTCCACGATGTCAGCTTCAAGGCCTACGCCGGTCAGATCACCGGCTTTGCTGGCCTGGTGGGCGCTGGCCGCACCGAGACCATGCGGGCCATTTTCGGCGCCGACAAGCTGGACAGTGGCGAGATCTATGTCAAGGGTGAAAAAGTTACCATAAAGACTCCCAAGGATGCCATTAAGAAGAAGATCGCATTCCTGACGGAGGACCGCAAGGGCCAGGGCCTGGTGCTGTCTCTGGACGTGCGCACCAATCTGATCCTGGCCAACATGAAGGGCTTCAGCAACGGTCCCTTCCTGGACAAGGCCAAGATCGAGAAGTCCGGCCAGGAAAATGTCCAGGCCCTGAAGATCAAGACTCCCTCTCTGGATGAAGTGACCGCCCAGCTTTCCGGCGGCAACCAGCAGAAGGTGGTTATCGGCAAGTGGGTCAACATCGACGCCGATATCTTCATTTTCGATGAGCCTACCCGCGGCATTGACGTGGGCGCCAAGATTGAGGTCTACCGCGTCATGAACGACATGGTCAAGGCCGGCAAGTGCGTCATCATGGTGTCCTCCGAACTGCCGGAGATCCTGGCAATGAGCGACCATGTGGTGGTCATGCGCGGTGGCCGGGTCATGGCCGATATGGAACGTGATTCCGCGCACTTCAATTCTGAAGACATCATGAAAGCGGCCTGGGGAGGAGAGTTAGACTGATATGAAAAAGAATAGTAAAGTAAAAGAGCTGCTTGAAAAGCTCGGTACGATCATGGCGCTGCTGATCCTGGTTGCGATCTTCTGCATCACCATGCCCGATAAGTTCCCAAAAGTGGCTAACGTGATGAACATCCTCAAGCAGGCGTCCACCAACTGCTTGATCGCCTCCGGTATGCTGTGCTGCCTGATCACCGCCGGTATCGACCTGTCCGTGGGCTCTAACTGCGTGCTGTGCACCTGCACCATCGGCGTTCTGGTCCAGAACTTCGGCCTGACCAATCCTGTCCTGCTGGCTGTCTGCGGCCTGGCGGTCAGTGCCTTCGCCGGCTTTATCAACGGCACCCTGCTGACCCGTTTGGACCTGCCCCATCCCTTCGTGTCCACCATGGGCATGAAGAACGTGCTGTGGGGCCTGGCACTGGTCATCACCGGCTCCAAGTCCATCGGCTTTACCAACACCGGCGTGGATTCCCTGATGTGGATCGGCGGCGGCTCCATCGGCACCGTCCGTAACGCTGCCGGCAAGGTCACCTTCCCCGGTGTCCCCGTCAGCTTCATTCTGGTCATCGTCGTGTTCATCCTGTTCGATATCTTCCTGAAGAAATCCGCTCTTGGCCGTCAGATCTACTGCTGCGGCGGCAACCCCGAGGCTGCCCGCCTGTCCGGTATCCCCTCCAAGAACGTGCTGACCTTCGTCTACACCCTGTCCGGCTTTATGGCTGGTATGGCCGGTGTGGTCTCTGTCGGCCGTCTGGCTTCCGCCAACGGCAACGCCGGCACCACCTATGATAACGACGCCATCGCGGCCTGCATCGTGGGCGGCGCCTCCTTCACCGGCGGCAAGGGCACCATCTGGGGCACCCTGATCGGCGCCATGATCATGGCTGTTATCCGCAACGGCCTGAACCTGGCCGGCGCTTCCAACGATATCCAGTATATCGTCATCGGCGCCGTCATCATCCTGGCCGTTACCATCGACGTTACCCGTAACAAGATGGAGGCCAAGGCCCGCAAGATGGCCGCCCAGTAAGACGGCTCCGCGTATCGAGTATATCGGACCCAAAAACCGACCGGCCTTTGGCCGGTCGGTTTTTTTAAAGTTGTTTACAAATTGTTCCTTGTTTTTGCGGGAGATGGGGAGTACTATGGATGCAGAAGGACAAGAAGGAGGCCGCTGCTTTTGAAGAGAACACGGTTTGCTGCCGCTGTGCTGGCGGCATTGATGATAATGACCTCCGCCGCCCAGGCGGCAGGAGGGACTGCCCAGGCTCCCGCGCCCCAGGCCGCGGCGGAGACGGCGCAAAAGCCCCTTCCCGGGGGGGAGGATTGGCAGCTTCTGCTGGTCAATCCCTGGAATTCCCTGCCGGAGGGCTTTACGGTGGAGCTGGCGACGCTGTCCAATGGGATGAAAGTGGACAAGCGGATCGTGGATGACCTGAGCGCCATGCTGACGGCCTGCCGGAAGGCGGGGCTGCGGCCGGTGATCTGCTCCGCCTACAGGCCCCAGGCCACCCAGGAGCGGCTGTACAAAAACAAGATCGCCCGTCTGCGCTGGGCCGGGTATTCCCAGGAAGCGGCCGTGCGGGAGGCGGGGCGCTGGGTGGCGGTGCCCGGCACCAGCGAGCACCAGACGGGGCTGGCGCTGGATATCGTGGCGGCCAGCTATCAGGTGCTGGACAAAAAACAGGAGGAGACCGCCGAGCAGAAGTGGCTGATGGAGCACTGCTGGGAGTACGGCTTTATCCTGCGATACCCCTCGGACAAGAGCGAGATCACCGGCATCGGCTATGAGCCCTGGCATTACCGCTATGTGGGCAGGGAGACGGCCCTCGCTGTCCGGGACAGCGGGCTGTGCTTTGAGGAATACTTGCAGGCTCTGGAAGAGCAGGAAACCCAACAGGGAACGAAGCGGACAATCAATCAGCAAACAAATCAGGAGGCGGCAAAAGCCGCCTCCTGATTTGTTATCGTTCAAAGGGCTGCCATTGGCACCGCTCCAGATCCACCGTCCCGTCCGGGCGGAAGGTCACGCCCTCCGCCTCCAGCAGGGCCCGCTGGGTGCCGGGGGCAAAGGTGTCAAAACAGGCCTTGGTGCCGCCGAAGCGGTCCACTACCCGATGGCTGGGGACAGACGGATCTTTGCAGCCTGCCATGGCGTAGCCCGCCGTCCGGGCACACCGGGGCATCCCGGCCAGCCGCGCCACCTGGCCGTAGGTAGCCACCTTTCCGGCGGGGATGCGCCGGACGATATCATAAAAGGCTTGAAAGACCCAGCCGCTCATTTCTCCCGCACCTCGTACAGGTCTGTCCGGCGGGCGGACAGGATGGGCAGCTGCTGCCGGACGGCGTCCAGACGGGTAAAATCCAGGTCGGCGTACAGGATGGCATCCTCCGCCCCGGCACGGCACAGCACCGTGCCCCAGGGGTCCACGGCGATGGAATTGCCGTAGGCGACATACCCGGCGGTCTCATCCCGGGCGGGGGAGACGCCTATCGTGAAGCACTGGTTATCCACCGCCCGCTGGCGGAACAGCAGTTCCCAGTGGGCGGGGCCGGTGGTCATGTTGAAGGCCGCCGGGACAAAAATCACTTTCGCGCCACGCAGGCACATGCACCGGGCCAGCTCCTCAAACCGCAGGTCAAAGCAGATGCAAAGGCCCATGGTTCCAAATTCGGTCTCAAAGGTGGTGACGGCATTTCCCGGGGAGAGGGTGTCGGATTCCCTGAAGCGCTGGCCGCCGGCCACATCGATGTCAAAGAGATGGGCCTTCCGGTGTCTGGCCAGCAGCTTCCCCCGGCGGTCATAGACACAGCTGGTGTTGTAGACGTTCCCCTCCGACAGCTCCGGGATAGAGCCGCCGATGATGTAAATGCCCAGCTCCGCCGCCAGGGCGGACAGGGCGGCCTGGGCGGGGCCGCCCTCCTCTTCGCCGTAGGCCCGGAAGCAGTCGTTTTGATAGGGACAGCAGAACATCTCCGGCAAAACGGCGATATCCGCGCCGCTTCGGGCCGCCGTCCGGAGCTTTTCGCAGGCGGTTTGGATGTTCCGGGCCTTATCCGCCGTCACCATCATCTGGATCAACGCGACGCGCATAAAAAGACCTCCTAGATATATTCCCGCAGCACCAGCTCCGTGGCGCCGCCGTCAGGGGAGAGGATGAGCCGCTTCACCTTGGGATGATGGCCGTACTCCGCCCGGATGAAGTCCCGCAGGGCCGTGCCGCCGTGACAGCCGTGGATCAGGCGGATGCGGTAGGTGCCGGGGCGGGCCCGCTTCAAAAGCGCGTCCACCGTCACTTTGGCCTGATAGGTGTTTTTCCCGTGGAGGTCGGCTGTGATGACGCCGGAACCCATATCGATCTCCCCCTTTTAAGAACATTGTATCACGGCTTGAAATATGTTACAATGCAGAAAAACCAAAAGGGAGGCTGTTTTATGGCAGTTTATACGGAGACGAAAACCTATCACACCAAGGCCCACATGGGCATGATCGACGTGACGGAGGACTTTCAGCACGCGGTGACGGAGGCCTGCAAAAAGTACAATATATCGGCTGGAATTATTACTGGATTCACCACTGGCGGTGTGGCGGGCCTGACCACCCTGGAATTTGAGCCGGGCATGGTGAACCACGACCTGAAGGCGGCGCTGGACGTGTTCTCCCCCTACCTGGACGAAAAGGGCCGGGTGGTGCCCTATTGGCACCACGAGACCTGGCATGACGACAACGGCTCCTCCCACATCAAGGCGGCGCTGCTGTCCCCCTTCATCACCGTCCCCTTTGTGGCGGGGAAGATCACCGTCGGCCCCTGGCAGAACCTGACCCTGGTGGAGTGTGATACAAGAGACCGGGTGCGGGATATCGTGTTCCAGGTCATGGGGGAGTGACAGGACTTTGCCGCCGGAAGTCCGGCGTCCGGGCGAATGCGGCCTCCGAGGAGCTGCTTTCAGTCATCGCAGGCGTCGGATCCCCTTGTATCCAGGCGGGTCAGGACCATACTGGCCGCCAGGATGAAAAGAATTGCAGCGGTATATCCAAAAGTGTGCATGTATATATCTCCTGATTGACGGTTTTGATTCAGCGGGCCATTTTATAAATGTTCCGCATATCCTCCTGCCGCAGCTTTTTGATGCTGCCGGCGACGCCGCCGCAGGCCAGCGCGCATTTTTCCGCCAGCTCTTCGATCTGCTGGTCCGTGGGAGCGATGCCCAGTTCTTTCAGGGAAGTGGGCATCCCGATGGAGCGGTAAAACGCCTCCATGGCCTCAATGCCCCGGAGAGCCAGCTCCAGGTCGCTTCCGGTGTCTGCGACGCCCATGACATTTACCGCGAAGCGGCGGAAACGGTCTGGACGGGCGTCATATACATATCGGGCCCAGCTTCCCCAGATGGCGGCCAGTCCCGCGCCATGGGCCACATCAAACATTCCGCCCAGCTCATGCTCCAGCTTGTGGGAGGCAAAATCTCCGCCGTCATTGCCGCAGCCGGTAAGGCCGTTGTGGGAAAGGCTTCCCGCCCACATGACCTCGGCCCGGGCTTCGTAGTTCTGCGGCGTGTCGTGCAGGATCCTGGCATTGCGGATGACCGTGCGCATCAGGGCCTCCGCGATGCTGTCTGTGATCTCCATGGTGCCGCCGGCAGTGAAATACCGTTCCATCGTGTGCATCAGGATGTCCACACAGCCGCTGGCGGTCTGGTAATCCGGCAGAGTCATGGTCAGAGCAGGGTCCATTACGGCGAATTTGGGGCGTGCCAGGTCATCGTTATAGGCCCGCTTGATGCCGCCCTCGTCCTTGGTGATGACCGAACCCATGCTCATTTCACTGCCGGAGGCGGCGATGGTCAGCACGACGCCCACAGGCAGACAGGCCCTGGCGGTGCGGGTCTGCTCATAGAGCTCCCAGACGTCTGCGTCTTCGGCGGCGCCGTACCCAATGGCCTTGGCCGAGTCGATGACACTGCCGCCGCCTACCGCCAGGATGAAATCCACACCTTCTTCCCTTGCCAGGGCGATGCCCTCATAGACCAGGGACAGGCGGGGATTGGGCACTACGCCGCCCAGCTCCACAGAACGGATCCCTTCAAGGGCCAGCGCGCTCCGCACCCGCTCCAGAAGGCCGGAGCGCTTGACGCTGCCGCCGCCGTAATGGATCAAAACCTTTTTGCAGCCCTGCGCTTTTACCAGGGCACCCAGCTGCTGAACGGAATCTCTGCCAAAAACGACCTTGGTGGGGGTATAATAGTTGAAATCGTACATAAAAAGTGCCGTCCTTTCTGTTTTGTTTTCTGACGCAAGTATACATCAGCATGCAAAACAGCGTAAGACGGCACTTTTTATTCTCCAGGGCACGCAAATGTTCCCTAGTCGTCTGATTCCGTGCAGGTGGCGTGAGTCAGCTCGTAGCGGTCTCCCAGGTGCCTGTAGCCCCAGTCGCACATGGCGTCCAAAACGGGATATAAGGTCTCCCCAAGAGGGGTGATGGCATATTCCACCTGGACAGGAACCGTTGGGATAACGGTCCGGGAAAGAATGCCGTCCTCTTCCAGCTCACGCAGCTGGGCGGTCAGTGTCTTTTTCGGGGCGTTTTCCACAAAGCGCAGGATATCCATATAGCGCCTGGGCCCCTCGTATTGGAGATAGTGCAGGATCAATGGTTTCCATTTTCCGCCGATGACCTTCAGCGTGACCTCGATCTCCGTGGAGACCCGGATTTTTTCCGCCATCATGCGACACCCCTTTCAGTCATAGTATACCACCGGGACGAAGGCCCGGCAATGCCCGCGGCCCTTCTTGCGGGATAAAATCTTATCACGACCTGAACGGCATAGACCCTTGACGGCCGGGGCAAACTGGCATAGAATGCTCTAAGCAACGAAAAGGGAGTAGCTGGCACAGGCCTCTGTGTATCCGCTGGCGTCAGTACGGGCGTACCGCCCCGCTTCGGATCGAAACGGCGAGACTTTTGCATCAATGCAGGGCATTGGCGCAAAGGCCTCGCCTTTTTGCGTCCTGCCGGAAGGGAAGTACTTTATGGAAAAGCGGATTTGGCAGAAGAGCAGTGAGGAGCTGTTCCGGGACCTGGACTGCACCGGCGGCGGTCTGACGGCCGCCCAGGCGGCGGAGCGCCTGGCGAGATACGGCCCCAACGAGCTGCGGGAGGGTCGGCGAAAAAGCACATTTCGTATTTTTTTGGAGCAGTTTGCGGACTTTCTGGTCCTCATTCTGATCGCGGCGGCCGGGGTGTCCGCCATGCTGGGCGATGTGGAGAGCGCCGCGGTCATTTTGGCGGTCATCACTATGAACGCGGTACTGGGGACCGTGCAGACGGTAAAGGCCGCCGCCTCCCTGGACAGTTTGAAGCGGATGTCGGCCCCCACGGCCAAGGTGGCGCGGGACGGCCATGTGCTCCAGATCCCGGGCCGGGAGGTCACGGTGGGGGACGTGGTGGTGCTGGAGGCGGGGGACTCCGTCTGCGCCGACGGGCGGCTGCTGGAATGCGCCAGCCTGAAATGCGCCGAAAGCGCCCTCACCGGCGAGAGCCTGCCGGTGGAGAAGGACACGGCGGAGATCGCGGGGGAGGTTCCCCTGGGGGACCGGCGGAACATGGTGTTCTCCGGCAGCTTCGTCACCTATGGCCGGGCCAGATTCCTGGTGACCGCCACCGGCATGGACACGGAGATGGGAAAGATCGCCGCTTTGCTGAAGAACACGGAGGAGAAAAAGACGCCCCTCCAAGTGAGCCTGGATCAGTTTGGAAAGCGGCTTTCTGCCATTATATTAGTGATTTGTGCCGGTTTATTTGCCATTAATGCGCTTGTGCGCCGGGAAAACGTGATGGACGCCTTCCTGTTTGCCGTGGCCCTGGCGGTGGCGGCCATCCCGGAGGCCCTCAGCTCCATCGTCACCATCGTGCTGTCCTTCGGCACCCGGAAAATGGCAAAGGAGAACGCCATCATCCGAAAGCTCCAGGCGGTGGAGGGGCTGGGCAGCGTGTCCGTCATCTGCTCCGACAAGACGGGCACCCTGACCCAGAACAAAATGACCGTGAAAAAACTGTATGTTGGCGGGAAAGTCCTCTCCGGGGCGGAGGCGGATTTCCGCGACCCCATACAGGAACCGCTGCTGCGGGCGGCGCTGCTGTGCAGCGACGCCACGGTGGACGAAAACGGCGAGGTGGGTGACCCCACGGAGACTGCCCTGGTGCGGCTGGGGGAGGATCACGGCTTTGACGAGGCGCGCGCCCGGGCCCGGTGGCCCCGGCTGGGAGAGCTTCCCTTTGATTCGGACCGGAAGCTGATGTCCACGGTCCATCAGATGTCCGGCGGGCTGCTGCTGGTGACAAAGGGCGCTGTGGATGTGCTGCTGGACCGCTGCGAGATCTCCGGTGAAGAGCGGGCGGCAATCGAAAGGGTCAATGAACAGTTTTCCGAAGGGGGCCTGCGGGTGCTGGCCTTTGCCTGCCGGACGGTGGACGGCCCTGCCGTGGGGCTGGAGGACGAAAACGGCCTGACCTTCCTGGGGCTGATCGCCATGATGGACCCGCCCAGAGAGGAGTCCAGGGCGGCGGTGGCATCATGCATCGCCGCCGGCATCCGGCCCATCATGATCACCGGCGACCACAAGGTCACGGCCTCCGCCATCGCCCGGGAGATCGGCATTTTGACAGAGGGCACCCAGGCGGTGGAGGGCGCCGCCATCGACGGGATGAGCGACGGGGAGCTGCGGGAATTTGTGCCGGAGGTCTCCGTGTATGCCCGGGTCTCGCCGGAGCACAAGATCCGCATTGTCCGGGCGTGGCAGGAGCGGGGCAGCCTGGTGGCCATGACCGGCGACGGCGTCAATGACGCGCCTGCCCTGAAGCAGGCGGACATCGGCGTAGCCATGGGCGTTACCGGCACGGAGGTGGCCAAGGACGCCGCCGGCATGGTCTTGGCGGACGACAACTTCGCCACCATCGTCCAGGCGGTGAAAAACGGGCGGAACGTCTACGCCAATATCAAACGGGCCATCCAGTTTTTGCTCTCCGGCAACGCGGCGGGCATCCTGACGGTGCTGTACGCCTCCCTTGCGGGACTGCCGGTGCCCTTCGCGGCGGTGCATCTGCTGTTCATCAATCTGCTGACGGACTCCCTGCCCGCCATCGCCCTGGGGCTGGAGCCCCACTCCGACGCGGTGATGACGGAGCGTCCCCGGCCTCGCGGTGAGGGGATCCTGACAAGGCCCTTTCTCACCAGCGTGGCGGTGGAGGGAGCGGTTATCTCCCTTGCCACCGTGATCGCGTTTCACCTGGGCCTGTCCGGCGGCGGGGCAGCGGTGGGCAGCACCATGGCCTTTGCCACGCTGTGTCTCAGCCGCCTGCTTCATGGGTTCAGCTGCAAGTCTTCCCGGCCGGTGCTGCTGACAAGGCGGTTTTGGAACAACAAGTTCCTGCTGGGGGCCTTTGCGGCGGGGGCGCTGCTGCTGGCGGCGGTGCTGCTGGTCCCGGCCCTGGAGCGGCTGTTCCAGGCGGCGCGGCTGACCGTCGGGCAGCTGGGGGCGGTCGTGGGGCTGGCGGCCGGCTCCATGCTGGTCATCCAGGTGCTGAAAGCGCTGCGGGCTGGAAAGTGAAAGAAAAGGGCTGTCCCTTCGGACGGCCCTTTCTTTTCCTATAAACAGCTAATTTATTGATAAATTTTATCAATAAATTATCTGTTCTTGCGGGCGTGGCATGCCGGCCCCTTTCCTTGCGGGAGCGGTCAACAGGGGGCTTTTCTTTTGGGAGATATGAGCGTATAATATACATTAAAGGAGAGATGGCCCATGATCAACTCCACCCTGTGCTATCTGGAGCGGGGGGACGAATACCTGATGCTCCACCGGGTGAAAAAAGAACACGACCTGAACCACGACAAGTGGATCGGCGTGGGCGGCAAGTTTGAGGAGGGGGAGAGCCCCGAGGACTGCGTTCTGCGGGAGACCTGGGAGGAGACCGGCCTGCGGCTTACGGACTACCGCTACCGGGGGCTGGTGACCTTTGTTTCCGACCAATGGCCCACGGAGTACATGCACCTCTTCACCGCCGCCGGCTGGACGGGTGAAGCCCACCCCTGCGATGAGGGGGAGCTGGCCTGGATCCGGAAAGCGGACCTGCTGTCCCTGCCCCTGTGGGAGGGGGACAAGATCTTCCTGCGCCTGCTGGATACCGACCGCCCCGTTTTCTCCCTGAAGCTGCAATATGAGGGGGAGAAGCTGGTGCTGGCGGTGCTGGACGGAGAAAGGCTTCTATGAAGAGGCGTCTGACCAGAGAGAATGCCGCGGAAGCCGTCCTTTTGCCGCTGGCTTTTTTCCTGATATTCGTCCTGCCCGTGCTGGTGGGCGAAGCGCCGCCTGTGCTGACCGCCAGCGGCCTTGCTGGATTCGTGGCGGCGCATATGGCGGGGCTGGGCAAACGGAAAAATGACGCCGGGCCGGGGACTGTCACCCTGGAGCCCCTGTCCACGGCCCATCTGCCCGGCCTGGAGCGGCTTTGGAGCGACCCGGCGGTCATTCGGTACACCAGCATAGGGGAGCCGTGTGACGCCGGCGCGGCGGCCCACAGGTTTTACCGCCTGCGGAGCTGTCAGACGGCGCTGTCCGGCCCTGTGATCTTCGCCGTCCTGCGGGACGGGCGTTTTTGCGGCGTCGCGGGCTGCCCGCCGGTGGACGCGGAGAAGGGGACCTTCGGCCTGTTCTATCAGCTGCAGCGGTCCGTATGGGGGCAGGGGATCGGGAAAACCGCCGCCCGGCTGGCGCTGGATGAGCTGTACCGCCTGGCCCCGTCTGCCGTGGTCTATGCCGATGCGGCGGCGGAGAACACGGCCAGTGTCCGCATTTTGGAGCATCTGGGATTTGCGCGCACCGCCGTCCACCCCGGCGCGTTCCAGCGGGACGGGCGGGCTTTGGATATTTGGGAGTATACGCTGCGGCCTGATATGAAAGAGGAGGAACGTCTATGAGCGGAAAGCTGCTGTTGTTTGGCTTTGAGTCTCTTTTGCAGATCCTGGCGCTGGAGGCCGCCGTCAGCCCCTTTGGCGCAGAGCTGGTGCCGGTGGCCCGGACGGATTACAACAAGACCCTGGCGGTGCTGGCGGGCCTGGATACGGCCCCCGGCCCGGTGCAGCCCTATGCCGGCGGGACCCTGGGGGGACGGATGATCGTGCTGTGCGGCCTGGAGGGAGAGCTGGACGCCCTGCTGCCAGTCCTGGCGAAGGCGGGGGCGGGGCCGGACTGCCTGAAGGCGGTGCTGACGGCCCACAACCGGAACTGGAACGCCGTGACGCTGTACGCGGAGCTGCTGCGGGAGCGGCAGGCCATCCAGGGAAAGTGAGGCGGCGGTGAAGATCCTGATTTCCGCCTGTCTTCTGGGCGTCCGCTGCCGGTATGACGGCGCGTCCAAGGCCCATCCGGCGGCGGGGGAGCTGGCGCGGCGCCACGAGCTGGTCCCCGTCTGCCCGGAGCAGCTGGGGGGCCTGCCCACGCCCCGACCGCCCGCCGAGCGGCGGGGGGACCGGGTGGTGACCCGGGAGGGCGACGTGACGGCCCAGTACCGCCGGGGGGCGGAGGAGGCCCTGGGCCTGTGCCGGCTGCTTGGCTGCGAGGCGGCGGTGCTGAAGGAGCGCAGCCCCTCCTGCGGCCGGGGCCGGATCTACGACGGGACGTTCACCGGGACGCTGGCCGCCGGAGACGGCGTGACGGCGGAGCTGCTGGCGGCCCACGGCATCCCGGTATACGGGGAATCCCAGATCGGAAAGCTGCTGGAATGACGGGGGCACAGCCCTCGTCATTTTTTACAATTTCCGAGAAAATTTTTATCCGCGTCTCATGAAAAACCGATCTTGCAATGGGATGCGCCTTTCTGTATAATAAGTCAAAATAACGAAGGAGGGCACCCCATGCTGCGTTTGATGCGTCGGAAATACATGGCTACGGGCGTCCCCGTTTCTTATTTTCGTCCCCTTTTTTGAGACCGGCTGAAGTGCCGGTATTTTTTTTGCCTGTGTGGGAAAAATCCATTGAGAGGAGAAAACAAATGAAAGAGAAGACTTCCAACATCGGCCAGGAGCCGATCCGGGACGCCCGGGCCCTGGGCGTGCCCAAAATGCTGATCCTGGGCCTGCAGCATATGTTCGCCATGTTCGGCGCCACTGTGCTGGTCCCCATCCTGGTCCAGAGCTACGGTCTGCCCCTGTCCATCCAGACCACCCTGTTCTTTGCCGGCATCGGTACGCTGTTCTTCCATGTCTGCACCAAAATGAAGGTCCCCGCCTTCCTGGGCTCGTCCTTCGCCTTCCTGGGCGGCTTTGCCGCCATGGGTGCCATGGACAGCGGTATGTACGCCGCCATGGAGGCGTCTGAAAAGCTGCAGTACGCCTGCGGCGGCATCGTGGTGGCGGGCCTGCTGTATGTGGTGCTGGCCGCCATCATCAAGGTGGTGGGCGTCCATCGCGTGATGCACTATCTGCCCCCTGTGGTCACCGGCCCCATCATCATCCTGATCGGCCTCAATCTGGCCCCCTCCGCCGTCAGCAACGCCTCTACCTGCTGGTGGCTGGCCCTGGTGTCCATCGCTGTCATCGTGGTGGCCAATATCTGGGGCAAGGGCATGGTCAAGATCATCCCCATCCTGCTGGGCGTTGTGATCCCCTACATCGTGGCGCTGGTTGCCGGTATGGTGGATTTCTCCGGCCTGGCGGACACCACCCTGCTTGGCGGAGCCAACCCGGTCCTTGGCCTCCAGCCCTTTATCACCAACTTCCAGGGCAGCGTTGCCAAGTTTGACATCTCCGCCATCCTGGTGATGGCCCCCATTGCCATCGCCTCCATGATGGAGCACATCGGCGACATGTCCGCCATCTCCGCCACTGTGGGCGAAAACTTCATTGAGGACCCCGGTCTGCACCGCACCCTGATCGGCGACGGCGTCGCTACCGCCATGGCGGGCCTGTTCGGCGGCCCCGCCAACACCACTTACGGCGAGAACACCGGTGTGCTGGTCCTCTCCCGTGTCCACGATCCCCGGGTCATCCGGCTGGCGGCGCTCTACGCCTTCATCCTGTCTTTCAGCCCCGCCTTTGCGTATGTCGTCAACACCATCCCCGCGGCCATCATCGGCGGCGTCAGCTTCATCCTCTACGGCATGATCTCCGCCATCGGTGTGCGGAACGTGGTGGAGAACCAGGTGGACTTCACCAACAGCCGCAATCTCATCATCGCTGCCGTCATCCTGGTCTGCGGTCTGGGCTTCACCGGCGGCCTGACCTTCCAGGTGGGCGGCGCCTCCATCACCCTGACCTCCCTGGCCATCGCCGCCATCGCCGGCATCATCCTCAACGCCATCCTGCCCGGCAACGACTTCCACTTCGGCAAGTCCGCC
The DNA here is from genome assembly GCA_947625655.1 of uncultured Dysosmobacter sp. Taxonomy (GTDB): domain Bacteria; phylum Bacillota; class Clostridia; order Oscillospirales; family Oscillospiraceae; genus Oscillibacter. The sequence goes on from CANQPD010000010.1 coordinate 71,223, forward strand.
AACGCGGACACCGCCGCCTCCCTGGGCCGGTATTGACAGCAGAAAAGTATCAGCAAAAGAGCGCCGCGAAAGCGGCGCTCTTTTGCTGATGGGGGTGGGAAGAGTGAATTTTACAAAAATCTGTCATATTTTTATTGACTTTATCCAAAAGTTCGATATAATGTAGTCGCTAAGCATGATAGAGGCGCGGATGTCAAGAGTACCTCCTCCCGCAGGTCCAGGCACGGGGAAGGGGGAAAGGGGCCTCCGCCGAGGTTTCGGCGCTCCCGCCTGGGGAGACCGGAGCCGGGCCGTGGGAGAATATCCCACGGACTGTCGTCCTCCTAAAGGGACGGAGAGCTGTCGTGGTTCCATACGCTTTTGCGTGCCGTATGAAGTCATGACAACGTCATGACTTCATTTTTGTTAGGAGAGAGAAACCATGAGACACCTGAGACAACGGATTCTGCCCCTGCTGGCGGTCCTGCTGCTGCTGTGCGGCGCCATGACCGTCACCGCCTTCGCCGCGGACCCCACCGAGGAGACCGGCACCAAAATGGTCGAGTGCGCCGACTGCGGCGCCGCCGGCGTGGTCCTGACGGACGAGGGGACCGCCGCGGTCTGCGAGACCTGCGGAGGCACCGGCTATGTGGAGGCCTCCAGCCGGTTCTTCAACACCTTCTGGTCATTGCTGCCCCCCATCATCGCCATCGCGCTGGCCCTGATCACGAAGGAGGTGTACAGCTCCCTGTTCATCGGCATTCTGGTGGGCGGCCTGCTGTATTCCAACTTTGCCTTTGAGGGTACCGTCCTCCATGTGTTCAACGACGGCATCGTGGCGTCCTTGTGCGACAGCTACAACATGGGCATCCTGATCTTCCTGGTGATCCTGGGCTCCATGGTGTGCCTGATGAACAAGGCCGGCGGCTCCGCCGCTTTCGGCCGCTGGGCCAAGGTCCACATCAAGAGCCGGGTGGGCGCCCAGCTGGCATCCATCGTTTTGGGCATTTTGATCTTTATTGACGACTATTTCAACTGCCTGACCGTGGGCAGCGTCATGCGGCCCATCACCGACAAGCACAACATCTCCCGCGCCAAGCTGGCCTACATCATCGACGCCACCGCCGCCCCCGTCTGCATCATCGCCCCCGTCAGCTCCTGGGCCGCCGCCGTGGCGGGCTTTGCCGAGGACGGCCAGGGCTTCAACCTCTTCCTCCGGGCCATCCCCTATAACTACTACGCCCTGCTGACCATCGTCATGATGCTGGGCCTGGTGTTTATGAAGGTGGACTACGGCCCCATGGCCAGGTTTGAGAAGAACGCCGTTGAAAACGGCGACCTGTTCTCCGGCTCCAACCCCTACGCCTCCGCCGAGGATGAGGACGTGGGCGACAAGGGCTCCGTGATGGATCTGGTGTTCCCCGTGGTGGTGCTGGTGGTCTTCTGCGTCATCGGCATGATCTACTCCGGCGGTTTCTTCGAGGGCGCCGGCTTCATCGAGGCCTTCTCCAACTCCGACGCCTCCGTGGGCCTGATGCTGGGCTCCGCCTTCGCGCTGGTGGTGGCCTTTGTGTACTACATGATCCGCCGGTCCATGACCTTCAAGGAGATGATGGGCTGCATCCCCGAGGGCTTCAAGGCCATGGTGCCCGCCATCATGATCCTGACCTTTGCCTGGAGCCTGAAGGCCATGACCGACTCTCTGGGCGCCAAGTATTTCGTCCGTGACTTTGTGCGCACCTCCGCCACCGGCGTGCAGGTGCTGCTGCCGGTCATCGTGTTCGTCATCGGCTGCCTGCTGGCCTTTGCCACCGGCACCAGCTGGGGCACCTTCGGCATCCTGATCCCCATTGTGCAGAACGTGTTCTCCATGGACAACCCCATGGCCATCATCTGCATCTCCGCCTGCATGGCCGGCGCTGTCTGCGGCGACCACTGCTCTCCCATCTCCGACACCACCATCATGGCCTCCGCCGGCGCTCAGTGCGACCATGTGAACCATGTGTCCACCCAGCTGCCCTACGCCATCACCTGCGCGGCGGTCTCCGGCGTCACGTATCTGATCGCCGGGCTGCTGGTCCAGGCGGGCGCGCCGGGGCTCCTGGGCCTGCCCATCGGCATCGTCCTGATGCTGGCGACCCTGTTCGTCATCAAGCAGGTCCACGCCAAGAAGGCCTGACTTCCGCTCCGCGGCCGCCCGGGTTTTTGCCCGGGCGGTTTTCTTTACGGTTTCGACGGTTTACATCGGCGGGAAAACGTGGTACACTCTGGTTTGCGATTTGAGAGGGGGGAGGCGTCCATGAGCCGGAAAACGGTTTTGGCATTGCTGCGGGCGCAGGGAGAGGAGTTCCTCTCCGGCGAGGAGATCAGCGGCCGGCTGGGGCTCAGCCGCACCGCCGTGTGGAAGGCGGTGGACGCCCTCCGGCGGGAGGGCTACGAGATCGAGGCCCGGGCCGGTCTTGGCTACCGCCTGACCGGGACGCCGGACGCCCTGACGGAGCCGGAGATCCGCAGCTTTCTGGAAGAGACGGCAGTGGTGGGCCGGGAACTTCAATGTTTTGACGAGATCGACTCCACCAACAACTATGCCAAGCGCATCGCCCTGTCCGGCGCGCCTGACGGCACGGTGATCGTTGCCGACTGCCAGACCGCGGGCCGGGGCCGGATGGACCGCTCCTTCCAGTCCCCCAAGGGGAAGGGCATCTATCTGACGGCCCTGCTGCGGCCGGAGCTGCCGCCGGAGCGGCTGCTGCCGGTGACGGCGCTGGCGGGCGTGGCGGTGTGCGCGGCGGTGGAGCGGGTCTGCGGCGTCCGGCCGGGGCTGAAATGGCCCAACGACCCGGTGCTGGGCAGCAGGAAGCTCTGCGGCATTTTGACGGAGCTGTCGGTGGAGGCGGAGACGGGCCGGGTGCAGTATCTGGTGCTGGGCATCGGCGTGAACGTCTTGCAGACGGCGGAGGATTTCACCCCGGAGGTGGCGGAGATGGCCACCTCTCTGGCCATGGCGCTGGGGCGGCCGGTGTCCCGGCCCGCCCTGGCGGCGGCGCTGATCGAAGAGCTGGATAGGCTGTATACCGCGCTGAGGGCCGGGGATCTGTCAGAGTACCTGGCCGCCTACCGGCGGGACTGCGTGAATCTGGGAAAGGCCGTCCAGCTGATCTCCCCGGCGGGGCGGGAGACCGTCACCGCCGTGGGCATCGACGGGGACTTCGGCCTGGTGGTCCGGGGAGCGGACGGCGAAGAGCGCGCCGTGCGCTCCGGCGAAGTCTCCGTCCGGGGGCTGTACGGCTATGTGGAATGAGCAAAGAGGAGTGAGTGCTTTGAAGGAACTGTGGGAACTGTTTTGGACCTTCGCGAAAATGGGGGTCATGACCTTTGGCGGCGGCATGGCGATGCTGCCCATCCTCCAGCGGGAGGTGGTGGAGAACAAGCACTGGGCCACGGAAGAGGAGCTGGTGGACTATTTCGCCATCGGCCAGTGCACGCCGGGCATCATCGCGGTGAATACCGCCACGTTTATCGGGCAGAAGAGGCGGGGCGCCGCGGGAGGCATCGTGGCCACCCTGGGCTTGGTGTTCCCGTCCCTGGTCATCATTTCCGTCCTGGCGGGGCTCATCACGAATTTTTCCCATCTGGCGTGGGTGGTGAACGCCTTTGCCGGCATCCAGGTGTGCGTCTGCGTGCTGATCTTTAACGCCGTGCGGAAGCTGCTGAAAAAGTCCGTGGTGGATAAGCGGACCGCGGCGATCTTCCTGCTGGTGCTGGCCGGCGGCGTGTTTTTGGACATTTCCCCGGTCTGGTTCGTCATCGCCGCCGCTCTGGCGGGCATCATTCTGAAAAATCTGGAGGTGAGGGGTCAATGAGCGTGTATCTGCAGCTGTTTTGGGAATTTTTCAAGACCGGCCTGTTCGCCGTGGGCGGCGGCCTGGCCACGCTGCCCTTCCTGAAGGACATCGGGGAGACTACCGGCTGGTACACCTATACGGAGCTGATGAATATGCTGGCGGTGTCCGAGTCCACCCCCGGCCCCATCGGCATCAATATGGCCACCTATGTGGGCTTTACGGTGGCGGGCGTCCCGGGAGCGCTGATCGCCACCATCGGCGAGGTGACGCCCTCCATCATTGTCATCCTCATCATCGCGGCGATGCTGAAGAAATTCCGGGACAGCAAGTATGTCAATGACGCGTTTTACGGCCTGCGGCCCGCATCCACGGGCCTGATCGGCGCCGCCTGCGTGGCGGTGATCCTGGAGGTGCTGACAACTGTGCAGGTGACCAGCCCCGCGGCGGGGGAGGGGATCGTGAAGTCCTTCCAGCTGGCGGGCGGCTCGCTGCTGAACTGGCGGGGGCTGGCGCTGGCGGCGGTGCTGGTGGTGCTGACCAACTGCGTGAAAAAGGTGAAGGACTGGCACCCCATCGTGTTTATCGGCCTCTCCGCCGTGGTGGGCATTGTGTTCCACTTTGGCGGCGTGTGAGCGTGAGAGGAAAACCGGGCGCGTGCGCCCGGTTCAGCTTGTCGAAAACCCTCTGTTTGGAGAAAAAATGTTCCGTTTCACAAGGGGAGTACGAGGGGGCGGGAGCCCCCTCGTGTTGAATCGAATGCCTGCAAAAAGCCTGCGGCAGCAGGCGTTTGCGCCGCGAAGCGGGAGCTTTTTGGGCTGCGAAGCAGACAAAAAAGCGAGGCATTGTTCAGGCTGTCGAAAAAGTCCGGCGGACTTTTTCGACAGCCTGAAACGGGCGCGCGCGCCCGTTTTTTCATGCCGCAGGGACGTGCCGGCGGGCGGGAGCGCCGGAAAACGGGGAATTTCCCGAAAAATCGGCGGCCCGCTCTTGACGGCTATTGGAAAAGCCGGTATTATGTAAAGCGTAACAAGACAGATACCTTTGGGCCGCGCCATATCCGGTTGGGGCGCGGAACAGAGAGATACCGTTATCAAAAATCGCGGGAGGATATACCATGGCAATGAAGCGATGCCCCGTCTGCGGGGAGAAATACTCGGATACATACCGGGACTGCCCTTTTTGTGAAGAAGAGGAGGCCCTGCGGGACGGGGAGGAGATCCGCCGCAGCCCCAAGCGGGGCCGGCGGGCGGCCCACGGACGGCAGTACAGCCTGATCACCCCGACGCTGATCGTGCTGATTTTGATTATGGCGGGGCTGCTGATCTATCTGCTGTACGGCGACAGGATCGCGGAAAAGTTCGGCAAGGACGGTGAGGATGTCACGCCGCCGACGGAGGACGTGACGCCGCCCATTGTGCCGGAGGAGCCCACGCCGGACGGGGAGGACCCGGATCAGGGCGAAGACGGCGTGATGCCGGAGGAGCCGGACGCCACGGAGCCTGACGGCACGGACACGCCCTCCGCACCGGCGGAGCAGACGGATTATGAGGAGGCCATGGCCCTTCCCGGCGGCCTGGGCCTGAGCACCACCGACTTTACGTTGAAGACCGTGGGCGAGACCGCCGCCATCCGGGTGACCTCCGGCGGCAGCGGCAGCTACACCTGGATCAGCCAGGACGAGGGCGTCGCCTCCGTGGACCAGAATGGCAAGGTCACCGCCGTCTCCCGGGGCACCGTCAACGTGGTGGTGACCGACGGCAGCAAGAAGGGCGTGTGCATCGTCCGGTGTGATGTGACCGGCAGCGCGACGACGCCCACCACCTCCACCACCACGCCCGGCACGGGCACCACCACGACCGCCTCCGGGCTGAAGGCCGGGGCCGCCACCGTGGTCAACGGCGGCAACGGCGTGTTCGTGCGCTCCGGCCCCGGCACCAGCTATGAGGCCCTGGCCACCGTTCCCAACGGCGCGGACATCCAGATCGTGGAGAGCGCCGGAGACGGCTGGTACAAGATCACCTTCTCCGACGTGGGCGGCGCGTCCTCCACCGGCTATATGAAGGGCGACTTCCTGGCCAACAAGTGATCAAAACACACCGCAAAAATATCCCCGGATGCTCCGGCATCCGGGGATATCTCATTGCGCACGGCCCAAAAACGTGCTATGATACATCTTGTATCGATATAGAATAAGGAGCATTGTTATGACGACCCGAGAATTTCAGCAGAAGTCCTCTTTGCAGATTTTCCTCTCCTACTTCGGGCCCCACCGGAAGCTGTTCATCATGGATCTGTGCTGCGCCCTGATGATCTCCCTCATCGACCTGGCGTTTCCGGCGGTGTCCCGGTGGTGCATGTATGAGTTGCTGCCCAAAAGCGCCTACCAGACCTTTTTCGCCGTGATGGCGGTGGTGTTCATGGCCTTTGCCCTGCGGGCGGTGCTGACCTATGTCATCTGCTACTGGGGCCACACCTTCGGCATCCTGGTGGAGGCGGACATCCGCCGGGACCTGTTCCGCCACATGCAGGAGCTGAGCTTCGACTACTTTGACCGCAACCGCACCGGCCAGCTGATGAGCCGCCTGACAGCGGACCTGTTTGATATCACGGAACTGGCCCACCACGGCCCGGAGGATATCTTCATCTCCGGCGTCACCATCGTGGGCGCCCTGGCCATCATGTTTTCCATCCAGTGGCGGCTGGCTTTGGTCATCGCCGTCATCCTGCCCATTTTCTTCCTCGTGGTGTGGTCCTGCCGCCGCTCCATGAGCGAGGCGTCGGCCCGGGTGAAGCAGAAGACCGCCACCATCAACGCCGACATCGAGTCCGGCCTCTCCGGCATCCGCACCGCCAAGGCCTTCGCCAACGAGGAGACGGAGCTGAAGAAGTTCGAGAGCTCCAACGACAGCTTCAAGACCTCCAAGCGCCAGTTCCACAAGGCCATGGGCCGGTTCAACGCCGTCATGGAGTTCTTTTTGTGCATCCTGTCCGTGGCGGTCATCGCCGCCGGCGGCTTCTTCATCATGGAGGGGCAGATGGACACGGTGGATCTCATCACCTTCAGCCTGTATATCACCACCTTCGTCAACCCCATCCGCAAGCTCTCCACCTTTGCGGAGCTGTTCGCCAACGGCACCGCGGGCCTGGGCCGCTTCATTGAGCTGATGCGGACCGAGCCCGCCATGCAGGACGCCCCCGACGCCAAGATCCTCCGGAGGGTGGAGGGCCGCATCGACGTGGACCACGTCAGCTTTGCCTATCAGGACGATCTGGCGGTCCTCCACGACGTGGATCTCCACATCCGCCCCGGTGAGACCGTGGCGGTGGTGGGCCCCTCCGGCGGCGGCAAGTCCACGCTGTGCCAGCTGATCCCCCGGTTCTATGACGTCACCAGCGGCGCCATCCGCATCGACGGCGAGGACGTCCGGGGTGTGACTCAGGAGTCCCTGCGGCAGAATGTGGGCGTGGTGCAGCAGGATGTGTTCCTGTTCGCTGCCAGCATCCTGGAGAATATCCGCTACGGCCGCCCCGGCGCGAGCGAGGAGGAGGTGGCCCGGGCGGCAAAGCTGGCGGAGATCTACGACGACATCGTCGCCATGCCCGATGGCTTTAACACCTATGTGGGCGAGCGGGGCACCCTGCTCTCCGGCGGGCAGAAGCAGCGCATTTCCATCGCCCGCATCTTTTTGAAGGATCCCCCGGTGCTGATCCTGGACGAGGCCACCTCCGCCCTGGACAGCGTGACGGAGGCGAAGCTCCAGGAGACCTTTGAAAAGCTCTCCAAGGGCCGCACCACCATCATCATTGCCCACCGCCTCTCCACCGTCCGCAACGCCGACCGCATCGCCGTGGTGGAGGAGGGCCGCATCGCGGAGCTGGGCAGCCACGAGGAGCTGATGGCCAAGAACGGCGCTTACGCCGCCCTGGTCCACACCCAGGAGCTGCGCCATGGATAAATCGAAGCTGCTGGACCGGATCGGCGCCACAGGGGACGACCGCCTGCTGCTGGCCAGGGTGCTGGACCGGGCGGAGCAGGCCGGGAGCCGCAACATCCCCGCGGCCACGGATTTCCTAAGCCCTCAGCAGCAGATGCAGACCCTGGACCTGCTGCGCCTGGCGGACGTTCCGGAGGCCGGATACGCGCGCCTGGGCGGCTATGACGGCGCGGAGCGGAACATTTTCCTCTTCCTGCCGGACTGGCTGGATCCCGCCGACGCGGAAAGCCAGAGCCCCATCCGCTGTCTGCGGGCGGCCTTCCGGGCGGAATACGCCCTGAGCCACCGGGACTTCCTGGGCAGCCTCATGGGCATGGGCATCGTCCGGGAGAAGGTGGGGGACATTTTGGCGGGCCCCGACAGCGCGGACATCATCGTGCTGGACACCGTGGCGGATTTCCTGCTGCAAAGCTGGGACTCCGCCGGGCGGGCGAAGCTGACCGTTACCGCGATTGACGCCCATGATCTCCACTTCCCGGAGGTCAAATGCCAGGAGGTGCGGGATACGGTCTCCTCCCTCCGGCTGGACGCCGTGGCCTCCACGGGCTTCAAAATGGCCCGGGGCAGGGCGGCGGAGCTGATCGCCTCCGGCCGGGTCCAGGTGAACTGGCGGGACTGCACAAAGCCGGACAAGCTGCTGGCCGCGGGGGACACCGTCTCCGCCCGGGGCTTTGGGAAATTCGAACTGACGGAGGTGGGCGGCGTCACGAAAAAGGGCCGCACGTCCATCGTGCTGAAGCGGTATGTGTGAGAGGAGCGCTATGCTGGAATACGAGTTTGAGACCATCAACTGTGATGACGGCGAAGGGGGCTACAGCCTGTTTGGCGGCATCGGCATAGAGACCCTCCGGCATCAGGAGGTCATCCGCCGGCGGGCGGCAGACGGCTGGCGGTATGCGGGCTTTATCCCCAAGCGCCAGCGGGGCGGCGGATTTATTGAGATGATAGACCTGGTTTTCGAGCGCCAGCGCCCGGAGACCTGACAGGAGGACACCATGGACCAAAAACAGATCGACCGCATCAACGAGCTGGCCCGGAAGGCCAGGGCCGAGGGCCTGACGGAGTGGGAGGAGGCCGAGCGGGCGGCCCTGCGCCGGGAGTATATCGACTCCGTGCTGGGCAGCCTGAAAAGCCAGCTGGACAACACCTATATCGTGGATGAAAAGGGCCGCAAGCGGAAGCTGAAGGAGAAGGGGGAGTGAGCCATGGCCAGCAGACAGCGGAAGAGCCAGGACAATGATTTCGGGTCCTGGGCGCTGATCGTGTTCCTGTTTGCCGTGGGCGTTTGGCCCGTCGCGCTGCTGCTGCTGTTTGCCAAGCTGTTTGGCAGCGACGGAAAGAAGAAGCAGACAGCCCCGCCGCCCCTTCAAACGGAGCACGCCCCCGCAAGCGGCGCCGCCCAGCCCGGAAAGGCGAAAAAGGCCGTGGGCAAGGTCACCAAGTCCCCGGCGGTGAAAAAGTCCAACGCGCGGATTTTGAAGATCGTGGGCGCCATTATGGCCGTGGTGGGACTGACGGCCTGTTTTGAGCCCATCGACATGATGGTTTGGCTGGGGGAGATGCCGTCCTATTACCTGGAGGACCTGTTTACAGCCCTCGCCATCACCGTTGGCGGCGGCGCCATGTTTTTCAGCGGCCTTTCCATGGACCGCGGCCTGAAGCGCTATGGGAAATATCTGGCGGTCATGGGCGACCGGGAGGCCATGCCGGTGGAGGAGCTGGCCCGGACCCTGGGCTATCCGGAGCGCCGGGTGGAGAAGGACCTGCAGAAGATGATCGACAAGGGCTACTTCGGCGGCAAGGCGTATCTCAACGTGGAACTGGGGTATCTGTTCCGCAGCGGCGAGGCCGACGCGGCCTGGAAGCGGAAGCAGCAGGAGGCGGAGAAGGCCCCCACCCCCAAGGAGGCGGAGGAGGGCTACTCCGGGATCCTGCGGAACATCCGCCGGGCCAACGACGAGATCGCGGATCCCATCCTCTCCGCCAAGATCGACCGGCTGGAGGAGATCACCGCCAGGATCTTCCGGGCGGTGGAGGAGGACCCCAAAAAGCGGGGCAAGATCGACACCTTCCTGAACTACTACCTGCCCACCACCCAGAAGCTGCTGGACTCCTATGCCCAGTTCGAGGCCGCCGGCGTGGAGGGGGAGAACCTGCGGCAGGCGAAAAGCCGCATCGAGGCCACCATGGACTCCATCGTCAAGGGCTTCGAGCATCAGTTGGACGAGCTGTACAAGGCCGACGCCCTGGATGTGGACAGCGACATCCGGGTGATGGAATCCATGCTCCGGCGGGACACCGCCACCGTGGAACAGGACTTCGGCCTGGGCGGCACGGCGGCCCAGCGGGAGGAAGAGACATAAAACAGGGCCGGCGCGCCGTCAGGCGCGCCGGTTTTTCCGTTCGCAACGGTTTGTTGCGTGACTTTTGGACTGCTGTGGGGTATGCTGGAAGCGGGAGGATGAGCCAATGAACGCTGTAGCAAAGAATCTGAAGCGCCTGCGGAAGCAGGCGGGGCTGACCCAGGAGGAACTGGCGGAGCGGCTCCATGTGACCCGGCAGGCGGTGTCCAGCTGGGAGACCGCCAAAACCCAGCCGGATATCGAGACCCTGACGGCCCTGGCCGAGGCCCTGGGGACAGATGTGAACGGGCTGATCTACGGACCCCGGCCCGCCGGAGACGGCTATGCCCGGTATCAGAAAAGGTATGTTGTCTGCGCGGCGGCCTGCGCCGTTTTGGTGCTGGCCTGGGCCGTGCTGGAGGTTACGCTGGCGCCGTATCTGGACCGGCTGGCGTATACGACTTATCATATTTTGCCCAAAGTCTGCTACCTGCTGACCGTACCGCCGCTGGCCCTTTTCGCGGCGGGCGTCCTGCTGCCGGCGCTGGCGTCCGTTTGGGCGGATCTCCGCCTGCGCGGGACATGGCTCCGCCGGATCCTGACGGCAGCGGGCCTGCTGCTGATGGGCTGGTACCTGTTGTTTCTGTTTTTCTGGGTCGCAGATATCCCGATCCCGGCTGTTCTGAGGGGGTGGTGGAGCATCCTGAGGATGAACAGATACGGTCTGCTCCGCCTTGGCCCCGTGTTCCTCTCCGGCCTGTGCCTCTTCCTGGGCCTGAATCGCTGAGGGGCTTGCATGAACGGCGCTTGGTGCGGTATACTCTGCATATCACGAAAAAGGAGTGAACCGCATGTCCGTATTGGACCATCTGGAACCCAGCAGCGTGTTTCGTTTTTTTGAGGAGCTGTGCGCCATCCCCCACGGCTCCCGCAACACGAAAGCCGTCAGCGACTGGTGCGTGGAATTTGCAAAGGCCCGGGGCCTGGAGCACTATCAGGACGGCGCCAACAACGTCATCATCATCGGGGAGGCCGCCCCCGGCTATGAGGACGCGGCGCCCGTCATCCTCCAGGGTCATCTGGACATGGTGTGCGAGCAGGAACCGGGCTGCGGCAAGGATATGGCCCGGGAGGGCCTGGAGCTGGCGGTGGACGGCGATTTCGTCTACGCCAGGGGCACCACCCTGGGTGGCGACGACGGCATCGCCGTGGCCATGGCTCTGGCGATTCTGGACGACCCGTCCATCCCCCATCCCCGGCTGGAGGTGGTGCTGACCACCGAGGAGGAGATCGGCATGCTGGGGGCGGCGGCGCTGGACGTGACGCCCCTGCGGGGACGGCAGCTGCTGAACCTGGACTCTGAGGAGGAGGGTGTTTTCACCGTCAGCTGTGCCGGCGGCAGTTTGACCCGCTGCACCCTGCCGGTGGCCCGGGCGCCCTTTGCGGGCACGGCGCTGAAAATCCGGGTCTCCGGCCTTGTGGGCGGCCACTCCGGCGCGGAGATCCACCAGGGCCGGGCCAACGCCGACATCCTGCTGGGCCGTGTCCTGCGGGCCATGGCGGCTGAGACGGAGCTGCGGCTGGTGTCTGCGGAGGGCGGTTTGAAGGACAACGCCATCCCCGTGGCGGCGGAGGCCGTGGCAGTGACAGCCGATGCCGGCCGCGCCAGGGCCGCCGGGGAGACCCTGGCGGCGGCGCTGAAAGCGGAATACCGGGCCGCGGACCCGGGGCTGTCGGTGGAGGTGCTTCCCGCCGCCGCGGCGGAGACGCCCATGGACGCGGATTCCACCCGGCGGGCACTGTGCCTGCTCTCCTGCGCCCCCAACGGCGTGCAGGAGATGAGCCAGGACATCCCCGGCCTGGTGCAGACCTCTTTGAATTTGGGCATTCTGGAGACGGCCGAAACGGAACTGTCCGCCGCCTTCTGCGTCCGCAGCTCCGTGGCCAGCCAGAAAGAGATGCTCCATGACCGTCTCCGCTGCCTGACGGAGGAACTGGGGGGGACGGTGGATATCACCGGCGACTACCCCGCCTGGGAGTACCGCCGGGACTCCGCCCTGCGGGAGCGGATGGTGGAGGTGTTCCGGGAACAGTACGGCCATGAACCCAGAATCGAGGCCATCCACGCCGGGGTGGAGTGCGGCCTGCTGTGCGGCAAGCTGCCGGGGCTGGACTGCGTGTCCATCGGGCCGGACCTGACGGAGATCCACACGCCCCGGGAGAAAATGAGCGTCTCCTCCGTCCGGCGGGTGTGGGATTTCGTGCTGGAAGTCCTGCGGCGGAGCAAATAAAGCAAAGAAGAGCGGCGGCGCCGCTCTTCTTTGCTTGTCAAAAAACCTGATGGATCGGAGAAAAGGCAGAAGAACGCAAGGGGAGTACGAGGGGACGGGAGTCCCCTCGTGTTGGATCGAATGCCTGCAAACGGGCTGTGATAACAGCCCGTTGCGCCGCGAAGCGGCAGCTTTTTGGACTGTGAAGCAGTCCGAAAAGCGAGGCATTTTGAAGCCCGTCAAAAAAGTCCTTTGGACTTTTTTGACGGGCTGAGAAGAGCGGCGGCGCCGCTCTTCTTTGCTTGTCAAAAAACCTGATGGATCGGAGAAAAGGCAGAAGAACGCAAGGGGAGTACGAGGGGACGGGAGTCCCCTCGTGTTGGATCGAATGCCTGCAAACGGGCTGTGATAACAGCCCGTTGCGCCGCGAAGCGGCAGCTTTTTGGACTGTGAAGCAGTCCGAAAAGCGAGGCATTTTGAAGCCCGTCAAAAAAGTCCAAAGGACTTTTTTGACGGGCTGAGAAGAGCGGCGGCGCCGCTCTTCCTTTTTACTCGTCTTTCACGTCCCGGTACTCCACATCCACCGCGTTCCGGGCGGCGTTGGAATCCTTTTCCGCCTGCCGGACGGCACGGTCCACCTGGGTGGTGATCCAGATGTCGCTGACGCCGTCATAGAGCAGAAAGAGGCCGATGACGCGGACCACGGTGGTGAACGCCTCAAAGGGATTGAACACCAGCACCGCGCCGAGGACCAGCGTCACCAGTCCCAGCAGCAGGGCCGCGGAAGCGCGGGGGGAGCCGTTTTTCCGCAGGGTGACAGCGTCGCTCAGGTCGCCGGCGCCGTGGACGCAGATCAAAACGCCGATGATGCGGGGGATCACCACGGAGATCAGGGTGGGCCGGGACATGAGCCAAAGGCCCACCGAAGCCAGGACGATGCCCGTGACCAGGTGGGCACCGGCATACAGGCTGCCGTCCCGGTTTCGCAGGAACGCGGCGATATCGATGAGCCCGCACACCGCCAGGATCAGCCCCAGGGCTGTGCAGAGGACGGTGGCGGACAGTTCCGGCCGGATCAGCAGAACCAGGCCCAGGGCCGCGTACAGCGCCGCCGTGAGCAGGGCGTTGGTTTTGATGCGCTTCAAAAGACTGTTCATACAGCACGCCTCATTTCTACAGAGATACCTTTAGTATACGCGCTTTTCCGGATTTGTGAAGCCCTTTTTCGACATCAGCAGCCTTGCTCCAGCCGGCGGTAGATCAAAACGCCCGCCGCGTATTGTACGATCAGGTAAGCGAATAAGAACAGGGCGAACATACTGCCGTTTTCCAAAATATCCAGCATATCCAGAATGGAGAACACCAAAATGAAGAGGCAGCAGAGGAGAAGACCCAGGAGATAGGCGTACCGCCCGGATTTGTTCCGCAGCATCTCCTTCCGCTCGTCGTGGAGGTCGATCTGTTCCTGTTCCAGCCGCTCCCGGTAGGCCTCCGCGTTTTCGGGCCGGGACCATTTCGCATACCGCCGCAGTTGGACCAGGCCGTTGAAAAAGCAGCCGCCGCCTCCGCCGCAGAGGATGGCGGACAGCCGCGTCTCCCACAGCAGGCCCGCCAGGAAAAACGCTATGCCTGCCGCCGTGATGCCCAATGCCCACCAGAGGTTACTTTTTTTCATTGGAAACGCCCCTTTCATGTATGAAAATCTCCTCGATTGCCAGTCCAAAAAAGTCCGAGATCGTAAACGCCAGTTCCAGCGACGGGTTGTATTTTCCCGTCTCAATGGAACTGACCGTTTGCCGGGAGACCCGGATGGCACGGGCGAAGTCCTCCTGATTCAGCCCCCGGGCCTTTCGCAGCTGTTCCACACGGTTTTCCACAAGCAGCCCCCTTTACTGTAAAGGTTCCTTTACATATACTGTAGCATGGCTGCAATGTATTGTCAAGGTTCCTTTATAAAATACTGCCGCTTGATTTTTGGAACGCGCTATGGTATCATGTGCATCTGAAAATCATTCTCAAATTGGAGGAGCATGTACCTGTGAAAAGATGGATACCCCTGCTGCTGTGTGCCCTGCTGCTGACCGGCTGCGGTCAAAGTCTGCCGGAGCCGGAGAACGGTGGGCGGCTTCAAATTGTCGCCACAGTCTTTCCCGCCTATGATTTTGCCCGGGCCGCCGGCGGCGAGCTGGCGGACGTGACGCTGCTGCTGCCGCCGGGGGCGGAGAGCCATTCCTACGAGCCGACGCCGGCGGACATCCTGACCGTCCAGAACTGCGACCTGTTTTTGTACCTGGGCGGAGAGTCCGACGCCTGGGTGGATACCATCCTCTCCACTGTGGAGATGCGGGGGACGAGCATGCGGATGGTGGATCAAGTGGACCTTCTGGAGGAAGAGACCGTGGAGGGGATGCAGGTCCAGCCGGGCCACGACCACGGCCACGAATCCCATGACGGCCACGATCATGAGGATCACGACGACCACGGCCCCGGGGCGGTGACCGGCATGGACGAGCACGTTTGGACCGCGCCCCGGAACGCCGCCGCCATCACCCGGGCGGTGGGGGAGCAGCTGGCGGCGCTGGACGGCGCCAACGCCGGGATTTACCGGGCAAACGCGGAGCGCTATGCCGCAGAGATCGATGGGCTGGACAGCCGGTTTGCGGAATTCTTTGACAGCCAGCCATCCAGGACCATTGTCTTCGGGGACCGCTTCCCCCTGCGCTATTTCGCGGAGGAGTACGGGCTGGATTACTACGCCGCCTTTCCCGGCTGCGGCGCGCAGACAGAGCCCTCGGCGGCGACCATTGCTTTCCTGACAGACAAGGTGCGGGCGGAGCACATTCCCACAGTCTGGTATATTGAATTTTCCAACCACCTGGTGGCGGACAGCATCGCCGAGGCCGCCGGCGCCCGGACGGCCATGTTCCACACCTGTCACAATGTCTCGCGGCAGGAGCTGGAGAGCGGCGCCACCTACCTGTCTTTGATGGAAGGGAACCTGGAGACCCTGCGGCAATATTTCAGCGGCTGACGCCTCCTCCGTCAGAAGACGGGGGAGGGCTTGTCCCGGCATAAAAGTCTGGCGTAGGAGAAGGCGGGGCGGTACGCGCGCGTACCGCCCCGCCTTCTTTTTGGAATGTGTTCAGTCCCCGGGACCGGGATGGATGACTTTGCCGACGTTCCAGTTCCTGGCGGCACGGCGGGCCATCTCCCGCCGCTCCTCTTCGGAGGTATAGGACAGCTCCGCCGTGTGGCAGCCACAGTCCAGACACGCGACATACAGGCACCAGCCGCCCTCCTCCTGGAACAGGCCCGCGCCGTGGCACAGCGGGCAGTCAAACAGTTCGATGTCTTCAAAAGCGCCCATGGATTTTTCTCCTTTGATTTTGAAAGATGGCTGTTATTATACCACGGTGAAAGCAAAAGAACAATGGGGCCGGGGAGGGGGAACGTTCAAATATGCAGGCTACGCCCCGCATCCCCGGTTCCCTCGGCCCTGAGCCCAGCGGAGCGGGTCGGGGCCGAAAGCGAAGAAATCCCCACCGGAGCGCAGATTTCGCCGCAAGGCGGAAACGGAGCGGTGGTGGGAATTTCTGAGCTGGAAAGAGAGATCGCTTTCGAGGCGCAGACTTTCAGAGCCGCCCCCACCCAACCGCGAACCCAGCGAAGCGGATCGCGGTTGGAAGCGAAGAAGAAGCCCGTCCGGCGTATGAAAAGGCCCTAAGGCCTTTTCATCGCCTTAGGGCTTTTTCTGAGCTGGCGGAGACGGTGGGATTCGAACCCACGGACCGGCTCATCACCGATCAAACGATTTCGAGTCGTTCTCGTTATGACCACTTCGATACGTCTCCATAAAAAATATGCAGTTCATTCAGCTTTGGCACACGATCTCAGACGCGGCCTCTTCAACAGCCAGGGGATGTCTCCGAATGGCGGAGGAGCGGCCGCAATACGGCCCGAAGTCCTGTCGGATATTATGCCACACTTTTCTTTCCGTTGCAAGAGCAAACCTGGCCATCCCGGCATAAAATGCTCCGGAGGAGGGAGAGCATGACAACGGTTTATATCTGGGGCACGGCGGAACGATACGAAAATTACCGGCGGGCGGTGGAGTCCGCCGGCGGGCGGGTGCGCTTCGGAGGCAGTCCGGCGGGGTGCGGCGCGCTGCTGCTGCCAGGCGGCGGAGACATGGAGCCGTGGCGCTACGGGCAGGCGAACACCGCCTCCCGGGGGCTGGAGCCGGAGCGGGACGCGGCGGAGCTGGCGCTGCTGGAGCGCTTCACCTCCCTGGGAAGGCCGGTGCTGGGCATCTGCCGGGGACACCAGGTCATCAACGTGTTTTTCGGCGGCACGCTGGTCCAGGATCTTCCGGGCCACGGCGCGGCAGGGGACATTGACCGGCTCCACTTTGTCAGGACCGCGGCCTCGCCGCTGCGGGAGCTCTATGGAGAGCGGCACGTGGTGAACAGCGCCCACCACCAGGCTGTGGACCGTCTGGGCTCCGGGCTGCGGGCGCTCCAGTGGGCGCCGGACGGCACGGTGGAGGCCCTGTGCCACCGGACGCTGCCGGTGTGGGGCGTACAGTGGCACCCGGAGCGGACCGGCGGGTATCTGGACGGTGTGAGGCTGTTCCGCTGGTTCCTCTCCCTTTGCCGGGCTTAAATTTTTTGCGATTTTCAAAAAGAATCCCATTTGAATGCTTGACAGGCACGCTGTTTCATGCTATCATATCCAAGCTGACGATTTCCCCGGAGGGCATATGCAGGTGTAGCACAATGGTCAGGGCACCAGCCTTCCAAGCTGGGGATGCGGGTTCGATTCCCGTCACCTGCTCCATTTTATTCGCGCCAGTAGCTCAGCTGGATAGAGCAACTGCCTTCTAAGCAGTGGGCCAGGGGTTCGAGTCCCTTCTGGCGTACCAGCTCTCTTTTGGAGCGAACGTCGGCAAGTCTTCCATGTCGTTGATATGTGGTGGGTGTAGCTCAGTTGGTTAGAGCACCGGATTGTGGTTCCGGGTGTCGTGGGTTCGAGTCCCATCTCCCACCCCAGACAAAAGCAGGGGATCGGGGTCACCCCGGTCCCCTCTTTCTTTCCACATTGGGGCGTCGCCAAGTGGTAAGGCAAGGGACTTTGACTCCCTCATCCGCTGGTTCGAGTCCAGCCGTCCCAGCCAGCCATTTCCCCGCCGTTGACGGTGTTCAAACGATACACGATCCGGTAGCTCAGCCGGCAGA
Organism: uncultured Dysosmobacter sp.; assembly: GCA_947625655.1. Taxonomy (GTDB): domain Bacteria; phylum Bacillota; class Clostridia; order Oscillospirales; family Oscillospiraceae; genus Oscillibacter. Next base: position 88,888 of record CANQPD010000010.1, read on the forward strand.
GCAACTGCCTTTTAAGCAGTGGGTCCGGGGTTCGAATCCCCGCCGGGTCACCAGCTCAGAAATTCCCACCACCGCTTCGTTTCCGCCTTGCGGCGAAACCTGCGCTCCGGTGGGAATTTCTTCGCTTTCGGCCCCGACCCGCTCCGCTGGGCTCGGGACCGAGGAAAACGGGGATGCGGGCTGCGGCCCGCGTCTTTTTCAGCAGCACAGAACAGCTCAAAAATTCCACCATCGCTTCGTTTCCGCCTTGCGGCGAAACCTGCGCTCTGGTGGGAATTTCTTCGCTTTCGGCCCCGATCCGCTCCACTGGGCTCGGGGCCGAGGGATCTTGGGATATGGGTTGTGACCCGCGTCTTTTTCAGCAGCACAGAACAGCTCAAAAATTCCACCACCGCTTCGTTTCCGCCTTGCGGCGAAACCTGCGCTCTGGTGGGAATTTCTTCGCTTTCGGCCCCGATCCGCTCCACTG
>CANQPD010000011.1 GCA_947625655.1 uncultured Dysosmobacter sp.
ATGCCCGAGGACGACAAGACCCACCCCATCCCCGACCTGACCGGTTATATCACCGAGGGCCAGATCATCCTCAGCCGCGCGCTGTACCGCCAGGGCATCCATCCCCCCGTGGACGTGCTGCCCAGCCTTTCCCGTCTGAAGGATAAGGGCGTCGGCAAGGGCAAGACCCGTGAGGACCACGCGGACACCATGAACCAGCTGTTTGCCGCGTACTCCACCGGTAAGGACAACAAGGAGCTGATGTCCATTCTGGGCGAGGCTGCCCTGACGCCCACCGACCTGCTGTATGCCAAGTTCGCCGACGAATTCGAGCGCCGCTATGTCAACCAGGGCTATGAGGAGAACCGCTCCATCGAGGAGACCCTGGACCTGGGCTGGGAGCTGCTGAGCATCCTGCCCAAGGCGGAGCTGAAACGTATCAAACCGGAACTGATCGAAAAGTACTGGCCGAAGAAAGACGAGAATTGAGGAGGGGTGAGCCATGGCGAATATCACGGTAAGCCCTACCCGTATGGAGCTCACCCGCCTGAAAGGCAAGCTGCGCACCGCCCAGCGGGGCCACAAGCTGCTGAAGGACAAGCGGGATGAGCTGATGAAGCAGTTCCTGGACACGGTGCGGGAGGTCCGCGCCCTCCGCGCCGAGGTGGAGGAGGAGCTGATGACGGTGCACAAGTCCTTCACCGTCGCCTCCGCCCTGATGAGCTCCGAGGCCCTGGAGCAGGCCCTGCTCTATCCCAAGCAGAGCGTGGAGCTGACCATGACCTTCCAGAACATCATGTCCGTCAACGTCCCTGTGTACGATTTCCAGACCAAGACCAAGTCCGATTCCGACATCTACCCCTACGGTTTCGCGGCCACCTCCGGCGAGCTGGATACCGCCGTGGACGCTCTGGGCCATGTGTTCCGCAAGATGCTGAAGCTGGCGGAGATCGAGAAATCCGCCCAGCTGATGGCGGAGGAGATCGAAAAGACCCGCCGCCGCGTCAACGCCCTGGAATATGTGATGATCCCTGACACCCAGGAGGCCATCCGCTATATCACCATGAAGCTGGATGAAAACGACCGCGCCACCACCACCCGGCTGATGAAGGTGAAGGATATGCTGCTGAAGGAAGCCATTGAGGAGCGCAGAGAGGAAACCGCTAGAGCCGCAAGGACTTTCGGGGCTTCCGGTGAAGCGCCCCAAGAGGTATAAGGGGCGGTTTTACCGCAATTTTACCGCTTCTACGATGGGACGAAATGAAAAAAGCTGGTACTGTTTGGGATACCCCGAACAGTACCAGCTTTTTTATTAGCGTGCTCAACCTTGACATAATTTCCTATATATTGTTATAATGACGGCAAAGGGAGGCGTGGGAATTTTGAATCATACTCATAAACTTATTATAACAGACCCTAATATAATAGGTAGTTGGTTTAACAAATTGGCTCCTGCACATAGAAATCCGGGGGGAGCACTATATGAGTTTGACCTTGACACAGTAATCAGCAACATCCCTAACATGCCTGACACAAAGAAAGGGGCAATAGAAAATAGTACCTTCTTGATATCGAAATTGGCATCTAATCGGGGAGGAAGCTCAAATGAGTATTACCTTACTATTATTGATAGAAAATTAGCCCAACAGATAAATAGTATCAGGTGGATACCAGAGCCATCAAATTCGGGGTATTGGAGAAATAATGCCAGAATGCCTGCCAACTATAAACTACATCAATATGTAGAAAATCTAAATAGTGTAATTGTTTCTACCGGGTATGATATACACCATGTGAATTTTTTTACATTTGACAACAGAACTGATAATCTACGTGTATTGACTGATAGCCAACACGGAGCAATAGATGAAAGTTTTATCACCCCACGAGAGGAAATAAAAGACGATCAAGATATGATTGACTTTATCAAAACAGTAATATAACAGCAAAAGCAAAGAAGGTACTGACCCACGGGTAGTCAGTACCTTCTTTTTTACTAGCTGCTCATATTCAGGTGCTTCAAAACCAGAAGGGGAGAGTTTTTGAAACAACGCTTCAAAAGGGGTGTTCCAAAAGTTCCAAGTGAAGTTTTTGGGACGCTCTATCGCTCAATAAGGTTGCCCGCTCTGAAAGGTATGGCTTTTGGGGCGGTGCTTTATAGGACGGTTTTGGGGTTCTGTTTCATTTACCAATCTAGTTATGAAGGAGCGGTAGCATATGAAAGTAGGATATGTGCGTATCTCAACACGGGAGCAGAACACGGCCCGTCAGGATGTGCTTATGGAGAAGTTAGGGGTTGAGCGTGTCTTTACAGACAAGCTTAGTGGTAAGGACACCCAGCGGCCAGAGTTGCAGAAGATGATGGATTTTGTGCGTGAGGGGGATGTAGTAGTCGTGGAGAGCTTTTCCCGCTTTGCGAGAAATACCCGTGATCTGCTGGATTTGACAGCGGCATTGGAGGAAAAAGGGGTACGGTTTGTCAGTCAAAAGGAGGACATTGACACAAAAGGTGCAACGGGGAAACTCATGCTGACCATCTTCGGTGCTTTGGCTCAGTTTGAGAGAGAAACGATCTTGGAGCGACAGGCTGAGGGGATTGCCATAGCCAAAGAGGAAGGGCGTATGAGTGGCAGACCTAAGAAAGCGGAAAGTACCTTTGAAGCGGTTTATTGGGAGTGGAAAGCCGGGAAGGTCAGCGCCGCCAAGGGAGCCAAAAAACTGGGGATTGCCCGGTCTACCTGGTATCGGAAAGTGAGGGAGTTGGAGAAAGAGGGCATAGACGGCGGTGCAGTCATTGAGCTGGGTTAACCCCTCCCATCTCACCAATCCATAGGTGCATATTCCGGCTATTTCGTCAGCAGTCAAGAGGGCTGTGTCAGCGTTATAGTTTAGTTGTGGTTGAGAGATAGAACTTGACCGATAACTAATTTAAGGAGTGTGTACTATGGATAAAAAATTTGTGCTGAATCGGGTTGACCTGGGGCAGAGAGTGACTGGGTATGAGGTCTTTAACCCCGGTGTGAATGGCGGTGAGGTTCTGGGTATGACCGCCAAGCAGTTGAGTGAGGCGGTCAAGTCCTGTGAAGTGCTGGGTATGGTGCTGGATGGCAACGGGGCTTTGCAGCTGGACGAGGCCAAGGGGTTCCGGGCCATCATGGTCAAGACGGGCGTGGGGACGCTGACCAGCACCGACCCGGCAGCGGTGGCAAATCTGATGTACACTGTTTACCGCCGGGACGGAGAGAACTACAAGGTAATTTCCTCCCGGTTTGGCCGTCAGACCTTCTGCGCCGACAAGATCAAGGCACTGCTTGACCTGGGAGCTGTGAATGGTGTTGTGCTGGACGGTGACACCATCAAGTGTGCCTGGGAGTGGGAGGAAATGCCCCAGGGCAAGACAGTGAAAAAATAAGGAAACAGTAAGCGGGTCACCCGGTAAGGGTGGCCCGCTCAGTTTAAAAGGGAGGTGAAGCAGATGTGCCATATTGCAGAGCTGGTGATTGGGGGTTGTGTACTGATTGCCATGACCACCCTGGGAGTGGTGGCGATCCTGGGGGTTCTGGGAGTGCTGGAGAGGGCTTTTGGGGTGCTGGGGGGTATGTGGTATGCAGAGGAGGAAAAGGGGGTGAAACAAGCCCCAGAGGGTGAGGAAAAGATGTAAGGGGTCCTTTGGAGCGGCAGGGCCAAGCAGTGTGCAAAAAATGGGGATACTCTGCTGCTCCCAGCATTTTTTAATAATATTGGGGGTGAGATGAATAAGGGCAAATAAGGGCAATTTCACTTCTGACTTGTGAAAAAAAGGTGATACGGTCACGGCTACATGGTCGAATAAATGCGGGAGACAGTGGGGCGGTTTCGACTTGATTACCAAATTTACCAAAAATTCGAGATAAATGAGACATTAGGTATCGTGTAGAACAGTGAACGCCAATTTTTAGCTTCATAGCAAGCAACAACTTTAATTAACGGCACAAGATACACTGATTAGGTAAAGATGGACTGCCATAAGTGGGGCAGGAAGAAATCGACCTGTTTCGCCAAAAGGCAAAGACTTACTATTAGGGAGGTGAAACTAAGTATAATACGGTGAACGACTCTTATGAAATGGTTGGGAGAGCGTAGATAAAACCGGTGAAGTCCTAAAATGCTGGTGAGAAATGTTGGGTTTGTCCGGTAAGACAACTAATTTTTCCTACTCGTCAATAATAGAAGCAGAAATAGGCATGGATTTTTCAGACGGAATGACAGTTTCTCCAAAGAAAATGGGCATAAAGATAGAACCTCAACATTTTCGGAAACGCAAAACATACTATACTTCCCCAGGACATCTTCGTTCAACAGCTGCTTGGATGAAAAAATTCCCTGCCTCAAAAAGTGCTTAATAGATATACACAATAGCACCTCATCCATGGTGGATATATGTATGGATCGACTTGAAGTATAAAAATAGACATTTACTTTTAAGATCGATTGCTCTACTTGCATTTTATATCCACATGGTTTAGAATGAGGTTACGAGGCAAAAAAATAGTGCGGCAGGGATAGAGGGCGGCAACCCTCTATCCCCTGTACAGGTGTCGTGACCACCATGCACAACTGCGTCAGCAGTACCACATCCACAGTATAATGCAATCTTGTTGAATTAGCAAGGTGCGTTATACGAGTTGTGTAAAGCACATAGCAAGATCATTTCGTGCGTGCATGGGTATCTTTGTACCTGTGTGCGCTCTTTTGTCTCGGCGGCAGAAGCTCAAGGGGAGACAGGCTGGCTCTGTCCCCCTTGGGTGGAAGCTGTTGAGAGTCAATAAAAAAGCCGTCACTGTGACGGCACGGGAGGAAACCGTAATGAAAAAGGCGATCATATATGGTATGTCCCTGGCCCTGATTTTATCCATGACAGCCTGCGGTGGTTCCAATGAAAACGCCGCTGATAAGAGTCAGGAAACCAGCACCCCCGAAGTCTCCCAGTCCATGGAGAGCAGTACCCCCACCCCAGAGCAGACCACCCAGACAGCACCCGAAACCACCCCCACCCCGGAGAGCGTTTCCACTCCTGCCCGGGATGATACCACGGAACAGGAGCAGCTTTTCACCGATTGTAGCGAAACCATGTATGCAACCACTACAGTCAATGTACGTTCCAGTTATAGCACCAACAGCGATAAGTTAGGCAGCTTAACCAAGGCTCAGTCTGTCAAGCGCACCGGCATTGGTACTGGAGCTGCAGCAGGATGGAGCAGAATAGAGTTTAACGGTAAGGTAGCCTATGTATCTAGTGACTATCTCAGTGCAACCAAGCCACAAGTAAATACCTCAACTGGTTCAAGTAGTAGTTCTGGCGGTCAAACCAGCAAGCCAAGCACTGGTGGTAACACATCTAGCGGAGGAAGTAATCAGGTAGGTCAACCACCGGCTAGTGGTGGTATGAGCGGGTTATTAGACTATACAGATCCTAGTTCTAATCCAGATGCATTTAAAGATAATCAGTCTGAAGGTAACGCAGGTATCAACGTTAATTAAATACTATATATGAAGAGATGGCATTTAGCCATCTCTTCAGCACTTATTTAGGGTTAACTGGAGGTTGAAATAAATGAATATACCAAGTTATTCAAGTCAAGACAATAATAGTGATAATATGAATAAGAAGAAAGTAACAATCATTGTTGGGGTTGTAATTGCTGCTATTATAATAATTGGTGCAGTGATAGCTGCTATTTTACTGGGATCAAGCGATAATAGTATTAATCAACCAACAAATACTGCTAATACAGAAGATAGTGAAATATATGCACCAGAATTTGATTCTAGTGGACCAGAAATAGAAATAGACGAATCTCCTATTTTAGATGTACCACCTGAGGTTGATTGGGAGGAGCCACCAGTTTTAACTTACTATAATGAAGATGTTGATACAAACTCTGATGGTCATGTGGATAAGACCGAGTGGGAAGTATGGGTATCCAAACATCCTGAGGACCTCAACCAAGATATGATTATATCTGATGAAGAAAAAGCTGCTTATGAATCTAATGATGAAGAGGCTAAAGAAGAATACCAGCCAACTAAGGCTGAGGATATAAAGGAGCCAACAGAGGAAGAGTTAGACGCAATAAATGAAGCAGGCAGAGAAGCAGCCGAGGCTGCTGGTCAGGGTTTAGGCGGTCTTATAAACAGAGAACCACCTTCTAATTCTAATCCAGATGCATTTAAAGATAATCAGTCTGAAGGTAACGCAGGTATCAACGTTGAGTGATGAATACTGAAAGTTGGAGGTGATAGACATGAGGACAGACTTAAAGTCTAGACTATTGGCTTTTTTATTGGTTATTGTAACAATAATGGCATTATTAAGTACAACTGCAAGCGCTGTTGATTATGTAGATGTTTGGCAGTCTGCGGGTGGATCTGGTGCAAATAATGCTTCTGTTACTTCAGGAGGAGTTTGGGCACCAAGATACCAAGGATTTAGAATAGCTATATTAGACTATGCAGGAAAGCCAGCATTTACATTCAATGGGAAAGATTACTTAGACTTGTTATTTTCTTACCCATATAATTGTAGCTACTATGGGTTAGAGAATAAGACAGATGGATATAGAAAAGCTAGTATATATAGATCTGACTGGGGGTCAAAATGTTATGCAGTTACAATAAGTGACTTATATTCGGCTATTAGTGCGGGTCAACTTAGTTTTAAAACTAACGGAGATATATCAGCTACAGCTTCTAATCTAAAGAATATGCCCTATCATTTGGATAGACAAAATGGATATTGGTATAAACAAGGAACAAAAGTCAAAGCAAAGATGTATGGTACATCGGATGATAAGATAGACATAAACGCTGCGTTGTTTGCTATTCTAAACTTAAAAGATGAATATTCATATTTTTGGCAGCCTAAGAGTGACATTTTTGTTGGCCAACCTTATTCAAGTGCAGAGCTTAACGCTTTAGCAAATAACCAAACAACTCCAATGGACCTTATGGGTTCTAGGAAGTTAGTAGTATCAGTAGAGCCAATAATATGGAACCAGTTAAGAATAAGTAAATCACAATTCAGCAGATATTCAGTTTACGGAACTCAAACAGATATAGGGTTCATATGTAAAAAGTTGATTGAGTGGGGAACTGACTTTGCTGGGTCAGATGGTGGTGGAAAGAATGGTGGTTACGACTGGTCTCTATTCGGTAAAGTAGGTCGTAAAGCAATGGTCTTAACTAAAGGCATAAGAATACACTATTATCATAATGGAACTGAAGATATTCAACAAACTTGGGTTATAGACCCACCAGTAGATAACGGAAAAGCAGTTGACAATGACACTGTTGCTGCTATGCAGCCTGGATGGTCACTTCATCTTTACCAATTAAGAGGTAGTGACGACCAAACGCATACTTGGGATAGTCATAATTATCCGATAACTGATCCTAACCCTCATGGGGATAATCCAAACTATAAAGAGCATCCAGCACCAGATCCAAAGACAGACCCATGCACATCTGACAAAATAAACAGTCTATTAGATAAACTACATTATAGAATAGTAAAGGTATATGACCAGGAAGTACTGTATGCATCTATTGATGAAAATGGAGAACTCACTCTTACTAAGGGTACTGAGCACGTATCCACTCATGTAAGAGAGCAAACACTTCCAAAAATAGAAGTGCAAGATGAGATGCCAGAGTATAAGCTGGTTGAGTGGAAATACACTTATGACCAATATGTCCCAGTAACAGAGGGTGGAACAGAGAGTACAAAGTGGGAAGATGAGCCAATAGCAGGCAGGACAGTTGTTAATAGTGATATAGCCGCTTGATATACTCCATTTGCAGATGGAGTATATTTTTTTGTTAGGAGTGAGATGAACATGATAAACAACCTGTACGTGGTTCAGCGGGGGCAGCAGTATGCCATATTCACGCCTCAGGGCATACAGATCGGTCTTCTGTTCTTGGGACAGGATGGCCAGTACGCCAAGGACGTGGCGGCTCTTGGCCCGATCACCAAGGCACTGGCAAAGCGTTGGGGCGTAAATCCAAAGGACTAAAGACACCCGACCAGGGGGGCAGCACACCATGCTGTTCCCCTACTTTTTATACTTTTTCAAGCACTTTTTTTGATACGTAAGTTAGGCTAGTTGTAATGATGTATTTGACCTATTTTATAAATTTGCTGTTTTAGTTGCTGGAAAAGCAAGAACGGGCAGAGGGCTAGTTGAGATCGAGAAAGATACACGCACTATTAAATACGTGGATGAGTTGATGGTTTATCTAGGATGTTTCAATAAAAAATGACACAAGAGATGATACAGACAACGATAAATCTTATTGTTTGAAGGTATTTGTAAGAAAAATATCTAGGTCAAGACGAAGAAGGGGAAGTAGAGAATTTTTCCTTGTGAGAGTAGGTAAAATGGACGAATTTTTAAAATAGAAAAATTGAGTAGGGGGAGTTAGAAAAAATAGGACTCCTGCATGAAATAGGCTAGTTGAGAATGTGGGCGGGAAATGTTCCAAATGTTCCAAGTGCCTGAAATGACACAGATTGCAGCGTTTCGTGTAATGCGTTTGTCATTCAAGATGTTTTGGGTGTTTATATGATCTGTTGCCCTCCATGTTGATTGCGTACCTCACATTCGCTATAATAGCAATATCAATCATGGATGAGGCAGTTAGGAGGCGGAACGGGTGGCAAATGAAACAGTGGGAGCCGTGTCAGAACTGAACGAACAGAAAAAGCAGTTTAACCGCCGTGTCAATTACTTTATTATGCGGTATATGTGGCAGGTGATACATGGGCGAAGCCGTGGTGACGGCGATACCATTTATCAAGCGTTTAATACAAGTCGGGAACGATATACCCGGATCATAAATACGGGTGTTGTGCGGTATGGCAGAAATGAATTAGCGGACTTGCAGCAGATAACAGGCTTGAAGAAAGAGATATTTACCGGAGAAGAACGCTTTATCTGTCCGTATAAAGGAGGAAACGGCGAGGCCCAGATTACAGAGCAGGACTGGCATGACTGGGACAAGGAGCGTAAGGAAGGACAAGAGAAAGTCGTACAAAAAAAGATATGTGAGTGTCTTAAAAAAGTCAGTACAACAAATATAGAAAACAGAGAATTTTACCGATTGTGCTTTTACCTCAAAAACATGGAGCCGGCACCATCAAAAACCTCACCGGAAACATTGCGTAACATAATGGCAGAAATCAATCAACTGTCTTTTTCGCTGTTGGATGGTTGCCAGGTTGGCCAGCTTCAAAAATTGCAAAAGCTGTTAAAAGAAAAGAACGCACTTATTTCAAGTATGATAGTTTACAAGAACGCAAGGGATAAAGAACGGCAAAAATAATTTTAGAGCCATGTGCTTCATAGTGAAGTATGTGGCTCTTTTTGTATGTGTGGTGTAACGAGAATAAAAAGGGAGGATGTACATCAAAAAACCATTAGTATTACATATATGATAAAAACAATAACATTGTATATCGTAAAAATGCGTACAATTCTAAGGAAAATATCATTGTGATATGATATGCATGTAAAGAGGACGGGGCACCAAGCCTCAGAGGAAAGGCGCGCACCTTGAAAACAGAATAGTGATGCCCAAATAGGGATATTGGAATATTTAGGGAGCAGTATATCTCTTTACATCGATCTTTCCTTATACTGCTGGACGCTTTAGGAGGTGATATATACAAAAATAGGGTAGTGGGCGTATTGGATGGAAACAGATTGGGGGATAGTCCCCTTTTACATAGGAGGGCTTTATGGATAAGGTAATGTTCAGAAAAGTGGAGGAATTGCCTTTGGTGCTGACACCGGCAGAGATATCTGGGTTACTGGGGATTTCCAGGAACACGGCATATGAGCTGCTTCATAGCAAGGATTTTCCTGCGTTCCGCATTGGAAAACAGTACCGGGTGAGTCGGGAGCGGTTTGTGGCCTGGCTCAATGGAGAAGCGGCTTAACAAAAGATGATGGAGGCTTAGATATGACACGCATGACAGAAGTTGTGGAGCGGTTCATGGCGGCTGGGACAATGGCTAAGGTTTATGAGGTCGCTGGTGGCCCTGTGGTATTTGGGGCATGGAGCCGGGATGTGGGAACAATGGAGCGGCGGCTAAAGCTGGCTCTGGTGTACCCGGATGGGGAAATCAGCCCTGTCCGGGAATACGCCAAGCGGAAACTGACAGAGGCAAAGGCGCTAAATGATTTGGCTGACCTGGACGGCATAGCGCCGGGGATGGTTAACGACATTTACAAGGCGGTAATGAAGCAGCACCGCAACCTTCCCGTACAGGAGGACAGAAATGGTCAGTGTTCTATCATGCAGGCATATCGTGCCTTGTGTGAGTATGTGTGGGAGTATGAGGAACCTGGCAAGGTGTTTATCCGTGACGGCTATGGGAATATCCTTGCCAGCTATCTCCCCAATGTACTGAAACGGTTGGAGTTGGGATATAGCCGCCTGGAACTTGAGAAAAATTTGAAATCGTGGAACTTACTTCGGGTCAACAATGGGACAGGGCATCCCTACACCTACAAAATCAACACCGGGAGCGCAAATAACTGGTTTCTATCCTTTCGACTTCCTGAGAAAAGTGAGGTGGCAGCATGAGCATGGAGGCAAGCGTCCAAATCTTTTCCTATGTTGGCAGCAAGGCGAGGATGGCGGGAGTTCTCTCCCGCCTTATCCTCGGCCACTGCACAACCTACGCCGAGCTGTATTGCGGCAGCGGAGCTTTGGCGTTGAATAGCCGAAAATTTGAAGTCAAAATCCTCAATGACCTCAATCCCAACATGGCGAACTTCTGGCGGATGGCAACAGATACGGAGAGTCGAGGGGAACTGCTAAAACAGATACAGACGACCAGCTGTAGTTGGGGAGCGTTTGAAGCGGCCAAGCAACGGCAGACAGCATATGGTTCTATGCGGGAAGACAGGCTTCAATGGGCGGTTGATACATTTATTCTAAACCGGCAGTCTTTTAATGCGGATGGGAGGGCATGGGTCTACAAGGACAGAGCAGCATATGAAAATCTGCTTAAACACTCGTTAAAGCTATCGCTGGCATTTAAGGCGCTGGACAGTCAGGCATTCCGAGTCTATAACGACAATGCCCTTGCGGTGATGGACAAAGAACATTTGCTACGTGACTCCAATGCGTTTATCTTTCTTGACCCGCCCTATTTGGAGGGATTGCGGTGTGATGGAAAGCTATATCAAGTAGATATGCCTGATGTGCGTGACCACATCAACCTACTAAAGAAGATTCGTGATGCACAAGCCAAGATTGTTCTATCTGGTTACTGGTCAGGCAGGGATGATGGGACAGACCTGTACGACTACTACCTTTTGCCCTACGGCTGGCACCGACATCTGCTTGGCACATATACCAAGAGCTGTGAAGTGGGCGAGAAGAAGTCGGAGGGAGCAGAGTGGATCTGGTGCAACTACAATCTGAAGGAGGAAGCACCTGGTGGAATTGCATTCCTAGACTCTTACTGTGATGAAGAAAAAAGTCCTTGCCTTATGGAGTGGCTGGCGTTACAATCCGACAACCGAACGGGGATAGTTTAAGTGAAGTACATACAGGCGGAGTGGGGTGCTGATATTCAGCACCCCACCAAACTTAAAGGAGGAGCTATATATGGCAAAAAGAGCGAACGGTGAGGGCAGCATTAGAAAGCGTAAGGACGGCAAGTGGCTTGTAACCTTCCCAACTGGACTTTACAAGGAGAATGGGAAACGTGATCTAATTTATAAATATTGTGCCACCCAGGCAGAAGCGGTGGAGGCGCTGCGGCAGTTGCAAAGTGAGAAGGCAATGGGGGTATGTCATTCCAAGGCAGCGGTTAAAACCGGTGACTGGATCAATACCTGGATTGAGAAGCATAAAGCCCCGAAGCTGGCACCGTCCACGTTAACCAGTTACCGCAACAACTTCCGTGTGCACATTAAGCCGTATGTGGGAGAGGTGGCACTGAGAGAACTGACCACTTACCACATTCAAAAAATGCTGGATAGCATGGTAGGGAGCCTGTCCCTCTTTGTAAAGGTCTATAATGTCATTCACGGAGCATTGGAAAAAGCGGTGGAGCTGGGGATGATCCCTCGGAACCCTTGCAAGGGCGTGGCGTTCCCAGCAGAAGATAAGGAGGATATACGGGTGCTGACCCAGGAGGAACAGCAGCGGTTTATTGAGGCGCTGGATGGGGAGTACTACCGGGTAATGCTTCTGACCTATCTTTATACAGGTATGCGTGCGGGGGAGTGTATCCCGCTTCAATGGAAAGATGTTGACCTAAGCAAGCGCACCATCCGGGTCAACAAGAAAGCGATCTTACACCATGATTTCAGCAAGCACAGCGCCAAACAGGAGGTGCAGGACTTTTGCAAAACGAAGTCCAGCAAGCGGACAGTGGCTATCACGGCGGGGCTGGCTGCTATTTTAGCGGAGCATAAGGAAGAAATGAAAAAGCGTGTGGCGGCGCTGGGGCTGGAATGGTCAGAGGATAGTCTTGTATTCTGGAACACCCGAAACAAAATTGTCCAGTATGGCAATTTGAAAGAGAGCCTGAACAAGATTTACCGAAAGGCAGGCATTGAGAATGCGACTATGCACACACTTCGCCACACCTACGCCACCCGCTGTTTTGAAGCTGGGGTGAATATTAAGGCGATCTCGGAGCAGCTAGGTCACGCCAATGTCAAGACCACCTACAATATTTATGTCCACCTCTTGGAAGATACCAAGGTGAAGGAGATTGATAAACTGTCTGAGATTGATAAGTTTATTGCGTCGGAAGATGCAACAGAGAGCTCCGTTGTCATTCCATTCCCGGAGAGTGGAAAAGCAGTTTAATGGATGGAGGCCCGGTAGCTGTGGAGAGTGGCTACCGGGTTTTTACCGTATTTTTACCGCTTCCAGGTTGGGAGTAGGTGGTGGACCTTGGGATTGGATGGGAGGGTGGGGGAGAGAAAACCTTGATAAATGGGGCTGTTTGGGATAGATTAGCACTCGCTAAACCGCTGGCTCCATATAGGTCAAGGATATGATCCTGAAGGAGAGCCTGGAGGAGAAGCGGGCCAAGAGCGCCCAGGCTATCGAGGCTTTTGGCGCCGCGCAGGAGCAGGTGTAAGCTGAAAACTGGCGCTGCACGATGAAAGCAGGGCGGTCCCTCGCGGGCCGCCCTGTTTTGCGTTTAGAAACTGCTGGTTAGTCACATAAAACCTTGACAAATGCCGTGGATTGGAATAGATTATGAGTTGGTAGAAAACCTTGCAAAAAGGAGAGTCAATATCATGTACTGTACACAGCCTGTCACCTCGGATATCCTGTTCGTCGGCGCCTCCGACCGCCGGCTGGCGAAGTTTGAAAATGTGTTCCCCATTCCGCGGGGCGTTTCCTATAACTCCTATCTGGTGCTGGATGAAAAGACCGTCCTGATGGATACTGTGGACAAGGCGGTGGGAGACCGCTTCCTGGAAAATCTGGCCCACGGTCTGGATGGCCGCCCGCTGGATTATGTGGTGGTGAATCACATGGAGCCGGATCACTGCGCCACGCTGGGCGAGCTCCTGCGGCGCTATCCGGAGGTCCGGATCGTGGGAAACGCCAAGACCATCACCATGATCGGCCAGTTCTTTGATATGGATGTATCCGGCCGCTGTGTGACGGTGAAGGAGGGGGATACTCTCAGCACCGGACGGCATACCTTCACGTTTTTCATGGCGCCCATGGTCCACTGGCCGGAGGTCATGGTGACCTATGACGGTGCTGACAAAATCCTGTTCTCCGCCGACGCATTTGGCACCTTCGGCGCGCTGAACGGCAACATTTTTGCCGATCAAATGAACTTTGAGCGGGACTGGCTGGATGACGCCCGCCGGTATTATACCAACATCGTCGGCAAGTACGGCGCCCAGGTCCAGGCCCTGCTGAAAAAAGCCGCCGGCTTGGAGATCGCCTGCATCTGTCCCCTCCACGGCCCCATCTGGCGGGAGAACACGGAGTGGTTTATTGGCAAATACCAGCAGTGGAGTACATATACGCCGGAGTGCCGGGGCGCGGCGATCTTCTGCGGCTCGATCTATGGCAACACAGAGAACGCCGCGGATATCTTGGCAAACCGTCTGGCGGAAAAGGGCGTCCGGGATATCGTCCTGTACGACGTTTCCCACACCGATGTCTCCCAGCTGGTCAGCGAGGCGTTCCGGTGCAGCCATCTGGTGCTGGCCTCCGCCACCTATAACGGCGCCATCTTTACGCCTATGGAAAACCTGCTGCTGGATCTGAAGGCCCACAATCTGCAAAATCGCACGGTGGCCCTGATCGACAACGGCACATGGTCGGCTCAGGCAGCCCGGCAGATGGGCGACATTGTCGGCGCGATGAAGAATATGACGGTGCTGGAGGGTACGGTCAGCCTGAAGTCCTCCGTGAAGGCGGACAAGCGGGAGGCCCTGGAAGCGCTGGCAGACACGCTGGCGGCGGATATTTTAAAATAAGCAGAACGGGCAGGCCCCCGCTCGGTGCAGCGGGGGCTTTTTTCTGGTGAGATGTGAGCGGAACGACGCTGTCAGGAGAGAGAAATCTATTTTGACTGTATAAAAACTATTGACAGGAAAGGGCGGTCGATGTATTATCGTGTATATACACTGTGTATATACACAATTTGCACATACTACACAAGGAGGGAACAGTATGTTGTATCAAAGTGAGTATTTGGAAGAGAAAGCGGTGCTGAATACAGCGGCGAAAATGTGTGCAGCGGCGAGGACCGCACCAAAGGGTCATGGCAAAGACACGCTGTATACGCTGGTGCTGACAGGCGATGAAAAAGAGCGGCTGGCCCGGAAAATGGAGGAAGTTGGGGCGCGGGAAATGGGGGCCGGCATGAATAGCTGGTATGGGCGTGACGCGGCGAATGTCCGGGTGGCGCAGGCTGTTGTTTTGATCGGTGCGGAGCAGAAGCAAAGAGGCGTTCCGCATTGTGGATTTTGCGGCTTCGGCGCGTGCAGCGGCTGCAAGACCAAGGGGGGAAATTGTGCGTTTGCCTATGTCGATCTCGGTATCGCCGTTTCATCTGCTGTCGCGGCAGCGGCCATGGAGATGATCGATAACCGTATCATGTACTCTGCCGGAAAAGCTGCCGCTGAAATGGAGTATGGAGGAAATGCACTATGGCTTGGGATACCTCTTTCCGTTTCGGGCAAAAATATCTTTTTCGACCGCGGGATATCCCACGATTGACAAGGGGGGAGTATGATGGCACAGCCATATAAAGGGATCTGCTACTGCACAAGCCTCAGACGGAGTGCAGCCGCTATTTCGGATTTTTATAATGCTTCCCTGGAACCGGCGGGCTTGACGGTCGCCCAGTACTATTTGCTGGTAAACTTATCAAGGTTTGGGGCGGCGAACATTACACAGTGGGCAGAGCAAGTCGGACTTGATCGGAGCACGATGGTCAGAAATATCAAAGTGCTTCAGGCCCATGATCTCATAGAAACCATCGAGGGACGCGGAAAGACATTTGCCCTGTCGTCAGAGGGCAGACGTGTGCTGGCCCTGGCGACTCCTCTTTGGGAAGACGCGCAAAAGCAGACGGAGTCCCTGCTTGGGAGGGCCAATGCAGAGGCCATTTTTCTAATCGGTGAAAAACTTCAAGGACTGGGCAGATGATTTCCGATAAGAGCCCGCCGGGAACGTATGAAAACAGATGTTTTCACGTCCCCGGCGGGCTCTTATCGTTTTATTTTAAGGTTTACAGCAGCGTGATGCCGGCCTTCTCGCAGGCTTCCACGGTCTCCTGATCCCACAGGCTGGCCTGGACCTCGCCGATGTGGCAGGCGCCCAGCAGCAGCATGCACAGCCGGGACTGGCCGATGCCGCCGCCGATCGACTGGGGCAGCTCACCTTTCAGCAGCATCTGGTGGAAGGGGAGCTGGCGGCGGTGGTCGCAGCCGGCGGCGGTCAGCTGGCGGTCCAGGGCGGCGGCGTCCACCCGGATGCCCATGGAGGAGACCTCAAAGCTGCGCTCCAGCACCGTGTTCCACATCAGGATGTCGCCGTTCAGCTCCCAGTCGTCATAGTCCGGGGCGCGGCCATCGTGCCTGGTGCCGGAACGCAGGGTCTTGCCGATCTGCATGAGGAATACGGTGTGATGCTCCCGGCAGATCTCGGCCTCCCGGGCGTTGGGCGTCAGGTCGGGATAGCGGTCCTCCAGCTCCTGGGTGGTGATGAAGAACACCTCCCGCTCGGGCTTGAAGGTCAGGACGGGGTATGCGTTCCGCAGGGCGGTGGCGGTATCGCAGATGCAGCCCACGATGTCCCGAACGGTGTCCTTCAGATATGCGGCCGTGCGGTTCTGGGGGTCGATGTGCTTCTCCCAGTCCCACTGGTCCACATAGATGGAGTGGAGGTTATCCACCTCCTCGTCCCGGCGGATGGCGTTCATGTCGGTGTACAGTCCGGTGCCCAGCTTGAATTCGTAGCGCTTCAGGGCCAGACGCTTCCATTTTGCCAGGGAGTGGACCACCTGTCCGTCGGTGCCCACGTCGGGGATGTCAAAGGAAACAGGGCGCTCCACGCCGTTCAAATCGTCGTTCAGGCCGGTCTTGCCGTCCACGAACAGGGGCGCGGAGACCCGGTGCAGATTCAGGCGCACCGTCAGATTGTGCTGGAAATCCGCGTGGATCAGCTCAATGGCGCGCTGGAGCTCGTTGTTGGTCAGCGGCATGTGATAGCCGGCGGGAATGGTCAGTTTACTCAAGTATCAACAACTCCTTATAGGTGAGATTTGAGAATTCACAGAAACAGGGAGGCCACCGCCGGGGTGATATATGCCTCCACCAGTGCGGCTGCCGCCAGCAGAGGGATCAGCACCAACAGCAGCATCCGGGAGATCAGCACCAGACAGTCCCAGACATGCAGGGCGCTTTCGTCCCTGCGGCAGCGGCGGGTCAGCTGCCCGCAGACATAGAGCCCCATGGCAAAGGCCAGGATCAGGGCGGGCAGCTCCAAAATGCCGTGAGGCACAAGGGCGGCAAAATAGGCGAGCATAGAGTACCCCTCCGCCGCGTACCAGGCCGCCAGAACGCCCAGCAGCATGGCGTTCATGCCAAGAGCCAGCGCCGGGAGCTGCACGAAGGGGAGCAGGCCGTAGACCATGGTAAAGGCACAGGCCCGCAGGTTGTTGGAGAAGATGCCCAGGGCGGAAAGGGAGCCGTCCTCCTTGACGGCGCCGATGCCGTCCATGGTGTCCAGGACCAGCGCCACCGCCCGCGCCCGCAGGTCCGGCAGAGCCAGCGAGACGCCGAAAGCCAGGAACGCCAGCAGGCAGAAGGCCATGGCGGAGCGCTGGGCCTCGCCTTTCAGCCCGTCGTTCCAGGCGTTTTGAAGGCCGCTGAACTGATATTGGAAAACACCCTTCATGCCTTCAGCTTTTCACAGCCCAGCCGCAGCCGGCGCAGGGTCTCGTCCCTGCCCAGGATGTGGCACAGCTCCACGGCGCCGCCGGGGGTCACCAGCTTGCCCGCCGCGGCGATGCGGACGGGCCACATCAGCGTGGCGTTTTTCACGCCAAGCTGCTCGGCGAGGCCGATGAGGGTGTCGTGGACACTGTCCGCCGTCCAGTCGGTGATGGCCTCCAGCGCGGGGATGGCCGCCTCCAGCATATTCAGGGACACCTCGGCGTTGGTCTTGGACTTCTTGTTGGTGAAGAACTCCACATCGTAGTCGGGGAGGGCGTCGAAGAAGTCCACCTTCTCGGGGATATCCGTCAGCTTTTCACACCGGGCCTGGAGCAGGGCGGCGATGGCGGCGGTGTCGGTGGCGGGGTTCTTCACGCTCTGGCGGATATAGGGCTCCGCCGCCCTGGCAAAGGCCTCGGGGGCCATGGAGCGGAGGTAGGTGGCGTTGAAATAGGTCAGCTTATCGATATCAAAGATCGCGGGGGACTTGGAGATGCCCGCGATGTCAAAGGCGTCCACCAGCTCCGCCAGGGAGAAGATCTCCTGCTCGCTGCGCTGGCCCTTGGGGGCCCAGCCCAGCAGGGCCACATAGTTCAAAATGGCCTCCGTCAGATAGCCCTGGGCCTTCAGATCCTCATAGGAGGGGTCGCCGTGGCGCTTGCTCATTTTGTTGTGCTGGTCCCGCATGACGGGGGAGCAGTGGACGTAGGTGGGGATGTCCCAGCCGAAGGCCTCGTACAGCAGATTGTACTTGGGGGCGGAGGAGAGGTACTCGCTGCCCCGGACCACATGGGTAATGCCCATCAGGTGGTCGTCCACCACGTTGGCGAAGTTGTAGGTGGGCAGGCCGTCCCGCTTCAGCAGCACCTGGTCGTCCAGGGTGCTGTTCTCCACGGTGATGTCGCCGAAGCTGACGTCGTGGAAGGTGGTGGAGCCCTCATGGGGGATGCGCTGGCGGATGACGTAGGGCTTGCCGGCGGCCAGATTGGCGGCCACTTCCTCGGCGCTCAGATTCCGGCAGGGGTCGTCGGCCCGGTCAAAGTCGCCGGAATCCTCCTCGGACTCGGCCTTTTCGCAGAAGCAGTAATAGGCCGCGCCCTTTTCCACCAGCAGCTGGGCGTAGGGCAGATACAGGTCGCGGCGCTCAGACTGGATATAGGGGCCGGTGGGGCCGCCCACATCGGGGCCCTCGTCGTGGGTCAGGCCGCACTCGGCCATGGTGCGGTAGATGACGTCGGTGGCGCCCTCCACCAATCGGCCCTGGTCGGTGTCCTCAATGCGGAGGATGAAGGTGCCGCCGCTGTGGCGGGCGATCAGCCAAGTATACAGCGCCGTGCGCAGGTTGCCCACGTGCATGTAGCCGGTGGGGGAGGGGGCGAAGCGGGTGCGCACCTTCCCCTTGGGGATACGGGCTTCCATCTCGTCGAAAAAGGTCATATCAAGTGCCATGAAAATACCTCCATGCCAGAAATTAACACAATACAACAAACTACATTATCTCTGTTTCATGGGGGATTGTCAAGAAAGGATCACGATTTTTTGCCGGACTTCTCTCGTACAAGCTCTTCCCGTACCAGCCGCAGGAACAGTTCCATGGCGGGCGTCACCCAGCGCTTTTTGTGGCGGGCGCAGAGCACCGGGTCCCGGATGCCGGAGATGGGGGCGGACAGCTCCACCAGCCGCCCGTCCGCCAGGGCGTCCGCCGCCACAAAGCGGGGCAGGAAGGTGAAGCCCAGGCCGCTCATGACGCACCGCTTGATGGTCTCGATGCTCCAGAGCTCGATGGTCTCGTCCAGTGTGATGTCCCGCTCCTGCAGATACCGCTCCAGCTGGCGGCGGAAGATGCTGTCCGGCTCGTCGGTGACAAAGGACACCGGCTTGTGCTGTCCCGGCGTGGTGAAATCAGGATGAGCGAAATCCGGCGCCGCCAGCAGGACGATTTCGTATTCTCCCAGCGGCTCCACCTCCAGCACCTCCCGGTTCCAGTCCATATCGTAGCCCAGCCCCAGGTCGCAGACCCCGGCGCGGATATTCTCCGGGATCTGGAGGCAGTTCCGGCTGCGGATGATGAGCCGCACCTGGGGCGCCTGCTCCCGGAAGGCCTGGATGACGGGCTGCATTCGGTAGCACAGCAGCGTTTCCGCCATGTCCACCCGAAGTGTCCCCGTGGGGGCGCGGCCTTCCTGGCCCAGATTGGACAGGCGGTCCGCCGCCAGCAGCAGCTCCCGGGCCTGGGCCAGGGCCGATTCCCCCACCTGGGTCAGGACCATGCGCCGTCCCACCCGCTGAAAGAGGGGCACACCCAGTTCCTCCTCCAGCTGCTGGATCTGGACCGTGACCGTGGATTGGGTATATCCCAGGACTTCCGCCGCCCGCTGATAGCTGCCCTGGTCCACAACGGCCTGGAAGGTGCGCAGATTTTTCAGTTCCATGGCATACTCCATTTCATCGATTTTACAAATATCATACTTGAAAAACTTTTGATTTTCAAATGTATTATACTGTGTTATCATGCGGATATCAAGATAAAGGAAGTGTTTTTCATGCCAAGCTCTCTGATCCCCGCGTTTTTGATCTACTGCTATGTCTGCGCCATCACGCCGGGGCCGGCGAACCTGTGCTCCCTGTCCGCCGCCCTGCGTTACGGAAAGGGCCCCGCCCTGCGGCAGTGGCGGGGGCTGTTCACGGGATTTTTCATCGTATCCATGGCCTCGGTGGCGGCAACTTATCTGCTGGGCACGGTGCTGGACCGGTATGTAGGCGTGTTGTCCTGGGTGGGCGCGGCGTATATTCTGTGGATGGCCTGGCACATGCTGCGCGCCCCCGGAGGCGGAGCGGACAGGGACCCCGCCGCGCCCTGCTTCCGCACGGGACTGCTGGTGCAGCTGACCAATGTCAAGATCATGGTGTTCTGCATGACGGCGCTGGCGTCCTATGTGCTGCCCTACACCCGCTCCTTCTGGCGGCTGCTGGCGGTGGGGCTGTTCCTGCCCTTTACCGGCCCGGTTTGCAATCTGGTGTGGCTGTTCGCGGGCGCTTCCCTGCAAAAACTTCTGGCCGGACACCGGAGGGCGGTGGACATCGTGATGGCGGCGGCGCTGGCCCTGTGCGCCGTCAGCCTGGTATGGCCGCACTAGCGGAGAAGAGGAACCCCGGCACGCGGGACCGTGCCGGGGATTTTCATGACCGGGGAAGGGCTTTGTCAGATTCGTAAAAAATCTTCTGAAGAGCGGGAGCATTTCCGCTGAAGAGCGGATTGCACTTTTCAGGATTCCGTGCTACAATATAACAATTAAATTGCCGCTTTGTATCCTGCGCTGGCGGCAGTGAATATCGAGGTGCGATTTATGGAAAACAACGTACAGAAAAAGAGAATTTTCAGCGGTATCCAGCCCAGCGGCGAATTGACCTTGGGGTCTTATATGGGCGCTATCAAAAACTGGGTGGCCCTGCAGGACGAATATGACTGTCTCTACTGCATCGTGGATATGCACGCCATCACCGTGCGGCAGAATCCCGCGGAACTGCGCCGCCGGGCCCTGGCACAGCTGGCCCAGTATATTGCCTGCGGGCTGGATCCCCAGAAGAATATCCTGTTCATCCAGAGCCATGTGCCCCAGCATGCGGAGCTTGGCTGGATTTTGGGCTGCTATACCCAGTTCGGCGAGCTGAGCCGCATGACCCAGTTCAAGCAGAAGTCCCAGCAGCACGCCGACAACATCACCGCCGGCCTTTTCACCTATCCCGTGCTGATGGCGGCGGATATCCTGCTGTATCAGGCGGATCTGGTGCCCGTGGGCGAGGATCAGCGCCAGCATGTGGAGCTGACGAGGGATATCGCCCAGCGCTTCAACGGCGTATACAGCGATACCTTCGTCCTGCCGGAGGCCTTTATCCCCAAGCTGGGGGCCCGTATCATGAGCCTGGGCAACCCGGAGAACAAGATGAGCAAGTCCGATCCCGAGGGCTGTGTCTATCTGATGGATAAGCCGGAGGACATCCAGCGGAAGTTCAAGCGGGCCGTGACGGACAGCGAGACGGCTGTGAAGTTCGACAAGGACAACAAGCCCGGCGTTTCCAATCTGCTGAACATCTACTGCGCCGCCACCGGGAAGACGATGGAGGAGGCGGAGGCGGAGTTTGCCGGCCAGGGCTACGGCGTGTTCAAGCCCGCCGTGGGCGATGCCGTCATCGAGCTGATGCGGCCCATCCGGGAAGAGTCGGAGCGCCTGATGGGCGACAAGGCGTATCTGGAGAGCGTGTACCGCGACGGCGCCCAGCGGGCCCAGCACCTGGCCCAGAAGACACTGTCCAAGGTCCAGCGCAAGGTCGGTTTTATCGCCCGCTGACGGAGGACGACATGGCATTTGAAAATCAGCTGATCGCCTATGTGGTGCTGGCGCTGCTGGTGGCGCTGGTGATCAGCTTCCTGTTGACGCCGGTGGTCAAGACCTTTGCATACAAGGTCGGGGCCATCGACGTCCCCAAGGACGGCCGCCGCATGCATAAGGAGCCGATCCCGCGGCTGGGTGGCCTTGCGATCTTCATGGGCTTTATGGTCAGCATCCTGCTGTTCGTGAACATCCGGGGCAACCAGCAGATGCAGAGCATCCTGCTGGGGGCCGTCATCATCGTGGTGCTGGGCGTGGTGGACGACATCATGGCCCTGCCCGCCGGGCTTAAATTCGTGGTGCAGATCGTGGCGGCCCTGATCCCGGCGCTGAACGGCGTCACGATCCTGGCCTTTTCCAACCCCAACATTTTTTCGGACAGGCTCTACTGGGTGCTGGGCGGTCTTTCCGTTCCGTTCACGGTCATCTGGATCGTGGCCATCACCAACTCCGTGAACCTGATCGACGGCCTGGACGGCCTGGCGGACGGCGTTTCCGCCATCTCCGCCACCACCATGCTGGTCATCGCCCTGCTGTACTCCGAGACCCAGGTGGCCATTGTGATGGCGGCGCTGGTGGGGGCGTGCGTCGGCTTCATGCCCTACAACCTGAACCCCGCCAAGATGTTCATGGGGGATACCGGCGCCACCTTCCTGGGGTATATCCTGGCCACCATGTCCATCCAGGGTCTCTTCAAGTACTACGCGGTCATCTCCTTTGTGGTGCCGTTTTTGATCCTGGGCCTGCCGATCTTTGACACGGCCTTTGCTTTCATCCGGCGCATCGCCCATGGGCAGAGCCCCATGCACGCGGACCGGGGCCATATCCACCACCGGCTGATCGACATGGGTCTGAACCAGAAGCAGGCGGTGGCGACACTGTATGTCATTTCCGCCATTTTGGGCCTTTCCGCCGTGGTGCTGACCACCGGCGGCGAGCAAAAGGCCATGCTGTTTTTTGTGACGCTTTGCATCGTGGCGGCTGTGGCCGCCCGGGTGGTGTTCCCCAAGGAGGTCAAGGAGGAGCTTCGCGAGGAGCTGGAGGAACTGAAGGATCACGGGCATCACCACGAAGAGAAGAAAGACGAGGAGTCGTAAATGGACAAGCTGCGTATCATGAGCGTGTTCGGCACCCGGCCGGAGGCCATCAAAATGTGTCCGCTGGTCCGGGAGCTGGCGTCCCGGCCGGAGGTGGAGAGCCTTTGCTGCGTCACCGCCCAGCACCGCCAGATGCTGGACAGCGTGCTGGAGGTCTTTGATCTGAAGCCGGACTGGGATCTGGATATCATGACCCCCCGGCAGACCCTGTCCACCATTACCAGCAAGTGCCTTCTGGGGATGGATGAGGCCATTGACGCCTTGAAGCCGGACATGATCCTGGTCCACGGCGATACCTCCACCACCTTTGCCGGGGCCCTGTCCGCCTTTTACCATCAGGTCCCCGTGGGCCATGTGGAGGCAGGGCTGCGAACCTATGACAAGTATTCCCCCTTTCCGGAGGAAATGAACCGCAAGCTGGTCTCCTCCATCGCGGACCTCTATTTCTGCCCCACGGTGAACAACAAGAACAACCTCTTGAAAGAGGGCATTGCCCAGGGCCTGTTCGTCACCGGAAACACGGTCATCGACGCGCTGAAGACCACGGTGCGGCAGGACTACCGCTTTTCCACCGACGCTCTGAACCGCTTGCCATACGATGACAGGAAGATCATCCTGGTCACCTGCCACCGGCGGGAGAACTACGGCGAGCCCATGAAGAACATCATGCTGGCCCTGCGGCAGATCGCGGAGGAAAATGAGGACGTGGAGCTGGTGTATCCCGTCCATCTCAGCCCGGTGGTTCGGGAGGCGGTGGATACCTACCTCCGGGGGGCGCCCCGGGTCCATCTGATCGATCCGCTGCCCGCCGACGAGATGCATAACCTGATGGCCCGGTGCTATCTGGTGCTGACAGACTCCGGCGGACTGCAGGAGGAGGCCCCCGCCCTGGGCAAGCCCGTGCTGGTGATGCGCCGGGAGACGGAGCGGCCGGAGGCCGTGGAGGCCGGCACGGTGGCC
Organism: uncultured Dysosmobacter sp.; assembly: GCA_947625655.1. Classification (GTDB taxonomy): domain Bacteria; phylum Bacillota; class Clostridia; order Oscillospirales; family Oscillospiraceae; genus Oscillibacter. Next base: position 23,917 of record CANQPD010000011.1, read on the forward strand.
CTGGCCGGCGTGGTGCAGGACGACATCGTCACCATGGCGGAGCGCCTGATCCGCGACAAATCCGCCTACGCCAAGATGGCCCACGCGGTGAACCCCTATGGCGACGGCAATGCCTGCCGCCGCATCGCGGACGCTGTTTTGTGGTATTTTGGCCGCGGGGAAAAGCCCGCCGATTACCGGGCCTGATCGAAGAACGCAAAAGGGAAGGAGCGCGGGCGTGGACAAGCGAAATCTGAACTGGATCACCTGGGGCTTTATTGTCCTGACCGTGCTGGCGGCGATCCTGATGCTCAGCGGCACGCTGCACCGGACCTCCCACATCACCCTGCCCGCTTCGGACGGCGGCCAGGGACAATCTGCGGAAGATCCGGACACCGACAGCGATCTGCTGACGGTGGTGGAGGTCCTTCCGGAGACGGTACAGTCCGCCATCGCGACCCTGTCCCGGCCGGAGAGCTATCGCCGCACCGTTACCATCGAGCAGTTTTGGAGCGGCGGAAGCGGGACCTATGAGATCTTGGTGACGGTCAGCGGCCCCTGGACCCGCACGGACCGGACCATGCCCGACGGGCGGGTGCGCCACACCATCACCGGCGAGGGCACCGCCTATGTCTGGTACAACAGCGAGGAGAGCGTCTATTCCGCGCCGGCGGGAGAGATCACCGCGGATAACGAGCAGTCCATCCCCACCTATGAGGACATTTTGGAATTGCCGGTGGAGGAGATCACGGCGGCGGATTACCGCGTGGCCTCCGGCCTGAACTGCATCTATGTGGAAACGGCGGAGACGGCGGAGGGGTATGCGCTGCGGTATTGGGTCAGCGTGGATACCGGCCTGCTGGTGGCGGCGGAAAAACTGCTGGACGGCAGCCCGGTCTACCGGATGGGCGCCCCCACTGTGGATCAGACGACGCCTGACGCGGCGGAATTCACCCTCCCGGACGGGACGGTCCTGGCGTAGATCAAACAGAAAGACGGAGCGCAAAGCGCTCCGTCTTTTTATCACAGGATCAGCAGCAGCCCCAGGGAGACCAGCAGTTCTTCGTCCGCGTCCTCCCGGAACAGGAAGAACAGCAGGATCAGCAGCAGAAGATCCCCGGTGTCCACATGGTCCAGATGGAGCTGGTCCAGGATATGCCGCAGAAAGCCGGTGAGGCCGTCCGGCAGGCGCCCCGGCCCGCCGCCTTTTGGCGGAGGAGGGGAGGGCGCGGTAAAGGGCCGGCGGTCTCCGCCTTCCTGTTTTTCGGCTTCCGGGAAAGGCGGCTGACGCTCCCGCTGCTCCGCTGCTTCCCGGAGCGGGGAGGGCGGCGCGCTCTTGGGCGGCTCCTCCTGGGGGATGCGGGTGTAGGAGCCGTTGTCGTTGCGGATATAGCGGTTATACATCCCTCAGCCCTCCCATCCCGCCAGAAATTTCTTCCCCAGGTGGAACAGCCGGGCCAGCTGGAGCGCCCGCTCGATCTTTTCCTGCCGCTCCGGCTTCAGATAGGGCCGCAGGGCGTAAAGCAGCTGGCGGGCGTTGGAATCCTGCTGGCCGCCCAGCTCCTGGATCAGGGGCAGAAGCCGCATCATCAGCTGGGGGTCCATGCCGCCGGTGAGGGAGGAGAGCAGATCCGTTCCCTGCTGGGGCGTCTGGGGGGCCTGCTGTCCCTGCCCGGGCTGGGAAAGGGGCGCCGCCTGCTGGGGCTGCGGGGGCGGCGCCTGCTCCTGCCCGCCGGAGAGGGACTGGGCCAGCTGCATGATCTGCGCCATGGCGTCCGGGTTGGACAGCAGGCTGTTCAGTTTTTCGTCAAATTCCGCCATGCGTTCCAACCGCCCTTCCCATGATTACTTCTGCACCGCCTTGTTGATGCGGTTCACCAGCTCGGCGCCGCTGGGACTCTGCATGACCTGGTTCACCATTCTTACCATCTCAGCCGTGTCGCCCTTCATGGCGGACTGGAGGGCCCGCTGCAGTCCCGCGCCCCGGTCCCCCTGGGTCAGCATTTGCAAAAGCGCCTGCCCGTCCCGGGACTGCATCAGCGATTGAAGCAGCGCCGGATTGTTTCGCAGCTGTTCTGCCAGCCGTGCTGTTTTTTCGTCCATAGTACCTCCTATGCGCGTTGCGAACTGTTTGCGTTCCAAGCCAGTATATGAGGGAGAGCGAAAAAAAGTGCCTGCGCTTTCGCGCAGGCACAAAGAGAATCTTATTTTGCGGCGGCCTTTCCGGTGTCGCAGTCCCGCCGCAGGAGACAGCTCCCGCACTTGGGGCTGCGGGCGGTGCAGGTATCCCGGCCAAACAGCACCATCCGGTGGCAGAAGTTGTTGGACTCCTTGGGCGGGATGGACTGGCGCAGCTGCCGCTCCACCTGGAGGGGGTCCTTGGAACCGTCGGTGATGCCCAGCCGCCCGGTGATGCGGATGCAGTGGGTGTCGCAGACGTACCCCTCCTGGCCGAAGATGTCCCCCAGGATCAGGTTGGCGGTCTTGCGCCCAACGCCGGGAAGGGCAGTCAGCTCCTCCATGGTGCCGGGGACCCTGCCGCCGTGCTTTTCGATCAGCTGCCGGGCACAGGCCACGATGTCCCGGGCCTTGCCGTTGTAAAAGCCGCAGGAGTGGATGTACTCCCCCACCTCCTTGGGGTCGGCCTCGGCAAAGCTCTCCAGGGTGGGGAAGCGCGCATACAGCGCCGGGGTCACCTTGTTGACCCGCTCGTCGGTGCACTGGGCGGAGAGCCGCACGGCGAACAGCAGCTCATAGTCCTTTTCATATTGCAGAGAACAAAGGGCGTCGGGATAGATGTCCTTCAAGGTTGTAATGATCCGCTTGACGGCGGCCTTGGATTTCATGGCAGTCACCTCACACCGACAGGATACCACAAAATCCGCCGTTTGGCGAGGGGAAAATGCAGCAGCCGAAGGAATTTTGCGCAGGTTCAATCCAGTGCGAAAACGCACTGGAAACTTTATATCGGCTGTGATATAATACTCTCTCAGATATCAGGAAGGGAGCGTGGGCCATGCAGCGGCCTTTGGCGGATGAGATCCGCCCGAAAACCTTGGATGAAGTGGTGGGGCAGCGGCACCTGCTGGCCCCCGGCGCGCTGCTGCGCCGCCTGATCGAACAGGGCACCGACGCCAATATGGTGTTCTACGGGCCCTCCGGCACCGGCAAGACCACCATCGCCAACATCATCGCGGAAAAGACCAACAAGACCCTGTACCGGCTCAACGCCACCACGGCGTCCTTGCAGGACATCAAGGACATCATCGCCGACGTGGGGACCCTGCTGGCCCCCGGCGGCGTGCTGCTGTACCTGGACGAGATCCAGTACTTCAACAAGAAACAGCAGCAGAGCCTGCTGGAGTTCATGGAGAACGGCAAGCTGACGCTGATCGCCTCCACCACGGAGAACCCGTATTTTTACGTCTACAGCGCCCTGCTCTCCCGCAGCACGGTGTTTGAGTTCAAGGCGGTGCCGCCCCAGGAGGCGGAGCCCGCCGTTCTCCGGGCCTTGAAGATCGAACAGGAGCGAAGCGAGCTGCCCCTCAGCTGGGAGGAGGGCCTGCCCCTCCAGATCGCCACGGCCTGCGGCGGCGATGTCCGCAAGGCCATCAACGCCGTGGAGCTGCTGTGTCAGGCGGCGGCGCCGAAAAAGGGCGAACTATATTTGACAAGGGATGACGCTTCACAGGCTGCGCAGCGCAGCGCCATGCGCTACGACCGGGATGGCGACGCCCACTATGACATCCTCTCCGCCCTGCAAAAGTCCATCCGGGGCAGCGACCCGGACGCGGCGGTCCACTATCTGGGCCGCCTGCTGGAGGCGGGGGATCTGCTGTCCCCCTGCCGGCGGCTGCTGGTCATCGCGGCGGAGGACGTCGGCCTGGCCTATCCCATGGCCATCGTGGTGACCAAGGCCTGTGTGGACGCCGCCTTGCAGGTGGGGCTGCCGGAGGCCCGGCTGCCCCTGGCGGAGGCCGCCGTTCTGCTGGCCACGGCCCCCAAGTCCAACACGGCCCACAACGCCATCATCGCCGCCATGGCGGACCTGAAAAAGGGAAAGACCGGCGACATCCCCCGGCATCTGCAAAACGTCCACGCTGACACCAGCGGACAGGAGCGGGAGCAGGGCTATTTGTACCCCCACGATTTTCCCCACCGCTGGGTGGAGCAGCAGTACCTGCCCGACGCGCTGAAGGGCGTCCGCTACTACGAGTGGGGTGACAACAAGACAGAGCAGGCCGCCAAGGCCTATTGGGAGAAGATCAAGGGCGAAGCGCTGTAAAATCCGTCTCCACCGGCGGCTTTTCATAATTGGGCGGGGAGTAGACCCAGCGTTCCAGCCTGCCGTCGGTGATCTGATATTGCAGGGCCTCCGGCTTTTCAGCCGGCGGCAGCTTTTCAATGACCTGGAGCTTGACTTTCATCCGCTCCGGGCGGATACTCTTGATGAAGACGGAGACCCCGTCCCCGGGCTGCAGCCCCTCCTTGGCGTCTGCCAGGCCGGACAGGTTGGGCGCCAGCTCGATGAAGCTGCCGTACTCCCTCACGCTGCGGACGGTGCCCCGCACCGTTTCGCCGGGAGCGAAGCGGCTGGCGTTTTCCATCCAGGTGCCCAGCAGCTCCCGGTGGGTCATGGTGACACGGCGTTTTTCACGGTCAATGGATCGCACCGCCGCCAGGATCTTCTGCCCCTCCCGGAACCGCTCTTTCGGGTGGGTGATGCGGGAGACGGAGATATGCTCAATGGGCAGCATGGCGATGATGCCGCAGCCGATATCCAAAAATGCGCCGAAGGGCTCCAGCCGGGTCACCCGGCAGGTGAGGACCATCCCCGGCTCCAGGCGCTCCAGAAAGAAGCCCATGGCTTTTTCCTGGGCCAAACGGCGGGACAGAAGGGCGGCAGGCGCGCCTTTTTCATCGGGATGAACATTTAAAACTGTAAAGCAGATCTGCTTGCCGACTCTTGATAAAACGGCAATGTCCCGGTTTGCCCCGCTGATCCAGGGGGCGGTGACCTCCTGGCGCGGCACTTTGGCCGCAATGCCGTTCAGGGACAGATGTAACGTGTGGCTGGTGTCGCACCGCTGAACGGTGCCCTCCAGGATCTCGCCGCTCTCCGCGGCGGCTTTCAGGTCGGATAGCGTGTAAACAGCGGGAGGGCGCAGCCCCTCCGGCGGGAACAGGTTGTTTTCCGGCATCATGGATCCCATCCTATCTGCCGCGTACCGCGGCTTGATATCAGATAGACTACTATATGCAGCGGAAAACCGTGGATTGACAGGAGGAATATATGGACCTGCATCTGCATGACAAGGTAGAACTGAAAAAAGCCCATCCCTGCGGCAGCACCCAGTGGGAGATTCTGCGGGTGGGCATGGATATCAAACTCAAGTGCCTGGGCTGCGGACATGAGCTGATGGTGCCCCGCAGCAAGGCGGAGAAGAGCATCCGAAAGATCCTGACAAAGGAGGAGCCGAAATGAAGAAAAGTACGACCCGCGTCATTGCCATCGTGCTGGTGGTGGTCATGGTCGTGGCGCTGGTGGCGTCCATGATCGTGCCCTATGTGTGAAAACAGCCCTATGACCGGCCGCCCACGGCAGCCCTCGTCCATCGCCAGATGGCCCGGGACTGCCGCGGGCGGTTTTGGCATGTTCGGGGGAATGGCCCCTGCCCGTCTTTTCCAAGACGGGCTTCCTTTTTGCGACGGCTTTTCCGGGCGGGCTGCCCTATAATGGACTGCGTTGACGAAAGGAGGGGCGGCCGTGACGGTGATCTACGTGGACAGCGTGTTTGTGCTGAACGCGGCCATGGATTATCTGCTTTTTTTGGTCACGGCCCGGCTGGCGGGGCTGCCGCTCCGGCGGAGACGCTATCTGCTGGCGGCCCTGGCCGGCGGGGCCTATGCCGTGGCGGTGTTCCTGCCGGGCGGCGGGTTCCTGGCCGCCGCGCCGGCCAAGCTGGCGGCGGGCGTCCTGCTGGCGCTGCTGGCTTTCGGCGGGGAGGAAAAGCTCCTGCGGCTGATTTTGCTGCTGTTCACCATTGCCTGCGCCTTGGCGGGATGCGTTTTGGCCCTGGGGCTGCTGGCGGGCGGCGGGGTCCCGGCGGTAAACGGCGTCTTCTATACGGATGTGGACGCCAAGGTCCTGCTGATCGCGGCCACCGCGGCCTATTTGGTGATGACGGTGGTGTTCCGGGCGGCGGCAAGGCACGGCGTCGGCGGCGGGCTGCTGCCGGTGCGGGTCTGTATTGGCGGGCGCGCTGCGGAACTGACCGCCCTCTGGGACAGTGGCAACGGCCTCCGGGATCCGGCGGGCGGCCAGCCGGTGCTGGTGGCGGCGCCTGGCGCCCTGGACAGCTGCCTGCCCCGGGAGGTCTGCCGCCTGCTGACGCCGGAGGGGCTGGAGGCTCCGGCGGACCTGCTGGAGCGAGTGCGCCGGGCGGCCCCGGAGCTGCGGCCCCGCCTGCTGCCGTATCACGCCGTGGGAACAGCCGCCGGACTGCTGCTGGCCGTGCGGACGGATTGGGTGGAGATCGCCGGAATCAGGTACGGCGGCATATCGGCGGCGCTGTCGCCCACGTCATTGGGAACAGGCTGCACGGCCCTGTGGGGCGGAGAAGTCAGAAAGGGAGGAAACCATGAACATACAGGTCAAGCTGCAGCGGCTCCTGGAGCGGCTGGGATTGCTGCCGGGAGCGGGCGTCCACTACATAGGCGGCAGCGACACACTGCCGCCGCCGCTGACGAAGGAGCGGGAGGCAGAGCTGCTGGAACGCCTGGATGACGAGAATGCCCGAAAGGAGCTGATCGAACACAATCTGCGGCTGGTGGTGTATATTGCCCGGCGGTTTGAAAACACGGGCATCAATATCGAGGATCTGATCTCCATTGGCACCATCGGCCTCATCAAGGCGGTGGGAACTTACCGGACGGATAAGAACATCAAGTTGGCCACCTACGCCTCACGGTGCATTGAGAATGAGATTTTGATGTATCTGCGGAAAAACGCCAGCCGGAAAGGGGAGGTCTCCTTTGACGAGCCGCTGAACACCGACTGGGACGGCAACGAGCTGCTGCTCTCCGACGTGCTGGGCACCGACGGCGACACCGTGATGCGCCCCATCGAGGAGGACGTGGACCGCTCCCTGCTGGCGGCGGCCATCAGCATCCTGTCGCCCCGGGAGAAGCAGATCATCACCCTGCGCTTCGGCCTGGGCGGCGGCAGGGAGCAGACCCAAAAGGAGGTGGCGGATCAGCTGGGCATTTCGCAAAGCTACATCTCCCGGCTGGAAAAGCGCATCATTTCCCGGCTGAAAAAAGAGATTCTGCGCCTTTCCTGACTCTTGACAATCGAAAACGGGTATACTATACTAAAACGGTATATTGGAAACTGCGAGGATGGGAAGCAGTACCCGGTTCGTGAAAGCCAAGAGAGGGCGCGGATGGTGGAAGCGCCCGTGAAACGGCCGGAGAAGTCGTCCCGGAGCATTGGGCTGAACGAATAGTAAGCCGCAACGGTGGATCCCTCCGTTACCGGGGAGGGGCGTGGAAGCGCCCATGAGCGCGGGAATTTTCCCGAATCCAGGTGGTACCACGGACAGAACTGTTCGCCCTGAGCCGAAAGGCTCAGGGCGTTTTTGCGCAGGGAGGTACAGATGAAATTTGAAGTGGATATGAAAATGGATATGAAGCGGCTGGTCGCGCTGAACAGCCTGGCGGAAAAGACCTTCCGCCGGGGACAGATGCTGGTGTTCCGGCTGGTGATGCTGGCTTTGGGCGGCTGGCTGACCTGGACGGCGGGACAGCGGCTGCTGGCCGAAGGGATTGGTTTCGAGCAGATGTGCAAGCTCCTGACAGGCCTCCTGTTTTTGGCCATCGGCCTTTTTACCAACACCATCAGCGCCTGGCTGAATCAAATGACCATTATCCCGGATGGCAGGCTGACTTTCAGCGAAAAGTTTTTCACGGAAAAAAGCAAGTATCAGACGGCCCAGCACCGTTACAGTGATATCTACGCTCTGAAACAGTACCGGGGATATGATTTTATCTTTCTGGATAAACAGCGCAGCCTGATCGTGGCGCCGGAAAGCGTCAGGGGAGGGGACCCCGCGGAACTTCGCCGCCTGATCGAGGAAAAGAGCGGAAAAATATTTGAAGTCGTGAAATGATCTGGACATAGAAAAGGAGAATTGAAGAATGAACAAAGAACTGCCCAAGGTGTATGAACCCCAGCAGGTGGAGTCCCGCATCTATCAGATGTGGGAGGACAACAACTGCTTTGCCAGCACCCCTGATCCCGAGAAGAAGCCCTTCTCCATCGTCATGCCGCCTCCGAACGTCACCGGCCAGCTCCACATGGGCCACGCCATGGACTGCACGCTGCAGGACATCCTGACCCGCTTCAAGCGGATGCAGGGCTATGAGGCCCTGTGGGTCCCCGGCATCGACCACGCCGGCATCGCCACCCAGATCAAGGTGGAAGAGGAGCTGCGGGTCAAGGAGGGCAAGACCCGCTACGACCTGGGCCGGGAGAAGTTCCTGGAGCGCGTCTGGGAGTGGAAGGAGAAGTACGGCGGCCGCATCGTGGCCCAGCAGAAGAAGATGGGCGTCTCCTGCGACTGGAGCCGCTCCCGCTTCACCATGGACGAGGGCTGCTCCAAGGCCGTCCGGGAGACCTTCTGCGAGCTGTATGACAAGGGCCTGATCTACAAGGGCAGCCGCATCATCAACTGGTGCCCCCACTGCACCACCGCCCTTTCCGACGCCGAGGTGGAGTATGTGGACAAGCCCGGCCACCTGTGGCATATCCGCTATCCCCTGGCCGACGGCTCCGGCGACCTGGTGGTGGCCACCACCCGCCCCGAGACCATGATGGGCGACACCGGCGTGGCCGTGAACCCGGAGGACGAGCGCTTCAAGCACCTGGTGGGGAAGACCTGCATCCTGCCCATCATGAACCGGGAGATCCCCATTGTGGCCGACGACTACGTGGAGCTGGGCTTCGGCACCGGCGCGGTGAAGATGACCCCCGCCCATGACCCCAACGACTTTGAGGTGGGCCTGCGCCACAACCTGGAGGTCATCCGCTGCATCGGTGATGACGGCAGGATCAATGAGAACGGCGGCCCCTACAATGGCATGGACCGCTACGAGTGCCGCAGGCAGATCGTCAAGGATCTGGAGGAGCAGGGATATCTTGTCAAGACCGAGCCCTACAGCCACAACGTGGGCACCTGCTACCGCTGCCACAACGACGTGGAGCCCCTGATCTCCGCCCAGTGGTTCGTGAAGATGGAGCCTTTGGCCCAGGAGGCCCTGCGGGTGGTGCGGGACGGCGAGGTGAAGTTCGTCCCCGAGCGCTTCTCCAAAACCTACACCAACTGGATGGAGAACGTCCATGACTGGTGCATCTCCCGCCAGCTGTGGTGGGGCCACCAGATCCCCGCCTGGTACTGCGACGACTGCGGCCACATCAACGTCAGCCGGGAGGATCCGACCAAGTGCGAAAAGTGCGGCTGCACCCGCCTGACCCGGGATCCCGATGTGCTGGACACCTGGTTCTCCAGCGCCCTGTGGCCCTTCTCCACCCTGGGCTGGCCGGATAAGACCGCGGATCTGGATTACTACTATCCCACGTCCGTTATGGTTACCGGCTACGACATCATCTTCTTCTGGGTGGCCCGGATGATCTTCTCCGGCTGCGAGCAGATGAAGAAAGTCCCCTTTAAAACCGTCCTGATCCACGGCCTGGTCCGGGATGACAAGGGCCGCAAGATGTCCAAATCCCTGGGCAACGGCATCGATCCCCTGGAGATCGCCGAGAAGTACGGCGCCGACGCCCTGCGCTTCAATCTCATCACCGGCAACAGCCCCGGCAACGACACCCGGTTCTATACCGAAAAGTGCGAGGCCATGCGGAACTTCGCCAACAAGATCTGGAACGCCAGCCGCTTTGTCATGATGAATCTCACCATCGGCAAGTGCCGGCTGCCCGCGGCGGACCAGCTGGCCCCGGAGGACAAGTGGGTGCTCTCCAAGCTGAACACCCTGGTGAAGGAGGTCACCGAGAACCTGGACGCCTACGAGATCGGCGTGGCCTCCGCCAAGGTCTACGACTTCATTTGGGACACCTACTGCGACTGGTATATCGAGCTGACCAAGACCCGCCTGAACGGCGAGGACGAGGCGGCCAAACTGGTGGCCCAGAACGTGCTGTGCTATGTGCTGACCGACCTTCTGAAGCTGCTGCATCCCTTCATGCCCTTCATCACGGAGGAGATCTTCCAGGCGCTGCCCCATGACGGGGATTTCCTGATGACCTCCCGCTGGCCGGAGTACCGGGAGGATCTGTGCTTCCCGGAGGAGGAAGCCGCCATGGAGGCCGTCATGGACACCATCAAGGCCATCCGCGCCCGCCGCGCCGAGATGAACGTGCCCCCCTCCAAAAAGGCGGAGGTGCTGCTGGTCACCGCCACGCCGGACATCTACCGGCAGGGCCTGCACTTTATCCAGCGGCTGGCCTATGCCAGCGAGGTCACCTTTGCCGATACGGCCCCTGCCGATGTTGCCAAGCAGGTGTCCGTCGTCACCCACAACGCCACGGCCTATATGCCCATGGCGGAGCTGGTGGACATCCAGGCGGAGCTGGACCGCATCAGCAGGGAGATCGAGAAGGCCCAAAACGGCCTGCGCATCGTGGAGCAGAAGCTCTCCAACGAGAAGTTCGTCTCCAAGGCCCCCGAAGCGGTGGTCAACGCCGAAAAGGAAAAGGCCGCCAAGTACAAAGAGCTGATCGCCAAGCTGGAGGAATCCGCCAAGGCGATGCAGGCATAAGATCACGAGGCGAGCGGTCAGGTCAGGCGCGGCAGAGAGGAGAAGCCCGCCTCGGCGGGAGAAAGCCGGGCACTTGCGGGCGTGCGGCAGGCGGAGGAGAGCCCGGCGATCCGGCCCCGATGCCGCCCGCCCCGCTCCTCCGGCTGCTTGCTGAAGCCCCGCCCTGATCCCATCATCCGGTACGGCTTTTCCTGCCCTTCCGCGCCAAGACGTTTATCGTGGCTCATGTCCGGCGCTCCTTTTTTCGGAGCTTTCCGGGCTTGAGCCACTTCTCTTTTGCCGCGTTTTATCGGAACCCCAGGCCCTTTGCTCCCGCCCGTTTTCTCCGGCGGCGTAGGGTTTTGACAGGGCCGCCGCCCAACGGGGCAGATGTCAAGAAGAATCTTGACAATTGAAGAAAAAAGTTGACAAAGAGGCTGAGATGTGATCTCAGCCTCTTTGCTTTTTGTAACACAAATTTTCTGCAGGTGAGATCTGCGGCTCTTCGAGAATGTGTTACGGTTTCCTGTTTGTGGTTTCTTTTGGGCCGCCGGAGCCAAGGTCTCCGGCTGGAAAAATTGAGCTAACCAGTGTGCGCACTGGTGGATCTCAATTTTTGTGTCTCTCTTGATCCGCTTCGCGGGGGATTTCCTGCATCTGCATGCAGTAAATCCTGTTGTGTCCGGCCTTTGGCCGGACTATTTTATTGCCGCCTGCGGGCGGGACGGGGCGAACTTTCGCGGCATAACGTCCAGTGTGCGCACTGGACATTATTCCACGTTTCGCCCAGGACGAGGGGAACAAAGTGTCGGCTCTGCGAGCCGACGTTTGATTTGCGTTCCGCCTTTGGTCCTGTTCTGCCCTTGCCACGGCGAGGGCGAGAACTCAGTGGCCTGAGACGTTTAAGCCCTCGCCTGGATAGACAGTGTAACAGGACCAAAGGCGGAACGCAAATCAAAATTAAAAACGGCTCAGGCTCAAATCTAGCGACCTAAGACATCCGGCCACGGGCCGGGGAAGGCTGACCTATCGGCACCGGGGAGAAAGGAAGAAAGCATGAACGCCTACACGACCAGCTACGAATTTTATTGCCAAGGAAGATTGTGCAAGACATGGGTTTCCAGCATCGAGGACGACTTTGCGGAGGCGCTGGAGGAAGCGTTTTACGTTGACCGTCTGGCAAGGATTGTCTCCAGGGAAAACGACGGTGCGAATGTGAAAGTACATATGAACGGGCTTTACCTGAAGACCGTTTGAGCGGGAGAGGGTGATAATCAAAAGCGTCTGCGGCCTGCGGGCACACCGGCCCTGGCAGTCATTGACAGGATTGGCTGGGGAATCGGTATAGAAAGAGGGCTGTTTGGGGCAGCGAGGGGTGGATGGTGCGCACGATGCCTTCCTCCATACTCCAAGTTGCTGCTGGGCGCATTTGGCAATTGGGTGCAAGACTCGCCGGACCCGCCGGGAAGATGCGAACCGGGCCGTCGGCCCTCTCGCATATCCTCGAAGCACCTGGACACAAAACAAAAACGTAACACAATGCCAGGGAGCTGATCTGCCGGCTGCGATGTCTGATTGTGTTACAAAATCTAAGGAGGAATGAATATGACCTACAGGCTGACCGCAAACAAGACCAAGCTCTACAAGCTGGCGGCGTCCCTCTGGCCGGATATCCAGCCTATGCGGCAGACGGACTTTACCAAGGCGTACAGAAGCCGGGACTGCTGGCTTACCTTCCGCACGGGGGAGTATCCCAATACCGTCTACCACAAAGCGTTCCTAATGACCAGCTGCGGGAAGGCTGTTTTGTGTGATGACTGGTGCTGCTGCACGGACGACGGCAATAAAACGGGCTGGGAAACGCACGAGCTGGACCTGGACACGCTGCGGCGTTTTGGACTGCTGGAAGAAGTGCCGGATTTGAAGGAGGTGTGGGCATGAGAGACATGCAATTTGAACTCAAGGCAAGGACCATTATGAGAAAGACCCTGGACAAGTACCGGAGCAGCATCCCCCGAAAAGCCGTAGAAGAAATGGTATCAAAAATCATCCGGGAAGCCTTTGAGCACTATAAGGAGGATTAAACCATGGGCTGGGCGAGTGAGCAGTTTTGGAGAGACTTAGCGAGCGTTGGCATTTACCCCAATGTGCCGGACGAGGAGAAGAAGCCAGGGATAGAACCCGGAAAGGTTTACCCAAATAGAAACGGAAAATGTTACCTCTGCAAGAGCGTTGACGGGGAAAAAGCTACGATGGAGCGGACAACGGATCTCTGGACATTGGTTGCGCACGGGATCAGGCTCTACGAGGACGGGACTATTGAATGGGCCTATTCAACCGGGGGCCATTGGGAAAAGGAGGATTGAAGCCATGGCACAGAAAGCAAACATCCGGAGCATCCGCATTTCCGACGATATGGCGAAGCTGATCGACCGGCAGGCCGGGGCGAACTTTACCGAGAAGTGGGAGAACCTTGTGACCCGTTGCGTGTGGGAGCTGCCGCAGAAAGAGGAGCAGCTCAAGGGCATCCAAGCCCGGATCGACCAGGAGCGGCAGCGGCTGTATGACCTCCAACGGGCGACGGAACAGCTGCGGATGCTGGAACGGGATATCAAGTCCGCACAGCATTACTTCCAGATTGTGGAGCGGCGGGCCAAGCAGATCGCGGACGCGGTGGAGCAGGACGCAGGAGAGCAAACGTAACACAAATCCAGGCGCCGGCTCCCGGAGCTGCCGGCCAGAATTGTATTACAGGTGATAGCGTAACACAGCTGCGGGCAGCTGCTCCGCTGGCAGCCAGGTGAAAATGTGTTACAATATATCCGCCCACGGCGCAAGTCGTGGGCGGGACTGTTGTTTAAGGTCAGAAACTTGGATGCATGGAAAGGATGCAGGGCGATGACGAAAAAACAGCACTACATGACATATGCGGAACGGATCAGGCTGGAAGAAAAGCTGCGGTATAAAGTGCCGATAGCACAGATCGCGCGAGAACTTGGGTTTTCCCGGCAGACCATTTACAACGAGATCAAACGGGGACAATATGTCCACACATGCAAATGGTGGGACGAACTGCGCTACTCGGCGGATATTGGCCAACAAAAGTTAGAGAAAAACAAGGAGAAGTTTGGACGGCCCTTGAAGATCGGCCACGATATCGCCTATGCCGATTTTCTGGAGCGCAAGATCCTGCGGGAACATTACTCCCCTGCGGCGGCACTGGCCGAGGCCCGGAGGGAGGGTTTCAAAACCTCCGTCTGTGTGGGGACGCTATACAACTATATCACCGGGGGCGTATTTTACGAATTAACCAACGCCGATCTGTTGGAAAAGCCGACAAGGAGGCCCCGGAAGAAGAACGAGGAACCGAAGGTGGCACATCCGACGCTGCCCAGCATTGAGGCCAGGCCAGAGCAGATCAACCAGCGGTCTGAGCGGGGGCATTGGGAAATGGACCTAGTAGTCGGCCCCCAAGGCAGCCGTCCAGTGCTCCTGACGCTGACGGAGCGGGTCACCCGGGAGGAGATCATCGTCAAGCTGCCGGACAAGCGGGCGGTTACGATCCGCAGGGCCATAGACCAGCTGGAACGCACCATGCCAGATTTCTACCAACGGTTTAAATCCATCACCACAGACAATGGGCCGGAATTCCTGGAATACGACCTGCTACGAAAATCAGTCCTGGGCGGAACACGCTTCGAGGTTTACTACTGTCACTCTTATGCGGCCTGGGAAAAAGGCACCAATGAAAACCACAACCGCATGATCCGGCGGTTCTTCCCGAAGGGAACGGATTTCGGCAAAATATCGAAAAAGCGGATAGCCGAAGTCCAAAACTGGATGAACGGCTATCCGCGAAAGATATTGGATTGGAAGTGTCCGGCGGAACTGGCGGTGTAACACAAATCCTCGATCGACGGGCGCAAGATCTAACGCTGTGTTACGGCGGCGGTGTAACACAAAATTTCTTCAGGCGCCAGGATCATCCGGTGAAAATCGTGTTACACAAATACGCCAAAAAGGAACCCATACGCAATAAATGGGGTAGCCACCAAAATACCAACCAGCAGAAACAGGACAAGGATCATGAATACCTCCATATATACCGGCTGCGCCCCGGCGGCAGGCCCGCCAGCCCGCGGGCTCGGCGGGTCCCTGCGCGCCGGGAGCGTCAGCGTTTTCCGGCGCTCGCAAAAATTGTCACATTGGTATCCGGGGTACGATCTGAAAAGCCAGACTTTGCCAGACTTTCAATTACATGATATGTGTCATAGCTGTCCCTGATCTCCGGCGTATGTACAAACCAATAGAAGCCCCGATGCTTCCATTTCTCTACTTCGCCCTGAGAGTTCAGCTCCGGCTCTACCCGGTGGACAACGGTCAGACATCCCGCGATCGTCAGGCACCTGCGGACTTCCGTAGTCTGTTCCCGCAGCGGTTTTGCCAGGCGGTTGAAGGACTGGCTTGTCCCCAGGATCACACGCCGGTTTTTCCGATTCTGCGTGATGACCTCCAGCAGCTCCGGGGGGAAGTTCTTGGACTGGTTGGAACTGAACCAATTCTGCATCTCGTCCATCTGGACGATAACGCCACGGTGGCCGTTCTTGTATTCGATCAGCTGACGCCAATCCGTCAATTCGTCGTCCTCATGCTCATAGGCAAGGTTTCCAATGCGCTTACAAGAGGGATATTCATGCTGCATCCGCAAAGTCTGCTCCACCAGGGCGACCGTCTTGCCGGAACCCTGGCGGCCTGTGAAGACGATGACACCCTGGTAGCGGAACCAGTCCGCCGGGCGGCTGAAGAAGTCCCGTGCAAACTGCCGGGGGAACAGGATGAACACTTTTTTCAGCAGGCCGGGAGACTTCACATTGTGATGCTCCCCGGCCGGGCGGCGCTCGCCTTTGTGCCAGGCCAGGAAGACGGAGAAGCTGACCCGGACGCCGATGACAGCGAAAACCACGCCTGCGGGGATCAGGAACCATTTCAAAATCGTCCAAAGGCCCTGGAGGATCGTAAGAATAATTTGAAGCATAGAAATCTCCTCTTAGACAAAAGGCAGCAAGTCCCAGACGGCCCGGATAACGGAAGCGATGATGCGGAACGTCCAAAGGGCAATCTGGATTGAAAAGATAGCGCCCACGGTACCCAGCGGCAGGAAGTAAAGCCCAGCCCGGATATAGGAAAAAAACGAGCCGGAGATCACCGCCTCCGCATCAATTGTTATAGCGGGCAGCGCGGCGATACAGGGGATCAGGACAACGGAGCAGATCAGCGCCAGCAGGACACCTTTTACGAATGTCATAAAATACCCTCCTTATGTACCATGCTTTGAACGCCAGTTCTCAATTTTTATGCTGTCCTCCGTGACCATCTCAGATCCCCGGATGATGCCTGGAGCGCGTTTGATCAGCAGGAAAAGATAGGACAGCCAGAGGATGCCGGAAAGGATACCGTCCACGGTTTCCTTGTATGGAGCGTACCAGGATAGATCAATAGCCTTGATGTTCTCCCAATCCACGCCGTACTTGTCCGAGGAGCCGAAAGAGATCGCCAGCTCCGGGGCGGTATAGGTTGCGGCCTGGGTGCTATCATCGGCTGCGGCGGCATGGCCTGTTGTTACATCGGCCAGCAGTACTGTGCCGTCAGAGACAGCAGCAGCGGTACTGGCGTCAGACACAACGTCGGCGGCAAGCTGACGGTAGATATCATGCACAGAGGTCAGCCATGAAAATTTAAAGATCAGCTTCGTAAACCAGGATTCCTGTGTCTCCGCTGTTTCTCCACCGGAAACATCTACCTCTATGTCAATATTGGGAGAAAAAATATCCTGGAGCTTGTCAAAGAGTTTAGACAGCCAGCCGGGAGAGTCTTCACCACTATCAGTGCCGGAGCCCCCAGGCGGCCCGGGCTGGCCTGTGCCGTCGTACTGCTTGTATGTCTCGCCGCAGGCGGAGCAAGTATAGACGGTGTAGCCCAGCTTGGTGACGTCGCCGTTTTCGTTGAGTTCCGTTTCCACGGTTTCCGTAGCTTCCCAGGTATGGCCCGTGGCGGGGATTTTCTCGTCTCTGGTATAGCCGCAGAGCTCGCAGGTGTAGCGGCGGACGCCCTGTCCTGTGCATGTGGGGGCGGTGATGGTCTCGGAGGTATAGACATGCTGACAGGCTTCAGGAGCCGTTGCTTCGGCAATGACGTAGGCATATTCATCAGAGAAAACGAAGTCCAGGTTTTCCAGTGTGGTTTCGGAGGAATAGCCCTCAATATGGACGGCGTCATCTCCGTACATCAGGCCCAGGTATTTGATATCCGTGCCGTTGTAGCTCATGGAATTATCCGCCAGTTCGAGGATATATACCCGGTCGTCATAATAATATTTCCAGCCGACACACTGATACTGGATACCGGAGACCGGCTCCGTGAAGGCCATGGTCTGCTCGTTGAACAGGTTGGGATCATAAACCTGATTCACGCTGCCGTTGGCGTCCGTGGTGCCGATGTAGTAGTTTGTCGTGTTGTTCGTGGTATTGTAGTTGTTGATGGTCTGCATCAGAGAGGCCGGGCGGGTGGAGGCAGGGACTACGGTCTGAGATTCTGAACGAACAGTTGCGGAGACGGAGTATGAAACATCGACTCCTAGGTAAACCGAGCTACGCATTGCATAAAATGTATAACATAAGCGATAAGAACGTGAAGAATCCAATTTAAAGGAATAGGAGCCCGACCTCACTTTATAAGAAAATCCATTCACCATATCAGTGGAATCTGAAAAAGATGCAGAGACAGCAGAAAGGCGGGTCCATGAACCATTTAAAAGCACCTCAAGAAAAAAATCAGAATAAGAAGAAATACCAGGCGATAAGTAGTAATAAGAAAAATCAACCTGATAATCTCCAGAAGAAGAAACCTGAAAAACATCCGAGCAAATACGAGAATTAAACGAATTGGAGGGAAGAGATTTCTCCATTAAAGCCACAGAAAACGGGTTGCCGGACTGATAAGAAGTAATGTCAAAACAAGCGGAAAAAGCCGTTGAAAGCGTACCTGCCTCATAGTCAGCCCAATGGAAACCGGGATTGAAACCTGTGTCAGCAAAGGTTACTACTGTGCTGTCTAGGGTGGAGACGTAGGTATTATAATCTTCACGGCTTCCTCCAGCGCCGTCACAAAAGGCACCGCCACCACCGGGGAAATTTGCGAATGAATAAAAATCAGAACGAGACGCACCAGCACCGCTAAAATTTCCCGCATATGTAGGCACAGCAAGAAAAGAAAATGCTATTGCAAAAAACAGGAAAAATGATATAATGCGCTTAAACATAGGAAAATACCCCCAAAAGGAGAAAAACCATGTTACTGAATGAAACAACAATTGCGACAATAGAAACAGGATTACTTGTGTTAATAATCACGGCAGCAATCCTATTTGGCATCTATCAACTTGCCAAGAAATTAAGCCATGACCATATAGAATACCAATACAAATACAACGAATACCAAAAGGCCAAAGAAGAAATCAACGAAATAGGAGCGGACTTAAGAACGCACGAAGAATATCAAGAAGCAGCTACGCTAGAAACAAAACCTTTTACCCAAGCAGATTTTGAGCGCTGGAAAGCTGAGAAGCGGAAGCGGGATCAGGGCGGATTTGTAAACCTGGACGCACCTGTTAGATTGCCTTGGCAGAGAACCACCTGAGAGGGAGCCGTGAGGAATCACGGCTTCTTTTTCTTTGTAACACGATCCGGCGCAGCTGCTCCGCTGGAGATCAGCCGGGATTGTGTTACAAAACGCTGCCGGAGGCCGGAACGCTCCAGCCTCCGGCTTGAGGGAGATGTACGGATGTCACGCGGAGCGCAGCATACCCAGCACGAAAGATACGCCCTTGCGGATGGCGATGAAGCCGATAGCAGCGGGCAGGATCACCGGCAGCAGGGCAACCACTTCGTTCAGGACACCGCTCACCATGTCGGAAGTGACAACGGCAGACAGGACGGTGGTGGTAGTAGAAGCATCCATAGCTGAACCTCCTTCAAAAAGATTTATCTTAAGACCGGGGCCCGGTCAAAAGAACATGGCAAAGAACTTGCAGGAAAAATAAGCCACAATCACGATCACAAAGAAAAACAGGCAGCCCAGCACATAGGATTTGAACAGATCATCCGGGATCGCGTCCGGCTCTTCTTCCTCTGCTTCTTCCAACGTATATTCCATGACGCTGACCGGGATTTCCTCCGGGATATCTGTTGGATTGTCCGTTGGAGTCTCCACCGGGACATCTTCCGGGGCATCCGCCGGAGTTTCCGCCGGGGCCTCTGCCGGGGGATCTGTGGGGACATCGGTTAGGATATCCGCTGAGGTATCCATCGGCGCATCTGCCGAAGTGTCCGCCGGAACATCCGCCGGTGTGTTCACTGGGGTATCCGCTGGGGTATCCGCTGGGGCCTCTGTCAGCGTATCTGCCGGGGTGTCCGCTGCGGTGTCTACAGGAACATCATCCGGCTCATCCGCATAAGCGGCGGGGACACAGGATACAAAAAGACACGCGACCAGCAGAAGCAACGCTGCAATTTGCAGCAGACGCCGCATAGCTTTGTGGGACATCATATTCAATACCTCCCCTTTGGGGGCGGGGGCCGGAGTCGAACCAGCATCATCCTCGAAGCTCTGCCGTTGAGCTACCCCGCCATGTTGTAACACAATCTGACGCCGCAGCCAGTGGAGCTGGCGCCGGGGATTGTGTTACGATCTATGTACCAAACCAGCGCATGACGCGCTGGGCGATCATGTCAAACCTGTGCTGCTTTACTAGGATGTCATACTTGGGATTCCGGCACACAGGCCGTTCCTGGATCATCTTCTCGAACTCATACAGGCCGTACATCTGGATACAGGCGTCAATGGCGTTTCCCGCCTGGTTGATGACGTACCGCTTGCACCGTTCCTCGTTGTACTCCATACCGGGAGACTGGTAGATGCTGATACGCTCCGCATCTTCGACCAGGTTGCACCAGTAGTCCCGCATTGACCAGCGCCATTTATTGCTGTCCTCTCCCGGCTCTACATACCGCAGATAGTTCAGCAGTACCCCGGCGTAGGCTTGTCCAATGGGGAGCGGAATTTTCGTAAACTGCACCGCGCGGTCATCACGTAGCTGCATCTCACAGCGGATCCAATGCTCATCCAGCTTGCCGCGCTCTGCGGCCTTGTCGTAAATGCGGATCAGCACCTTGCTTTGCGGACTGCCGACAATGACGGTAGTCCCTTTGATTTTGCGGTTGGAGGAAAGCCTGACGTCCGTGCAATCGGATTTGCTGACAAACATCTCGTCCAGGGTATCATCAACGATATCCCGGATATTAAGTATCCCGCTGTGGTCATCATAGGCCACGTCCAGGCGGGTGATCTTCAGGCCGTTGTCCCGGATGAATGAAAAGATACCTTCCCAGCCGACGGAGGACAGACTTTCAAAGGTACGGCATCCCTGGCCGGACATTTCCACCCACACGCCCATATCCGCGCGGCCATTATAGTGGACGCTGATGCAGGAGAAATATTTTCTGTCCCGGTAGCCTCTTGCGCCTTTGGTCTCTGTCCACGGAACATGGGCGAGGCCCAGGGCGGCGATCAGGTCATCCGGGGAATGTGTTTTTGAAGTAAACGAAAGCCAGTCGTATATAACGATGTTTTCCGCTGTCCTGCTATCCACTCAAGAACGCCCCCAATGCTTCTTTCGTAGGTAGTGCCCCCCTGTTAGCGGGGGGGGCGCGCCGGGAGGAGCTACCTCCCGGCGCATTTGCAACACTTTGGGGAGCTGCCCCAATCTGCGTTTTGGAAGGGCCTTTTACGGCTCCAGAGAGATCATGTTGCCCAGGCTCGTGGCCAGCGCGACCTTGCCCTTGTCGTCAAAATACAGCGTGCAGAACTCGCCCACCGTCAGATCCTTCCAGACTGCCGGGGACAGGCATTTCAGCTTCTCAGCTTTAAAGCCCTCGGCATGGAAGTCGTCGGATGCGTAGGTGCTTGCCGGGCTGATGACGTACATATTGGCAAAGGGCTGCATCTCTCCCTTCTTGGAGCCGTCCTTGATCTCGAACTGTCCTTCCGCACAACCTACAAAGATGTAATACTTCTCGCCCATATCTGACCGTCCTTTCTGGGGCTATGTTCATCCCCTACCATAAAAATCAGCCGGACAGACTTGTCCGACTGTCAAGTTCAATTTTAAAACGCGCCCCGCCGCCCAACGGCGGGAAGATTTCGTTTTATCGGTTGTATTCAAACGGGGTTTGTGCTAAACTATGAAAGATTATAATAGAATCAGTATGTGCATTTCGATACGCACAGACGACAGAGAGGATAGGATCGGAATGAAAATCGTTGTTTTGGCGGGCGGACTGTCCACAGAGCGGGCGGTGTCGCTGGTGACGGGCTCTTCCGTGTGCCGCGCCCTGCGGGAAAACGGACACCGGGCCATTCTGGTGGACTTGTTTTTAGGGCTGGAAGAGGTCCCGGAGGACCTGGAGACGCTGTTTGACGCGCCGGACGGCCTGTGCCCGGAGGCGAAGATCGAAACCAAGGCCCCGGATCTGGCGGCGGTCCGGGCCAGCCGGAGGGACCAGAGCGGACGGCTGTTCGGCCCCAACGTGCTGGAGCTGTGCGAAGCGGCGGACATCGTGTTCCTGGGTCTCCACGGCCAGGACGGCGAGGACGGCCGGGTCCAGGCCACGTTCGATCTGCTGGGCATCAAGTACACCGGCGGCGGGTATCTGGCCTCCGGCCTTGCCATGGATAAGGCCATGACCAAGCGGATGATGGACGCCGCCGGCATCCCCACCCCCAAGTGGCGGCTGCTGGAGTACGGCGCGGCGGATGTGGACCGTCTGGCGGCGGAGCTGCCCATGCCCTGCGTCATCAAAACCACGACGGGCGGGTCCTCTCTGGGCGTGTTCCTGCCGGAGGACCGGGCGGCGCTGAAGGACGCGCTGATCCGGGTGCAGGGCTTCAGCGGACAGGTGCTGGCGGAGGAGCGGGTCTACGGCCGGGAGCTGACGGTGGCGGTGCTGGGCGACCGGGCGCTGCCGGCGGTGGAGATCCTGCCGGCGGAAAAGGACTTTGACTACGCCGCCAAGTATCAGGCCGGTGGCGCGCGGGAGATCTGCCCCGCCCCCATCACCGCCGAGGAGCAGCGGGAGGCGGGCGAGCTGGCCCTCAAGCTGCACAGGACCCTGGGACTGGAGGTCTATTCCCGGACGGATTTCATCCTGGACGGGGAGGGGCGCTTCTGGTGCCTGGAGGTCAACTCCCTGCCGGGGATGACCTCCGCCAGCCTGGTGCCCAAGGAGGCTGCCGCCATCGGCATGACCTACAACCAGCTGTGCGAGGAGATCGTGCAGCAGTCCTACCGTTTAAAGAGAAGGGGTTGATGAGATGCTGCCCATGACCGTAAAGGAGATCGCCGCCGCCGTGGACGGCGTGTGGTGGAATCCCCGGGAGGACGTCCCTGCCGTCTCCGCCGTGTGCACCGACAGCCGGAACATCACGTCGGGCTGTCTGTTCCTGCCCTGGGTAGGGGAGCGGTTCGACGGCCACGATTTTATCGGCGCGGCGCTGGACGCCGGGGCGGCGGGCTGCCTGTGCGCCAAGCTGCCCACAGACCTGCGGGCGGATAAATTCTACATCAAGGTGGCGGATACCCGGCTGGCCCTGCGGGCGCTGGCCGCCGCCTATCGGGATCGATTCAACATCCCCGTGGTCCAGATCACCGGCAGCGTGGGGAAGACCACCACCAAGGAGATGATCGCCGCCGTCCTGGGGACGAAGCTGCGGGTGCTGAAAACGCCGGAGAACTTCAACAACGACATCGGCACCCCCCTGACCCTGCTGGGCCTGGGGCCGGAGCATCAGGCGGCGGTCATCGAGACTGGCATGAACCACTTCGGGGAGATCGAATATCTGGGGGAGATGGTGCGGCCGGATATCGCCGTCATCTCCAACATCGGCGACGCCCACATTGAAAACCTGGGCAGCCGGGAGGGGATCTTGCGGGCGAAGTGCGAGATCTTTGCCCATTTGAAGAAGGACGGCCTCGCGGTGCTCAACGGCGACGACGCGCTGCTGGACACGGTCCGCGAGCCCTTCCGCACGGTGCGCTGCGGACAGTCCGAACACTGTCAGGCCCGGATCACGGAGATCGCGGACCACGGGGTGGAGGGCATCACCTGCACAGTGGTCACGGCCCGGGACACCTATGCCCTGACCGTTCCCGCCCCCGGGGCCCACATGGCCTATTCCGCGTCTATCGCCGTGGCGGTGGGCGAGGAGCTGGGATTGAGCCGGGAAGAGATCGTGCGGGGCGTGGCGGCCTATGAGCCCTCCGGGTCCCGGATGCGGGTGATCCGCCTGCCGGGGGGCCGCATCCTTCTGGACGACTGCTATAACGCCAATCCCCAGTCCGTCACCGCGGCGCTGGAGGTGCTGGCAAAGACGGAGTGCGACCGCCGGGTGGCGGTGCTGGGCGACATGGGCGAGCTGGGGGCCCTGACGGACCAGGCCCATTACAACATGGGCGCCCTGGCGGCCATGCTGGGCATCGACTTTGTGGCGGCCATCGGCACGAAAGCCGTCAAGATCGCGGACGGCGCCGCCCAGAGCGGCGGCGACGTGCTGCATTTTTCAACCAAGGAGGAGGCCATCGGAGAGCTGCGGGAGCAGCTGGGACCGGGCACCGCCATGCTGGTGAAGGCGTCCCACGCCATGCACTTCGGCCAGCTGGTGGACCAATTGCGGGAGACGTATGATTGAGATACAGGTAAACGGCCTGGTCAAATCCTTTGAGGTGGGGCACAACGTGTTGGACGGCCTCACCTTTCAGGTCGACCAGGGCGAGCGGGTGGGACTGCTGGGCCGCAACGGCGCGGGCAAGACCACGCTCTTTAAGATACTGACCGGGGAGATCGGCTATGACGAGGGCCAGGTCACTGTGGGCCAGGGCCGCCGGGTGGGGCTGATCTCCCAGATCCCGGTGTACCCCGCGGGCTATACCGTGGAGGACGTGCTGCGCTCGGCCTTCGCCCGGCTGCACAGGCTGGCGGAGGAGATGGAGAGCCTGGCCGCCCGCATGGCGGAGGGGGAGACCGACCCCGCCATTTTGAAGCGCTACGGGGCGCTGAGCGAGAAGTTCGAGGTTTTCGGCGGCTACGACACCGATGTGGCGGTGAACAAGATCGCCAACGGCCTGTCCATTTCCCGGGAAATGCGCGCCCAGCTGTTCGACAGCCTGTCCGGCGGCGAGAAGACCCGGGTGAACCTGGGCCGTTTGATCCTGGAGGACACGGACATTTTGCTGCTGGACGAGCCCACCAACCACTTGGATCTCCACGCCACGGAGTGGCTGGAGGAGTATATCCGGGGCTTCCGGGGCACGGTGGTGGCCATCTCCCACGACCGTTATTTCCTGGACCGGGTGGTGACCCGGGTCATCGAGATCCAGGACGGCAAGGCGGAATTTTACAGCGGGAACTACAGCTTTTACGCCGTGGAGAAGGAGCGCCGCTTCCAGGAGCGGATGCGCCAGTACGAAAAGGAACAGGCCAAGATCGAGCAGCTGGAAAAGGCGGCGGAGCAGCTGCGGCTGTGGGCCTTCCAGGGCATGGACAAGACCTACCGCCGGGCCATCTCCATGGAACGGCGCATCGAGCGGATGCGGACCACTTCCAAGCCCACCAAGGCCCGGAAGATGGACGCCCGCTTCTCCACCGCCGAGTTCCACGGCGACGAGGTGCT
Source organism: uncultured Dysosmobacter sp. (assembly GCA_947625655.1). Classification (GTDB taxonomy): domain Bacteria; phylum Bacillota; class Clostridia; order Oscillospirales; family Oscillospiraceae; genus Oscillibacter. The sequence goes on from CANQPD010000011.1 coordinate 48,493, forward strand.
GGGCATCCGCAATCTGGCCAAGTCCTACGGGGAAAAGCACCTGTTTGACGGCATCACCCTGAAGGTGGAGGGGGGCGAGCGCATCGCCCTCATCGGCGACAACGGCACGGGGAAGTCCACCCTCATCAAGATGATCGTGGGAGAGCTGTACCCCGACGACGGCCGGATCAAGACCGGGCCCCAGGTGCGCATGGCCTATCTGCCCCAGATCATCCACTTTGACCATCCGGACTGGAATCTGGTGGAGAACATGATGGCGGCGAAGAAGGGCCTTTCCGCCCAGTCCGCCCGCAACCGGCTGGCGGCCTATGAATTCCGGGGCGAGGACGTGCTGAAGCCCGTGTCCGTCCTCTCCGGCGGCGAGCAGAGCCGGCTGCGGCTGTGCATGCTGATGGACGACGAGATCAACTTTTTGATCCTGGACGAGCCCACCAACCACCTGGACATCGCGTCGAGAGAGTGGATCGAGGAGGCGGTGGAGGCCTATGACGGCACGCTGCTGTTCGTCAGCCATGACCGCTATTTCATCAACCGCTTCGCCACCCGCGTCTGGGAGCTGGCGGGGGAGACCATCACCGACTATCCCATGGGCTTTGCCCAGTACCGCCAGGTCAAGGCCCAGGAGGAGGCGGAAAAGGCAGAGACGCCAAAGCCCGTAAAGGAAAAGACCGTGACAGAACGCCCCCAGCGGGGAAATAAGGCCCAGCAGGCCGCCCGGCGGCAGCTGACCATCTGCGAGCGGGATATCGCCAAGACCGAGGAGCGTTTGGCGGCGCTGGACGCCGATATGGAGGCCGCCGCCTGCGACTATGAGAAGCTCAATGAGCTGATGAAAGAGAAAGAGACCGTCCAGGCGGAGCTGGACGCGCTGTATGAAAAGTGGGAGAGTTTGAGTGAAGCGGCAGAAGGCTAAAGCGCGGAAAGGGATAAAAGTCTCCAGCTACCGGGGACGGAAACGGTATCGGTATCGGGAGCCGTGTTTGACAATCGCGGCAGTGGCCCTTCTGGCGGTGGCGGTACTGTGCCTCACCGTGCTGCCGGGCGCTCGCTTTTCCGGCTGGCTGGCCATTGCTCTGGTGGGCTTGTGCGCGCTGGTGTTTCTGCTGGGCCGCTGGGCGGAGCATTCCGATGCGGGGAAGCTGTGCCTGCGGATATTTTACGGGGTCCTGGCCGTGGGCCTGTGGCTGTTTCTGTCAGTGGAAGGCCTGCTGCTCTCCTACGGTGAGCGGGACAACACCGCCCTCCCGGTGGACGCGGTCATCGTCCTGGGGGCCGGGGTCAACGAGGAGACGCCGTCGCTGATCCTGCAAAGCCGCATCGACGCGGCGGCGGGCTATCTGGAAAAGCACCCGGATATCCCGGTGGTGCTCTCCGGCGGCCAGGGCCCGGGGGAGGACATCTCCGAGGCGGAGGCCATGTACCGGGCGCTGCGGTCCGGCGGGGAGGAGGACAGCCGGTATCTGCTGGAGGACAAGTCCACCAGCACGGCGGAAAATTTCGCTTTTTCCAAGGCCCTTCTGCAGGAAAACGGCGTGGACACGGATACGGCGGTCATCGCCGTGGTCACCAGTGATTTTCACTGCTTCCGGGCGCATCTGATCGCCCAGCGGGAGGGGCTGACGGAAGTTGACATCCCGGCGGAGGTCCCCTGGCGGCTGCTGGAGGTCAACTATTACATCCGGGAATTTTTCGCCCTGGGCAAGACTTTGGTATTTGATTGAGGTATCAGGATATGAACGATGTATTATGTATGTATTACTCCCGGACGGGCCATACCAAAAAGGCCATGGAGGAGATCGCCCAGGCCCTGGACGCCGAACTGGTGGAATTGCAGGACGGCGTGTCTCGGGGCGGCTTTGGCGGGTGGCTCCGCTGCGGCCTGGACGCCATGCGCCGCACCACGCCGCCCATCCGGCCCTTTGAGACAAAGCGGCCGCTGAAGGAGTACCGGCTGGTCATCGTCGGCTCCCCCGTCTGGGCGGGGCGGTGCAGCTCCCCGGTCCGGGATTTTTTGAAGCGCAGCGGCAGGGAACTGCAAAACGCCGCGTATCTGGTCACCCGGGGCAGTGAGGAAAAGAGCGAGGAGGTCTTCGCGCAGATGGATCTGTATACGCCCTGCGGCCACCGGGCCGCCGGTTCCCTGCGGAGCGGCTCTGTGGGCTATGCCTTCTGGCGGGAGGAATTTCTGCGGCAGGTGCGGGACTTTTTGGGGCAGCAATAGCGGGTTCCCTTTTCATTCGATCTTATGGAAGGAAGGGACGACGCCTTTGTTGGATAAACTAAGAGAACTGGCCCTGCGGCACGAGGATCTGGAGGCCCAGTTGACGGACCCCGCCGTTTACGGCGACCCGGACCGGCTGCGGGCCATCAATCGGGAGCTGAAGGAGCTGGCGCCCGTTGCGGAGGCCTGGCACGCCCTGGAACAGGCGGAGCGGAGCCGGGCCGAGGCGGAGGCGCTGCTTCACGAGCCGGGCTTCCGGGAGCTGGCCCAGGAGGAGCTGTCCGCCGCCAAGGCGGAGATCCAGCGGCTCCGGGAGGAGCTGACGGTTCTGCTGCTGCCCAGGGACCCGGACGACAGCCGGGACGTGATCCTGGAGATCCGGGCGGGCACCGGCGGCGAGGAGGCCGCCCTGTTTGCCGCGTCCCTCCTGCGGATGTATACCATGTACGCCCAGGGCCGGGGCTGGAAGACGGATATCGTGAGCATGAACGAAACGGAGCTTGGCGGCGTGAAGGAGTGCAGCGTGCTGATCGAGGGAGAGGGCTCCTACGGCCGGCTGAAATTCGAGAGCGGCGTCCACCGGGTCCAGCGGGTGCCGGTGACGGAGGCCAGCGGGCGCATCCAGACCAGCGCCGCCACGGTGGCGGTGATGCGGTCGGCGGAGAGCGTGGAGGTGGAGCTGAATCCGGCGGACATCGAGATGCAGGTCTACCGCTCCAGCGGCGCGGGAGGCCAGCATGTCAACAAGACCTCCTCCGCCGTGCGGCTGATCCACAAGCCCACCGGCACAGTGGTGGAGTGCCAGCAGGAGCGCAGCCAGTTCCAGAACCGGGACAAGGCCATGCGCATCCTGGCGTCCCGGCTGTATGAGGCGGAGCGGGAGAGGACGGAGGCCGCCGCCGCCGCGGAGCGGAAAAGCCAGGTGGGCAGCGGCGACCGCAGCGAGCGCATCCGCACCTACAACTTCCCCCAGGGCCGGGTGACGGACCACCGCATCGGATTGACGCTCTATAAGATCGACGCCATCATGGACGGCAATTTGGACGAGCTGATCGACGCCCTGGTGACGGCGGACCGGGCGGAAAAGCTGAAGGGCGGGGGAGAGCAGGCGTGAGACGGCGGCTTTTACTGGCAGGCTGCGCGCTGGCCTGGGGGCTGACGGCCCTTTTCGGCGCGGCGGAGTTGTTTTTCATCTGCCGCTGGGTGTATGATGGGAGCTGTGCGGCGGGGAATCTGCGCGCGGCGGAGGACGTGGGGACGGCGGGCTTTTTGGCAATGATGCTGCTGCCCCTGTTCCTGCTGGCGCTGTGGTGCGCGGCCTGTGGAACGATTTCGTATCAAAAACGCGGCGGGCGGACGCCCGGTGAAAAGAGATAGAGGCGAACGATATGCAGACGATTTATTATGACCTGCGGGACACCAAGGGGCAGCAGAAGGAGATCGAGGAGAAGATCTCCGCCGCCGCCAAGATCCTGCGGGAGGGGGGCCTTGTGGCCATCCCCACGGAGACAGTGTACGGCCTGGGGGCCAACGGCCTGGACGCCAAAGCGGTGCGCCGCATCTTTGAGGCCAAGGGGCGGCCCCAGGACAACCCCCTGATCCTCCACGTCACGGGGCCCCAGTGGCTGCCCCGGTACTGCCGGGACATCCCGCCCATGGCCTATGTGCTGGCCCGGAAGTTCTGGCCCGGCCCGCTGACCATGATCTTAAAGCGCCGTGACGTGGTGCCTGACGAGACCACGGCGGGGCTGGACACCGTGGGCGTCCGCTGCCCCAATCACCCCGTGACCCTGGCCATCATCCGGGAGGCGGGGGTGCCCATCGCGGCGCCCAGCGCCAACACCTCCGGCCGGCCCAGCTGCACCACGGCCCAGTCGGTCATGGAGGACATGAGCGACAAGATCGAGGGCGTGGTGGACGGCGGCCCCTGCGCGGTGGGCGTGGAGTCCACCATCCTGGACCTGACCTGCGACCCGCCCCGGCTGCTGCGCCCCGGCGGGCTGCCGGTGGAGGCGCTGGAGCAGCTGATCGGCCCCATCGCGGTGGACAAGGCGGTCACCGGCGTCCTTCCGGAGGGGGAAAAGCCCCGGGCCCCCGGCATGAAATACCGCCACTACGCCCCCAAGGCCCCCGTTACCGTGGTCACCGGCGCGCCGGAGGCCTCCGCACGGGAGATCCAGCGGCGGGTGGGACCCGGTTCCGGCGTCATCTGCTTTGACGAGTACGCCGGGCTGTTTTCGGAGCAGGTGGTTCACAGCCTGGGGCCCAGCGCCGACAAGCAGATCCAGGCCCAGCGGGTGTTCGATGCCCTGCGGACCTTTGACGGCAGCCCCGTGACGGAGATCTATGCCCAGTGCCCGGACAGCCGGGGGCTGGGGCTGGCGGTGGGCAACCGCCTGAAAAAGGCCGCCGGCTTCCACATCATTGAGGCGGACAGCCTGCGGATCATCCTGGGCATCACCGGCTGCACCGGCGCGGGCAAGACCAGCGCGCTGGAAGCCATCCGGGATCTGGGGGGCACCATCATCGACTGCGACGCGGTGTACCATGAGATGCTGGATGAGAACCAGGAGCTGCGGAACGCCATCAACGCCAGTTTTCCCGGCGTGTTCGGCGCCGACGGCAGGCTGGACCGGAAAAAGCTGGGGCAGGAGGTCTTTGCCAAAAAGGACCGGCTGGCAAGGCTGAACGGCATCGTGTTCCGCTTTTTGATCCCGGAGATCGAGCGCCGTGTGGAGAATACCGGGGACGGCCTTTACGCCATCGACGCCATCAACCTGCTGGAGAGCGGGCTGGACCGGCTGTGCGACCGCACCATCGCGGTGACGGCCCCGGTGGAGCTGCGGGTCCGGCGCATCATGGCCCGGGACAACATCACGGAGCAGTACGCCCGCCTCCGCATCTCCGCCCAGAGACCGGATGAGTATTACCGGAGCAAGTGCGACTGCGAGCTGGGCAACAGCCTGGAGAGCCCCGAGGAGTTCCGGGAGGAGGCCAGGAAGTTTTTCGTCCGTCTGCTGGAGACCATCAAGGAGGAGAAGCGGCACGGAGCCCGGTGAGGGCCCCGGGACGGCCGAGAAAAGGAGGAAACACACATGGAGAAGTCTGAGATCAAGGAACTGAAGGAAAAGCTGTTCTCCACCCAAAAGAACGGCTATGACAAGATCGGCAAAGAGGAACTGGCGGACATGGAGGGTTACTGCGCCGGCTATATGGCCTTTCTGGACGCTGGCAAGACCGAGCGCCTGTGCGCCGCTGAAGCCGTCCGCCTGGCGGAGGAGAAGGGCTACCGGCCCTATACCCGGGGCATGGAGGTGAAGCCGGGGGACAGGCTGTACGTCTGCAACCGGGGCAAGGCGGTCATGCTGGCCCACATCGGGCAGAAGAGCCTGGGCGAGGGCGCGCAGATCACCGCCGCCCACATCGACTCCCCCCGGCTGGACCTGAAGCCCAACCCCCTGTACGAGGACAGTGAGCTGGCCTTTTTCAAGACCCACTATTACGGAGGCATCCGCAAGTACCAGTGGGTGACCATCCCCCTGGAGCTCCACGGCGTGGCGGCTTTGAAGGACGGGACCAGCGTCACGGTGAACATCGGTGCCGACCCCGGAGATCCCAGGCTGGTCATCACCGACCTGCTGCCCCATCTGGGGGCGGAGCAGAGCAAGAAGCCCCTGGCCAGTGCCATCCCCGGCGAGACGCTGAACCTGCTGCTGGGCAGCCGCCCCATCGGGGACGAGGAGGACACCGGCCGAGTGAAGCTGGCGGTGATGAAGCTGCTGAACGAGAAGTACGGCATCACCGAGGACGATTTCACATCTGCCGAGCTGGAGGCCGTCCCGGCGGTGAACGCCACGGACATCGGCCTGGACCGCAGCATGATCGGCGCCTACGGCCACGACGACCGGGTGTGCGCCTATGCCGCCCTGAAGGCCCTGCTGGACCTGGAGGAGACCCCCGCCAAGACCGCCGTCTGCGTCCTGGCGGACAAGGAGGAGATCGGCTCCGACGGCGTGACGGGCATGCAGTCCGCTGCCTTCGACACCTTTATGGAGGACCTGTGCGCCGCCCAGGATGTCCCCGTCCGGGCGTGCTTTGAGAAGTCCTTCTGCCTCAGCGCCGACGTGACGGCGGCCTATGACCCCGACTACGCGGACGTGTATGAGAAGCGGAACGCCGCCTATCTCAACTACGGCATCGGCCTTTGCAAGTACACCGGCGCCCGGGGCAAGTCCGGGGCCTCCGACGCCGACGCGGAGACGGTGGCCTATGTCCGGCGGCTGTTCGACGACGCGGGCGTTGTCTGGCAGATCGCGGAGCTGGGCAAGGTGGACGCCGGCGGCGGCGGCACCGTGGCCATGTATATGGCGAACCGGAACATCACCACCCTGGACGCCGGCGTGCCGGTTCTCAGCATGCACTCCCCCTTCGAGACCGTGGCGAAGCTGGACTGCTGGGAGACCTACAAGGGTATGAAGGCCGTCTACAGGGCGGAAAAATAATCAGTGAGGGCCGCCCTTGGCGGCCCTCTCAGCTTGTCGAAAACCTCTGTTTGGAGAAAAAGTGTTCCGTTTCGCAGGGGGAGTACGAGGGGGCGGGAGCCCACTCGTGTTGAATCGAATGCCTGCAAAAAGCCTGCGGCAGCAGCCCGTTGCGCCGCATCGCGGCTGCTTTTTGGGCTGCGAAGCAGACAAAAAAGCGAGGCATTTTTCAGGCTGTCGAAAAAGTCCAGCGGACTTTTTCGACAGCCTGAGAGGGCCGCCAAGGGCGGCCCTCTGTCTTTGTCTATCGGCGATTTGCCCACGAAGGGCGGACATCCGGGCGAAAGTTTCCCCGTTTTCCCCAAAAGAAATTTGGGGTTTTTGGTTGCGCCGGGGACAAAAATGTAGTAGGATAAGCAAGTCAAAAGACAAATGACCACAGGGGGTGGACGAAATGGCGAAAACCATTAAGTATTACATCGTGGCGGCGGACGCGCTGCCGGAGATCTTCGTCAAGGTGGCGGAGGCCAAGCGGATGATGCAGACCGGCGAGGCGGACACCGTGGGCGCCGCCACCAGGCTGGCGGGCATCAGCCGCAGCGCGTTTTACAAGTACAAGGACTCCGTGCAGCCCTTCAACGACATGAAGTCGGAGCACATCATCACCTTCCAGGCGATGCTGAAGGACACCGCCGGCGTGCTGTCCCGGGTGCTGTCGGTGTTTGCCGCCTCCGGGGCCAACATCCTCACCATCAACCAGTCCATTCCCACCAACGGCTGCGCGGCGGTGACCATCTCCGCCGAGACCAGCGAGATGGAGGAGTCTCTGGAGCAGCTTTTGACGGACGCGGCAGCGCTGAACGGCGTGGTGAAATTTGAGATCCTGGCAGGCTAAAGGAGAGAGGACATGATTCAAATTGCGATCCTGGGCCTTGGCACCGTCGGCACCGGCGTGGCCAAGGTGGTGGCGGAGAACGCCAAGCAGATCGAACGGAAGCTGGGGGAGCCCCTGCAGGTGAAGCGCATCCTGGTACGGCACTTCAAGGACGGCCCCTACCGCCAGCTGATGACCGACGATTTCAGGAAGATCGAGGAGGACGACGCCATCCGCGTGGTGGTGGAGACCATCGGCGGCGTGGAGGCGGCCTATGAATATACGAAACGGGCGCTGGCGGCGGGCAAGCATGTGGTCACCGCCAACAAGCAGCTGGTGGCGGAGCATGGCTGCGAGCTGCTGGAGCTGGCCAAGAAGAAAAGCGTCAGCTATCTGTTCGAGGCCAGCGTGGGCGGCGGCATCCCCATTCTGCACCCCCTGACCCAGTGCATGGCGGCCAACCGCATCGACGAGGTGTACGGCATCCTGAACGGCACCACCAACTACATCCTCACCCGCATGGTCCGCACCGGCGCGTTCTTCTCCGACGCCCTGCGGGAGGCCCAGGCCAAGGGCTACGCCGAGGCGGACCCCACCGCCGATGTGGAGGGCATCGACGCCGGGCGCAAGATCTGCATTCTGGCGGACCTGGCCTTCGGCCACCAGGTGGACCCGGCGGCTGTGCCTATGGAGGGCATTGCCAAGCTGTCCCTCCGGGATGTGAAGATCGCCCACAGGGCGGGTTACCGCATCAAGCTGCTGGGCCGGGCGGTCCGGCTGCCCGGCGGCGGGCGCACCGCGTATGTTGCCCCCCATCTGATCCCGGAAGAGAACCCCATCGCCAATGTGGAGGACGTGTTCAACGCCGTCATGGTCCGGGGCAACGCCACCGGCGAGGTCATGTTTTACGGCAAGGGCGCCGGCGAAATGCCCACCGCCTCCGCCTGCGTGGCGGACGTGATGGAATGCCTCCAGGCCAGCCCCCGGCGGGAGGAGATCGGCTGGTCGGCGGACACCGCCGGCTTTGAAGACCCGCTGGAGCTGCACACCCGCTACTACTTCCGCATCGAGGGCAGCCTGACCGACGCCGCCATGGCCTTCGGCCAGGTGGAGGTCCTCAGCGAGGACGGCGAGACCGCCTTTTTGACGGACCGCATCAGCGGGCAGGACGCCATGCAGCAGTCCGAGTGCCTGAACGTGCTGGCCTGTATGCGGGTTCTGGCATGAATCCCCAACCGCTCCCCCGCCGCATAGGATGGGCTGGGGGAGAGGACCCAATCTGAAGCAAAGAAGGAAACGCTATGAGTTTGATCGTACAGAAATTCGGCGGCACCTCCGTGCGGGATGCTGCGCGCATCCGGAACGTTGCCGCCATTATCGCGGAGACCTATCTGGCGGGCAACGATGTGATCGTCGTCCTGTCCGCCCAGGGCGACACCACAGACGACCTCATCGCCAAGGCGGAGGAGATCAATCCCCGGGCATCCAAGCGGGAGATGGATATGCTGCTGTCCACCGGCGAGCAGATTTCCGTGGCCCTGTGCGCCATGGCGCTGGAGAGCATGGGGCTGCCCTGTGTGTCCCTGGCGGCGTGGCAGGTGGGCATCCAGTCCACCAGCGTCCATTCCGACGCCCGGATCAAGAAAATCGACCCCGAGCGCATCCAGTCAGAGCTGGATCAGCACCGCATCGTGATCGTCACCGGCTTCCAGGGCGTGGACCGCAACGGCGACGTCACCACCCTGGGCCGCGGCGGCTCTGACACCAGCGCCGTTGCCCTGGCGGCGGCCTTCCGGGCGGAGCTGTGCCAGATCTACACCGACGTGGACGGCGTGTATACCACCGACCCCCGCATCGTTCCCAACGCCCGCAAGCTGGAGGAGATCACCTACGACGAGATGCTGGAGCTGGCCAGCCAGGGCGCCCAGGTGCTCCACAACCGCAGCGTGGAGCTTGCCAAGAAGTTCAGAGTGAATTTGGAAGTCGTGTCCAGCTTGGAGCGCAAGCCCGGCACGAAAGTTAAGGAGGTCACCAAAGTGGAAAAAACCAACATCGCCGGTGTCGCCAAGGACACCAGCATCGCCCGTGTGGCCCTGGTGGGCCTGCAGCACAACCCCGGCGTCGCCTTCCAGGTCTTCGACCTGCTGAGCAAGCACAACATCAACGTGGATGTCATCCTGCAGTCCATCGGCCGGGAGGAGACCAAGGACATCACCTTCACCGTCCACAAAAAGGACCTGGTGGAAGTGGAGGATATCCTCAACGAACATAAGGACGCGCTGAAATTCGACCACATCGAGGCCGACGAGCACATCGGCAAGGTCTCCATCGTGGGCGTGGGCCTGATGAGCAACTGCGGCGTGGCCGCCAAGATGTTCGAGGCCCTGTACGAGGCCGGCATCAACATCCAGATGATCAACACCTCCGAGATCCGCGTCTCCGTTCTGCTGGACGAGACGGACGTGAACCGGGCGGTGAAGGCCATCCACGCCAAGTTCTTTGACGAGATTTAAAAGTCTAGGGGGGATCATATCCCCCCCCTAGATACGCTTTTCCGGTCAATGACCGGAAAAGCGATACCCCCCTCACGTCCGCACAGCGGACGTGTCGCCGCGGCGGGCAGAGGAATTGTGGCGGAAGTGAATTCCGCCACAATTATTATGAAACGCATATGCTTCTTTTCGCATTGTGGATTTACTTTGGCCGGGCGCTGTGCTAAAATAAACCGATTTGTTTCAGAGGAGGAAAATTATGAACGCTATCGTCACCGTCATCGGGGAGGACAAGGTGGGCATCATCGCCGCCGTGTGCGCCCTGCTGGCTGAAAACAACGTCAACATCCTGGATATCTCCCAGACCATCCTGCAGGGCTCCTTCACCATGGTGATGGCCGTGGATGTGGAGAAGGCCAAGGTGCCCGTGGGCGACCTGCGGGACCGGCTGGCTGCGCTGGGGGAGAAGATGGGCATTTCCATCCGCATCCAGCGGGAGGAAATTTTTGACGCCATGCACCGCATTTGAGGGAGGAGAGGACCATGCTCAATCAAAAAGACATCCTCTCCACCATTGAGATGATCGACCAGCAGCACCTGGACATCCGCACCATCACCATGGGCATCTCGCTTTTGAGCTGCTGCGACCCGGACCCGAAGCGGGCCTGCGGGAAAATTTACGAAAAGATCACCCGCTGCGCGGAAAAGCTGGTCAAAACCGGCGAGGATATCGAGCGGGAATTCGGCATCCCCATCGTCAACAAGCGCATCTCCGTGACGCCCATGGCCCTGGTGGCCGGCGCCAGCGAAACGGAGGACTACGTGCCCTTCGCCCTGGCCCTGGACCGGGCGGCGCAGACCTGCGGCGTCAACTTCATCGGCGGCTATTCCGCCCTGGTGCAGAAGGGGATGACCCAGGCGGATGAAAAGCTGATCCGCTCCATCCCGGAGGCCCTGGCCCGGACGGAGCTGGTGTGCTCCTCCGTCAACGTGGGCTCCACCAAGGCGGGCATCAACATGGACGCCGTGGCCCTGATGGGCCGCGTCGTCAAGGACACCGCCAAGGCCACGGCTGACCGGGACGGCCTGGGCTGCGCCAAGCTGGTGGTGTTCTGCAACGCGGTGGAGGACAACCCCTTCATGGCCGGCGCCTTCCACGGCGTGGGCGAGGCGGAGAAGGTCATCAACGTGGGCGTCTCCGGTCCCGGCGTGGTGCACCACGCCCTGCAGGCGGTGAAGGGCCAGCCCTTTGACGTGGTGGCGGAGACCATCAAGAAGACCGCCTTCCGGGTGACCCGCATGGGCCAGCTGGTGGCCCAGGAGGCCAGCCGCCGCCTGGACACGCCCTTCGGCATCGTGGATCTGAGCCTGGCCCCCACCCCCGCCATCGGCGACAGCGTGGCCCGCATCCTGGAGGAGATGGGCCTGGAGACCTGCGGCACCCACGGCACCACGGCGGCCCTGGCGCTGCTGAACGACGCGGTGAAAAAGGGCGGCGTAATGGCGTCCTCCAGCGTGGGGGGCCTCTCCGGCGCGTTTATCCCCGTCAGCGAGGACGAGGGCATGATCGCCGCCGCCAAGGCCGGGACGCTGTGCCTGGACAAGCTGGAGGCCATGACCTGCGTGTGCTCCGTGGGGTTGGATATGATCGCCGTCCCCGGCGACACCCCGGCGGAGACCATTTCCGCCATCATCGCCGACGAGGCGGCCATCGGCATGGTGAACTGCAAGACCACCGCCGTCCGCATCCTGCCCACGCCGGGCAAGGCGGTGGGGGACACCATCGAGATGGGCGGCCTCCTGGGCAGCGCGCCGGTGATGCCGGTGCATCCGGAGTCCAGCGCGGCGTTTATCGCCCGGGGCGGACGGATTCCGGCGCCGATGCACAGCTTGAAGAACTGACACAGGTATTCCTGAATTTTTGGATCAAAACGACTTGTGCCTTTTTAAGAATCCGTGAAAAAGAAGAGCGCCGAAAGATATGTCTTTCGGCGCTTTTCTTTATATAATTTGGACGCAATTTTTAATGCCTTTTCCCACATAAACAACTTTTTTACCATCGTTTGATAGTAGATGAATCAGTTTTAAAAAATTCATGTCATAATGTAGAGGGAGGTGATGACATGAAACCATACCGCACGCAGGAAAAAGTCCCCTGGCGGGAGATCACAGCCGTCCTCTATTGGTATCTGGAAATCCAGGTGAAGGACATCTGGCGGCATCAAAAACGGGGAGACCGGCGGGCCGCGGCGCTGTCGCTGCCCCGCCTGGGGGAGACCTGCGAAAATATCCGCTGTCTCCGCCGTTTCCTGGGGTATCACGGCGAGACAAAATGGGAACGGGAGGCGGAAAAGCTGCTGGAACCGGAGACACAGGAGGGATCGTGAAAAAAGCGGACCGCCGAAAGGCGGCCCGCTTCCTATATGCTGCCCTCAGTGAACAAAGGGTAGTTTACCGTTTGTCCCCGCCAATCGGCCGATGGTCCGCCATCCCTGGACAGCGGGGACGGCTGCTTTTAAAATGGGGTCAGCGCTCTGCGAATTTCGCCTTGTCCCGGTCGATCTGCTTCTGGTAGCGGTCGGCTTCGGAGAACACGCAGCCGCAGTATTTCTGCATGTAAAAGCCCAGCTCCCGGGCCCGCTGGTTGCCGGCGCGGAAATTGGGGCGGAAGTCCCGGTAGAGAAATTCCACGCCGTACTGTCTGGCGTACCGCTCCGCCGCCTGGGCGATGCCGTCGTGATCCTGGTAGAGGCTGGCCAGCAGGGTAGTGGTGAAGGCGGTAAAGCCGTGCTCGGCGGCGTACCGGGCGGCGCCCTCGATGCGGTGCTCGTAGCAATACGTACAGCGGTGGTCGATGTCCCCGGCCACGCGGCGGACAAAGTCCTTCAGGCCGTAATCCTCCTGCACCCGGACCTCCATGCCGATGGTGGGGGCGTATTCCAGCAGGCAGTCCCGCCGGGCCTGGTATTCCTTCCAGGGGTGGATGTTGGGGTTGTACCAGAAGGCCACCGGCTCGATGCCCTCGGCCCGGAGGGGGTCGATGCAGCTCAGGGAGCAGGGGGCGCAGCAGGTGTGCATCAAAACAGTTTCCATGGGAATCCCTCATTTCGGTATGATTGGGACAAGTATATCATAAAAATAACAAAAGGCCAAGGGCAGAAAGTTTTCACTTTCTTAACAGTTTCTTTACAGCTTGGCCAGACTTTTCCGATTGCACATTTCGTCGAAAAAGAGTATGATACCAACTAATGTGGCATCTTGTGGTTATTCGCCGAAAATGACGGAGTAACCGTTTACCTGAAGGAGGAAAAGACGTTGAAAGTGGGTCTTGACGTGGGGTCCACCACCATCAAGTGCGTGGTGCTGGACGACGCCGACAACATCTTATACAGTACATACGAACGGCATTTCAGCCATATCCTGGAAAAGTCCGAGGAGCTGCTGCGCCGGGTGGCGGAGCGGTATGTTCCCGGCGGCCGGGCGGAGCTGGCCATTTCCGGCTCTGCCGGCATGGGCATGGCGGACAGCGTGGACGTGCCCTTCGTGCAGGAGGTCTTCGCCACCCGGGTGGCCGCCAACAAGCTGGCCCCGGGGACGGACTGCATCATCGAGCTGGGCGGCGAGGACGCGAAGATCCTGTTCCTCACCGGCGGCACGGAGGTCCGCATGAACGGCTCCTGCGCCGGCGGCACCGGCGCGTTCATCGACCAGATGGCCACCCTTTTGAAAATGAGCGCCGACGAGATGGACGCCGCCGCCCAGAAGGCGGAGAAGACGTACACCATCGCCTCCCGCTGCGGCGTGTTCGCCAAGAGCGACGTGCAGCCCCTGATCAACCAGGGGGCCAGGGCGGAGGACATCGCCGCCAGCATCTATCAGGCGGTGGTGAACCAGACCATCGCGGGCCTGGCCCAGGGGCGGCCCATCTGCGGCAATGTCCTGTATCTGGGCGGGCCGCTGACCTTCTCCAGCGTCCTGCGGAAGAGCTTTGACAAGACCCTGGGGGTCCAGGGTACCTGCCCGGAGAACAGCCTGCTGTTCGTGGCTCTGGGCGCGGCGTTCTACTCCGACCAGGCGTTTGACCTGACAGAAGTGGCGGACAGGCTCCAAAAGCATGGGGCCTCCGAGACCTACCGCAGCCAGCCCGCCCTGTTCAATAATCAGGAGGAATACGAGGCGTTCCGGGCCCGGCACGCCAAGGCCACGGTGCCCCGGGTGCCCTTCGGAGCGGACTACGCCGCCCCGGTGCATATCGGCATCGACTCCGGCTCCACCACCGTCAAGCTGGTGGTCATCGACGAGGACGCCCGCATCCTGTTTACCGACTACCGCCCCAACCTGGGCAACCCCGTGCCCCTGATCCGGGAGGTCCTGCAGAAGCTGTACGACGAGCACCCGGCCCTGCATGTGGCCTCCGTCACCACCACCGGCTACGGCGAGGACTTGGCGAAAAACGCCTTCCACGCCGACTACGGCGTGGTGGAGACCGTGGCCCACTTCACCGCCGCCCGGCACTTCCTGCCCAACGTGGATTTCATCATCGACATCGGCGGCCAGGACATGAAGTGCTTCAAGATCGAGGATGGCGCCATCAGCAACATCTTCCTCAACGAGGCCTGCTCCTCCGGCTGCGGCAGCTTCCTCCAGACCTTTGCCCAGGCCCTGGGCTACGACGTGAAGGAGTTCGCCAAGCTGGGATTGTTCGCCGACCGGCCCGTGGATCTGGGCAGCCGCTGCACCGTCTTTATGAACTCCAGCGTCAAGCAGGCCCAGAAGGACGGGGCCACCATTGAGAACATCTCCGCGGGCCTCTCCATCTCCGTGGTGAAAAACGCCATTTACAAGGTCATCCGGGCCGCGTCTCCCGAGGAGCTGGGAAGGAACATCGTGGTCCAGGGCGGCACGTTTTACAACGAGGCGGTCCTCCGGGCCTTTGAGAAGGAGATGGGCGTGGAGGTCATCCGGCCCGACATCGCGGGGCTGATGGGCGCCTACGGCGCGGCGCTGTACGGCCGGGGCAAGGCCGTCCACGGTCAGGCCAGCACCCTGCTGGACCGGGAGGCTCTGGCGGGATTCACCCAGGAGACCCGCAGCGAGGTCTGCGGCCGCTGCGGCAACAACTGCCAGCTGACCATCAACACCTTTGCCGATGGCGGCACCTTCATCAGCGGCAACCGCTGCGACCGCCCCGTCACCGGCAAGGCGGACACCGGCGAGCGGAACCTTTACGAGTACAAGCGCAAGCTGATTTTGAGCTATAAGCCCGTCCCCGGCCGCCGGGGCAAGATCGGCCTGCCCCTGTGCCTGAACTTCTGGGAGCTGCTGCCCTTCTGGCACACCTTCTTCACGAAGCTGGGCTTCGCGGTGTACCACAGCCCCCTCAGCAGCCGGGACCTGTACCTGAAGGGGCAGGGGACCATCCCCAGCGACACCGCCTGCTTCCCGGCGAAGCTGGCCCACGGCCACATCCAGTTCCTCAGCAGGCTGGGGCTGGACGCCATCTTCTACCCCTGCATGACCTACAACATCGACGAGGGCCTGGGGCAGAACAACTACAACTGCCCCGTGGTGGCCTATTATCCGGAGGTCATCGCCGGCAACTGCCCGGAGATCAGGGACACGAAGTTTATCTACGACTACGTGGGCATCCACCGGCCCAAGGACTTCACCAAAAAGATCTTCGCCATTCTGCGGAAATACTTCCCCGACATCTCCAAAAAGGAGGTCCAGGGAGCCGCCGACGCGGCCTACGCCGAGTATGCCAATCACATGGCCCTGATCCGCAAAGAGGGGGCACGCATCATCGACCAGGCCCGGGCGGAGGGCCGCCGCATCATCGTGCTGGCGGGCCGGCCCTATCACGTGGACCCGGAGGTCAACCACGGCATCGACACCCTGATCACCCGCTTCGGCGCGGCGGTGGTGACGGAGGACTCCATCTCCAACCGGGTGGAGAAGTTCCCCACCACGGTGCTGAACCAGTGGACCTACCACTCCCGGCTGTACGCGGCGGCGAAATACTGCTGCTCCCAGCCCGATATGGATCTGGTGCACCTGGTCAGCTTCGGCTGCGGCGTGGACGCCATCACTTCCGACGAGACCCGGGAGATTTTGCAGGCCGGCGGCAAGCTGTACACCCAGCTGAAGATCGACGAGATCACCAACCTGGGCGCGGTGCGCATCCGCCTGCGGAGCCTGTTCGCCGCCCTGGACGAGCAGGACGAAAAACGCGCGAAGGAGGCGTGACGGCATGGAGATGCAATACCCCATTTTCACTGAGGATATGAAGAAGACCCACACCATCCTCATCCCCAACATGGCCCCCGTGCAGTTCCGCATCCTGGCGGCGGCCATGGAGTACAACGGCTACAAGGTGGAGCTGCTGGGCAACTGCGGCAGCCAGGTCAGCGAGCTGGGGCTGAAATACGTCCACAACGACACCTGCTATCCCGCCCTGCTGGTCATCGGCCAGTTTTTGGATGCGCTGGGCTCCGGCAAGTACGACCTGGAGCACACCGCCCTCATCATCACCCAGACCGGCGGCGGCTGCCGGGCCTCCAACTACATCTTTCTGCTGCGCAAGGCCCTGGAAAAGGCGGGCTACGGCCACATTCCCGTGCTGAGTCTGAACTTCTCCGGATTGGAGAAGGGCAACAGCCTGCCCATGGACCTGACCTTCATGCGCATGGCCCTGGCCGCCATCTACTACGGCGACCTGCTGGTGACGCTGAAGGCCCAGACCGCGCCCTATGAGACCCGCCCCGGCGACGCGGCGGCCCTTCAGGAGAGGTGGCTGGACGAGATCTGCGGCTGGATCCGGCAGGGCAAGGGCTTCTCCCAGAAAGAGATGAAAACCGTCATGCCCAAGATCGCGGCGGAGTTTGCCGCCATCCCCGTCCGCCGGGTGCCCAAGGTCAAGGTCGGCGTGGTGGGGGAGATCTATGTGAAATACTCCCCCCTGGGCAACAACGACCTGGAGGCGTTCCTGGCCACCCAGGACTGCGAGGTCAACCTGCCGGGCCTGATGGGCTTTGTGCAGTACTGCGCCTACAACCCCTCGGAGACCGCCCGGCTCTACGGCGGCAACTTTTTGGAAAAGCATGTTTCCGACCTGATCCTGGGCTATATCGGCACCATGGAGAAGGTCATCATCAAGGCATTGAAGGATAACGGCTATCACGCGCCCCTGCCCTTCAGCGAGCTGACCAAACTGACCGAGGGCCTGATCAGCAAGGGCGACAAGATGGGCGAGGGCTGGCTCCTCACCGCCGAGATGGCGGAGCTGATCCGGTCCGGGTACGAGAACATCATCTGCGCCCAGCCCTTCGGCTGCCTGCCCAATCACATCTGCGGCAAGGGCATGATCAACAAGCTGCGGGAGCTGTATCCGGAGGCCAACATCACCCCCATCGACTATGACCCCAGCGCCACCCGGGTCAACCAGGAGAACCGCATCAAGCTGATGCTGGCGGTGGGCCGGGAGCGCTTGGCGGAGAGGACCGCCGCGGCAGAAGACGCCGCAGGACAGGCGCAGAAAGCGCCTGCGGCGGAGGCTGCCAGGGAAGAAGCGGCGGTGTAAAGGCCCGCGGCGCCGCCGGATGGCGAGAGCTGTTGACTTTTGCGAAAATGCTTGCTAAAATGAGAGAAACGACGTGTAGCGCAGCCGTGTAAGACCAGTCGGCCGCTGCACGTTGTTTTTTTGTCTTTGTCTCTTCGCGGAGCGATATATCAAACGGCGAAGCGAATGAAATCTGTTTCAAGGAGTGATCAGGGGATGAAAAAATGTGTGCAGTCCGCATCGAACCGCGTCCTTACCATTGCGGCGGCCATAGGCTGCGGGGTGATAGCCCTGTCGATCCTCCCCGTGGCGCGTTATGAACACGCGGCGCTGTTTCCGTTTGCTTTGTTCGCCGGCGTCTGTATCCACACGCTTTGGAAGACGTTCTATAAGGGCACCTGCGGCTTTTTCTACGATGAGGAAACGGTCATTTTTGCCCTGTCCCGGCAAGAGCGCTGGGAATTCCGGTGGGAGGAGCTTCCAAGCGAAAAAGAAAAGGGAAAGCTCGATATCTGCTATCAGTCTTCAACTGGGGTCTGGAATTTTTACTTTCTGGAAAAAGGGAAAATCAAGCAGCTCATCGCGACGCGCCGCATGGCGGGCTACGATGCGTTCATCGCCATGCTCAAGAAAAAGAATGCCCCGGCCCATGAGGCGGATGGAAGGATCGTCTTTGACAAGGAGTGGGCCGATCAGGTTTTCCGTGAGGTAACGGGCGAGCCTCTCTATAAAAAGAATAAACGCGATCAGAAGTAAACGCCCCCCGCCGGATGGACCCGGATATCATGGAAAACCGCCGCCCGGGACTTTGAAAACCCCTTGGTGGAAATCCTCGAAAACAACAAAGGGGCCGGCTCCTGTCTGTCTACACGCCCAGGCAGACAGGAGCCGGCCTTTTTATTCTGTGCCGCCTTGATTTTCACGGAGGCGCCCGGAATTGGAATTGACGAACGGCCTTCAGAGGGGGTATAATAACATGATTTACTATGTGGATTGCAAACGGAGGACAGGCTATGTGGATTGCGGATAAATGGCAGGACTATGAGCTTCTGGACTGCGGCGGGGGAGAGAAGCTGGAGCGCTGGGACAAGCAGTTTCTGGTGCGGCCGGACCCCCAGGCCATCTGGGAGACGCCCCGCAGAGACCCCGCCTGGAAGCGGGCCGACGCCCGGTATCTCCGCAGCCAGACCGGCGGCGGACACTGGGAGAAAAAGGCCCTGCCGGAGAGCTGGAAGGTCCATTACGGCGAGCTGACCTTTCAGGTGAAGCCCATGAACTTCAAGCACACGGGCCTGTTCCCGGAGCAGGCGGTGAACTGGGACTTCGCCATGGACAAGATCCGCTCCGCCGGGCGGCCCATCCGGGTTTTGAACCTGTTCGCCTATACCGGCGGCGCCACGGTGGCCTGCGCCAAGGCAGGAGCCAGCGTGTGCCATGTGGACGCGGCCCGAGGCATGGTGGCCTGGGCCAGGGAGAACGCCAGGCTCTCCTGCCTGGAGGACGCCCCCATCCGCTGGATCGTGGACGACTGCGCCAAGTTCGTGGAGCGGGAGATCCGCCGGGGCAAAACCTACGACGCCATCATCATGGACCCGCCCAGCTATGGCCGGGGCCCCGGCGGTGAAGTGTGGAAGCTGGAGGACAACCTGTACGATTTTGTGAAGCTGTGCGCCGGGGTGCTGTCGGACAAGCCCCTGTTCGTGCTCATCAACTCCTACACCACCGGCTTGGCCCCCTCGGTGCTGGGATATCTGCTGAATATCCTGGTGGCGGACAAGTACGGCGGCCGCTGCACCTGGGACGAGCTGGGCCTGCCCGTCAGGTCGACGGGGCTGGCCCTGCCCTGCGGGGCCACCGGACGGTGGTTTTCGGAGTAATGGCTCGGGAGAACGCTGCATGATGCGTTATGTTTGGATGACATGGCGGTATCTTGTTCGGATGCTGCCCGGTGTTCTGGCGGCGCTGGCGCTGTATGGCTGCCTGTATCCCTGGCGGCGTCAACGCCTGAAAGCTGCCGGTTTGGTCAGTCCCCGGCTGCGGGAAGCCATGCTGGCACTTTTCTGGATGTTCTGCGGCGGCATGGTGATGCTGACACTGACGCCATGGGGTTTTGACCTGAGCGCTGTGCTGCGCTGGGGATGGGCGGAACCGTTTTTCTGGATGGGGGACGTGAATCTCGTCCCGTTTCAAACCTTTGCATCAGAGGGCGTGCTGCTGTATACGCTGCTGGGCAACATCGTCATGTTCCTGCCCTTCGGCTTTTTCCCGGCGATGCTGCGGGCCGATGCAGGCATCGGCCCCTACGGGCAGAAGTACACCTGGAAAAGGGCGCTTGTCACGGGCCTGTGCGTCACGGGCTTCATCGAGTGCTGGCAGCTTCTGGTGGGCCGGGCCTTTGATATCGACGACCTGATGCTGAACACCCTCGGGACCCTCTGCGGCTTCTGGCTGTGGCGGCTGCTCCGCCGTGCCGCGCCGGCTTTTGCGGAGCGGTTTTGGGTGAAAGCGAACTCTGTTACATAAAGTGAGAAATGTTATGTCAACTATGATTGAGACAAAAGAACTCCGCTTCACCTATCCGGCGGACGAGGGCGGGCAGCCCGTCTACGCCCTGCGGGGGGTGGACCTGGAAATTGAAAAGGGCAGCTTCGTGGTGGTGCTGGGCCACAACGGCTCCGGCAAGTCCACCCTGGCCAAGACCTTCAACGCGGTGCTGCTGCCCGCCGGCGGCAAGGTGTATGTGGAGGGGATGGACACCCTGGACGAGAGCCTGCTACTGGCCATCCGCCAGCGGGTGGGCATGGTGTTCCAGAACCCGGACAACCAGATCGTCGCCAACGTGGTGGAGGAGGATGTGGCCTTCGCCCCGGAGAACCTGGGCGTTCCCACGGAGGAGATCCGCCGGAAGGTGGACGACGCCCTGGCGGCGGTGGGCATGAGCGAATTCGTGACCCACGCGCCCCATCTGCTCTCCGGCGGCCAGAAGCAGCGCATCGCCATCGCGGGCGTCATCGCCATGGAGCCGGACTGCATCGTGCTGGACGAGGCCACCGCCATGCTGGACCCCATCGGGCGGCAGGAGGTGCTGTCCACCGTCCATCGGTTAAATAAGGAGAAGGGCATCACCGTGATCCTCATTACTCATCATATGAATGAGGCCGAGGAGGCTGACCGCGTGGTCGTCATGGACGACGGCAGGGTGGTGATGGACGGCACGCCCAAGGAGGTCTTCACCCAGGTGGAGGACCTGCGGGCCATCGGCCTGACCACGCCGGACACCGTGGACCTGCTGGACCGCCTGCGGAAGGACGGCCTGGACGTGCCCCTGGACGCGCTGACGGTGGAGGAGTGCGCCGACGCCATTGCCAGGGCCCTGGCGGAAAACTGACGGAAGGAACGAAGCGATTTGGAACCGATACTGCAGATCAAAAACCTGACCCATACCTATGGCATCGGGACGCCCTTCCAGCGCAGCGCGGTGGAGGACATGAGCTTTGATGTACGGGAGGGGGAATTTCTGGGCATCATCGGCCACACCGGGTCCGGGAAGTCCACCCTCATCCAGCATTTGAACGGCCTTTTGAAGCCCACCGACGGCCAGGTGCTGCTGGGAGGAAAAGACATTTGGGCCGAGCCGAAGAAGATCCGGGACGTGCGCTTCCGGGTGGGCCTGGTGTTCCAGTACCCGGAGTACCAGCTGTTTGAGGAGACCGTGTACAAGGATATCGCCTTTGGCCCCACCAACCAGGGCAAGACCGGGGATGAATTGGACCGCTGCGTCCGGGAGGCCGCCCGTCTGGTGGGTATCCGGGACGATCAGATGGACAAGTCCCCCTTTGAGCTCTCCGGCGGGCAAAAGCGCCGGGTGGCCCTGGCGGGCGTGCTGGCCATGGAGCCGGAGGTGCTGATCCTGGACGAGCCCACGGCGGGCCTGGACCCCGCCGGACGGGAGAACCTGATGGCGAATATCCGGGATTACCACCGGAACAAGCACAAGACGATCATCCTGGTCAGCCACAGCATGGATGAGATCGCCCAGAACGTGGACCGGATCCTGGTGCTGAAGGGCGCCCGCATCCTGATGAGCGGCGCCCCGGCGGAGGTCTTTGCCCGGGCGGACGAGCTGATCACCGCCGGGCTGGACGTGCCCCAGGTGACCCGTGTCGCCATGGCGCTGAAGGCCCGGGGCGTGGACATCGACCCCGCTGTCTACACGGTGGAGGCGCTGGAGCGGGAGCTGCTGGCCCTTCGGAAAGGCGGCGCCGTATGCTGAAAGATATTACTCTGGGCCAGTATTTTCCGGGCACCACCCTGGCCCACAAGCTGGACCCCCGGACCAAGATATTGCTGGTGGTTTTGTATATCATCGCCCTGTTCTGCGCCAAGGGCCTGGTGACCTATGCCATCATGGCCCTGTGTCTGGCGGTGTGCGTGCGCATCTCCAAAGTGGGGCTGAAGGCCCTGGTGCGGGGATTGAAGCCGGTGCTGTTCATCATCATTTTCACCGGCGTTTTGAACCTGTTTTTCACCCCCGGCGACCGCTATCTGGTGGAGTGGGGCATCCTGCGGATCTCCGACACCGGCATCCGCAACGCCGTGTTCATGGTGGTGCGCATCATGCTGCTGATCATGGGCACCTTCCTGATGACCTACACCACCAGCCCCATCAGCCTGACAGACGGCCTGGAGCAGCTGTTGAACGGCCTGAAAAAGTTCCGTGTGCCGGTCCATGAGCTGGCCATGATGATGTCCATTGCCCTGCGCTTTATTCCCACGCTGATCGAGGAGACGGACAAGATCATGTCCGCCCAAAAGGCCCGGGGCGCGGATTTTGAGAGCGGGAACATCATTCAAAAGGCCAAGGCCCTGATCCCCATTCTGGTGCCGCTGTTCATCAGCGCTTTCCGCCGGGCGGACGAGCTGGCCACGGCCATGGAGTGCCGCTGCTACCACGGCGGCGAGGGCCGGACAAAGCTCCACGTACTGCAGTACCAGCGCCGGGACTGGGTGGCGCTGGGCGCGGGCACCGTCATCACTGTCGGCGTCATCGTGCTGGGGCGGTTTGGGCTTTGAACAATGAGAAATCAGGAATTAGGAATTTTGGGGATATGACCAGGAGACGGGTTTGCTTGATTTTGCTGGCGCTGCTGGCCCTTTTGCTGCTGGCGGCGGCCTTTGACGCGCGGCTGCGGGTGGTGCGGTACGAGATCGTCTCAGACAAGGTGACGGCTCCGGTGCGGCTGGCGGTGGTGTCGGATCTCCACAGCTGCGCCTACGGCGGCGGCCAGCGGACACTGCTGGACGCGGTGGACGCGCAAAAACCGGACGCGGTGCTGCTGACAGGCGATATCGTGGACGACGAGATGCCCGAGGAGAACGCCTGGACGACCATTGCCGGACTGGCGGAAGCGTATCCCTGCTTCTATGTCACCGGAAACCACGAGTGGTGGATCGCGGACACGGAGCGGGTCCTCCGGCGCATGGAAGAGCTGGGCGTGACGGTTTTGCAGGGAGAGTGTGCGTCCCTGGAGATCCATGGGCAGAGCATCAGCCTCTGCGGCATCGACGACCCGGACTCCGGGAACAGTGATGCGCAGCTGGCAGCGGTTGGAGAGGCTGTGACGGGAGATTCCTTTACAGTTTTGCTGGCCCACAGGCCGGAGCGGATCGTATCCTATCTGGCCTATCCTTTTGACATGGTGGTGTCCGGCCACGCCCACGGCGGGCAGTGGCGGATACCCGGCCTTTTGAACGGACTGTACGCGCCCCACCAGGGGCTGTTTCCCACCTATGCCGGTGGCCGGTACGACTTTGACGGCACGACCTTCATCGTCAGCCGGGGACTGGCCCGGGAGAGCACCAAGGTGCCCCGCATTTTCAACCGCCCGGAGCTGGAGATTGTGGACATTCTGCCCGTGTGAGCGGCGGAAGAGAGAGGAGAGATCCGGCATGAAAAAGAACTGGACGCAGATGCTGTCCCTGGCGCTGGGCATTGTCCTTCTGATCGCCGCTGCGGCGCAGTGGACTGTTGTCAGCGGCCTGCGGGAGGAGCTGGCGGACAGCCGCCAGGCCCTGGACGCGCTGACGGAGCGCCTGGACGAGGCGGAGGCCGCCCTGGAGACGGTACAGGCCGCGCAGAGCAGGCCGGCGCCCTCCGTCCGGTTTGCCAACGCGTCGGTGGATACGGAGAACCGCAGGCTCACCGTGGATATCGTGGCGGAACTTCCGGATGAAGATGACTATAGCCCGGGAATCGGCTTCTGCCAGGTTGGTGAGCCATACCGTCTGGCATGGAAAGTGGACTGTCTCCGCCGGAATGAAGACGGGACATATGGAATGACGGCGACATTCCCCCTGGACCTGGAGATGGGACTGGAGCTGCGGCTGGAGGACGACACGGTGCTGTTCAGCAGCGACTCCGTGGCGGAGCTGCTGCCGCTGCGGTTTGACTATGGCGGCACATCCTGGCACTTCAGCAGCCAGTCGGAGCTGTTTTACCAGTGCGACTGGGGCGTTGGCATGATGGACACGGCGGGAGACGAGGCACAGGCGTCGGACGGCGAATTCCGGGTCTACCGGAACGGGACGCTGGTATTCACCGGGCGGCAGATGCCGGACAACAGCCGTGTGGAAGTGGACGGGGAGATTTTGGACGGTGTCGGCCTGGACTGCGTCCAGGGGGACTGTATGCGGCTGCGCTACGCCTGTACGGACGCCTTTGGCCTGCGGTATGAGTTTCCGATTTTTGAAAAGCGCGCCATGAAATGGGATCAAACGGAGGACGTGCCGCTGTCCCGCCGTCCCACCGTGGCCTGGCCCGAATAAGGAGTGACTATGCGCAACATCGCCTTGAAACTGATGTACAACGGCACCGCCTATCACGGCTGGCAGGTGCAGAAAAACGCCGTCTCCGTCTGCGAGACGCTGCAAAACGCCCTGACAAAGATCACCGGCGCGCCGGTGCATCTCACGGGCTGCGGCCGGACGGACGCCGGCGTCCACGCGGAGCACTACATCGCCAATTTCCGCACCGAGAGCCGCATCCCCATCGACCGCCTGCCCTTCGCCGTCAACACCCACACGCCGGAGGACATCGCGGTGAGGGAGGCCTTCGAGGTGGCGGAGGATTTCAACGCAATCGGCTCGTGTATCAAGAAGGAGTACACCTACCGCATCTACAACTCCAGGATCAAGAATCCGTTTTATGTCAACCGGGCGTATTTCTACCCCAAGCGGCTGGACGAGGCGTTTTTGGACCAGGCGGCCCGCCAGTTTGTGGGCACCCACGACTTCCGGGCGGTGCGCAGTGTGGGGACGGAGACCAAGTCCACTGTCCGCACCGTCTACTGGTGCGACGTGACCCGCAGCGGCGACCTGCTGGAATTGAAGGTCTGCGCAAACGGCTTTTTGTATAACATGGTACGGGCCATCACCGGCACCGTCCTCTACGCGGCGGAGGGCAAATTCCGCCCGGAGGACATCCCCGCCATCCTGGAGAGCGGCGACCGTACCCTGGCGGGCCCCACGGTGCCGCCCGGGGGACTGTATCTGACGAGACTTTGGTATGAGGACGAGCGACTAAATGGCTGATACGACGAAAGACATCTGGAATGACGACGACGGCGAGGAGAAGCCGAAGAAGCGCCGCGGGCTGCGGGGCTTCCTGGTGTTCTTTTTGACGCTGGCCGCCGTGCTGGCGGTGGTGCTGCTGGCCGCCTACCGGGACGGCACCGGCTTTGACGTGCTGCGCCGGTATCTGAATTACGGCAGTGTGGAAAAGGTGGGCGGCGAGGCGTACTACGAGTACGACGCCTCCACCCAGAACCGCTTCGCGGCGCTGGGGGAGACCCTGGTGGTGCTGTCGGAGACCAGCCTCCGCCTTCTGGACGGGGACGGCGGCGAGATCTGGTCCACCTCCGTCAACATGGCCGCGCCGGCGCTGAGCCGGGGCGGCGGCCGCGCCGTGGCCTACGATGTGGGCGGCACGGCGCTGTATGTGGTGGATGAGAGCGGCCAGGTGATGAGCCTGACCGCCGACGAGGAGGAGCCCTTCATCGCCGCCACCCTGAATGAACAGGGCTGGCTGGCGGTGACAGCGGAAAAGCGGAATGTCAAGGGCTGCGTCAGCGTTTATAATGAAAACGCGGAACTGGTGTTTACATTCAGATCCTCCCGGCGGTTTGTGACGGACGCCTATGTGGCGGACGACTGCACCGCTCTGGCGGCGGTGACGCTGGGACAGGAGGACAGCGTGTTTGTCAGCAATGTGGTGCTCTATGACCTGACGAAGCCGGGAGAGGTGGAGCCCATGGCGGATTACGATATCTCCGATGGACTTGTGGCGGCCATTGGACAGCAGGGAGAAGCGCTGGCCACGGTGTCCGACACCTGCCTGACCTTTGCCGACACGAAGGGAGAGGTGACAGCCACCTATTCTTATGGCGGCGCCTATCTGCGGGACTATGACCTCTCCGGCGACGGCTTTGCCGTGCTGCTGCTGAACCGCTACCAATCCGGCAGCGTGGGCCGTCTGGTGACAGTGGACGCAGCGGGAGCGGAGCTGGGGAGCCTGGATGTGAATGAAGAGGTCTTGAGCGTCTCGGCGGCAGGCCGGTATCTGGCGGTGCTGTACGCGGACCGGCTGATCGTCTACAACCAGGATCTGCAGGTATACGCCTCTTTGCAGGGAACCGGCTACGCCAAGGAGATCCTGGTGCGGACGGACGGCTCGGCGCTGCTGCTCTCCGCTGAGAGCGCGGGGCTGTTCCTTCCATAAAGCCCAGAAATTTTTAGGGAGTTCACAAAACGTTTACACGCGGAAAGGTAGGAAACTTTGACAACACCTGTTATAATAGATGCAATTGTGGTCATTCTGTTGGTGGGCTTCACGGCCTATGGCGCGAGGCGGGGACTGCTGCGGGCGCTGGCGGGGCTGCTCATCGTTGTGATGGCGCTGGTGGGCGCCGGGATGATCGCGGCCGCCTTTTCCGGCCCCGCGGCCAGGCTGGTGGCGCCGGTGATCGGCAAACGCATTGCCCGGCAGGTGGACGAGGCCATGGCCGTCCAGGCGGAGAGCGCGCAGACGCCGGAAGGGGAAGACGATTTTGAGATCGAAGACCTGCTGGCGCTGCTGGGGCTGGATGAGACGGTGCGGGATTCCATGGCCCAGCGCACCCGGGAGACCATCCGGGACACCGGCGTGTCCCTGGCCACGGCCCTGGTGGAGAGCATCGCCCAGTCCGTCATTTACGGTGTGCTGTACATTTTGTCGTTTCTGACGCTGCTGGTCCTGCTGCACGTTTTGGCAAAGGCCATGGATCTGCTGCTGAAGCTGCCGGGCCTGCACGGCATGAACGCCCTGGGCGGCGGACTGCTGGGGCTGATCCAGGGGGCGCTGCTGCTGTTTCTGGCGGTTTGGGCCGCGCGGCAGCTGGGAATGTCCTTTGAGGAGACACCCTGGACGGAGGCCCACATCTTTCGCATATTTACGACGCATACGCCGTTGAGCGTACTGTCGTTTCTGCAATGAAGGCGGCGCTGAGCCCGCCTGAGTTTCTGGAGGTATACAATGCAGCCTACACTTTGTTCAAGATGCAAGAAAAATGTCGCCGTGGTGTTTATTTCCAAGATGGACGGCGACAAGACCGTCAACGAGGGCCTGTGCCTGAAGTGCGCCAAGGATCTGGGCCTGCCCCAGGTGGATGACATGATGAAGCGCATGGGCATCTCCGATGAGGACCTGGAGACTCTCAGCAGTGAGATGATGCAGGCCATGAGCGGCGTGGAGAATGTGGAGGACCTGCCCGGCGGCGGAGACGGGGACGACGAGGAGGAAGAGGGCAAGACCGCCACCTTCCCCTTCCTGAACCGGCTGTTCTCCGGCGGCGACGCGGCCAAGGGGGAGACGTCCTCTGAGGAGGGCGGCGCCCGGGACCGCCGGGAGAAGGACCGCAAGGACCCGAAAAACGGCAAGCGGAAGTATCTGGAGAACTACTGCATCTCCCTGACGCAAAAGGCCAAGGACGGCAAGCTGGACCCGGTCATCGGCCGGACACAGGAGATCGAGCGGGTGGTGCAGATCCTGAACCGCCGCCAGAAGAACAACCCCTGCCTCATCGGCGAGCCGGGCGTGGGCAAGACCGCCATCGCCGAGGGGCTGGCCCAGCGGATCGCGGACGGCGACGTGCCCTTCAAGCTGCGGGAGAAGGAGGTCTACCTGCTGGATCTCACCGCCCTGGTGGCGGGCACCCAGTTCCGGGGCCAGTTTGAGAGCCGGATGAAGGGTCTCATTGACGAGGTGAAGCGCCTGGGCAACATCATCCTGATGATCGACGAGGTCCACAACATCGTGGGCGCCGGCGACGCTGAGGGCAGCATGAACGCCGCCAATATCCTCAAGCCCGCCCTGAGCCGGGGCGAGATCCAGGTCATCGGCGCCACGACCTTCAATGAGTACCGCAAATCCATCGAAAAGGACACCGCCCTGGAGCGCCGCTTCCAGCCGGTGACGGTGAACGAGCCCTCCATCGAGGACTCTGTGAAGATCCTGAAGGGGCTGGCCCCCAACTATGAGAAGTTCCACGGCGTGAAGATCTCCGATGGGATCCTCCGCCAGGCGGTGCTGCTGAGCGAGCGGTACATCACCGACCGTTTCCTGCCGGACAAGGCCATCGACCTGATCGACGAGGCCTGCTCCGACGTGAACCTGAAGGACCCGGACATCTCCCGGCGGATGCAGATTCAGCGGGAACTGGACGACTACGAGAAAGAGCGGACCATGCTGGAGGAAAAATCCTCCGCCGACGGCGCCGAGCCGGATTACGAGCGCATGGCCTTCCTGAAAAGCAGGGAGCTCCAGCTGACCACGGAGTTGAACGCCCTGATCGAAAAGGGCGACCCCCAGCTGACCATGGAAAACCTGGCCCACGTCATTGAGCTTTGGACAAAAATTCCCGCCGCCAAGATCCGGGAGCAGGAGTTCCAGCGGCTGAGCCAGCTGGAGAGCCGGCTGAAAGAACACATCATCGGCCAGGACGAGGCCATTGCCGCGGTGAGCGCCGCCGTGCGCCGGAACCGGGTGGGCATCAGCCCCAAGCACAAGCCCGTCAGCTTCATTTTCGTGGGCCCCACCGGCGTGGGCAAGACGGAGCTGGTGAAGCAGCTGGCCGGCGACCTGTTCAACACCCCGGACGCCCTGATCCGGCTGGATATGTCCGAGTTCATGGAAAAGCACTCCGTCTCCCGCATCGTGGGCTCCCCGCCGGGCTATGTGGGCTATGACGAGGCGGGCCAGCTGACGGAGAAGATCCGCCGGAAGCCCTACGCCGTGATCTTGTTCGACGAGATCGAAAAGGCCCACCCCGACGTGCTGAACGTGCTGCTGCAGATCCTGGACGACGGCGAGATCACCGATGCCCACGGCCGGAAGGTCAACTTTGAGAACACCATCATCGTCATGACTTCCAACGCCGGCAGCGCCACCAAGGAGGGCACCGTGGGCTTTGGCCGCACCCAGCAGGAGCAGGACGCGGACCGGGCCATGAAGGCCCTGCAGCAGTTCCTGCGGCCGGAGTTCATCAACCGGGTGGACGCGGTCATCACCTTCAACCGCCTGAGCGAAGAGCATTTCCAGAGCATCGCCCGCATCATGCTGGATGAGCTGGCGGCGTCTCTGCGGGAAAAGGGCATCGCGTTCACTTATGACGACGCGCTGGTGGCTTTCCTGACGAAAAAGTCCTACTCCCGGACCTACGGCGCCCGGAACCTGCGGCGGACCATCCAAAAAGAGGTGGAGGATCCCATGGCCACCAGGATCATTGACAGCTATGAAGCGCCCATCACCCAGGTGAAGGCCACCGTGGCGGACGAGACCGTCAAGCTGTACTGCTTATAATGGAAAATTAGATTTTGTGTTGCGCAGGAGAAGAGGGAGATCAGATGATGTTTCGGAAAATGGAACCTCGCTGTGCCTATTGCCAGCGGGGGCAGAGAATCAATGAGCGGGACGTGGCCTGCGTCAAGCGGGGCATCGTGCCGGTGGAGCATCACTGCAGGGCGTTCAAGTACGACCCGCTGAAGCGGGTGCCGCCCCGTCCGGCGGCACTGGATACCGAAAAACTGAAGGAATCGGATTTTTCACTTTGAATGATGCGGCAGGCGCCCGGGATTCCCAGGCGCCTGCCGCCGCAAAAGGGGAAAAGGATATGAAATTGAACAAGGTTTGGGCGCTGTATTACAGCGCCACCGGCACCACGGGCAAGGTGGCGGCCACTATCGGGTCCGAGCTGGAGGCCCAGCTGGGCCTGCCGCTGGAGGAGGTGCGTTTTACCAAGCCCGCGGAGCGTGAAAAGGAATATACCTTTACGGAAAATGACCTGGTTGTCGTGGGTACGCCCACGTATGCCGGACGGATGCCCAATAAGATACTGCCGGATTTCCGGGAAAAGCTGGCGGGCGGCGGCGCATTGGCGGTGCCGGTGGTGCTGTTCGGCAACCGGAGCTACGACAACTCCCTTGCGGAGCTGTGCGCGGTCCTGGAGAGGAATGGGTTCCATACCGTGGCGGCGGGGGCGTTCGTGGGGCGTCATGCCTTCACGGATGAGCTGGCCTATGGCCGCCCCGGCTGGAGCGATCTGTTTGAGGCGAAGACCTTCGCTAAAAAGATAGCTGACAAGGTAAAAACCTTGTCAGCTGTTCCGGAGCCGGTGAAGGTCCCCGGGGACCCGGACGCGCCCTATTACGTTCCCAAGGGGATCGACGGAGCGCCTGTCAATTTCCTGAAAGCCAGGCCCAGGACGCGGCTTGCCAAATGCACCAAGTGCGGCGCCTGCGTCCGGGTGTGCCCCATGGGGGCCATCGACCCGCGGGATGTATCCAGCGTGCCCGGGACCTGCATCAAGTGTCAGGCCTGCGTCCGCAAATGCACCAAGGGGGCCAAGTATTTTGACGATCCGGCGTTTCTCTCCCATGTAGCCATGCTGGAGCGGAGTTTTCAGGAGCCAAGGGAGAACGAGGTGTTTTTATAAGAGGGCCTCTTTGCACAGGGCGGCTTGCGCGATTTGGACAGAATTGGACAGGAAAAGGACAGCGCCCCGGCAATGCCGGGGCGCTGTCTTTTTATTTGCAGTATTCCCCGTACAGCGTCACATGATCGAAAATGGCCTGCCAGCTGCTGCTGGCGTCGCCGGTGACGCAGATGTAGCGGTTTCCTGCGTCATCCTCGCCCCAGCTGGCGGCGCAGGAGCCGGACTGGACCACATATCCGGTCTTGGCGCCCACCGCCCGGACGGCCTGTTCCGTGTCGTGATCCTCGATCCGGCGCAGGAACCAGTTGGAGAGGGGCTGGCCCTCCGGGTGCTGCTCCGTGGGGGCGGTCTGATAGGTGTGGGCGGAGAGCACCTGACGGCACAGGTCGTTGTCCATGGCAGCCTTCAGGATCATGGCCATGTCATAGACGGTGCAGTGGTGTTTCTCATCGTAAATGCCGACGCAGTTGGTAAAGTGGGTGGTTTCGGAAAGGCCCAATTCCTCCGCCTTTTGATTCATCAGCTCCACGAAAGCCTCCTGGGAGCCGGCCACATAGGCGGCCAGAGCCAGCGAGGCGTCCGCGCCGGAGGGGAGGATGGTGCCGTACAGCAGCTCCTGCACGGTGACGGTCTCGCCGATCTCATAGCCCACCACGCTGCAGCCGTTGACATAGCAATAGTCCGTGATCTCAATGGTGATGCTCACCGTGTCGCTCAGGCTTTTCAGGTTTTCAACGGCCACCAGCAGGGTCATGATCTTTGTCATGGACGCGGGGCTGATAACGGCGCGGGCATTCTTTTCCGCCAGAATGGTATCGCTTTGAAGGTCGATCACCACGGCGTAGCCGCTGTTGATGCCGTCGCTCAGATGGACGGTGGAAGCGGTTTCAGCGGCGGCATAGGGCGCTTCCGGCTCCTCCGGGATGACAGCCGGCGCGGAAATGGGGGTGGCCTGGGCCTCCGGCGTTTCTGTTTCCTGCTTCCCGCCGCCGTTCCGCACCAGAAGGATCACTGCGAGGATCAGCAAAAAAGCGGCGGCAGGGAGCAGCTGCTTCATCCGCCTGCGGCGGAGTTCCTGCTGTTTCCGCCTGCGGGCCTCAGCCCGGCTGGCCCGGCGGGCGGCCCGTTCTTCCTCGCTGATGATGGGTGTGTATTGCTCGTCCATGAATAGCTCCTCATTCGATTCGACATTTTTCTTATTATACCAAAAAGCTCCATGGATTTCACTATGAATTTTTGCTTGGATAAAATTTCCTGGGCGGCGGCTGAAATTTTTGGGAGGAGCACTGTCAGGCCAAGTTATTTTGGCATAGCCTGACAGTGAAATCGGATTTGGAGGAGACGGTGTCATGGCACAGGTAACGAACTTTTTTGTAGGAGCCAACAGCGGCGACGGGTTTCAGAATCTGTTCCCGCAGATGGTGGACATTGAGGATACATATGATTTCATGGTGCTGAAGGGAGGCCCCGGCGTGGGGAAGAATACCTTCATGCGGGAGGTGGGCCGCGCCATGGAACAGGCGGGGACGGCGGTGGAGTACCTGTGGTGCTCCGGCGACCCGGATTCCCTGGACGGCGTAGTGCTGCCGGAGATCCGCTGCGCCGTGGTGGACGGCACCAGTCCCCATGCTGCAGCACCATTAGGACACCCGGCGAAAAAAGTTAGTATTTGCAAGGGTTTGCGGAGATGAAAATAATAGGGCACCATTACCCTTGATGGTATCTAAGGACACTTTTATAAGACAAGCTATCAAAACGACCGGCATAACTGCTCAAAAAACAACTGCCTACCAAATGTAAGCAGTTGAACGGTGCCTGTATGGTTGATTTGATTCACCCACTAAAAAGTAGGAGAGAAAATACGAGAGAATTGGCCAAAATCCAGAAAAAATGCCGCTTCAAACAGAAAATCTGCTGAGCGGCTGAAATGTAGAGGCGGCAATGGCTTGCGGAGGGATTGCAAAATGGACTCGAACCCGTTTGCAGTGGTGCGCGTCGGATTTTGAGTCCGCTGCGTACAACAGGGCTCCGCGGTACATGGTGACCGGGTGTGTAGATGATGGTATTTTACGGTGCGCTGTAAGGGCAATCGAACAGAAATAATTTCGACGCCGAGCATTCAAAATCGGCGTAAGGAGAGGAGATTAAATCATGGTTGCCGGTCATTTGCAACAGAGGAAAGGCCATTGGTACATCGTGCTGAATCTGCATGATGAAACGGGAAAGCGGAGATCCAAGTGGATCGCCACGCACCTGCCCGTACGGGGGAATAAACGCCGCGCGGAAGAGATGCTGTTACAGGCAAGACAGCAGCACACCGATCTCTATCATAGGACAGGCCCGGCCAGCCTACTTTTTTCTGACTATATGCTGCAGTGGCTTGCCGGAATGGAAGGAAAGGTGTCTCCCACTACTTACCGAGGCTACCGATCTGTCATTGAAAACTGTATCTGTCCGTACTTTCGGGAACGGAAGATTACTCTGGCCGGATTGCGGGCCGCAGATCTGGAAGCGTACTATACCTATCTGCAGAAACAGGGAGCGTCGCCTAACACTGCGATCCATCATCACGCCAATATACATAAGGCGCTGAAGGATGCCGTCCGGCTTGACTTGGTAAACCGCAATGTGGCCGAGATTGCGGAGCGGCCGCAAAAGCAAAAGTATCTGCCTGCCCATTACTCCGCAGAAGAAGTCAATTTGCTGCTGGACAAGCTGCGTGGGCATTGGATGTTCGTGCCGGTTACCCTGTCAGTGTTCTACGGCCTGCGCCGCAGCGAGGTGCTGGGGCTTCAATGGCGCAGCATTGATTTGGAAAACAAGACCATTGCCATTCAGCACACCAGAGTTGTTGGGACAGTTGACGGAAAGGACATTGCTTTGGGGCGGGATGTACTCAAGCGGAAATCCAGTTATCGGACCCTTCCCATGCCGGATGCGGTGCATACGATGCTTCAGGATTTGAAGGTTTCCCGCTATGGAGAAAACTCCGCACCTGCTAGTGACTACATCTGCCTGAACCGGGAAGGCAAGCCCATCGCGCCCAACTATTTTACCCAGTGCTTCAAGCAGTTTCTGCGCGACAACGGTCTGCGGGAGATCCGTTTGCGCGATTTGAGACATACCTGCGCCTCGGTACTGGTCCAAAATCGTGTGCCGCTGATCGAGGTTCAGCAGTGGTTGGGACACAGCACCTTGGAAACCACAGCAGACCTGTACGCCCATCTTGAATATGACACCAAAGTGGGCAATGCGGAATTGCTCAAAAAAATTTAACTGGGGGAATGGAATATGACAATCAAAGAATGTTTGACTCAGCTTTCTGCGGAAGATTTGACCTATGTAAAAGAGTATTGTGAGAGCATCCGGCCCTTTGAAGTGGAACCGAGTACTACTTACGAATTCAACGGGGAATTCAGCGATCTTGATGGAGAGCGCATCGGCGCAGAGATCACCCTGTCCGAGGATCATCAAATCGAGGATATGTTCTGCGCCTGCGGTGCCGGCGGTCTGTGTGTTCACCTTGCGGCAATGATGTTTGATATGGAGGAGCGAAGCACCCTGTTCTTTTCAAGTTGTCTCGCTCAACAGAATCTTAATGTTCGTGGTTGAAGCCTGTTTTGTAATGAAAGTTATACAGTTTTCATTACAAGAAGGCGGAATTGCCGAGGCTTGATTTTCGCCCTGAAGAGGGAGAATCACGTACCAAAACGGCAATAAAGGCTTTCTATTGCCGTTTTGGTACGCGCAGATGGTGCAGCAGTCTCTTGATAAAGCGGCGGAGTGCATTCAAACGCCCTGGCATCTTTCCATCTATGAGGTCTTGAATACGTTTTTCAAATTCCGGTGAAAACTCATGCTGGTTTTGAGGATCGTAGCCTTCTTCGAGGTGCGCTACATAGATCTCACATGATCTTGCAGCTGCTTTGCGCAGCATTTCTTCCGTAATCATAAATATCCTCCTCTCATCTACACTAATACGATGGAGGAGGTGGATTTTGGACACCCGATATAACTTTTCTTAAAATTATTTTTCCAAACATTAAGGAGAGCCTTGCATCACTTAAGTGCAAAGGCTCTCCTGTTTGTTATAGTTTATTCCGGCTGTTCGGTGTCATTGCTGTCAGCGTAGACATGGGGCTGCTCCTGATAATTGGAAACATGGTAATCACCGAGAACAGAATAGTCCTTGGCCTTTGCCAACTCAGCTTCCGGTTCATCATCCAGCAGGCCGGCGGCATCATAGTAGATGTTTTCCAGATACTCGTATTTGGAGTACATCCCCTGTGTACACCAAACCAGGGCATTTCGCACATAGGCTGCGTGTTCGGCGAACAAGTCGTAGTCCAGCTCAATGCCCATCTTTGCGGCGAGCAAAACAGAGAAAGCAATCACGGCGCGGGTGTTACCCTCACGGAAGGGATGCGTCTGCCAAATCGCCGCAGTGATGCGGACGATTTTGAACAGCAGCGTCTTGGGATCTTCCGAATATTTGAGTTTCGAAATCTCCTTAGATGACATATCCAACTGCTTTTTGATGTTCTCCGGCTGAGCATAACGGACCGTATCACCACCCAGGACGTCTTCGCGCTTCATGATGTTGATGGTGCGGAATTCGCCGGCCCATTCATAGATGCCGCCGAAAATTGTGCGGTGGATCTGGCACAGCGTATCGGTGTTGAATTTGGGATATTCCTGAGCATAGACGATCCCCATGGTCATCCGTGTCAGATCGCCCTCGATGCGTTTCAGCTCCTCGCTGGTTTTGACTCCCGGGATATTTTTTAGAACTGGGACATCGTCATAGAGGTACGGATCTTTGTGCCAGTTGTTCTTCATCGAGATACCTCCATCACACGATAATCCTGCAACGCAGGAAGATAAAAGTCAGCAAAGGACTTCTCACCTTTGGCCCATAGCTGAAGGTTTTCCTCAGTGCGTTCTTTGGCAGGGAGGCCCTCCAAAGAAGTCATCGCTTTAGCAAAAGAGAGCGCTTTCTCTCGTTTAGAAACTGGTAGTGCATCCATGTCAGCACACTGCCGTAAAAAGAAAAACGTACGACTGAGCTGCTCGTCTAAAATCTTGACTGCTTTTTCCAACCTATCGAGATTGGCACTATTCTCCTCGATCGCTTTAATTAGTGCTTCTCTATCAAATAGTTTTCTGCGAACTGATGCCACTTCGGATTCGCGGAGATACTCACTTCTTTTTTTACCAAAAGAGGTATACTGCAAATAGTGATACTCTTTACCAGCAATCTTTTTGGTTGTGATATATCCTCTAGGAATAGATTTTAAGCGTTGCTTCAACTTCGTTTGAGAGTATAGGAGCACAGAATATTCATTATAGAGTTCTTGATATTTCATGCTTACCCCTCCTTGATTATAGATATAATATCACGAGTTAACCCCTTTAATCAACGGAAAATTTTAATAGAGAGTTAAATTGCCTTTGAATATAAATATTGTGCATTACACTATAGGAATTCAGCAAACAGTAAGGCAAGGACATCTACCGCCGATGTCCTTGCCTTACTGGGCTTATTTAATCCTGTAATAAAAATTGTTTTTGCCTTACGTTTTTTCTTTTACTTCTCTTAGGACAATACTTTTCAACTCAGTATATTGCTGCCATTTTTCTGCATCATTCGGAAAGATTTCCTTAATTCCCGCCAAAACTGTACGTACATAATGAAGTATCCTGGTCGCTTTCTCGAGCGCTTGTGAATCATCATAATTCTTCGCAGTTTCTCGATAATATGTTCCTCTGCGCCACACGCGGAAAGTATCATCGAGTATAATTTTAGCAAGCGAAATAGCGGCATCTTCATGAACGTCGTTTAGCCTATGGATTGCTTGTAAATATACAATAGCAAAGCTTTCCATATCATAATCCGACTTGCAGATTAAAAATGGACTTAGGAAATCTGCGGATACATTAAACTTATGAGTTATAATCTGTTCAAGTATGGTGTCAGCATTAAAGCTAATAAATGTGCAACCCTTTAGAAGCCGGTAAAGCATCTGGTTCTTTTGGCTTTTTTGATTTTCTTCCAGACAATTACACAATGCCGGAATACTGATGAAATCGATATCAACAAGCGGGTTGTCTTTGGAAATCATTTGGAATGTAACAGCCAATACATCTGAGTACAGGAACGGAATCTTTTCCTTTCGGGCCACATTGCATCCGGCGATAAAATCTTTCGAAAAGAACTCTAACATTTCATCTTCTGGAATGAATCCGTCGGCCTCATAAACTATGTTATTCGATGACTGAATCCAATCCATCAGTGATTGCATTTGCGGATAATTCCAAGAAAGATGTTGGTATTGTAATGTGGACACAGAACTAAATGTGATATGTACGTGTTTAATACTTTGCAGCGAAGCTAAACAATCATAATGCGCCAAAATAATCAGCGTTTGAGCATCTACTACTAGATGATCGCCTATGAGTTTTTGCTCAAGTTTAAGTCGTTTTATATTCCCATGCGAAACAATAAGTCTGTTTTCTGCTGCAAATTGAAAAAGTCTCCACCAATCATCGTTATAGTATTTAAGTAGAACGTTGATAGGTATAATGCCCTGCTTGTATTGTGAGGCAATTTGTCGCTCTTGCTCTTGGCGATTTTTTTGATCCGGAAAATGTTTTTCTAATTGTTGGCTGATAGATTCCAAAGGATTTTTGGTTTCGCTGATATTAAACTCCTGTATCCAATCGACAACAATAGGGTGTGTATGCTTGTATTCCAATACTGCTGCAAAACCTTCGTGATGTCCGCTACGAAAAGACCGTCCAAAAAATGCAGAGTGACTTTGGTCATAAGGATTATTTGATTTTAAATCGTGGGCCTTTTTGCCCAATCGTAGCTTTCATCCGGTTCCTTTTTTAGAAGGTAAAGATCGCTTATGAGCCAGAAAATTTTTACTTTTTCGTCTTCGGTAGGATTATTATTCAACAGTACAAGGCATTCACTTAATGACTCATCATATGCATCGTCGATTTCTAACGCTCGATCCAAATGTTGTTCGGCAACATCATATTGAGAGGAAAGGGTATGCTGAATAATAATGGATGCATAGACAAAATGATATGTTTTGCTATCTGCAGCGACCGGTGCAGAAATAGTATTCAGACTTTTGAATGCCTTTTCTGCATCTCCTAAATTTGACTGACAAAGTGCAATATTACAATACAAAGAGCAAATAAGAGCATCGATTTGATTTTCTGGTTGGTTGCGCAATTTGGTAGTAATAGATTGAAGCAATTCGTAGTATCTCGATAATGCATCATCCATACGATCGTTTTGCTGGTATTCTGTTTCAATTTTCTTGATTTCTTCTGTAAAGGTGGCGACTTCTTTAGTACAGTCAATAAGTTCCTGTTTGGTAGTATCCGCAACACTCTGTTGAGAAGATAAGTGTTGATATATGTAATCTATTTTTTTGGCGCTTTCCAACGAAAGTGCATAATTCCGATTATCACGAAATTCACTTTCGTTCTCAAATTGAGCAATGGTATTTTGTAGTTTTCCTATGTCTGAGTGAGGATTGAGTGTATTAATCCTCAGGGATACAGCATCAAAGATTTTCTCAAAAATGCAGCATATTTGAGAATGATGAACGGGTCTATGTTTATATTTCGGATATTACAATAACAACCTTGATTATCTCTGAAAACCCTTGAAAAACAGGCACTTTCGCGGATATGGACAACCGAATTTACTACCGAT